>NZ_NFJC01000020.1 GCF_002159665.1 Desulfovibrio sp. An276
GCAGTTGCGGTGGAGCGCCGCTCTCCGTCCTTAAGCAGTATATCGAATCCCAAAGAACTCCCAACTAAAGGCAAACTTGCCAAGCTAGGGGCGCCTTATATCCTCCCCCCTGAAGGGAGAAGTTTTACGGCGCGCTTGATAAAGAAAGGGGATCCGCAAACATTTGCCTGCAGATCCCCTTCGTTTTTTGCTGTGTCTGGCAAAAGTAGCCAGCACAAGAAAAGTGATGCCGTCTTTCCGGCACTAGTCCATATTCTGGCCCCTGCGCTCCCACAGACGCATTTCCTGCATCTTCTTGCGGCGCATGCGAACAAGACCCTTGGCGGTGAGGGAGACGTCCTTCTTCAGGCCCCACTTGGCCTTGTATTCCCTGGCGGTCAGGCCATGGGTCTTCAGATGACGGATGGTCATCACCTTGAACTTCTTGCCGCATTCAAGGCAGGTCACATAGGATTCGCCAATGGAACGCTTGGGATCCACAACAGGAGCAGTCGTGCTGCCATCGCCCTCGATTGTGGCTTCAAGAGCATGGGCAACTTCGGACACGTAGCTTGCAACCTCGGCTGCAGTCATGGGACGGACACCCGCCTGTGCACGGGCAATTTCCAGAGCCTGCTGCATGATATCCTGATTTGGCATAATAGCACTCCTTTTACGGTTGGAAGGTTATGAAGAAAAATTGCTGGCGAATAGTGTCACATGCCTTACATACTGTCAAGGAGCATTTTCTTTATCCCTGTTTTGCAGCCTCGGTCAGTCCAAGGAAAATGCATGGAACGAGAAGAAGCAAGAACTTCAAGAAGAGTGAAAAAGCACTCTCAAGAAGACAGGTTCAAGCTTTGCCAAGTTCGCTCAGTTTTTTTTCGGAGTGCAGGGAAAAATGTGCAGAAAAGCCTGTCTTTTTCAATGGCAAGCCCTGTATTGCAATTGTCGCATTCCGTTCAATGTGTAGTATATATGTGGCAGGGACCAAGGAAAGATCGCGCCAGAATCTTGCCTCGCAAATGGAAGGGCTTTCCTAGACATTTTTCCAAGCAGGTGTCAAGAGATCCCAAGGAACTTACTTGGAATTCACAGGGTGGGAAAGGCCCGGCGCAAAGGCAGTTGCCTCGAAGATATGGGAGCCATCCACATGATTTGCGCGATCCGAGCCTGTGAGAATGAGCATCTTCCGGGAGCCTGGCTTGATGGCCATGCAGGTTGTGCGAATGTGGCGCTCCTTTTCGCGGCCTGGCAGGAGCACCTGGCCTATGGGAATGCCGTACTTGTTGAGGCAAAGGACGCGTCCCTGGCGCACAATGCCGATGTAGAGGTTGCCGTCGCTGTCCACGCGCATGGAGTCGGGCCCTGGGCCAGTGAAATAATAGGCCACAAAGCTTCCCGTGGGCAGTGCCCTTGTGGGGCTTGCCAGCATGACAAGATGCAGGACGTTGCGGGCGAATTCCGTGACGTAGAGTGTCTTTCCGTCCGGCGAGAGGGCCACGCCGTTGGCCTTGGCGAGATGGGGAATGACAGGCGTTATGGCCTTGTAGTCGGGGCTTGCGTAGAAGGCGCCGCCAAGGGGCTCTGTGGCAGAACCCCTGAAGTCCGTGAAGTAGAAGCCGCCGTTCTTGTCAAAGCACAGATCGTTCGGGCGATAGCCAAGGGTAGGCGAGAGAATGGTCTCAAGTTTTCCGCTTGCAAGATCAAGGGCAAAGATGCCGCCTTCATCCTTGCCGCTTTTGTTGGCAACGACAAAGAGTCGTCCGTCCCTGTGAAAGGCAAGGCCGCTGGGCGCATAGCCATCCTGCATGGCGTAGACTTCGGAGAGCTTTTTGTCCGCCCCAAGGCGCATGATGCGCTTGCCTGTCACATCGCAAAAGAGCAGGGAGCCATCCCTGTCAAAGACTGCGGCCTCAAGTATGCGGTTGTCGGTAGAAACGTCAAAGTAGAGCTTGCCCTTCTCGGTGACGAGATTCCTCTCTGCTGGAGGTATGGGCAGGGGACCGCGCACCTCGTCCGTGTACTCAAGGGCAGATGCCGGGGCAAGGAAGGGGAAATGGAAGGCAAGGGCGAAGACAAGGCAGAAAAGAACGCGCCCTGCGTGTCGAAGAGTCTGTTTCATATGTGGTATTCGGCGCTATTGCCTTGCATGTGCACGGGGATTTGCGCCGCCTCCTTGTTTAAGGATCGCCTGGACTGGTTGTGTATCCGATCGGAAAACGTAAAGCAAGGATTGAACAGGGGAAAATGCTTGCAAATTTGAAAATATATCCTGCTTTTCTCGGGCCATGACAATGTATTTGTCAAAATATTACCTTTTTATGTCAGGAAATTTCCAAAATATATCAGAGTATGACACAAAAATAGCATTGGCTGTTTGTTTGAGTACAGCCTGTTTTTCCCGATATCATGAAAACCACGAGGGAGAGGAGGCTGCGGGGCAGGACTGGGTGGAAAAAAGCCCCTGGGCTTGCGCTGGCAAAACCCTTGCGCTCTGAACCCTTGCGTCCTGACCCCTTGCCCTTTGCGGGCTTTCCTGCCTTTTTGCGAGGTTTGCCCTTGCAGCCCTTGCCTCGGCGTCCAGGAAGGCCACTGCATCGGAACTTCCCTGTACGGCTGTGAGGGCAGCGCGGCGAACGATCTCGTCCCTGGCGTCTCCTGGAACGTCCCTGATGAGGCTTCCGTGGCCGTGCACTGCGGCAGAACAAATCTCCCTGTCGCGCCTGAACCTGTCCGGCACGTGACGATAGGCCCAGGGAAAGTTTTGCACAGCCTGTATGCACATGTCGCGCGTCTTCCAGGCATCCGGAACAAAGATGAGGGCGCTTCCGCTTGTGCGCATGGGCGATGTTTTTAAGCTATCTATCTGTGATTATTTGTTTTCTTGCTTAGATCCCGCACCAAGTTGCACCAATGGATTTGCTTGTGCTGCCCGGCGCTGTTGTGCGGCTGCCACGACGCTGGCGTAGACCGACGCAGTGATACCTGCATTGGCGTGCCCGAGCTGCTTTGAGACACCGGGAAGATCTGCGCCTGCGGCAAGTGCCATGGATGCGACAAGGTGTCGCATGGCATAGGGCGCTATCTTGACTCCCACCTTGACACAAACTTCTCGCCAACGCCTTTTGAAACTCGGGTAATTTAGCTGTGCTGTACTCTTGCCATGGCAGACATATTTGCGGCCAACAGCCTTGTCTGTCTGATACCTTTCCCATGCTTCTGTCAGGTAGGATTCCGGCGGATACACAGTCTTGTCACGGTCTACCTTGGACATGTAAACCTTCACCGAACGGGTGTCCCAATCGAAAGCGGACCATTCCAGATTTACAAGCTCCTTGCCCGGCCTGAGACAGAGGGCCATACAGGTACGGCATGCCCACTGCATATAATCTGGAAGAGTTGTGTACACTGCCTGGAAATCCCTGAAACTACCGTTCTTGTGGCGTACCTTGTCTTTGACTTTTACCCTGTACTTTCTCCAGGGGTCGAAAGGAATGAGGTCTTCAGACTCTGCCCAAGAGAGTACAGATTTCAAACAGCTGATATTTTCGTTGACGGTTATCCCTTTCTGGCCTCGCTCTAAAAGGCGAAACTTGAAGTTTTCCAAGTCACGCCTGTTCAGCTCAGTGCAGAATTTGTCAGCAAGAAACTCGGCAGGCCCTTCGGTGTGCTTGCCGTCCCGCTTTCTATCGTAGCCATTGACTAGAAAGGAATAGATTTGTTTCCTGCGATCACAAAGATCATGAGTGCGGACATAGTCCACAACCGCAGCCCCTAATGTCAGCCGGGTTTCTTTTTGCCTGTCATACTGATTTTCGTCGTCAAACCTCCTTGCGTCTTCTTCGGTCTGAAAAGCGGCTTGCCGCCACTTGCCTGATACTATATCCTTGTACTTGACGATCCATCGGCCGTCATTTCTTTGACTCACACTCATACGGATTTCCCTGTAAGTATGAGCCGCTCCCGTGTCTTGCGCTTTAGCATGGCACGGGGGCTTTTTCTACTGCCTGTGTCGCCTGGGGTTTTGCTCAACAGTTCTGCCCGGCGCAGGTCGAGAGCTGCCAGCTTCTTGGCAAGGACAAGGATCTTCTCTTCTAACAGTTTGAGTTCTGTTTGCTTATTGCTGTCTTCTGTCATTGTGTCACCTCGCCTTGCTGGACAATGAGAACCAGAGCGTCGGAGGAGGAGAGAAAAAATTTGCATGCCCTGCGCACAGTCATGGTACAGCGTCTCTTGCACTCATTCTTTTGCCAGTGGGCGCATGCCTCGCAAGTGACCGTGTAGGACAGCCACACGGAGCTGACGCCGAAATCTTTCAGCAGCTGGCCCATGAGAGCGCATAGGGCGGTCTGATTGAGAGGAGGGCGCAGGCCGTACAGGTCACATGCGTAGCGCAAGAGCATGTCATTGGTCATCGCTTGTCCTGTTCCTTGTAGGCAAGTTTGCATTCATGGACGCAGCGCTTGTGCGCATCCCGTGCGCCTGCCTCGTTGTCTGCGTAGAGCCTGCGCACAGGGGCAACGGAACTGGCAGCCGTGCGGGGTAGGTAGATGGAGCTTGTCCAGCTGTCTGCCTTGTGCCGGACGGTGACGATCTCAAACTCGCCCACGGTGTCCCGCCACCTGACTTCATCGTGCATTCTCATCGCAGGTCCTCCGGCAAGATGAAGACAGACACGTGCCAGCAATGTTCCCTTGCGTGGTATGCGCCACCCAACCGACAGGGCTCCCCGAACAGTTTGCGACAGCTCGGATTACAAAGCTTGTCCTTCATGCCGTGTTTTTCTGCCCACTCCCAGGGACACAAGCCACCTGCCAGCCGTGCCATTTCATCGCACAGGGCAGACTTTTGTTTTTCCAGTTCTCGCACCTGTCTTTGCAGGGCAAACATTTTGTCTTCCATGTTTCCCTCCGGGGACCCGACCCCTGCGTTGCGGAGCAGCCGGTTACTGGGATGCAGGGGCCGGGTGATTTGTGTCTACTTGCTGTTTGCTGCCTCACGCAAGGCTTTGCCGGGCGTAAAGCGGACAACCTTGCAGGCGGGGATGTCTATTTCTTCCCCTGTCTGTGGGTTTCGTCCTTTGTGGGCGGGGCGGTCTACTACCTTGAATGTACCCAGTTCCATACTGATTGTCTTTTCGTCCTTGACTGCGGCAAGGATGGCCTGTGTAAAGCCTTTCAGAAATTTCCTTGTCTCTTCCGGCTTGACGCCCATATTATTGGCAATCTTGTAAATCAACTCTCTTTGAATCATGTGCTTCTCCTTCCCCTGTCAGGGTGTAGTCAATGAATGCTTCTATGAATGCTTGCGCCTGGGGGACGCAGAGAGCGTTGCCATAACCGCGCAGTTGCTCCACTGTGCCGGGTATCCCATGAGCCACCGGCAAAAATCCGGATTCAAGCGGACTTGGGAAAGGGCGTGCGATAGGTCTTCCATACCGCGGATCGTGTCCAGGAGTTGCGAGCCAACACGCAGCATCCCAAAATGTGCGAACACTACGGTCGATACCTGATCCAGTCTCGGCTTGCCGTCCTGTCGGAGTGCCTGCATGTAGGGCACATCCTTCCCCATCCGTGCCGTTGGCGTCGGCCATCCTTTCAACGTGAAAATCTTGTCCAGTCCGTCCGGATGCAAGGTCTGCAACCCAGTACAGCCTTTGTCTAATGTGCGGCGCGCCCGCGCTTGCTGCACAGGTAACAACCGCCCCGACGGCGTAGCCATCTGCTTCCAGGTTGTCGCATACAAGATCCAACCAGTGGAGCCCGTCACTGGATGCAACCTGCTCGCCAAAGACCGTGTGAGGGCGGCACTGGCTAATGAGCCTGCGGAACTCAGGCCAAAGGTGTCGGCTGTCTGCAAAGCCTCGGCGCTTGCCTGCTGCACTGAAGGGCTGGCAGGGGCAAGAGCCGGTCCAGACGGGCCTTTCATCGGGCCATCCTGCTTGTCGCAGAGCGAGGGACCATCCACCAAGGCCTGCGAAGAAATGACACTGGGTAAACCCGGCAAGGTCGGCAGGTTGGACATCTGCGATACTCCTTTCATCCACTTCTCCCGGAGCGATGCAGCCGGCTTTGATTAGCTCCCGTAACCATGCCGCGGCAAAGGGGTCAATCTCATTGTAGTAGGCTGCCATGACATTAGCGGCGTGGCATTGCCCACCATGTGCGCATCCAATCCGGATCGGTGGCGTAGAAGTTGTTTCCGTCCACATCTGCGGAATTGTACCTGTCCAAGTAGGAGGTTGTCCTTGTCAGTGTCCGGTTTAAGAAGCCGTAGAAGGCAGACAAGTCGGGCGCTCCCGGCTGTCCGGACAAGGCGGCTTCTGCCGGTCCTTCCCAGAGCACTTCACCCCATGCGTCCGGACGTGGGCAACCGATGCCCAGGGTGGGCACGTCCTTCAGCTTCTTCACCTTCACAAGGTACAAGCGCTGATCTTGGCTGTCCCATATGTTCAGCGCCGCTATGTCGCCAAACATTGCCTTTTGGACGGTCCCGCACTCTGTCTGGTAGCCCTTGTCCTGATAGGCAATGACAGGGGCAAGGCCGCCGTCTTCGCGGAACACAAGCAGCCTGTAGCCTGTGTTGCTCATTGCGCTCCCGTTCAAAACTCTCATGTTTGCCTCTACAAATAGTCCTTTGCATCGTATTCCGCTTCTGTGCCCTCTGGAGCTTCCTCGCCTTCGACAGTGAAGGAAATCATGTCACCCAATTGGCCGTAGAACAGCTCTGTTGCTGCGTCCTTGGCTTCCTCTGGGCTGTCCGCCTTGATGCGGTAGCCCTGTTCAATCAGAGGGTCGGGGAGTACTGTCACGTTGTAGACTGGCATTGCTCTGGCTCCTATTGCGTATTCCTGGGCTGTGGAACTTCTATCGTTGTAGACTTCTCTTGCGGCTCGCATTGCATTGGCTGCGGGCCGTTGGGTGTCCGCTCCCACATCTGTGTCAGGCCGCCTGCATTGTAGTAGGTGCTGCGGTAAAGCAGGTACTGATACCCGTTGATACATATCAAATCAAAATCTCTGTCACCTCTTATGGGACGGGTGTACAGCTCCCGTTGATCACTGCCCCCGTTGCAGCCCGTGACAAGCAAAGCCATGACTGCCAAGAGTAGAATTGCTTTGCGCATTATTGGTCCTTGTCCTGCGTGGTAACACTCTTCGGTTCCGGTTGTTTGTTCCAGGCTACAAGAGCGGCGGGGATGGTCTTTTCAGAGAGCCCAACATGTTGGCAGCTCGCGCAACATACGAAGTATCCGCAAGGTCCTTTTAAAACAGTGAGGTAATCATCCTCTTCCCCTGTGTTTCCGCAGGAAGGACACTTCTTGGGAGGAATATTCTTTTTATACCATTCGTTTATTGAATTATTCCAAGCATCTGCAGGTTCATCATTAAAATCATAGTCAAAATTAAATCCGCAATTTGAACAAATTGTTTTGCATGTATCGCCTGGTTGCCATTCATAAGTCGTCGGCGTCTCCCCACAGATAGGGCAGGGGAGAATAAAAGGAAATTTCATCGTCATACCTCTCTGCGTGGTGACGTATGCGCAGCCCACGGGAGGGGGAAGTTACTTGCTTATGGGCAAAAGCTGTGCTGTGAAGCGTCCATAGCTTCCCGGAGTGGGACCACCGGGGCGCCAGTCACCCAAGCCGACCATCTTGCCAGACAGATCCAGGATGCGCTGCAACACCTCTTGCGTCAGGCCGGACTCCTCTTCATCGAAAACCGTCAATGTGCCCTTTGCTGTCCAATTGCGGAACAGTGGACGGACTCTGACATGCTTTGCCTTGCCGACACGGGCACGCTTCACGAACAGCTCAAAGCCATGCTTTTCGGCAAACTCCATATGCTCCTCGAAATTGTTGTTGCCGTTCATGGTCTTGATATCTTCCCACATGACTTCCTGCCCATTGGTGAAGAGCTGGAACTGGATCACGTCCAGGTTCAATCCGTACTGAGTCTGCTTCTTGAAGGTCTCTGTCTTGCGCCCCGTCTTCAGCTTTGCGCCACCCTCGCGCAGCATGCTCATCACACAGTCGGCATCAATGCCCACGGTCTTCTTGTCTGTGTACAGGCATCCAATCCACGTCCAGGCGGGGGAGCGGTCATCGCCGGCCTGTGACAGTTCCTTGTTTTCGGGAGCCTTCTGCCACTTCTTGACCACTTCGGAAAATTCCAGGTTATCCCTGTGGAGAAGAAGAGGGGATTCGCCAGTCAGAATGATTTCATATTGCTTTGCTTCTGCCATGATTAGATCTCCTTGTGTCCATGTGTTTACAGTTCGGGAAGAATGGGCGGCCTCTTGGCTGCATTGGTCACAGCAATCAGGCCTGCGTTCTTCTGGAGTTTTGTCATTGTTTCCCGCTCGGTCGAATCGAGTTTTGCAGTGTCGATTTTGGTGGTGATCGTCACTGCCTTTGCCATCATCTTTGTGGCAGTATTGTATTTGCCCACTGCCATATCGAGCTTGTTCCGGTCGTTCGCGACCATGAAACCCGTTCCCGCGAGCGTTTTCAGGACGATATTGGTTGTTTGCTCCAACGTCTTGCGCCACGCTGCCGTCACAGTCTTGAAGCGGGAAGAGCGGACATGCACGCCGATTGCCTGTGCTACGTCAACATATGTGAGGACCTGCCCTTCCTGCATGCTTTGCACCGGGAAGGTCTCCAAGAGTTTCTTCACGTCTGGAGCGGTAGGAACACCGTTCCGAAAGACTGATACATCTGCCATGTAGTTACTCCTTGTTTATCCATGTTCCACGCCATACCTTGCCAGGCGGTACCACACCCGACCGGGCCTAATCACACCCCGCCAAATTCCGAGCCCAGCTTTGCCTGAGCCAACCACGCGTTACCACGTTCCTTGCCGCAGCCAACCATGCCGGACCCAACAGTGCCTGACCAAACCGTGCCCGGCCGAGCCCCACCGTACCAGGCCGTACAGCACCATGACTTGCCATGTTCCCTGCCTAGCCTCGCCGGGCCAGGACGTACCTTGCCCGACCTCACCACACAGCGCCACGTTCCATGCCACGGCCTACCATGCCAGACCTAAACGAGCCGAGCCGAAGCCAACCGGGAACATATCGTTGTCATCATGCTCCTCGTCTTTGTGTCTGCATACCTAGATCCTTGCCCCACCTCGCCAGACCATACCGGGGCCCGCCCTGCCTTGTTCCCTGCCCAGCCCCGTCTAGACTCACCTTGCACAGCCGGGACTTGCCACGATCCGCGCCGTACCGGGCCGAGCCAAGCCTAAGCCCGCCAGACCCTACCGAAACGCGCCTGACCATGCCGTGGTCCTCGCAAGCTATTCCCGTGCTTCTCCCAGCTCCAAGGTGTAGCCGGAGATTGTTTCAGCCAACACCTTTTCGCCGTTGCTGATTGCCCAGCGGGTAGCCCTCAGCAAGAACTCTCTGGCAACGGTTGCGGTTTCGGGATATGCCTTTGCTTCAAGAAACAGGAAGTGCGCACGTTCCTTGATAAAATTTGCAGTTGCATTTATCTGTCTCATATCCTATTCTCCTTTCATCACGTTTAGTTGCTCGACTCCCCTTTTCGGAACCATTTTGGGGAGTCGGGCTTCTTTTTTTATGCTGTTTCCGGTTCGGGTTCCGCGTAGAACGGCATGGGGTCCAAAAGGTCCGCAAAGTGCCACTGTGGGCAGCCCTTGCCCCACTTTTTGATCCAACGCTTGTGCTTCACGCAGTAGGCTTTCAGACCGAAAAATCTCAGTTCCCAGCACGTCCCACACGTCTGTCTTGTCTGGACATAGGGACTGTGCCAGCAATGCCCGGCGTACTCGCACATTCGGCATTCAGGGCTGTCTTCCCTGAAAGCTCTGTCCGGTGCCTCGTTGGAGCCAATGATTTGGGTTGCCCTGGCTTCCAGCTCCCGGAACGCTTGCGGGTTGAAGTAGACGCGTTCCGTGTAGATCTCGCAGTTGTTCTTGTTCATGCAGACGAACAATGCCCTTTCGAGCCCTGCATATCCCATGTAGCACTGCACTTGGGCTGCGTAGGTGGGAGCTACCTGGCAAATGGTCCCTGTCTGGAAAGCCTTGAAGCGTGTTGCGCTGGCTGACTTGATTTCGAGGATGTGCGGCCTCTGTGTAACACCGTGAATAATGCCGTCACAGTGGCCCCCGAACAGTCCATTGAGGGCGCTAAACTCTGTTTGCTGGCCCTCCACCTGATACCCTGCCAGTTGGAGCCAGCGCAGTACCTCCTGCTCCACTGCGTTGCCGAGGCTGAAAATCATCTCCACACGTCCCGCCTGAGTCATGGGGGAGTATTGGCGGAACCCGTACCAAATCTTGCGGGCGCATGGGTGGCCTATGCCGGACATGCCAAGGTAGTCACGGGCCGACTCGTTGTGCAGCGCCCGGCTGGCTGCCTCGTACATGGCGCTTGCCACTGCATCGATTTGCAAGGTGTCCTGACTCATGGCTTTGCCTCTTTGTTATGCGGGGACAGGTAAACACCTCCAGCCTGTCCCCGCAACCCTTGGGGGAGGTAGGGATTAATTTGACGGCCTAGAAAGGCGTGTCATCAATGCTGCCCTTCTCCGGTGTGGGGAAGGTAGCTTCCTGCGGCTGTGGCCCCTGCTGCATGTCCTGTGCGTACTCACTGGGCTGTACATTCTGTGCTTGTGTCTGTGCTGCCTGCGGGGCAGGGCGCTGGGGAGCTTGTGCGGGCTGTGGTCTTGCCGGTGCAGAAGCAGCTTGTGCGGGGCGTGGTGCCTGTGCTGGTTGCGGAGCCTGTGCCGGCTGCGGGGCTTGTGCTGCCTGCATGGGCTGTCCCTGCGCATAGGTTCCCTGTTGCATGGGAGGATTCAGCGGAAAGTAGGCTGACACAACGTTTCCCAGCTCGCTTGTCAGCTCTTTTGTTTCCCTGTCACGCACCTGGCGTTGCTTGATACCTGCCAGAAATTCCTTGCCGGGAAGCTCTGAAATCTTGCCGCCAACGTTTGGGTTCAGGCCAATGGCGTGCCTGAGAGCCTTGAAACGCTGCTTTGCGTATTCCGGGTTGTCTGCCCACAAGAAGAAGGACTCGTATACCTGGCAACCTCTGTATTGCCCTTCCGTGATCACATAGGTCACATTCAGATACGGCTTCTTTGCTCCCTGCTTTCTTTCTGCGTTCTTGATGCACACGGGATATTCGCCGTTGGGAAGAAGCGTTGTCCCGGTGTATTCCTCGGTCTGGGAGAGGTCCATACCGATGTCATCGTAGTCGTCTCCACCACCATATCCACCACCATATCCGCCGTAACTGCCACCACCGTAGCTGTTGCCTGCATAACCACCGTTGTTCACGTATCCGCCACCATAACCGTTGTTGTACATGTGAGTTCTCCACAAAATAGAGTTTAGCTGAGTATCTTGTTTCTGATTGCCAACAAGCTGGGATACTCAGTTTCAGCCAGCTTGCCGCTTCTGTCCTTTGCCAATCCGACTGGGTTCCTTGTGTTGAACACCAGGACTTCCTGCATCATGGGTGCTTCGGGGTTGCCCATGTTCAAAGTAATGCGATCCATCACAAACACCTCGTCAAAGTAGCTTGTGAGGCGACCTTTCAGCTTGGCTCCCGAAATGTCTGGAGCCGGAAAAATCCTTCCAGTTGCCTTGTCCTTGTCTGTTGTAATCAGACATGTGAACACCACATTGACACGTGGCAAATCACGAAATGCCTTCACAAGGTCCGTCATTTGCTGCGAGTATTCACCCCACATTTTCAGGGTATCGGAACTTGACGGAAATTTTCTCTGCAAGTCTTCAGCGACCCTTGAAGCGATTTCCGTGAGACTGTCGATAAATACCCACTGATAACCAGCCTGATAAAAATTGGGGGATTGGCAGTAGCGCAGGGCTTCCTGAAAGTCTGCCAGGCTGCGGACCTCGAAGCCTTCGACCTGTCCGCTTGCCACAAGATCCCTGACACACAAGAGGCCGCTTTCTGCCGACAAAACCAGGACTTTTTCAGGCTGGAAACCCGACTGGACCCATTGGCCTCCCTGAAAGTCCTGCCCAAGCAAGCACCTGATTTGAGAGGTCTTGCCGATACCGGCAGGGCCAATTAGAAGGGCGCATATCCTGTCAGCCGACTGGGCTGTTATGCGTTGAAGTGCCATCAGTTTCCCTCCAAAAACTGCTTGTGCTTTGTCATTGCTTCCTCAAGAGAAGTAGACCAAACCTGATGTACCGGGTTGCCCCATGCCTTCAGGGAGTTATTCTTGACGGCAATGGTTTCAAAGTTGTCTGGGGCAAGCTGGCACGTTGAAACGATTGTGCCGTCTGCCTTGTTCTCCTTGACAATCAAATGAGGGTATTCCATGATTTGACCTCACCTTTTGTTACTTGCCGCCCTGATTCCGTACACCTCTCAGGGCGGCGTTTTTGTTTGCTACGCTTCTGCCTCTATGTGTTCGAACGTCACGGTGGGGGCGCCGGGCTTAACCATCCGGGCGGCGCTAATGAGCGCCCTGTATTCGTCCGGGGTAGCCGGGTCCATCATGTAGGTGTTCAGATCCTTGGCCGACTTGGGCTTGTATTCGTAGTCAAACGCCTTCTGAAATTCCTTGACCCCCATTTCGTTGACCGCTTTGCGCAGGGCCTTTTGATCCCAGCTCACGGTTTCCCTGAGTTGAACCTTGACGGCGTAGCCATTGGCTGCCATGTGGGCGGTCTTGCCGTTGACGGGGAAGGTGGCGGCTGCAAGAAGCTTGGCATTGATTGCTGCCAACCTTTCCTTGTCCTGCGCCATACGTTCCTTGATTGCGTAGCCTTCCCTGAGAAGGTCTGAAATCTCGTTTGTCATGTTACACCTCCAATATGTCAAAATTTGGTCCCTGCCCCGATAACCTTTCCAACCTCAATGTATTTTTATTGAGCGGGGCAGGGTGATTTCTATCCCCAAGAGGGGCAGACGAAAGAGCTGCCGCCTACTTCGATGAAATACGGGTAAACATACCCGTTCCGATAAATGACTCTGCGCCCGTCCATCCTGACCACATCGTGATCCTCGCTGCCTTCCAGGGCCTCAAGGATCTCTTGGCACACGCCCACCCAAGACGTGTGCAAGAAGGGGCGCTGTTCCGGGGCAACCAGTTCCTTGATGCTGATTGCCTCGTTCAAAGTCAGAGGGTTCTGCCTTCTCATGGCTGCCTCCCTAGAAGCAGATTTCGGGGCGTATCTTCACCTCATCCGCATTCTCTATCGTGAAGAAATTGCGGGGGTTGCAGTACCTGTCATAATCGGTATCTGATGCGCACTGCCATTCCATGAATATTTCAGGAAAGCGCCTTTCAAGCTCTTCTTCGATACGGAGCATTTCATGGTGTAGTTCCATGCGCTCCAAAAGGTGATCATGAAAGGTCTTCCACAACTGACACAAGGTTGACGTTGCCCTCGTGCGTACAAACT
This sequence comes from Desulfovibrio sp. An276, assembly GCF_002159665.1. Classification (GTDB taxonomy): domain Bacteria; phylum Desulfobacterota; class Desulfovibrionia; order Desulfovibrionales; family Desulfovibrionaceae; genus Desulfovibrio; species Desulfovibrio faecigallinarum. The sequence goes on from NZ_NFJC01000020.1 coordinate 13,403, forward strand.
CATTGGCCTGCTTCTCGACTGAACACATTTCCTTCTCTCCCCATTGGTCCCCCACCCGGCTTCTTTCACATCAACTTGGGTTGACGTTCCGGGTGGGGGTAGCACAGAAAGTCCCCACTCCCTGCGCTTTGATTTTTCCTTGACGGGCAAGCCCCTTTGTGAGAGCTTGCCCTTACCTCTTTTTTGACGTTGGCCCTATGTGCTTGTTGACCGCTTGCACATGGGGCCTTTTCTATTCTTGATACTCGATTTCGTCCCCAGAGAAGGGCACGAAGTAGCCTTCAAGCGGCCCCTCTTGATAGACCCAGTAGGGATCGTGATCCTCAAGGGTCTCGCAGTCAGGGCAGACATAGCGGCGGGCCTTGAAACCCCACGCCGTGCGCTTGACCTCATCCGTGCGTACCATCGGCTCACCGCACCCAGGGCAGACACCCTTATAGGGTTCGTCCAGTCCATCGGCCCCCAGGCGGGCATAGATTTCTTCTGCATCGAGATTGAGCCTTTGCAGGGCACTCAAGCGCCCTGTGTCCTGCATGGCGTCAAAGCGCAATTCTTCCAAAAGCGATGCGTGTGACATTTTCCTACTCCCCGCAAGCGGCCAAGGTGGCCTTGAAGTCTGCCAAGAACTTGGCTTCGGCCTTGTAGTCGGTCTCAAGGTTTTCGAGCTGGTGGGCAAGGGCGAAAATCTTTTCAGCGCCCTCACGCTCGGCAACGGCCTTGGCAAGCTGCTGGTAGACGGCTTCCACGTCTACCGACATGTCAGCCAGCTTGGCCTCTTCCTCGACCACGAAAGCGGCCTCGTATTTGTTGCGAAAATCAGAGAAGAACCGGCTGCCCTGTGCCAGGTAGCCCTTGGCTGCCTTTTCTGGGCCCTCGAATTCCTCTTGCCCTTCACGGGTGAAGCCAGCCAGCTCCATCGTGCGGGCGAAGTCGGCCACGTCCTTGTTCTCAAGGTTCAGCCCAGTCAGGGCTGCGAACCTTTCAGCGTCCTCAAAATAAGCAGTGTTAATGTTCAACATGGGTTTCACCTCCATAAAACCCTAGATTTACTACCTACCAAGATCACTATCTGGAACTACAAAACCATCATTCTCTCCAGCATTATATACCCATACACTACCAAGAAGTCGTTCTTCTTCTCCACAGTCTTGGCATATCCATCGGGCCATTGCCTCTCCGCTCACACTGGTGCCGTGGTCTATGACCTCCATCTCGGCCCCGCAGTAGGGGCAGGCACCTGTGAAGAGTTCGAGGTCGTCGACCTCCTCCCAATCTTCTTCCGCTAAACCCAAATCCACCAGCATCCCCTCACCTCCTTGGGTTGTGGGCTCCGGCCCTGTGCCGGTTCCCGTTTGCTGTTGAAAAACTATTAGCACTTGCTAATTTCTCTGGCAAGAGAAAAATTTGCATTCTCTAATATTTTTCCGTAGAAAATTTTTTGCCACCCCACCGCCCCCACCCGGAGCCTGGTGACTAGGCAACAAAAAAGCCCCACCAGGGGAGAGGGTGGGGCAGGTCACACTATATAGGAGAAATACAAATGCCTTTGAGATTATATGTGCTTGCAGTACTCGCTAGTCTGCAGCCTTTTCTGAATGACGGTGCCGAAGTTTTTTTTAGGTTATCTGTAGTACATGGTCTGGACGGAGATGTTTATACGCAAGAAGGCGAAGAAAACCTCAAATTTAGCGTCTATTTTGATAGGGAGAAGGTTTTAGAACTCGTGGATCAATATAAGGCAGGCCTCCAAGCATCTCCTTGCCAATCGGAACAGTAGGCCACACTACAGGAACATCAAAACTGACCCTTGAGACGTGTGTTTCCTTGTCGGTGGTGTGATTCTCATTGCTACCATCGAGGCCGGCATGAGCACAAAAAATCTTGAGTCCTGCTCCGTGTTTGGATGTGTTCCCGCTCTTAGATTCGTCAATCACTTCAAGAGCCACGTCAAAGCGCACCCTCGATACACCAGTGGCATCGCCGCCGTGTGCAGTTGCTGTTCCTTTGGCCGTCAACATTGGTGACACGTATGCACCAAGTTCCTTTGTCTTGTCCTGGGCGTCTTTGATTCCCTCGCATATCTGTACCAAGGTATCGGAAACAAATTCTTTCAAATCCATAGAAGTACCTCTAAAAGCCCCACCGGAGTGGGGCAGTATCCTGGACATCGAAGTCTACTTCTTTCGCTGTTCGTCCATTGCCAGCGGGGGCCTAGGAGGTGGGGGAGGAGCCGATGAAGATAACCGAAGCACTATATCAAAAGCCCGCCTCCACGTGTCATGCTGCGTGGGGCGGGCTTTCTCTTAGCTACTTCTTGGCTGGGGAAGCTTCGTCATATTTTACGACTGTGGCCCGTATGCGGTCAGCATAGGGCAAGATGTCTTCCAGTTTTTCGATTTCCACCCTGTCATCGTTGTTGTCACCATCAAAGAGGCCAATCTTCCAAGGCTTCTCATTGAAGTGCATGCGCAGGAGCGGTTTGCGCCGAGTGTCCAGGACAATATTGCAGTAGGCTTGCCAGTCCTGCATCTTGACGCGATCCAGGTCCACCACACCCATCAGTATGGATTTGACCAGGTAGTAGCCCTCTTTCTCTTCCTCCGTGGTAACGACACCGCCTTTGGCAGGCTGCGCAGGCTGTTCCTGTGTGGCAGGTGGGGTAGATGCCGCAGGCTCCGCTGCCTCCGGCTGCAGCATCGCATTCTTCAATCTGGCATTGATCCTGTCGTTGATGAATTGGTCGATTGCTGCCAGCAGGACCGGGGTGAAGCGTTCCCGGACTTTCTGGGTAATTTGGCCGTCATACGCCTGGCTGATGAAGAAGCGCACAAAATCATCATGTGGCTTCTCAAGCTGCTCCCCAAGAATGCGCCGGAACTCTCTATTGTACTTGAGTTCATTGGCAGCACTCAGGCAAGCCTCCTTGTCAAAGCGTCCTTTTGCCAATTTGCGCAGCTCAGGCACAAGAGTTTCATCCATGTCAGACAGGGTGAAGTCCATGTATGGCTTGGAATCCATTTTGTTGGCTGCGTCCAGGTCAGAAAAGAACATGTACCTGTTGCCATCAGTCAGGACAGCGATAGGGGCGTCGGTCCCATGGAAATAGAGCTGCAGCTGATTGCACTGCCTGCTATCAAGTGCAGCACCGAAGGCTTTGCATTCAATGAGTATGATAGGATTCCCCTCTGACAAGATGGCATAGTCAACACGGGCATCCTTGTATTCGCCAATAGGAGCAGAAAATTCCGGCACCACTTCTGCAGGGTTGAATACATCGTATCCAAGAGCTGCAATGAAAGGCATGACAAGTGCGTTCTTTGTTGCCTCTTCCGTAGCCAATGCTTCGCCTATCGTTTTCACCTTCTTGGAAAGCTCGGCAATGCGTTCCGCAAAATCCATAATCCCTCCCTTCCTGTTCAATCGCGGCCTCCAATAAGGCCAAAATCTTCCCTACCTGGGGCGGATGATCCAAATACAGCACCGGCCCACACGTTGAACATCAATGAGTTCAAAGAACTGGGTCCAGTCTATGCGCTCCGCCTCTTTTCAACTGGCATGGAAAAGCCACCATTTCCCTGGGCACGCACGGCCTCTATGTGGCCTTCCCATTTGTGCTTGTAGACCTCAAGCGCACGCACTTGAGCTTCAAGTTCTTTCACCTGGGCCTCCAACTCCACGACACGCTGTGAAGCTCCTTCTAGTTGTCCATGAGTCGGGGGTTGCGTGCTCCCACCAGCCGGCACGCTGTCACCTGGTATCAGGAGAATACCACCAGCGCGGTCTATCGCTTGGCAGAGGGTATGATTCAAGCCCCTTTTGTTATTCATCCAGCCCCAAAAGGTCACAGGATTCACACCAATTGATGCCGCTGCAGCAGCATTGTTGCCACTATGCTGGGCAATTAATCGGTTGAACAATTCTTTTATTGATTCTTCGATACCCATAACCACTCCACAAAAAAGCAGATATTAGCAATTGTCAACACGAGTTTGCTAATAACAAACTTGCAAACGCTATTAGCATGTGCTAATTGTTTACCCATGACCGATATCACTACTGAAATTTTGGATTTCCTTGACAAGACCGGGTGCTCACAGCGCCGCCTTGCTATGGAGTCCGGCGTACCTGCCTCAACTATTTGCAACCTCATCAAGCGGAAAAGGTTCAACCTCTACGGTTCTTCCCAGGATCGCCTGCGCCTTGCCATGTCTCGCATTGCCAAGGAGTACGGCGTTATCCTGAATCTAGGGCCATCAGGAGGCTGTAATGCCCAAGAAGCAGCCGCAGAGCAGTGAACCTTTCTCGATCCGTCTTCCCGTGCAGCTCTACAACAAGCTGTTTGCTGTCATTGCTGCTACCGGATGCGAGATCACGAGGACGGACCTAATCATCCGTGCTCTTGAAACGTACATAGCCTTGCTTTCCTGCAACCCATCCATGCTTGAAGGGTATGACAAGGCAAAGGATCTGTCAGTCACACAAAACAAATAGCTGTAACACAGAAAGCAGGACACTTTGAGGGAGTTTGATATGGCTAAAGTCAGAGCTACTAGAATTTTTAGACCAGAAGACGCCTTAGAAGAACGTGTGACAGAATCATCTTATGGGCCGATCCGTATTGTGCGCTTCGGTGCTCGTTGGCGTGTATGCGCTATGAATCTTGGCAAGGCAATTGGTCTTGCGGAGTGGGATAACCCATACAAGTGCTTCGAAAATGATCTCTCCGAAAATCGATTGTCGGATTTGTATCAGTTCAAAGGAGAAGCCAAGCCCACAAGTGTGCTTGTCTTTAAGGACGTGTATCGTATCCTCACGAAGAAAGGTGTGCGCTCCACCAGGAAAGAACGGGCTGCTACACTTCTCAAGAAATGGTATTACCCGCTCGAACGTGAGTTGAAACAAGAGCGCAGGGAACGTTACGTGAGGAATACGGAAACACCTGCCCAGACGGAAACGTTGCCCGTGCCCGCACAGACAGCACAAACTGAATCCGTGCAGGCTCTGCCGGAAATCACTCTGACAGTCGAAAATATTGGGGGCCAGACAGGCCCCGCCACGACAAGCCTTAAGGTCGCGGAATATTTCGAGAAAGAACACTTTCATGTTATTCGAGACATCCGTGAAACTATAGCTAAATGCTCAGAATCATTTAACGCATCCAACTTTGGATTGGTTGCATACGCTGATGCCAAAGGTGAAGAACGTTCGATGTACGTGCTTTCCAAGGACGGCTTTCTCATGCTTGCCATGTCCTACACATCTCCCAAGGCCATGCGCATCAAGGAGCGCTACATCGCTGCCTTCAACGCCATGGAGAAGCACATCAAGGAACATGCAGGCTTCGATATGCCCCGCTCTCTTCCAGAAGCTCTGCGTGCCTACGCCGACGAGGTAGAAGCGCACGCACAAACAAAGCTTGCCCTGGTAGAGACAGAACAGCGTGCAGCAAGAGCGGAGGCAGAACGTGACTTTGAAGTAGAGGCCAGGAAACTGGACGCTCCCAAGGTCTTGTTTGCCAAATCTGTGGAAATGGGCGGCGTCAATATGGATGTGGATACGTTTTCAGCGACGTACCATTCTCAGAGCGGTCAACCAATGGGTCGCAACAGAATGTTTGCCTTGTTTGTCCGGCATAATTTGGCAGACTGTGTGGATTGCGGAAACGGCATCACCTACTACAAGCCTAAAGGTGAGGCAAAACAAAAGGGGTGGCTTATACTTGTTCCCGGAACTGTCAAAAAGGGCAACAGGGTGTTTTCCCGTCCCAAGCTCATAGTAACCCCTGTGGGACAGATCCAAATTACATCCCGTTTCCTCAAAGAGCTGGAGAGCATGGGCTTCTACAACTCCAATCTGCGGAACATGTAGGCGTCAAAAGAGAGCAATCACATGGCCGAAAAACGCCAAAAAATAGGCACTTTTTGCTTGAAATTTGGAGCAGGGAAGAGCGCTAAATCTCTAAAAATAGAGCTCTTTCCTGCTACTGAATGGGCTGACGGCTCGAAAGGATATTTTCGCTTGCGCAGGGATGGGGTTTGGGACGATCTCAAGCGCTTTCCCTACAGGTCCAGTAAGGCTGTAGCTCAATATATCGCAAGCCTTGTGCGTGATTGTTTGGACGGCACAACAAGAGCACGGCCACCAAGGCGCGAGGTCCATGCACTGGAGCCATGCTGGGCGGACTGCGGGCCAGAGGATCCCATCCTTCACATGCAGCTTGATTCGTGCTGTGCCCGCATCGTCTCCGAGGACAGTGTGATTGGCGCAGACGGACGCCAATATGTGGTTGTGTCTGCCCCTGAGTTGGGAGGGGTGAGGCTTATGGCTATTGACGAATTGCGCTTCTACGACGGTCGGGAGGCACAGAAATAATGAACTTCGACATCAGACTTTCAACAGACTTCTTCCAACACCCCAAGACCAAACTGCTACAGAAACGGCTTGGGGCGAAGGGTGTCCTGTGCCTGCAAAAGCTCTGGATATGGGCAGCTCAGAACAGGCCCAACGGCGTCTTTGGCGTGCAGTCCTATGAGTACATCGCCATGGCTGCTGATTGGACAGGCAAGAGCCAACTGTTCGTTGACACCCTGCTGGAACTGCATTGGCTCGACTGCGATGAGAGCGGTTCCTACTCCCTACACAATTGGGAGTCACGTCAACCGTATGCAAAGGATGCAAACGAGAGGCGTGCACGTGCTCAAAAGCAGTCGCAAGAGAAGGCTGCGGAAATTTCTGACAAGCGAAGAGATGCCGCAAAACGGCGTTGGGACAAGCAACGAGCCCAAAACAGCGACAATTTGCCCCCTGTCAATAATCCTAGTGACTTAGAATGCAAACCCGATGCAAACGACATGCAAATGCAATGCAAAAGCAGCATGCAAATGGATGCAAACGAAAATTTGCTTGATGCAAATGCAATGCAAAAAAATGCAAACGGATGCTACCATAACCATAACCATAACCAGATCCAAAACCTAGATCATACCCCCCTTATATCCCCCCAAGGGGAGACGCCGGACGCTGACGCGCCGGCGGGTGTGAGTGCGCAGGTGCAAGAAGCAAAGCATGAGGCACAAGAGCAGCCTGCACCCTCTCCGCAACCGGAACCAACCGCAGCCACACCGCAACCCGAACAGCCCACGCTCTCCCCTGAGCAACCGGCGAAGCCGAAGCGCAAGCGCACGGACTACCGCCGCAAGGACTTCGACGAGTGGTTTGGCGAGTACCCAAACCAGACAAGCGAAGATGATGCCTGGAAGGAATGGCAACGCAAAATCAAGCAAGGCAAGCTGCCTGAACAGCCTGTGCTGATGGATGCACTTCAAGAGCACAAGCGTTCAAGACGTTGGCTTGAAGGCTATGTGAAAGACCCGGACAACTATCTGCGAGGGGAGCATTGGAAAGACAAGCTCCCAATGCCTGCGCAACCACAACAGCAATTTTTCTCAGGGCAGCAGCCTCAAGGACAATACGGCACACCGTATCAAACGCCATACAAGCCGGGCAGTATCGAGGACACAATGGCCTACAACATGCAGGTTGCAAACAGAGTGCACATGAACAGAACAGGCCAAAAACTGTTTGAACTGCCCGATGAAAACGCAATGGATGCACAAGTAATCAACACTGAAACACAAGGACTGCCACAGTTTGGAGGGTAGACGATGTTCGCACCGGAAGAAGAACGCTGCATTACACAGGCATTGATTGCGATGGCAATGAATTTCAACGCAAAGATGCCTGACCCACTGATGCAAATGTGGCTCGAAATGCTGTCTGAGTACCCCGCAAAGGAAGTCTTGCAGGCAATCAAGCGTATGATTCGCAAGTACCAATTCAAAACGCTGCCACCCTTTGCCGTGCTTCAGGAAGAAATCGACGGCGACAAGAGCAAACAGGACATGCTCAAGACCATGGCGGAGGCCGAGTGGGGCAACCTGCTTGAAGCAATCCGCTCCAACGGCGTGCGCAATGAACCTCTGCTGTCGGAAACCACGGAGTACGTCCTGCGCACAATGGGCGGCTGGCGTACAGCATGCGGCTGGACAGAGCAGGACCTGACCTGGCGGCACAAGGACTTTCTGGACCTCTGGACCTCTTCCCACGGCAAAACCGAAGTCATGCGCAGAGGAGCCAAGGCCGTAGCCCAGTACAAGATCGACGCGGCTCTTCCTCCCGGTGAACGCCCTCACGCTCTCCCGAAAAGCGGCCACAGGCCGCAAGCCTCTGCGCATGCAGAGGCGACAAGAGCAAGAAGGGGGCCCGCCCGGACCGTCTACCAGCCCGACCACATCGACCATGACCCGGACAGCCTGGACGATGTGTTTGCCGGCACATGCCCTGAGTGCGGTGGCTCCGGCTACATCGACGCATGGCGCCCCGGAGACGGCCACAAGTTTGCCATCCCGTGTGTCTGCAACCGCTCTGATTTCTGCAAAAACATGCAGCACCACACGCGGGACAGCCTCACGCAGCTGGGCTTGCTCCTCTACGACCCCAACAGGCCCACAATGGATGTAAATCCTGCAATGCAAGAGCGCCTGCGCAGCTTCCTCGCAGACCTCGCACAGACCCGACAAGAGCAGGGAGCGGCACAAGCCTAGCGCCCGATTTCTGAAAAACGCTCAAATTTCGATTCTAAGACCACGTTTTGAGTCGGCATGTATGATTTACCATAAATCGCACGCAAAGAGCGTAGAGGGGCCGTCACGCTCGATTTTGAGGCATGTCCACACTACTGACAGATGACACTTTGAGACACGACAGGGAGAATGACCACGATGACCCAGACCGAAGCCCAGCACCTCGAAGCTACCTGCAACGCACTCAGTGACACCTGTCACAGCCTCTACAACGACCTCATGGTACTGGCCTATCAGTGCGGCGGCGCCCACAAGCTCCAACTCCATGAGCGCGAGGTGATGTACGCACTGGACGCAATCAATGGCGGTCTGGAAGTCATTGCCGGTCTTGTCCAGTGCCTCGAAGGCGAAATGCTCAAGGCACGGAAGAAGCGTGAAATGCTCGAAAATGCAAGGAGCATATGCAAACAGTATACAAATGCATGCTCCCATATGCATTTGCATTGCAAAAAGCACAGGAAGCAAAGATGAACCCAGAGGAGCAAATCGCATGACACCCCTTGCGCCTCGTTGCACGCATAAAAAATCCAACACGGCAGGACAAGGCTCCGAATCGCAGGAGCAACAGGCCCTGTTTGCCTGGTGGGCTCTTGCCGGCCCAAAGCTTTGCCCGGACCGTCCCGCGCCCGTCATGTATGCTATCCCGAACGGGGGCAGACGTGACGCAATCACCGGCGCAAGACTCAAGGCTGAAGGTGTCCTTGCCGGTGTGCCCGACATTTTTTTGGCCGTCCCTGCCCACGGCTACGCCGGTCTGTATATCGAGCTCAAGCGACGCAACGGTGGCCGCGTGTCACCTGCGCAAAAGCTAGTCATGCAGCGCCTGCGCTCCCACGGCTACGCCTGCACTGTGTGCCACGGCTGCGAGGCAGCAATCAACGCAATCCAGTCCTATCTGCTTTGGGGCGAGGTGTTTGATGGCGACTGAGACAAGGAAATGCGTTGTCTGCGGCACGGAGTTTCGGACGTACCGACCTGACCGGATATACTGCTCGGACACATGCCGGAAAAAGGCCACCCGTGCCAAGAAGAAGGAGAGGGAAAAGGCCGAACCTCAACCTGCACCCAAGCTCAGGAGCCATCCCCGTTTTGGTATGCACCCCAAGATATGTGCTTTTTGTGGGAAAGAGTTTGTCGCACTTTCTGCCAAGGGCAAATATTGCAGCCTGGAATGCAACAACAAGGCATATCTAAAACGACAATTTGAGCGCCGTAAACAGGAACATCCCGAAGACGTGCTTGTTTGCCCTTGCTGTGGCAAGGAGTTTTTCCGCAGCAAAGCCAATCCTGTCTATTGCTCCTATGTCTGTAAGCGGAAGATGGAGCCACCGAAGCCACAAGCCAAAAGGTTGTCCAGCAAAACTACAGGCTACCTTGCTCCGAAACGCAAGTGCCATGACTGCAAACGCCCGACAGACAATTACCGCTGTCCAGAATGCTGGGAAAAGTACAGGGCAAAACACGCAGGAGACTGCGTAGATATTTGAAACGACCTTATGAAAAGGAGGAATACCGTGACCAACGAAGAGATTTTCGAGGCCATGTTGAAGAAGCTAGCCTATGCCGAGAACAAGCACCCTGTCTTTGCGGAAGGAGCAGCGCAGGGATTGGGGAATATTGGGGAGGAGGGGTAAGTATGAAAAGAGTGGACCTCACAGGTTGTACATTTGGCTTATTGACTGTGCTTGGTGTCTCAGGGAAGAAGCATGGAAAAACGGCTTGGCGTTGCAAGTGCCAGTGCGGGAAATACGTGGATGTCATTAGTCATGCACTCTTGTCTGGTTCAAGGCAAAGCTGCGGTTGCACGAACGCTTTGCGTAATGACTTGACTGGGAAGAAATTTGGTAAACTCTCTGTATTGGGGGATTCTGGAAAGCGTTCTTGCAAGAAAATTTTATGGGAATGTATATGCGATTGCGGCAACATAACCTTGGCTTGTGGCCAAGATTTAATACAGGGCAAAAAAACTAGCTGTGGCTGCGTACATAGACAGATGCTTATCGACCGTAATAAGGCCAACGCTATCCATAACGAAACCAAGACCAAACTGCATCACATTTGGGCTGGGATAAAAAGGAGATGTTTTAATCCTAATACTCCTTGCTATAAGTATTATGGTATGCGTGGCATAACTATGTGTGACGAATGGAAAAATAGTTATACTTCCTTTAGAGATTGGGCTTTGGCCAATGGGTATGCTGATAATCTGACTATTGAGCGTGTGGATGTGAATGGAGATTATTGCCCTGAAAATTGTATATGGATACCTGCCAAGGACCAAAGCAGGAATAGAAGGAATACTGTGCGATGCGGCGGTGTTGCTCTATCTGTTTTAGCTGTTTTGCATGAAGTGCCATATGAACAGCTATACCGTAGATTTCGCTTTCTTAATTGGCCTATAGAGGAAGCTCTTGGATTAGTAGACCATGTATACGATGAAGATAGATGTAAAGAGAGTCTGTACTATAAAAACAGGAGGTGGAAGCGTGGCTGCAAGTAATAAAGAAATATACACAGAGCTTCTAGTACGGTTAACTGAAGCTGAGGCAAAGCATCCTCTTTTCGCAGAAGGACCATACCAAGCTTTAGGGTATATAGGAGAAGAGTATTCAGAAGTAGTTCGCGCTCTGACGAAAAATGAAGGGGATGCTCGTTTTCGCGATGAGCTTTTTGACCTCATTATTGTAGCGTGGCGTACTCTTCGCGGCGACCACATACAGGGTGAGGAGGGGTTCTGATGGAGGGGTATGACGACACTGGACCTTATGTCCGCGCACGAACTGGTCAGTCTCATGGCCAAGCGCGAGCGGCTGTCGCCTGGCGCATGCTTAGGGGCGACCACGAGCGCCCCGACTGCGACTGTGCAAAAGGAGGCGGGCAATGCTGACCGAACAGGAAAAGGCATGGCTTGAGCGCCGCAAGAACCTGTGCCTGCATTGCAGCAACCACGGAAAGGCATGCGGCTACACACTTCACCCCGAAGCAACCTGCGCATGGATTGATCTCGACGTGGCTGAACCCGACTACAAGGACGCTGCCGAGTTTGAGGCGAGGGTGGCGCTCTGGCTGGTTCACAATGGCTGCCCCATGTTTGATCCTCCCTGTGCGTACCTGGATAGCAGCAGGCCGTATCCGTACATGTCTTGGAAGGAAACCGGCGGCGAGTGTCCGCATATCCCCCACAGGCGGGGCTACTGCAACAGGTGGTGCAAGCTTATGACTGCACGCCTTGCAGTAGAGAAGGAAATGGAGAAATCCTGATGGTAGAAATCATACTGGGCATTGTGTTTGCCATAGTTTTCATCGCTTATGGCCTGCTTTGCTGGGCTGTGTGGAGGAGCTGATGTCGGAACTGAAAACAAAGTACGAGGCCCTGAAAGCCGAGTACGGCAAGGTGTGTGACCGCGCCTGGGAACTCAAGCAACAGGTAGAAGTCGCTTACGCCGCCATGATGGAAGAAGAGACCGGCATCAAGCCCGGCGACCTCGTGGAGTACGACGACCAACGCGGAATCTTCGACCGTTGGATGCACAGCAAGGCCTCGAAAATGACCCTTGTGAAGAAGGATGGCACCGTGGGCAAGGCCATCCGCTATATCACCAACCCCGAAGCCATGAAGAAAGTGGTCATTTCCAAAATGGAAATAACCACTCAAGGAGAAGCCTAATGGCAGAAGCCAAGATAGAACTTGTGAACCATGAGGCGACGCTTTCGTACTGGTCCCCAAATGAATGGCCTTTCAGCGCGGTTATTACTGGCGTTGCAAAAGTCTGCACAGCAAAGGCGGAAAACGTAAAACCCCGTGAAGTGGAAAAAAACAAGGCCTTTGTCCAAAAACTCATGAAGCGGGGGCACTGGACACCTTCCGAGTTTGTGGACCTGACCTTCTACCTGACCACCTCCCGCGCTGTTGCCAACGAGCTGGTACGGCACAGAATGGCCTCGTACATGCAACTAAGCCAGCGCTACGTGCGCTATGATGAGGCCTTGCCAGTTGTCATGCCCGCTACCATCAAGGGCACTCTGGAAGCCGACCTCTGGCGTGCACAGATGCGAGACTCGCACGACGTGTACCTGTACTTCTTGGAGCATGGACAGAAGCCCGAAGACGCCCGCACTGTCCTGCCCCTGGCAACGGCTACAAACATGCTTGCCAAGATGAATTTAAGGGAGTTCCGGCACTTTCTCGACCTGCGCACTGCCCCGGCTGCGTGGAGCGAGATGCGCATCTTAGCAAATCTTATGGCAGAAGCTTTCGCAAAGCAGTTCCCGGATGAGGTCTTTCTGATTTCCGACGTGTGGCACAGGGAGGGCGAGTAATGGAAGAGAACTTCACACCGACCGAACTGTTCCTGGGTATGAAGCTGGCCTACTTGGAAGAACGATGCCCGTTTGAATGCTATGGGTTCAAAGATAGAATACCCTTTTGTGAAGGGGGACTAACCGATGAGGACGAGGTAGTGTGCCCGAAGATGCATGGCAATGGATGGGTTACACGTATAGGCGTGTGCTGGGCTCGTTATGCCCGCAATGAAGCCGAAGGCCTCAATACAGGAGAGATTGAGAGCCTGATTCGGCTTGGATGATAAAATTCTATGACACCCTGCCAACACTGCGGCAAGCGTCCGGCTACTGCTTCCCTGTCCATGTGTCCGGTGTGGGCAGGGAGCAACAAGATCCAGCACGTCTACCTGTGCGAGGAGTGCAGGGCGCATTTTGTCCGGGTTCAGGCTGAACGATACATGCAGGCCGCAAAGAAGAGCCTGTGATTCAGTTATTGAGCAATATTCAATAACTGCCAATGAGGATACCTATGACAAGGAAAGAGCTACTTGAAACTGCCTTGAAGGCCACGACGGAACGCGGGCAAGAGTACGGCAAGCCCGAGGACAACTTTGCCACCATTGCCCGCTTGTGGCGCGTCTACCTGGATACGCCAATCAACGCCCACGACGTGGCAATGATGATGATTCTGTTCAAAGTTGCCCGTGCCAAGGCGAACCCTGGGCACATCGACAACCTGGTAGACATTGCGGGCTATGCCGCATGCGCTGCGGAGCTGGGGGCAGGCAATGAGTAATTACAGTGTTGATGGAAAATTTGCTTTGGGTTTTCTCGTTGTACTCATACTGTTTTTTGTCCTGGCTGCATTGGCCCTTGCTGACAGCATTGCCTGCACAAAGTGCGGAAAATTGAAAGACAAATACCAAATCCTGATTCTCCACGTTGTGACCGAAGACAAGAAAAAGCTCGCAATCCCATACTGCCCAAAGTGCTGCGTGGAGGTGCTGGACACCCCTGCGCTGACATGGGCAGGCAACCCATAACCACCCGCAAGGGTGCTGCGTACAAGGAGGTGAGGCCCTATGCAGGAAGAACCATCCAAGGGCAAGCGGTGGATAGGCAAGAACGTCAAGTTTGAGCGTATCCGCCGCATCCTACCACAGGCTACCTGGTGGGCGATGTAGGCCGGTGGAACAATGCGAAGAAGCATGAGCTTCTGGACAGAGTGAAGCACGGCTAGTTTGTTCACACGAACCCCCTCTTTTTTGTAAACAACTCCCGTTGTCCCAACTGGAGTGTGAACAAAGAAGAGGGGTCACACGAGGGAGAGACATGGAACAGAAGCAACCCTTGCTCTGTGACTCCAAATGGTGCGGGCGCAAGGCCGATTTCGATGTGCACATAGTCTTCACAGTGGGCGACATTGTTCGAGAGGAGATGCACCGCACGCTGTGCAGGTGGCACGCCGCACATTATGAGTCGCAAGTCAGTTTCGAGGGCACAAGGTATGAGTGCCGCATGAAGGTCACAAAGACCCCCATCGAGGAGGACGCATGAACGAGGACACCCTGAACGGCTGGACCGCAATTTGCGAGTACCTAGGCTTGACCCGCCACGTCATCATTCAGCGTGGCTACCCTGTCTTTGCCCTCCCATACGGGCAATCCGTCTGGGCCAGTCGCAAGGAGCTGGACGCACACACAGCCGCTCTCAAGGCCGCCAGTCTGAGAGTAGCAGGGGGCAAACATGGCTAGGCCGCGCATGTTTGAGCAGTGCCCGGAGTGTGGCGCAGAGGCCCTGTATGTTCGCAGTACAAAGCAATTCGGGCATTGCATAAATCGGTGGTGCGAGTGCAAGGCTTGTGGTGCTCACGTCCGCTATGTCAAGTGCAATGGGTCTGGATTCTGGACAAGAGTACAAAAAAACATGCCAGAAACTCCCCCGAAGGACTGACACCAAAGGCAACGGACTGCTATGCTTCTCCCCAAAACCAACGGAGAAGCATATCATGGCAAAGAACAGCAATTTCCCATATGCCTTTCAGTTCACGCTCAAAATGGAAGGCGGATACAGCGACCATCCCGCAGACAAAGGTGGCGCTACCAACTACGGTATCACAATCGGCACGTTGCAAAGCCTTGTCAAGCGTGACAAGGCTTGGGTCGAGTCCCTGGGCATTGTCCTGCCCGTGACCTCTACCACCATGCAGCGCCTCAGAATGGAGCAGGCAGAGGCAATCTACAAGCGCGAGTATTGGGACAAGGTGGATCTCGACAGTTTCCCCAAGCGTGTCGCCACGGTCCTTTTCGACTGTCATGTAAATCATGGCTGGACCAATGCCGTCCGCATTGCACAGCGTGGCTACAACGCCACGGTTGGTGTCTATGGCGTCAAGCTCGTGGATGACGGAATCATGGGCAACAAGACCCGCACAGCCCTGTCCCATGAGTCCGACAAGCTCCTCTCGTGTATTCTGCAAGCCCGTGTGGACTTTTATCAAGCCATTGTTGCCAGCCGTCCCAACCAGCAAGTCTTTTTGAAGGGCTGGCTGAACCGTGTGGACGCCTTGCGCAAGTACCTGGGGGTCGCATGAGTGTGTCCAATATCCTAATCGGCTTGCTTGCCCTTGCCTTCATGGGCTCCCTGTACGCAATCAACAACTACCGCAAAGAGGTGCAGGACCTGCGCACGGAGCTGACCATTGCTCGCAGTGACATGGAGATCTTGCGTCTTGAGCGTGACGCCGCAAGACAGGCCCGCAGTGGACGCCAACAGGCAGAGAAGGAGATCAATGATGTGGCAACCCAGAGAAACAAGCTTCTTGACTCGTTGCCTTCTGGTTGGGGCAATGCTCCTTTGCCTGATGAGTGCGTCCGGATGTGGACATACTCCCCCTCCACCTCAACTGATTCCAGTGCTTCCGCCGGCGGATTTGATGCAGCCGACTAGCGCCCCGCAATGGACGCCCCGAACCAACAAGGAGCTTTTGCGATGGGCGATAGAGACAGACAGGGCCTTGATGCAATGCAACGCCGACAAGGCCGCGATGCAGACGTATGCCGAGAGCGTACAAGCCGAGGCAGAGGAGTGACGATATGGCGCAAGCGCTCGTTTCGTGTGGTCCTGCTCTGCTTGCTGATTCTTGTCCTATCTCTGGCCTACGCCATAGCGACAGGCAGGCCCATACCGGAGACGGCAGGCAGAATTTTGGGCATCCTTTTACAGGTGCTTCTTGGGGGCATGTGATGCAGATGCAGATTGACCCCCAACAAACGCCCGATATTGGAGCCGTCAAGGAGACGGCTTGGAGGTGGGCCTACATTGCCGGGCTTGGCGGTTTGTTCGGTATGCTGTGGCACATGGCCGACGCTTTCAAGGAACGCACCTGGACCCAGCGCCTCATTGCTCTGCTTTGCTCTACCTGTGCCGGGGCTGCGGCAGGACCAACCGCAATCATTCTGGCAACTGCCGTCGCCGCCTATTTCGGCTTTGCCCTGTCTCTGGACACAAAGCTTGCCATTGGCTGCGTTTTTGCAGGCATGGGCAGTAAGTTTCTGGATATAGGTATCACCTTTCTCAAAGGGTGGAGCAAGGCGAACCTGGCAAAGCCCGAAGACATAGAAGAGTGCCGCAGGACCATGACCCCCGAACAGAGAGCACGGCACGCTGATACCTGCGTGTTCACGCCAGACCGCTGCAAAGGCCGGTGCTTGCAATGCCCGCACAGGAAGGCTCCTGATTCAAAATCGACTGTATAAAAAGGAAATTTTATGCCTTTGATAGTTCAAACATGGCCCATTGACCGCCTGATTCCGTATGCCCGCAACCCACGTAAGAATGATGAGCAGGTTGACCGCATGTGCGGTGCAATCCGTGAATTTGGGTTTCGCATTCCTATTGTCGCCAAGTCCGACGGCACTGTGGTGGACGGTCACTTGCGTTTGAAGGCAGCCCAGAAGCTTGGCTTGAAAGAGGTCCCTGTAGCTCTGGCAGACGAATTGACCGATACGCAAGTCAAGGCATTTCGTTTGCTGGCAAACCAGTCTGCCAACTGGGCAGAGTGGGATACGGAGTTGCTTAATCTAGAATTAAAAGATTTGAAAGAAGCAGGCTTTGATACTGATATAATTGGTTTTGATGCAGATATTGTGCCGCTTCCAGAGGAAGAACTACAAAAAGAAGAAGAGAATATTTATACAGATAAAATCGCAACACCAATTTATGAACCAACAGGAAAAGAAGTAAATCTTGATGATTGTTTGAATAGTGACAAAGAAAAATATTTACTTATACAAATAGAAAACGCTAGTGATTTATCAGAGGATGAACGCAATTTTTTGCGAGCAGCAGCAACAAGGCATGCAATTTTCAATTATGAAAATATAGCTGAGTATTATGCATCAAAAGCAAGTCCAACTATGCAACATCTTATGGAAGAGTCTGGACTTGTTATAATAGACAAAGACCGTGCTATTGAACTTGGATATGTAGAACTTTCTTCACGAATTCAAGAACTTATGGGTGGGGGGGTATAACTAATGCGCCATTCCTCATTTGCTTGCTTCGTATTGACCAATCGGCGTCCCCAAAATCAACAGACTCTTAAATCACTAAGGAAACAAGGATATACTGGAAAAATTTATTTAATTGTTGATAATGAAGACCCAACTATTTGTGAATATAAAGAACTTTATGGTGATCAAGTAATTGTTTTTGATAAAGAATATGCAGCATCAATAACTGATAGAGGTGACAATATATATAAAAAAAATACAGTTTTATTTGCTCGTAACATGTGCCATAAAATAGCCAAAGATTTAGGTCTAGAATATTTTTTAGAACTTGATGATGACTACAATAATTTTCAATATAGATATCCTGAGAAAAATATATTAAAATCAAAAATTCCTAATAACTTAGATGAAATTTTTGATATATTTTTAGATTTTCTTGATTGCAGTAACGCATTAGCTGTTTGTTTTGTTCAAACAGGAGATTTAATGGGAGGCGCAAAAACATGGAATAAAACATTGATAATGCGTAAAGCAATGAATGGATATTTTTGTAAAACAGATAGGCCATATAAATTTATAGGTAGAATGAATGATGACGTTAATACATATGTTGTTTTAGGGCACAGAGGAAATTTATTTTTATCAATTGGTGATATTGCTATTTCACAGGCTCCTACACAGCAAAATAGTGGCGGATTAACAGAAATGTATCGTGAAAACGGTACATATATGAAAAGCTTTTATACAGTCATGATGGCACCATCTGCAGTTAAAATTTCTGTTCTTGGAACATCACATGTTAGAATACATCATAGAATAAATTGGAAATATTGTTGTCCTAAAATATTAAAAGAATCATTACGTAAATAAGGTGATTTATATGGCAATGCCTAGAAAAAAATACAATGAGCGTGATGAAAGAATAGCGTTGTCAATGGCGCAATATGGTGTACCACATACCCAAATAGCTCAAGCTCTTGGTATGTCTAAAGATATACTATACAAGCTTTACGGTGATGCTATGCAAAAAGGGGCTGCTAATGCAAATGCAAAGATAGCGCAGTGTTTATATAATAAAGCTATTGGTAATCAAGAAAAAGGCATTCCACCTGACACCACCGCCCTGATATTTTGGTGTAAGACTCGCATGGGGTGGCGTGAAACCCAGAAGGTGGATCTCACCTCTTCCGACGGATCCATGTCCCCATCCCCTGCCATTGATTTCTCTGGCAAGACACAGGAAGAGCTGCTTGAGCTGACGCGGGCAGCCTTTGGGTTGGAGCACAAGGATTAGGCACATGGCACGGCGCAAGAAGTCCATTCCCGACCTGCGTGAAGTGCAGAAAGGACTTGCAAGGCAGAACCTGCAAGCCTTTGTGCTGTACACCATGCCGAACTATCTCATGGGCTGGGTGCACGAGCGCATTTGCTGGGAAATGGAACGCTTTCTTGAGGACGTGATTGCACAGAAGTCGCCCCGGCTGATTATCACCATGCCTCCGAGGAGCGGCAAATCGGAACTTGTCTCACGCCGATTTCCCGCCTATGCCTTTGGGCGTCACCCAGATCTCTCTATCATTGCCGCAAGCTACAGCTCAGACCTTGCCAGTAGGATGAACAGGGACGTTCAGCGCATTATTGATGACGATCTGTATGCGGACCTGTTTCCAAGCGTCACGCTATACGGGAAAAACATCCGCACAACCGCCAAAGGCTCCTACCTGCGCAATTCCGACATTTTCGAGATTGTGGGGCATGAAGGCGTCTATCGTTCCGCCGGCGTGGGTGGTGGTATCACGGGCATGGGTTGTTCCATCGCAATCATTGACGACCCCATCAAGGACCGTATGTCTGCCGACTCTCCTACCATTCGGCAAAACATCTGGGACTGGTACACGTCCACCCTCTACACCCGTCTTGCGCCTGGTGGTGGCGTGATTGTCATGCTGACAAAATGGCATACTGACGACCTTGCAGGCCGCCTTTTGGAGGCAGAACGAGCAGGCGAGGGCGACCACTGGAAGGTGATCAACTTCCCCGCCATTGCGGAGCAGGATGAGTATTGGAACGGGCACCTCATGCGCAAAGCAGGCGAGGCGCTCCACCCCGAACGTTACCCTCTGGAGCAGCTCCTTGCCATCAAACAGGCAATTGGCTCCCGTGACTGGGCAGCGCTCTACCAGCAGCACCCTGTTCCGGACGGCGGCGCAATCTTCAAGGCGGAGTGGCTGCGCTTCTGGCTTCCCAAGGACCTGCCCAACTTCGACATGATGTTGACCTCATGGGACATGACTTTCAAGGAAGGCACGGACAACGACTTTGTTGTGGGTCAGGTGTGGGGCAGAGCGGGAGCCAACTTCTACCTGCTGGACCAGGTACGGGGCCGGTGGGGGTTCACGGAGACCCTGCATCACTTCCAGAAGCTTGCCCAGAAGTGGCCCATGGTGCGCCGCCACCTGATTGAGGACAAGGCCAACGGTCCGGCAGTCATAGACACGCTGCGCAACACTGTGGCGGGCATTATTCCGGTGGAGCCGTGCGGTTCCAAGGTTGCCCGTGCCCATGCCGTGACCACCTATTTCGAGGCTGGCAACGTGTTCATCCCGCACCCGTCTCTTGCCCCGTGGGTGAACGACTTCATGGCGGAGCTGACAACGTTCCCCAGCGCAGCGCATGACGACCAGGTGGACGCCGCCACCCAATCCGTCTTTGACTTGCAGACACGCCGGCCCATGTACATCGACCCCAGTGTTGTGCGCATGGGAGCCATGCAGCAGAGAGGCCTGAAATGGTGAACGCAAATACTTCCGTCCGCTTTTGAAAAAGCTTGCCGAGAGGGAGGCACAGATACATGTCTAGACGAAACAGACAGCAAAAACCAAAGACTCAGATACCCTGGCAGTTCATGCGTGAGATGATGCAGCCTGCGCAGCCGACAGTCCCCATGCCACTGGACGAGGTGCGCAAGCGCTACGGCCCTCCCAAGACTCTGGGCTGCACGAAGGATACACGCATGGCAATGGATTCCGCTCTTGCGGATTCCGGCGTCTACACGCTTCTGCAACACACCTTCGAGATGGGCATGGCAATGCCTCCGCAGTTCATGGGCTACGGCATGCTGCAGTCCATTGCCCAGAACGGCCTTGTCCGTGCCTGCGTGTCCACTGTCTCCAACGACATGACACGTTCCTGGATTGAGCTGCAGCGTGCGGGCGACGCCGTACAAGGGGCAGAAGACTCCCTGCTTGAGGAGCTGGGCACGCTGATGCAGAAGAAGCGCGTCAAGGAAACCTTTGCCGAGGCAATCGAGCTTGCAGGGTACGAAGGCGGCTCCTTCATCTTCATCGACACGGGCGAGAAGGACCTGACAGTGCCTCTTTCCGTGTCTGCCCAGTCCGCAGAGCTGCAGCCAAATCGCACATTACGCTTTGTGGTGGTGGACCCGGCGAACTGCACGCCTGGCAACTACAACAGCCTTGACCCGTTGAGAGAAGACTACTTCAAGCCGGAAACATGGTGGGTACTAGGCAGGGAAGTGCATAGATCCCGACTCCTGCGCATTGTCTGGAACGAAGTCCCGTTCCTTCTCAAGCCTGCCTACAACTTCTTTGGCATTCCGCAGGCGCAGATCCTCTGGGATTATGTCATGCACTTCCAGCAGTGTCGGGATGCAGAGAACAGACTGCTGCGCAAGTTCTCCCTTGCTGTCTTCAAAACCCAGATGTTCAACTCCCTGAACCAGCTCATGCCGGAACAGACTAACGTGCTGGACCAGCGCATCAAGTACATGCTCCAGCACATGAATAATGACGGCTGTCTTGTGGTGGACAAGGAAAACGAGGACATCATCAAGATCGAGACGCCGCTTTCCGGGGTGACAGATATTGTTCGCCAGGCGCTGGAATTTTTGGCAGCAATCAATCGCACACCCGCGGTCAAGCTTCTGGGCATTTCGCCGTCCGGATTCAACGCCACAGGGGAAAGCGACCTGCGCAACTACTACGATCACGTTGCCACACGTCAGCAGAGTATCATGGCTTCGGCCTTGCGTGTCATCCTGGATTGCCTGCAGCTGCACTTGCGGGGAGAGATTGACCCCACTCTGTCTTTCGAGTTCCGCAAGCTCAGTGAAGAGGACAAGAAGGTGCAGGCGGAGACCCGCAAGATGCACGCCGACACGGCAGCGGTCTACCTGGACCGCGGTATTCTCTCGCAAGAGGAGGTGCGCCAGACCTTGGCGGCAAACCCTGATTCCGGCTATGCCAACATTGACGCCGACGACCTTCCTCCCGTGCCAGATCCTCTGATGGGACAGGAGACAGACCCCTTGCAGCCGGGCAACATCGAGGAGGAGCCGCATGGCTAAACTCTTGCGTCCACAGCGTCCAAACGCTGGCCTGCGCAGGGAGTACGAGCGCAAGCTTTTGAAACTGCTTGACGAAATGCAGCAATCGGTAGAATATTGGTTGCTGACAGCGTACCGGCAAAATGCAGGAAGAATAGCCCAGGACGCTGCACCTCCTTCCCAAGTCCCTGCGTCGTGGATGGCATGGGCACTGAAACGCTTGCAACGCCGCTGGCTCCGTCGTTGGAGAGACAGAGCCGACAGGATTGCGAAGTGGTTTGTCACTCGTTCCCAGAGCATATCCCAAGCCCAGAGCATTGCCGCCATGAAAGCAGCAGGGTTCACTGTCCAGATGCATCCAAGTCGGGTGCTAAACGATACGGTCAAGGCACTCATTGCCGAGAACGTGTCTTTGATTCGGTCCATTCCCCAACAGTTCTTTCAACAGGTGGAGGGCCTTGTACAGCGCTCCATCATTCAGGGCCGTGACGTTGCCACCCTGCGGGACGAGCTGCAGGGACGCTTTGGAGTCACACGCAACAGGGCGAAGCTCATTGCCCGTGACCAGAACAACAAGGCATTTCAGGCAATCAAGCGTGCGGAGAACCAGCAGCTTGGCATCAAGGAAGGCATCTGGGTCCATGTGCCCGGCACCAAGTCGAGCCGCAAGACCCACATGAAGATGAATGGCAAGCGCTTCAAGCTGAATGAAGGCCTGTACGACTCCGATGTAAAGCGCAAGGTACTCCCCGGGGAATTAGTGGCTTGTAACTGCGTTTATCGGGCAGTGATTCCAGAGTTCGGAGATTGATATGGAAGGGAAATATACACTGGCACTTGACGCAAGAAGCGTCCGCACTGTGGACGAAAACGGCTTTTTGCATGTCGGCAACAGCCACATCACAAAAGCCAAGGTAGACCCTTACCATGGCAACGAGGTTCCAGGCTGGCAGGACAAAGGCCTTGACCCAGGCAAAATTTACTACGGCCTGCGTGACCCGGGTGAGCTGCAGAAAGCTTTAACCACATGGGCAGGATTGCCCTTGCATTTCCGGCACCATGAGGACAGCGCAGACGAGCCGGCAAAAATGACCCGTGTGGGCAATGTGGGCACAGATATCACCTGGAATGCGCCCTATGTGGACGCCCCCTTAACCATATGGGACCAGACAGCCATTGACGCAATCAACAACGGCACATGCAGGGAACTGTCCTGTGCGTATCGGTATGACCCCGACTGGACGCCCGGCACATACGAGGGCAGGCCATACGATTTCATCATGCGAAATATACGAGGCAACCACGTGGCGCTTGTCGAGGAAGGCAGGGCGGGTGCTGACGTATTGGTTGCAGACCATCAAACCGTGAAAGACCGCCAGGGAGGAAAACCTATGGCAAACAAGAAGACTATGGCGAAGGATAACGATCCCGCTATCGAGCAGAAGGAAGTAGACCTTGCGCAGGCTATCATTGACCTGCACAGGGTGGACCCTACTACGGGCCAGATTGTTGACGTGCAGGAGGACGAGGGCAAGGTTGGCGCACTCCGTGAGGTTATGGGCGAACTTGCCGGCAAACTCGCACCCGAAGAGCTGGCAAAGCTGAAAGCTGCCCTTGCCGGCCTTGTTGCCCCTGTGGATGACGCCGAACTGGAGCCCGTGGCCAATCCCTACAAGGAAGCAATGGACGCCTGCGGTCTGGACAGCAATGACGAGGCCGCACAGAAAGCTTTTGCCGAGGGCGTGAAGTTTGCTCAGAGCCAGCAGCCGGAGGAAGACGCGGTACTCGAACCTGCACCCGCTCCTGCCCCTGCGGAGGATGACGACAAGGTAAACGGCACGACTTGCGCCAATGACGCAAAACCCAAGGATATGACCATGAAGCAGCCCAAGAAGCCTGTCGTGACCATGGACGCCAACGCCATCAAGGCGCAGGCAGTCAGGGAAACCAGGCAGCACATGCAGGATCTTTTTTCCGCAGTCGAGGCAGTGAAGCCTTTGACTGGTTCCCTCAAGCCGATGGCTTTTGACAGTGCTGACAACGTGTACAAACACGCTCTGCAGGTCAAGGGTATCGATCCCGCGAAGTACGACCGTACCGCATGGCGTGGCATGGTGGACATGTTGCTCATGCAGCAGCCGTCCGGCTTCAGGCAGGTCACTCAGGACGCAAAGCCCGATGACTTCACTGGCCCGTTTGAACACCTCAGAGAAATCGTGATCTCTTAAGGAGGCTTTCCATGGCTCTTCAGACTCAAGTGAATATCGACCTGCCTCTTGCTGTTGCAGGCCAGAAGGCCACGCCTGATCAGAGCGTGTACACGCCCATCAATTATGTGGCCGATGAAAACGGCGTGAAAGTGGGAACCTTTTGCTGGGCTGGCACCGAAGCCGGCGTAGCGACTGCTACCACCACCGGCACAGCCGCTCCTCTTGGTTTTGTCGAGAGGGTGATCAGCACCTACATCTATGACGTGCTGGACGGCGCTACCGAAACCGTGCGCGAAGGGCAGGGCCTGACCATTGCTGTGCGTGGCGACTACTATGTGCAGACCAGCGAAGCCGCTACCGTTGGCGGCCAGGTTTACGTGGACAAGACCAATGGCAAGATTCTTGCCGCTGCCGGCTCCAACGGCATTGCCGCTCCGGGCTGGGTCTTCAAGACCGCAGGCTCTGCCAATGACATGGTAATCATCAGCAACTGGAGCGTGCCCGCTGGGTCTACCGGCGGCGGTTCCGGTGGTCCTGTTGACCTTTCCAATGTGACCGGCACTCTCGGCGTTGCCAATGGTGGCACCGGTGCAACTACCGCAGAAGCAGCCCGTACTGCTCTGGGTCTGGGTGACATTGCTACCCAGAATACTCCGCTGCCTGTTGCCAATGGTGGCACTGGTGCAACTGACGCCGCAAACGCACGCACAAACCTTGGCGCTGCCGCTTCCGAATAGGAGGAGAAACAATCATGCCTATGACTATTGAACAGGTGCGTCGCCTCGGCTTTGTGTTCGACGGCGCACGCGGGTGGAACACCCCGGAAAACCGTACCACAATTGCGCAGGACGCTGCCCTTGTGACCTCCCCCAACATGGGCGTACCCGTTGAGTTTGGAGCGTATATTGACCCTACTGTTGTCGAAATCCTGACCGCTCCCCGTAATGCCCGTCAGATTTTCCGTGAGGAGAAGAAAGGCGACTGGACTACGCCCTATACCAAGTTCCGTGTCTCCGAAATGGTAGGCGGAACAGAGGAGTACAGCGACTACGCCAACGGTGTCACCTCTGACGTAAATAATGAATGGATGAGTCGCGAACAGTACCTGTTCCAGACGACTATCAACTACGGCGACAGGGAAGTTGCTCTTGCGTCTACTGCAAAGCTGTCTCTTGCTTCCGACAAGCAGAGGGCTGCAGCCACTCGCATTGAGATTGACTCCAACAAGTTCTATCTGACCGGCGTTGCAGGTCACAGCATCTATGGCATCTTCAACGACCCGAACCTGCCGGAGTCTATCACTGCTGCCTCCACTGGCACGGGCAACAGCCCCCTGTGGGAGAACAAGAGCACGGTGCAGATCTACAATGACATCCTGGCACTTTTTGCCCAGCTGGCAGAGCAGTCCAACGGACTGATTGACCAGACTACGCCGCTGAAGTTGTGCATCAGTCCTGCGATGAATCGCTACCTTGGCACTGCTACCGACTTCAACGTGTCTGTCTGGGACATGCTCAGGAAGTACTTTACCAAGATTGACGTGGTTCCTCTCCCCGAGTTGCACGCCCTGGACGGAGACGAAACCATTTTCCTGATTGCCCCGGAAGTGGCCGGACAGAAGTCCGCCACGCTGGCATTCAGCGAAAAAATGCGTTCTGGCCGTCTGATTCCGGATATGTCCAGCTTCCGACAGAAGTTCATCAGCACGACCTACGGCGGGATTATTTACATGCCTTTCGCCTTTGCCAGCATGACCGGCATGGCGTAATCCTCGCAACCCTTCCGCTGGCCCGTAACCGCATCCACGTGCGGGCTGGCACGGCCTCACTGTTCCTGCGCAGTGGGGCCTTTTTCTTTGGGCAAAAGAAAAGCCCCAGTGACACGGGAGAGTCACCGGGGCCCTTACAGGAAGAAGACGAATGCCCGAGAAACGCACAAAGATAGAGGAGATCTTGATGAAATGGCAGGTGCAAGTATGTCCCATATCGTCCGGGGACGCAAGCGGAATGCCAAAATTTTAAACGGTTTTAACAAACTTCAACAAACTTGAAACGGTTTTAAACGATTTTAAACAGTTTTAACAAACTTTAAAGACACTTGCGCAACTGTAAAAATGTGGTACGCTTCTCCCAAAATTTCTATGCGGACGAGTTTCGTCTGCAAAAAAGTCACACACGGAGGACATAATGGCACAGCGAAAAGGCAAGCCACAGACCACCCAGGAGACCACCACAACCACCACAGACGCCATTGAGCAGGAACTGCAGGGCACTGTCAGCAACACGGGTGACACGGTAGTTGTCTGCCTGAACCGTCCCGTGGGGATCAAGTACAAGCTGCGTGACGGCAGGGAGATCGTGATTCCCGGCAACTCCGCACACCTGCGCGGCAAGGAAATGGGAGAGCTGAACATTGGTGGTGGATTCTCTCTGACAGTTGTGAAGCGTGCTGACTGGGAAGAGATTGAAGCCACATACAAGGATACCGCGCTGTTCAAGCAAGGGCGTATCTTTGCCAGCGCATCCCGCAAGGAAGCTCTTGCGCAGGCAAAGGACAAGCAGAGCACCCGTCACGGTCTGGAGCCTACCAAGGGCGTCAAGACAAAGCCCGTGAAAGAAGACGAGAAGTAGCATGGCGATTGTAGTCTTTGACCCCGCAAGCTTTCGTGAGGCGTATCCTCGTTTCACAGAAGACCTTCTGACTGATGCCCAGTTGCAGCAGGCCTTTGATGTGGCCTGTCTCATGCTGGACAACACGGGGCAAAGCCGCATCCCATACGATCCAGACAAACAGATTTTTGTCCGGCGCACACTTCTGTATCTGCTTGTCTGTCATCTCGCCACATTGGCCCTGTGGGGACCGGGGCAGGCAGGGCCCATGAGCAACGCCACACAGGGCAGCGTGTCTGTGGGTTTCTCTGTGCCGCAATACGCCAATGGGCAGTACTTTGCCCAGACACCTTGCGGCCAGACTCTCTGGCAAGCCCTGCAACCGTACCTTGTCGGTGGCAGGTACTATGCCGCAGCACACTATCACCCGTGGGGATAGAGCCATGAAGAACCGGACCAAAATCGATCTGATTCGCCTGCTGGAGCTGGAAGACCTTGCCAATCTGACAGGGGGCATCAGCGTGAAGGCCGGTATCCTGGAAGGAGCCACCAACAACGAGACCGGCGAGTCTGTGGCAGCCTATGCCGCCTACAATGAGTTTGGCACAGCCAACATTCCCAGCCGCCCGTTCATGCGCAAGACCTTTGACGAGAAGGCGAACACATGGGTGGAAGGCCTTGGAAGAATGATAGGCAAGGGCCGCACTCCGGAGGATGCCATGAAGCTGCTGGGCATGCGCATGGCTGATGACATTGTGGAGACCATTGCCAGCAACATGGCTCCGCCGAACGCTCCCGCCACCATTGCCCGCAAGACAAAGAAGGTTGTGGGCAAGAAGGCGAAGACAGGTGAGAAGCATGTCCCCGGCACGCTGATTGACACAGGCTCCATGATTTCGTCCGTGAACTACGAGGTGTCCAGATGAACTTGCACGCTCTTGTCAGAGGAGCCATCACGGCAGTCAATCCCGACCAGATCGTGATCCTTCTGCAGTCCGCTGGGCAGGTGGTAGAAACCTACCAGCAGCGCCCCGCATGGGCTCCGGCTGTGAAGGTCAGGGCGCAGGTGCAGCCCACACCCGACAAGGCCCTGCAGTGGCTCTTGCAGACCAGGCAAAACACAGTGTGGCGTGATTGCTACCTGTATGGCCCCGTGTATGGCCTTGAAAGGGCAAGCACCAAAGGCGGCGACATGCTCTATTTCGAGGGATACGAGTGGCAGGTGGACCAGGTGCTTGAGGCATGGAACGCGACAGCGGGGTGGACAAAGGTTCGCGCGGTGCAGGTGCGTGTGTGTGAGGCACCAGAGGAGGGCGCGACCGAACGCCCCGGAGGTGTGACAGCATGGCCAGGCTAGACAGGGACACGCAGCCGAAGACCAAGAGCGTGGAAACGCTTGTGGTGTCCGCCATCGGTGACTTTGTGCGCTGGGTTGTGGGTGAGGACATCCCTGTCGTGCGTGGCTGGACCAATGCCGCTTCCAGACCGTCCGGGCCCTATGTGCTGATTACTCCCATGAGCGCCACATGGCACTCGACAACAGGCAGAACCTACACATCCGAGCTGGATGAGCAGGGCAACCCCACAGGGAGAGGAAGTCTTTGCGTCGGGCGTTCGACTTCTCGACGTGTGCAGGTGGATTTCTACGGACCTGATTCGGAGACACGGGCAAGAACCTGTGCGCTGATTTTTCAGGATTTGTCTGGATGTGACTTCTTCAAGGACCGCAAGCTCACCCCTCTGACTGTCACGGCTCCCCAGGAGCTGACCGGCATGGTGGGCAATGAGCAGGCGGAACCGAGATGGATGCTGGAGCTTGAGATTCAGCTTTCGCAGGAACTCGCAAGCTCTATCGTGGAATACGAGTTTTTCAACGCTGTCAACATTTCCCTGCACGAGCAGGAATAGGAGTATCCTATGGCTGTGAATGCCGACCTTCTTGTCCAGATTGTTCCCCGTGTCATGGGCGCAGGGACAAGCGGACTCAAATTCAGTGGCCTCTTTCTGACAAAGAGCGAACTGCCCCCGACCGACCGTGTGCTTTCCTTCTCTTCATCCGAGGGCGTAGGTGCGTATTTTGGAACGGATTCCGATGAATACCGTGCTGCGGTTGTGTATTTTGGCGGCTACACCAATACACAATACTTGCCTTCCACCCTCTACATTGCCCCGTGGCGTTCCGCTGCTGCGGCTGCATGGCTGCGAGGAGCTGCGTATGAGGGCGCACTTGCGGACTTGCAGGACATTACCGACGGTTCCCTGACTCTGGAAATTGACGGCCAGGAGGCAGCGGTCACCGGTATCGACCTTTCCTCTGCCACCAGCTTCTCCGATGTGGCCACCAAGATTCAGACCGCGCTTGCGGATGTGGAAACACTGACAACCGATCCTGTTGTTTCCTTCAGCTCGCAGACGAACGCGTTTCAGATCACGTCCGGCACCACTGGCGCAGGTTCTTCTGTGTCCTTTGCATCTGCCGGTTCCGCAGGCACAGACCTTGCTGTCGTGCTGCATCTGACAGAACAGGCAGGAGCCGTGCAGTCTGTGGGAACGGATGGGTCTTCCCTCACGGACTGCATGACCAACATTCTGCGCTATGCCCGTGACTGGGTATCCTTCAGCTCCATTTTCGAGCCTGAGCATGACGAGAAGATTGAGCTTGCCCAGTGGTGCGCCTCCTATGACACACGCTGTGCCTATGTCATGTGGGATACCGACAACGCCGCCCGCGTGGCAGGGAGTACCGCATCCGCAGGGTACGAGATCAAGCACAAGCTTGAGTTGTCCGGTACAATCGCTGTCTGGAACACGTTGCAGCTTGCGGCTGCCGTCATGGGCGCAATCGCATGCATCAACTTCCAGCAGTACAATGGGCGCCTCACTCTTGCCTACAGGCAGTTTGAGGGTGTCGAAGTTACCTGCGACAATGACCAGGACTGCAACGCGCTCATTGACAATGGCTACAACTGCTACGCCGATTTCGCCACGGCGTCCGCCAACTTCAAGTTCTTCTGGAATGGACAGGTCACAGGTGAATTTGCCTGGGCGGATTCCTATCTCAACGCCATTGGCCTCAAGGACCAGCTGCAGCTCAACATCCTGGACCTGTTCGCCGCAAGCCGCTCCATACCCTACAATGAAGACGGCTACAGTCAGATCCGCACAGCCTGCCTGGACACCATCAACCGCTTCCGCGAGTTCGGCGCGTTCCGCAATGGCGTTGTGCTCTCGAATACCCAGAAGGTGCAGCTCTTGCAGGAGCTGGGCACAGACGTTTCACAGACCCTGATGACGCAAGGGTGGTACATGAAGATCACGGACCCCGGCCCGACAGTGCGTGCGCAGAGGGGTACGCCGAACTGCTATTTCTATTACACGGACGGCGGCTCCATTCAGCGTGTCATCATGTCCGCTACCTGCATTCAGTAAAGGAGGTGACTTATGCCAGACAACATGGGGAACAACACAATCACTTCCGCGAACTCCATCTTCAACCTGACCGTCCCGGGGCTGTATGACACGCCCGTCAAGATTGAGCGCTATGGAACGGACGCCGCTATTGCGCCCGAACAGATCAACCCCGTGGTGGCAGAGAAGGGTGTGGACGGGCACACAAGCTTCGGCTGGGTTCCTACCAACAAGGTGCTGACCGTTACCATTGCGGCGGACTCCCCCAGCAGGGCTGTTTTTGACGACTGGCTTGCGTACCAGGACAGCGTTCGTGAGGTGGTGCTTTGCAACGCAGAGTTCACACTGCCCGCCATTGGGCGCAAGTACACGGGCCTGCGTGGAGGAATCACTGCGGCCACGCCCATGCCTACGGCTGCCCAGACGCTACAGGCAACGACGTACACCATAACCTTTGACGAGTGGACAGCAAGCGTCATCTAGGGAGCAGACCATGCGTGAAACGCG
This sequence comes from Desulfovibrio sp. An276, assembly GCF_002159665.1. Classification (GTDB taxonomy): domain Bacteria; phylum Desulfobacterota; class Desulfovibrionia; order Desulfovibrionales; family Desulfovibrionaceae; genus Desulfovibrio; species Desulfovibrio faecigallinarum. Next base: position 43,922 of record NZ_NFJC01000020.1, read on the forward strand.
TACAATCACAATAGACAGGGAAGGCCGCGACAAGGGCAAGACCTTCTTCCTGACAGAAATGCCGGCGTCCCGACTGGAAAAATGGGCGGCGCGTGTCCTTGTGGCTGCCTTCTCCGGAGAGGTACCGGCTGCTGTCCTGGAAGCGTCCCGTGTGAGCAATGCGGGGGCGCTTGTTACCGCGCTGAATCATGTGCTTGCCGGACTCGACTGGAAGATAGTGGAGCCGCTCTATGACGAGCTGCTTGACTGTGTTTCCTTTGTGCCCAGGCCGGACAAGCCCGAGGCCAAAATTCAGCTGAGGCCGGACAACGTGGACAACTTCATTGAGGAAGTGAGCACGCTCTACAGGCTGAGACTGGAAGTGCTGGAGCTGAACTTTGCTTTTTTCGCTCCCGCAGGTGGCTTGTTCTCCCGCCTTACACAGGCAAGCGCCCCGGCGGCCTGAGAGACTACCTTTTGCCAGCCTGCATAGGTGTTCCTGTCTCCCGCAGGCTGGCAACCCTGCATGAGCTCGAAACGGTCTATTCGGTGCGTGACGCCCTGGACCTTTGGGAGCTTGTGAAGGTTGACGACTACAACGCCCATCTTTGGAGCAAGCTCAAGTGAGTACCGTTCGCGAATTGGTCATAAAGCTGCTTCTTGACGCTTCCGGCCTGAAGTCCGAAGCGGAAAGGTCGCAGTCACAGCTTGAAGGCATCAGGCGTGCAAGCGAGGAGGTGCAGTCACAGTCTGGCAGCGCCGCCAAGGCTGTCTCTTCTGCTGCCCGTGAAAGTCAGCGCGCATGGGACGGCATAAACATAAACGGCCCGGTTGCCGCACTTGACCAGTTCGGAAGCACGGCACAAAATGCTGTCGCTGTCCTGATTGACGCCCTTGCCAGAGTGTCGCGAGCACTGCAGGTGATAGGTTCCGACATTGACAGGGCGACAGGACAGGCACGCAGCGGCTTCACTTCTGCGGCGCGGGCAGCGGACTCCTTTGGGCGCGAGGTGGGTGACTCCGGAGACAGCGCAGCCAGGGCTCTGCGCAATGCCGGCAGCGCGGCTGACAAGGCTGGGAAGCAGATTCAGGAGGCCGCGCAGGATGGCGCTTCCGCCTGGGACAACCTGAAGGACACTCTGCTTGGAGCGCTTTCCATTGGCGCTGCTGTCGGCGGGGCAATGAACTTTGTCGAGCAGACGAAGCAGCTTTCCCAGTACTCTTCCCAGCTGGGCATGACAGTCGAACAGTGGCAGGCATGGCAGGGGGCAGGCGAGCAAATGGGCATAGAGGCGCAAGACCTCTATGACACATTCAGGGACATGGGCGACTGGACCATCGATATGGTCAAGAACGACTCCGGCCCCTTCAAGGACTTTGCCAAGCAGACCGGCCTGTCCCTCAAGGACGCAAAGGGCAACATGGTGGACACACAGGAAGCCCTGTTGCGCCTCTCTGATGCTGTGCAGGGGATGAAACCGGACGAGGCCACCGGCTGGCTGACCCAGATGGGCGTGGATGCCACGAGTATTTCTCTCATTCTCAAGGGTCGCAAGGCCATCGAGGGCCTTGTGGCGGAGATGAGGGAGAAGGCTGTCTACGACAAGCGAGACCTTGAGAACTCCGCCAGGCTGCAGGCAGCCTGGCAAAACGTCACCCGTGTGTTCCAGCGTCTCACTGCCACAGGCCTTGATCTGCTTGCGCCTGCCATAGAGTGGATTTCACAGAAGTCCGAGGCGTTCTTCAAGTACGTCAAGGAAAACGGCGAGTCTGTCCAGACAATCTTTGTCACGATTGGCACTGTCATAAGCACGGCTGTCATCCCGAAGCTTGTCCGCATGGGCGCTGCGGCGTGGGCAAGCCTTGGACCCTTTGCGCTCATACCCGCCGCAATCATGGCAATCGGCGTTGCCATTGACGACCTCATGGTCTGGCTTGAGGGTGGCACGTCCGCATTTGGCGAGTTCTGGTCGCTCTTTGGGACGCCGGAAGAAGTCTCCTCCATGCTGAAGCAGGCCCTTGCCGGTCTGGAGGCGGCCTTTGATGCAGTAGGCGAGGTAGCCGGCCTTGTGGCGAATGCCGTCCTTGGCTATTGGGAGCTGGTCAAGAGCACTATCAGCGGGCTTGTGGAAGTCATTGGCGGCGTGGTGACAGCTTTCAAGGGGCTCTTCACCGGAGACTGGAACACTGTCCTTTCCGGCCTGGACGCGGTGAAGAAGGGTCTTGGGGCTGTTGGCGACGTTGTGAGCGCCGTTGCTGGCAAAATCATGGACTCGTTTGGCAAGTTCTTTGGCTGGATTGCCGACAAGCTGGCGGGCCTTGTGCCCGACTGGCTGAAAGACCTGATTTCGGGCGACCACAAGGAAGGCAGACGCCTGGACGCGGATTCTCTTGAAACCGATGTGATTGAGCAGTCCAAAAAGGCTGCGGCTTCCGGACGCGGGCCAACCTTCACAAGCGACAGGGAGAAAACTGCTTCACTTCCGCAGCCAACGCTGACAGCACGCCCCGGAGAGACCGGGAGCATGCAGCAGGCTTTGGGCGAAGGCAGAACTTTCGCTGCCGGGCAGGCCGCTGCAAAGGGTGGCACATCCGTGACCACGAACAACAATCAGCGGACCATTACCCAGACCAACAACATCAACATCACTACGCAGTCGGACAATCCGGATGGCATAGCTCAGGCAACGAGCAACGCCATCAATCCACGGACAACCGCCACAGAGTCGGACACCGGCATAGGGGTTTAGGGCATGCCTTTGTTTGCGACAAGTCTTCACGGAAACTGGTCCCTGTACAAGTCTGATGGCGCTCAGGCTGTGCCTTTCGACACGTTCTTTTCCCTGGACGTGGCTGCGGATGGCAAGGTTACGACATACCCTGTCGAGCCCAACAGCTTCTTTGCCTACAACAAGGTGCAGTCTCCCAATGTCATCAACGTGACCCTTGGCTTGTCTGGAGGAACGGCAGACCGCAAGGCTGTCATTGAGGCGCTCACAGAGCTTTCCAAAAGCACCGAGCTTTTGTCTGTTGTTACGCCCGAAAAGACCTTCACGAACTACTCCCTTGAGAGCTTTGACTACACCCGTTCTGTGGGCGATGGCGTGGACCGTCTCAAGGTCAACCTGCGGCTTGTCGAGGTCAAGCAGGTGTCTTCCGAGTATTCCAACGAGACGATCAAGTCTCCCAAGAACGCGTCGGATGGGAAAACCGTGAGTTCGGGCAAGAAGGCAACCGATGGAGCGTCCGCCAAGGCAGAGGCCACAGCCGAGAAGAAGCAGCCCCGCAAGAGCATAGCCGCAGGCTTGTTCGGGTAGGAGGAAGACAGTGGAGACGATTCCTGTCAGCGCAATTGCGAACCAGAGCTTTCAGGTTGTCCTTGGGGACCAGGACTGCTCCTTTCGGCTGTACACACGGCCAGAGCGTGCGGGTGGTCCTCTGCGTCTCTACATGGATTTGTATGTGGGCGAGACAGCCATATTTTACGGTGCCCTGTGCAAGGACGGCGTGCTGTTGCCTCTGTCCGGCTACATGGCCTTTGAAGGTGGTCTTCTCTTTGTAGACATGGAAGGCAGCGAGGACCCCGAATACACAGGACTCGGGGACAGGTGGAACCTGCTTTATCTGACTCAGACAGAGGCCGACGCCTACCGCAGCGGCGAATATGTGGGGAGGAGCTGATATGCCACAGAGCTTTTCCGTCAAGATGCTGGAGGCCAGGATTACCCTGGCTGAAGGTGGCTTCGACCCTGGCACGGGCCAGAGCGTCAACACCAAGATTTTCCGCCTTGGCATGGATGCCGAGATTTCCAAGCCCGGCGGCAAGGAAAAGAACAAGTGCACGCTGAAGATCTACAACATGCGGCTGTCCGACATGGAAACCCTGACCACGCTGGCCTTCGACCCTCTGGCTGTGAAAAAGAACCGCCTGACACTGCTGGCCGGTGACGGGACTACCATGTCACAGGTATTCCAGGGCGACATAACAAGCGCTGTTCCTTCCTTCTCCGGAGACGCAAGCTCCATCTTCGAGATACAGGCGATCACGGGTTACGTCGCTACAGTGACACCGAAGGAGACTCTGACAGGTGAAGGCAGCCAGGATGTGGCGCAGATGCTGCAACGCCTTGCCCAGCAAATGGGACTGACCTTCAAGAACCGTGGCGTGGAAGGCGTCAAGCTTCGTAATGTGGCCTTTGTTGGTGGAGCCCACGAGCAGGCCAAGGAGATTGCCGAAGCGGCGCGCATTCAGATGATTCTGGACGACGACGAGATGATCATAGGTCCTCAGGGCAAGCTGCGCTCAGACGATGCCGAAGGTTCGACACCTGTGCTGCGAGGCGAGTCGGAAGGCAAGCGTGCCACAGGCCTCATTGGCTTCCCCTCCTTTGACGCAAAGGGCATTGCCTGCCGCTGCTACTATGAACCCAGGCTGCAGATAGGCGGCCCTGTACGCATCGAAAGCATTGTTCCCAAGGCGTCCGGCCTGTGGAGAGTGACTTCGCTTTCCCACAGTCTGCAGGCCAACCACGGGCAGGCAGCCAAATGGGAGACGAGCTTCAAGGCGACATACCCCAATCAGGAAGACAAGGATGGAACCAAGGTCAAGAAGGCAAAGGAGGGATAGATGGCAGAGCAGATAGTCAAAGGGCAGCAGGATTTCAACACGGATGCCAGCCAGTACAATGCGGAGAACTTCCACATCCGCCAGGAAATAAACAAGATCAACACAGCGGAGCCTGCTACTGTCGGATCTGTTTCCGGTGGAGGTGTTGCCAAAAGTGGCACTGTGTCCGCCACACCCATTGTCAATCTTGTCACCGGCACAGGCGAGGGCATGCAGCAGTCTCCGCTGTTCACCATCCCGTACTTTCGCTACCAGGGAGGAGAGAACGCTTTCATTGTGGACCCCAAGCCCGAGGATGTTGGCCTCAACGTCTACGCCATGCGGGACACAGAGGTCATGAAGGAAGGTGACGGCTCTCCCTGCAACCCCGGTTCGGCACGGCGCTATTCCAAGGGAGACGGGTTCTTCTTTTCCGGTTTTCTCGGCAAGCAGCCCCGTCGTTATGTCATGATCGACGATGAGGGCATCACACTGGATGACGGCGCAGGTGGAAAGATTGAGCTGAAGGCCGGCAAGCTCACAATCACAGCGCCCAACGGTGTGACCATTGATACGCCTGAAACAACCCTCACAGGGCAGGTCAGGGCAGAAGGAAACATGACAGCAGGACAGATTTCCATGCAGAGCCACAGGCACACCGGTGTCGAGGCCGGACCGGATACGTCGGGAGGACCTGTGTAATGGACAGCCTGAAGTTAACTGAGGATTGGGATTTGGCGCTCACGGTTGGAGGCAGCCTTGCCATTGTGTCCGGCGCGGAACGTGTTGCCCAGGACGTGGCCTGCTACGAGCGTACCTTCTACGGTGAACCGTACTATGCGGCGGAAGACGGCGTGCCATATCTCGACAATGAGCTGGCAGCGCTGCCACCGGAAGAGCTGGTAACAACACGAGCCAATGAGAGGGCGTTGCAGGTGCCCGGTGTGACAGACGCGAGCACAACGCTGACCGAGTTTGCCAGACGTGTGCTGCATGGAGATATTGCGGTCACAACCGACGACGGGGGAGTGGTCAATGTGTCCTTCTAGTATCGAGTTTACGCCACAGGGGCCTGTCGCACCTGACAGCCAGACAGTCCTTGAGGCGCAGCAGGAGATATGGCAGGCGGCCTTCAACAATCGCCTGAACCTGGATCCGGCTACGCCACAGGGGCAGCTTATGGCGTCCCTTGCCGCAATCGTGCAGGACAAGAATGCACAGCTTCTTTACCTGGCAAACATGTTCAACCCTGCCACGGCGGAAGGTGTTTTCCAGGACGCCCTCGCTGCCATCTACTTCCTTGACCGGCAGGCGGCCATGCCAACGGTGGTGCAGGTCACATGCACAGGTCTCGCAGGCGTGATCATCGCGGGTGCGGATACGAGCGACGAGCCCGCGCGCGTGCGCACGGAAAGCAGCATCGAGCTCTACTGCCAGACTACCGGCACCATCCCGGCGAGCGGCTCCATCGTACTGCCCTTTGCCTGTGTAGAGACAGGTCCCATCGAGGTGGAAGCCAACTCCGTCACCACCATCGTGCAGGCGCAACCCGGCTGGGACACAGTATCCAATGAGACGGCCGGCGTGCTCGGTCGCGACGTGGAAAGCCAGCGGGAGTTTGAGGAACGAAGGTTTCAGTCCGTGGCGCTCAACAGCAGATCCATGCTGGCAAGCGTGTACGCAAGGGTGGGCAACATTGACGGAGTGATCGACCTGTTGGCCCGACAGAACAGGACCAGCGAGCCGATTACGGACAACGGCGTGACACTCAAGCCGCATTCTGTGTATGTGGCTGTACTTGGCGGGAAGGATGCAGAAATTGCCGAAGCCCTGTACAACTCTGTTTCTGGAGGCTGTGACTACAACGGCAACACGGAACACGAGTATGCGGACCCAGTGACAGGCGCCCAGGAGACCATTCTTTTTGAGCGTCCTGTCGAGGTTGCCTTCGAAATACATGTCTACGTACGCAGGACACCCAGCACGAGCACGACTGTCCTGGACACCGCCGCGGCCAACGTCTACGCAGACTTCTATGGGGAAGCGTACGAGAACACGAATTCGCTTCAGCACACCCAGGAGAGTGAACGCGTCCACATCGGAGAAACCGTCTACGCCAGTCGCTTCTACTGCCCTGTCCTGTCTGCCGGCGTGCAGCAGATTGTGGGCATCACTATCGGGCGCAAGGGCGAGGAGATGGGTAATGTGGTGGAGCTGACCAACGACGAGTATCCCTCGCTCGCCACCGACGACATCTACATCACAGTGGAGGATCGATAATGGCAACCTACGAGTATCAACCCCGCACGGGCGAGCTTTCAGGCGACGAGTTCGAAGCACAGACAGAGGCCTTTCTCAACGATCTCGACCAGCGCATCACGGCCTTCCTCGGCCAGTACGCGAGCGCCATCGCCGAAGTGAACCTGCGACTGGGCAATCTTGAAGGGCAGATGCAGGGGGCGCTCACGACGCTTGGTTCCCTGGGTGTGCGCATGGATGACGCCGAAGCTGCTATCCAGAAACTGCAGACAAGGGCAAACGGGCACGACCAATCTATCAGCGCCATCAATTCGGACATCAATGGCATTAACCAGGACATTACGGCCATTGAGAACAGCATTGACACGATAGAGGACAGCATCTCGAACATCCAGGACACGCTGGACGTTGTGAATGCAAATCTGCCTCCCAACGGTCTCATCTCGCTTGTGAACACGACTGGCAATCTGCCTACTGGCTGGGTGGCGTGTGACGGCACAGACGGCACGCCTGACTTGTCTGCCTATGCGACAACACCTTTGCGCTACGTGCGCAAGGCCGTGGCAGGAGCGTAGCCATGCCCGTCGAAGGCGACCTCATTCTCTGGACGCCCTCCACATGGAAGGGGCTGAGCTTCCGCAAGAGTCGGAACATCAGGGCAGTCCGCAATATCCGCCGAGGCGTCAGCTTTCCTCTGACAGTCATCAGCCAGTACGAGCATTCCCGCTCTCTGAGGATGCTCCTCCAGGGCGAGGAGTTCGCCATCAATCCTGTGTGGAGCATGGCCGATTTCTGGGCAAAGGTCTTCCACCCCCGAACGGCCATAGGCTGGGGCCTCGACTGCTGGGCTCGTATCGTGGGCATATCACGGACGCTTCAGCTCAAGGGACTTGACGACTGGTTCGGTTTCTTCGGCGGCGGCTATCAGCCATTCGGGCAAGCTCCTTTCTACGACCCTGAAGGTACATCGTCCTATACCATGGATGACCTGAACCTTCGCAAAGCTGTCTTTTTCAAGGCGGCCATCAACATCACCAACGGCACGCTTGCCAGTCTCAACCGCATCATGAGCGAGTTCTACAGAGACAGGGGCGAGGTCATGGTCATCCATGTGAGCACCATGAGGATTCGTTTCCTGTTCACCTTCGAACTTACCGACGAGGAGCGCGCCATGATCCTGCGGGAGGATATTCCTCCTGTACCTGCAGGCGTCGGATACGAAGTAATGACACTGAACCCGGAAGGCGTATTTGGATTCGCCGGCTCCGGACTGCAACCTTTCAATCACGGGACCTTCGTCCCTGCCAATGGAGTACCAACAAATGCCTATTCCGTCTCAACCCCCAAGGCTTGAAAATGTCATCGGCAATCAGGCTGATGTCTTCACGATTCCAGAGAAAACCCCGGAAGGCACCTCCGCTCTCTCCTACCAGTCCGGCTGGCCCGCAAGGTCTGCCACGGCATTGAGCGCCGGCGGTGTTCCTCCGCAGAGGGAATATTTCAATGCCGTCAACAAGCTGCTTTCTCAGCATGTATTCTTCCAGCAGTCCGGTTCCCTGTACCAATGGAACAACCAGAACAACTACCTGCAGGGCGCCCATATCCTTGGCGCCAATGGCAAAGAGTATGTGGCCGTGCAGGCGAGTGGCCCGGACTCAGGCGGAGCGCAGGACCCCACTCAGGACACAGAAGGCACCTATTGGACTTCTGCCGGCTCTTCTGTTGCCGCCGCTGGCGGCGGTCTTGAAATCGGGGAAGATGGCAAGCTGTACGTCGCCAAGCTGAAGACGCCCCGTGCCATTGACGGCGTGAACTTTGACGGCAGTGAACCCATAACCCGCTTTGCACAATGTTCTACTGCAGCCGGAACCGCAGCCAAGACAGTCACCGTGAACAATTTCACTCTGGTCGAAGGCGCGACAATCATGGTCCTGTTCAACAACACGAACACGGCCAGCTCTCCCACTCTGAACGTATCCGGTACAGGCGCAAAGCCCATTCAGTGGCGCAAGGAGGGCGTTTCTCCAGAGTGGCTTGCAGCCAACAGGTTGTACGCCCTCACGTACACCGGTACTGCCTGGCAGATCCAGGGCGACATTACCGAGGCCTGCATCCAAGACGGCGGCGGCCTGTCCGTTGACGAGGACGGCAAGCTGTTTGTGGACTTTGACAGCATGCCCACCGACAAGTTTGAGGCGATGCTCAAATCTATCCGTGTTCCCATATGGTTGGCGGCCAATAAGGCGTTTTACGTAAACCAGGCGAC
>NZ_NFJC01000021.1 GCF_002159665.1 Desulfovibrio sp. An276
ACAGCCTGTGGAGAGGCTCCTTGCCTCGTTGAAGCGGAACCCGCCCAGGGATCAAGCTAGCTTGTTTCCGCTGGGAATCCTCCGCCTTTAGGCGGGGGAGGATGTCAAGACAAGTCCGTGCACGTGCCAGAAGGGGTAGCGCAGGTTGCACAGGCAGTTTTCGGCAATCACGTCGCTGCATTCCTTCACGGCACTCTCGCCGTCAGCCTCGCCTGTGAAGGCGCAGTCTATGAGATGCAGGTGTTGTTTGCCGTAGAGTGCGCGCTCCTCGTCAAAGCTCTTGCCTTGTATGATTTCCATTTTGTTCTCTCCTTGCTTGAGTTGGCCTTGTTTTGTGCGCAATATGTAGAACTTCCCCCCGGATTCCTTCAAGGACAGGGAGGGCTTTTTCTTGCCCAAAATTCGCAAGAGACGAGCAAGGAGGGATGATTGCCATTTTCGTGAACCTGTGCGAAAGGGCTCCCGACACTGTGCTTTGAGGCTTCCTGGGGCTTCCTGGTGCGCAAGAAGAGCAAAAAAAGCCCCCGTAACGGGGGCCAAAAGGGAAGGAAAGAGAAAAGTCTTCAGTTGCCTGCACGGGCGTGATCGTCCTTCCACCAGCGCTGTGCCTTGTTCAAAAGCAGGTCTATGTCTCCTGCAGAGGCCAGGCTCAAGAGCTTCGAGAACTGGCGCACTGCCTGCATGCTGTAGGGATTTGAGTCGAAAAGGCCGGCAAACATGGCTCCGTCCTCTGTCAGAAGCTTCTTTGCCGCGTTGAGGCGGCGCCTGAAGGAGGGGGTGATGAACTCCTTCAGAGTCTCGTCGTCCGCTGTCTGTGCGCAGTAGGCAAGGGAGGTGATGAAGTTCATGTTCTGGATGCGGGCCATGGCCTTGTCGTGTGTGTCCGCATCCGTGGCAAAGGCGCGGTAACCCAGGGAGACAAAGAAGTCCCGGACAAGCTCGAAGGCCGTGTTTGTACAGTTTTTGCCGCGCACAAGGGCTATGGGCAGATCCTCGTCCATGCCGTGCTGAGGCCCGAAGAGGGGATGGGTTCCCACGATGCTCCCCTGCCAGATGTTTTCCATCTGCTGCATGGGCGCCACCTTGACCGAGGTGATGTCGCAGAGAATGGCGTCCTCTCTCATGTGCGGGCAGAGCCTGTGCAGGGTCTGTTCGAAAAAGGCTGCGGGAATGCAGACAATGACGAGGCTTGCCCGTGAGAGGGGCTCAAGATCGTCAAAGGGCTTGTCTATGCCACGCACTCCGTACCCTTTTGATCCTGCCTCGCGAAAGAGCATCCCCCCCATGCGCCCGAAGCAGCCCACGATGACCACGCTTGAGGGCGCAAGCAGGGCGGAACAGGCATTGGTGCTAGTCATCGACGAAAGCCTCGAATGTTTTCCAAAAATCCGGGAAGGACTTGTTGACCACCTTGGGATCGTCCATGAGGCGGAACATTTCCGGTGCGCGCACGTCATTGGCCTTCAGGGCAAAGAGCGCCTGGCTCATGGCCATGCGGTGATCGTTGCTGGTTGCAAAGCGCTTGCCCTGGAGATTCAGGCGCACATCGCTGCCCATGCCTTCAATGACAAGCCCGTCCTCCTTTTCCTCCACCTTGACGCCAATGCTTCTTAATGCATTGGCAGGAGCCTTGATGCGGTCCGTTTCCTTGATGCGCAGATGGGCCACGTTGGAGATGCGCGTTGTGCCATTGGCAAAGGCTGCCAAAACGGCAACTGTGGGCACAAGATCCGGGCACTGGGACATGTCCACGTCAACGCCGTGCAGGGGGGTGGGAGTGATGGTGATGCCATTGTCCGAGCTCGTTAGCTTGGCGCCCATGTCCTGGATGATGTTGATAAGGGCGCGATCGCCCTGCAGGGAGTCTGTGCGAACGCCCTTGACGCGCGTGGCCTGCCTGCCAAGGGCTCCGGCAGCGACAAGGTAGGATGCCCCGGACCAGTCGCCTTCCACATAGAAGTCGCCTGCCCTGTAGGGACCGGGCTGAACCTTGACGCGCAGGCACATGGGCTCGACGTGACTCAAGGTGCGCCAGTCCGCTGCAAGCCAGTCGTCGTCCACATGCTCCCTTGTCTCGACCAGGAACTTGACGCCAAAGTCGTGCATGCACTGCAGGGTGAGGCCGATATAGGGCCAGGAGACCACGTGGCTTCCGCCAAGGACCAGGGTTATCATTTCCTCTGCCTGGGGGCTTGCCAGCAAAAGGCCGGAAAAGTACTGGCTCGACTCGTCCATGCTCACTGCCAGGGCATGCATGCCTACGTGTTCCTGGGCAGGAAGGTTGTTTGCCCTAATGCCGCGGGTGCGGATCTGCAAAGGCGCAAAGCCTTCCCTTTCCTCGCAGACAATGTCGCAGCCAAGGGCGCGCAGGGCATTCACAAGAAAGCCCATGGGACGCTCGTGCATGCGCGGTGCCCCGTGTATGCGGAAATTGCCCTTGCCCGAGGCAAGGACCGCAGTCAGAAGGCGGCAGGTCGTCCCGGACTCGTGCACGTAGCAGGAAAGAGGCTCTGTCTTGCCACCTAGGAGCTTGCCCATTGTCCCCTGCACCTGCCAGCTTCCGCCGGCAAGGGGAGTGAATCTTGCCCCTGCCAGGGAAAGGATTTCCCTTGTGCAGGTGGTGTCGTTGCTGTCCAGAACGTTGTGTATGGTGCTTGTCCCGCTGGCAAGGGCCGCAGCTATGAGATAGCGGTGGCTGAAGGACTTGGATGCAGGAGCTGTTACTTCAATCATTGAAAAAGGGTCCTTTGAAAATATCTTTCTGGTCGAACACCGGGCTCCCCCGGCCATACAGGGCATTCCTTGTTGGGGCTGGCACTGACTGGTCGGGGGAGTCCGCAGGACAAGACAATGGTCGGAAGCGAAGAGAGAGGAGGCCCCTAGTCGTCTACGCTGTCTTCAGGCTCCCAGACGCGGTCGAGCTGCGGGCCTGTGGCATAGGAGCCCAGGATGCGGAAGGTGTTGCACATATCGCTCAGCTCCTGGACAGGTGCCCTGAATTCCTCGCGCATAAGATCCTCTTCCACGTCCACGAAGAAGACGTACTTCCACCGCTCTCCGAGCAGGGGACGCGATTCCAGCTTGCGCATGTTGATGCCGTTCTTGGCAAAGAGCGTCAGCACGGAGGAAAGGGAGCCAGGCTTGTCGGCAAGGGTGAAGAGAATGGAGGTCTTGTGGCCGCTTGTCAAAGGCTTCTTGTTCAGGGGCAGGCTTCCGAGCCTGTTTTGTTCGCCCTCGCGGGCAATGACCACAAAGCGCGTCCAGTTGCCGGGAGAGTCCTCGATGCGCTTGGCAAGGACGTTCATGCCGATAAGGTTGGCGAGGCTGCCGTTGCCGATGGAGGCTGCATGCGGTGTCTCGGCTGCCTTGCGGGCAGCAGCTGCAGTGCTTTCTGCAGGAATGAGTGCCGCTCCGGGCAAATGGGCCCGCAGCCAGAAGGCGCACTGGGCAAGGGGCTGGGGGTGGGAGTAGACAGTCTTGATGTCCGAAAAGCTTTCTTCGCGGCTCAAAAGGCAGTGGGAGATGCGCGAGAAAAGCTCTGCCTGGATGACCACAGGGAACTTCAAAAAGAGGTCAAAGCTTATGCCCACGGTTCCCTGCAGGGAGTTTTCCAGTGGCACTATGCCGAGATCGCAGGTGGTGGCGTTCACTTCCTCGAAGACAGCCGGCAGGTCCACGCAGGCGCGGTACCTTGCGCTGTGGCCCAGAAATTCCAGGCCTGCGAAGTAGGAGAAGGTTCCCTCTGGCCCAAGGTAGGCGACCCGTAGGGGGCGCTGCAGGGCCCTTGAGGAGGACATGATCTCCCGCCAGATGGAGCGAAGGGCAGATTCGGGCAAGGGACCCGTGTTTCGCGCGCACAGGCGCTCCAGGATTTCCTGCTCACGCTGGGGCTTGAAGATGGAGCTCTTGTCGTCGGCCTTGATGCGGCCAACCTCCCTGCTCAAAGTCGAGCGCTCGTTCAAGAGATCCAGAAGTCTTGAGTCGATCTCGTCGATGCGGGCCCTGGTCCTGGACAAGAGTTCTTCCCTGGACAGGGCGGGGGCAGATTCTTGCTGTGCCATGAAGTTAAACCTCGGCGATCTCTTCCTTGATGCGCATGCCGAAGTGCCTGCCTGCCTCGTCGATGCGGCAGAGTATCTTGTCTCCGGGCTTTAAGGTCACAACGCTGACAGGTCTTCCGCCAGGAGCAGTGAGGCGGATGGTCTCTGCGTTCTGCAGGAAAACTGCGCCCTGCTTTTCGCCCTCGGGTGTCTGCACCTTTGCCTTGACAAGGAGCATGGGGCGCACCTCAATCTTGACCCGACCGACGGTGGTGATCATGGTCTTGCCGTCCTGGTCCACGATCTGGACCTCACGGCCAGCCTTGAGCTCCTCAAGATAGCAGGTCTTGTCGTGGGGAAGTCTTGTGTAGGCGTGCACTGCACCAGCGTTGATCCGAAAGGGACGGGCTGCCACGTATTCGTTGTGCTCGGTTTCAGCATGCACAAGGAAGGTGAAGTCCGAGGAATTGCCCACCAGCATGCCCTGGCCGCGGCGCAGCATGGCAATGGTGTCGCAGCACACCCTGTGCCCAAGGCCAGCCTGCTCGACTGCAGTTACCTCTGCCTCGCAAAGGCACTCGTTTTCGAGGCAGATCTTGCAGTTGGCAACAATGGCCTTCAAGTCGGCCAATGCCTCCGGCAGGACCACAATGCCGGTAACACCGCGCTCGAGAATGCCGGAAGCAAGCTCTGCTTCCTTGAGGCTTCTCACCTCGGCATAGACCGCATCGCTCTGGGCCAGGAGGTTTTCGACAGGGATGATTTCCCAGCCAGGGGCAAGGGTGGCAAGGCCCTTTTTTGCAGCCTCAAGATAGGTTGCCTCGTCTTCCTTCTGCGTGAGGGCAATGCTTGGCACATCCTCGGCAGCAAGGACCTTGCAGCGGGAGAGGCCGGACACAAGCTCGACCTCTTTGGCAGGCACAATGACTGCGTCGACGCCGGACTCCAGGGCCAGGGTGACGTCTTCCTTGGAGTAGGGGATGGCCTTGAAAAGAATCTGTGCCATTGGAGCTATTCTCCCACGATCTTGAGTGCGGTTTCGACGTCTGCGTCCTCGTGCACGAGAGCGCGCAGGGCGCGGACCATCTGTACGCGCCTCGGATGGGCGAAGACATTGCGGCCCATGGAGAGACCGGAACCGCCGGCCTTCAGGCTGTCGTGGACCATGTTGAGCACGTCGCGGGTGGATTCCATGCGGGGGCCGCCGGCAATGACCACGGGCACGCAGCAGGAGGCAACAACGTCGGCGAAGCTGGACATGTCGCCGGTGTAGCTCACCTTGACGATGTCTGCGCCAAGCTCGACACCCACGCGGGCGCAGTGGGCCACGACTTCGGGAGCGTAGGAATTCTTGATCTTGGGTCCGCGGCCGTACATCATGGCGAGCAGAGGCATGCCCCAGTTGTCGCAGGCTTCGGCAACGCGGCCGAAGTCGGCGAGCATCTTTTCCTCGTTGGGGTCGCCAAGGTTTACATGGATGGACACGCAGTCAGCGCCGTGGCGGATGCCTTCCTCAACGGAGGAGACCAGGGCCTTGTAGTTGCACTGGGGAGAAAGGTCGGTGGAGGCGGACAAATGGACAATGAGGCCGATGTCAGAGCCAGCCCTTCTGTAGGAGCAGCGGATAAGCCCCTTGTGCATGAGCACTGCGTCTGCACCGCCCTGGGCCATGTCGTTGACGGTTTCCTTCATGTCCATGAGACCGGGGACTGCGCCCATGGAAACACCGTGGTCCATGGGAACGATGATGGTGCGGCCGTTGTTGCGGTTGATGATGCGTTCGAGGCGGATTTGTTTGCCGAAGTACATTGGACTGCTCCTTTCCCTGCTTCATGCGGGATGAAATCTGCGTGGTTTTCCGGCGGCAAAAGAAAAAGGCCGCCGGCTTGAAAGATAAGCCTGCGGCCTTGTTGAGCTCAGTTTTCTTGGGGCGTCAGCCGAGCTCCCGACCACAGGCTCTTCTAAAGTACGCAAAGTAAAACCAGCACATGCCGGCCATGTTTGCGGAGGAGATTGTGGTGGAAGCAGCGTTCATGTTCGTCCCGATACGAAAAAATAGTTGGCAAACTTCCATTGAAGTTTGCAGCAAGTGCATACGTCCAAAGGCCTGTTCTTGTCAAGGGAGTGCGGGATTTTTTTCACGCACAAGGGGAATGCTCCTTTCCCCAAAGGCCCCAAAAGCCACTCATCACTTGTCTCTGGCGCGCGGTCTGAGCTTTCTTTTCTGCAGCCTTTCCTGGACAAATTCCATGCAGCTCTTGCCCTCGGGGACATTCTCGAAGGGAAACTCTGCCCTGCCAAGGGTGCGGTGGCCGCCGGCAGTGCCCACGTCGTAAAAGCAGGCGTCCGCAAGCCTTCCTATGTCCCTGCTGCCGTCCCCGCGGAAGATGACGACAACGGTCTTCTTGAGCACAAGGCCGCTGACTGCTATCCACTTGAGCCCGTGCACGCGGGTGAAGAAGTCCGCAATGGCAACCAGAAGGTCTGCGTTGGTGACGTCTCCCACCCAGGCGTGGGCGCCGGAGCCCCTGCATTCGGAGAGGTTGCGGAAGGCCCTGGCAAAGAGGGGGAGCCAGTTGCGCAAATATTCGCTGCGTATGATGCGGCGCAGGAGCTGCTGGTTTGCCTTGCCCGAGAGCCACTGGTAAGCATCGAGGTCGTCCTTGCCGCCGCCACGCTCGAAAAGGGCCGTGTCCGTGCGTATGCCAAGCGTCATGGCTGTAGCGAGTGTGGGGCTTGGACGCAGGCCAAGGCCACGCAGGTAGGAGCAGAAGATGGTGCAGGTGGCACCTATGTGGGGGCGTATGTCCACAAACTGCGGCTGAAAGTCCGGCTGGCATTCAGCTCGCGGTGCAGGATGGTGGTCCACGATGACCGAGAAGGGAATGTCTGCAAAGGCCTTCGAGTGATGGGGCTGGCTGTCCACAATGGCAAAGTGGGTGTACTTTTCCTTGAGGCTCTCCTCCCACATGGGAATGTTGAGGTGCAGGTAGCGCAGCATGGCCAGATTGTCCGGCCTTGTAATTTCGTTGATGCGGTACATGTCTGCGCTTGTGCGGCTTGCCATGATGCGTTTCAGGGCCGCTGCAGAGCCCATGGCGTCCGGGTCGGCGTTGATGAGAATGCACCAGCGCTGATTCCTGTTCACGGTCTTGAGCCAGTCCTTCAAAGCCTGCAGGATCTTTCCTCGTTGAGCCATTGTGTTGCCTTGTCCGGGCAGCCGGACCGTTCGGGGAGACGTCTTGGGAGACGTTTTTGGGGAAATGGGAAAGGCGCGTCTTTTAGGCGAGCTTGTCGTGCACCCTGCGCCACAAATCCTGCACGATAGCAAGGCTTGCCTCGACACCCTGCCAGTCGAAGATTTCCAGCACATGCACGGCAGACGCAGGGACGTGCTCCATGACATGGCCCAAAAGGCCTTCCTCTTCCTTGCTCATGGCAGTGAGTGGCAGATGCCTGCCCGCTGAATCCGCCAGATTCCAGTGCACCATGGCCGCTTTGGCAAGCAGACACGGCTTTAGCAGATCCTTTTGATGGTAGCGCAGAAGGTGTCCAAGGTCCAGACAAAGGCCGTCTGCGCCCAGGCTTGCAGGATCAAGGCAAGCCCCCGGAATATGAGCCGTATTGCAGTATCTTGTGTTTTCTAAAAGCACAGGGCAGGCACACCCCTCGCGCCAGACCCCGAAAAAGGCTTCAAGCATGGCAGGGGCCGCAGCCATGTCTTTTGGCGGGTGCAGGACCACGCACCAGGGGGCAAGGTGCGCAACTTGTGCATACAGCTCAAGGCAAATTTGGGCTGTCCTTTTGCCTGTATCTTTTGCGTTCATGCCGGGCGCAAGGTCCTTTTCCCAGGGCAGATCCAGGGGAAGGTGCGCATGAAAGGCCAGATCACGGGGTGCCTCGGGCAGATCCTCAGGCCCGTAGGCAAGGCAGGCACTAGTCTCGAAAAGGCACAGTGCAACCTCGGGGGCCTTGCCTTGGAGAAAGCTGCAGTTTTGGGAAACGGATCCTGGCACAACCCAGGAGGGGGCTGCCCAGCGAAAGACGGGTTTTTCCTGCATGGCGAGATGGACCAGTTTGGGGCAAAAACAGGGCGCGGCACGGGAGAAAGCCTCGTGCCGCGCAAGTCTTTTCAAAAAGGAAGGATTAGAGAAGCTGCGTGCAGCGCCAGCCCTTTTCTTCGGCTGCGCGCGCTGCGTTGGCTCCGCCTATGACGCAAGTTTCGCCCTTGCTCGCTGCCTCCTTGAGGATGGGCGCAAAGGCACGGAAATCGTCGTTGGTAGTGGAAAGGATTTCCTCGCGCAAGGCTTGCAGGGCCTCGTCGCTTTCACCGGCAAGCCAGCGGCCAAGGGAGTAGGCGCCGCGGGCTTCGGGCAGGCGGTAAAGATCCAGATCGCCTATTGTGCCCACAATGGCCCTTGTCAGATCTCCCCTTGTGAGGGAGATGCCGGCAAGGTAGTCAGCCATGGAGTCGTATACCGCAACGGTCTTTTCCACATTGGGATCGCGGTAGCTTGAGCAGACAAAGTTGCCGCTCGTCCTGTCGAGCGAGCAGAAGGCACCGTAGGCACCGCCAAGGACGCGGACCTGTTCCCAGAGGTAGCTGCGTGCAAGGTGGCGCATGATGACAGCTGCCGAGCCGTGGTAGCTGTAGCCAAGAGCCTTCAGATTGCAGCCCTTGGCAACGTAGTTCACCTGGCTCGGCGTTGCGAAGACCTCTGCGCCCACTGGTGCCGCAAGCGAAATGCACTGGGTTCCGTCCACCCTTGCTCCGCCTGGCAGGGCGTGCCAGACATGTTCGGCAAGACGGGCCACGTTTTCCATATCGTCAGTACTTCCCACGCAGTGCACAACCCCCGGGCGTGCCACCACAAGGAGTCTGCGCAATTCATCAAGATCCTCGAGAAGCTGGGGCAGGGCAGTGTCCCAGTTGTCGAGGCGTGAGCGCAGGGTGTTGAGATAGTGTATGCCATCCATGGCCTCGCCAATGACAGCTGCTGGCGAAAAGTGCGTGAGCACGCGCGTGGAGGCCGCCTTGTGGCCGGAAGCCACCAGATCCTGCTCAAGGCCTGCCTTGTCCTCGAGGAGCATTTCCTTGAGGCGCTGGGAAAGCACGTCTTTGTCCTTAATGGGCTCCAGCAGGATTTCGTTCAGGATGTCGAAAAGGTCCTGCACCTTGGAGCTTACGGCCTTGCCTGTCAGGTTCAGGTAGCAGCGCAAGTTCCCGTCCGTGTGGTTCACCATGGTGAGGCTTGCGCCAAGGCCGCCGGTCTTGGCGGCAATGAGCGCGCCAAGTTCGGTGTAGTCGCGCCTGGCTGTGCCCACATCCCTGAAGGTGCGCAAAAAGAGGCTTAAGGAGGGAACAAGCCGCACCGGGAGTTTTGGCAGGGGAATGAGAAGATTCATGTAGGCCACGCCGCGGGTGGGAAGCTCGTGGCCTACCATGGTAAAGTCGGAAGTTTCCTGTATGGCACGCTGGGTCAGCCTGTTGTGGCTGGGCAGATCCCCAAGGCCAAGGCTTGGGATGGAGGCGAGAGCCTCGGGTGTGTCCGGGGTTGCCTGCGCCTTTTGAAGCTCCCTTGTTATGCGCACAACCTCTTCGCGCTCCTTGAGGCTCATGGCTGCCTGTGCCGCACTCACGCGTGCTGCTTCCTCTTCCTCGATGCGCGCGGCAAGGCCCTCGTCCGGGGTCAGGACGACTGTGGCGCGACTGGGGTTTTCAAGGAAGAGAGTGCGGATGGCTTCCTCGAAGACGGGATCTCCCTTGGCAAGGCGCTCCTTGATGCTTGCAAGGGGCTTTTCCCATGCCAGGGAGTCCAGGGGATTTTCGTCGTAGAGCCAGGTGGCAAGGCACTGCAGCATGGCGGCAAGGCCCTGCGGAAAGTTTCCGGTATTGCTCTCGCGGTAGCTGAACTCAACAGTGTTCACTGCTGCTTCAACAAGGGATTTGTCTATGCCCTTCTCGGCCAGCTCCTTCAGTGTCGAGAATATGAGCTCTTCGGCCCTTGGAAGATCTTCTTCGGCCACACCCTTGAGGCCAGTGGAATAGCTTGTCTGGGCAAGATCCATCTGCAGGCCGTCGCCAGTGGTGTCCTCGCCAAGGCCCGAGCTTATGAGCGCGCGGCGCAGGGGCGAGCCTGGCATGCCTTCCAGAATGTGCTGCAGCATCTCCAAGGTCAGCGTGCGTTCCAGATCCCCGCGCTTGCCTGTGAGCCAGTTCACGGTAAAGAGGCACTTTGCGCCCTTTTCTGCAGGATAGGCCCTTGTCACGCGGGTCGGGGCCGCAAAGGCCGGCTGGAGGGAAATGGAAGAATCCACGTCGCAGTGCCCCTTGCCGGCAAGGGCCCTTGCCACTATTGCCAGGCGCTCTTCTTCCGGATCGTCTCCCCAGAAGAAGAAGCGGGAGTTGGAGGGATGGTAGTAGCGGCTGTGGAAGTCCCTGAATTCCTCGTAGCTGAGCGAGGGAATTTCGTCCGGGCGGCCGCCGCTGTCCAGACTGTAGAGGGTGTCCGGGAAGATGGCGTGCTGGCTTTCCTCGCTCAAACGTGAGTCTGGAGAGGAGTAGACACCCTTCATCTCGTTGTAGACTACGCCCTTGTAGAGCCAGGGACCGTCGCTGGTCTCTGCTTCCAGGTGCCAGCCTTCCTGGCGGAAGATGTTTTCGCTGATGATGGGGTGAAAGACAGCGTCGATGTAGACGTCGATCAGATTGTAGAAGTCCTGCAGATTGGCACTGGCTACTGGGTAGCAGGTCTTGTCCGGGAAGGTGAAGGCGTTGAGGAAGCTCTGCAGGGAGCTTTGCAGAAGAACAAGGAAGGGTTCCTTGGTGGGATATTTTTTCGACCCGCACAGGACGGAGTGTTCGAGAATGTGGGCAACACCCGTGCTGTTCTTGGGCGGAGTGCGGAAGGTCACGCCAAAGACCTTGTTTTCGTCGTCGTTGGTGACGGACACTATCTGGGCGCCTGTGGCATTGTGCCTGTAGAAACGGGCAGTGCCGTTGACCTCGGCCATGCTGCGCTCTTCGACAAGTGTAAATTCCGTATTCAAGAGAATCTCCTTGGAAGCAGGGCCCTTGCGCACGCCACAAGCATCCGCAAGTGGGCCCCGATATCGGATGTTCGGTTTGTTGGTTCAGGACGTTTTTTGCCAACTATTGGCCGCTCTGTCCACAGGACAGAAAAGGCCCAAAGACACCGCCTCAAGGACTGGTTCGGGGCAGCCCTGCAGGCAAAAGAAAAGACCCGAAGGTTGTCTTCGGGTCTTGAAAGGGGAGAAATGAAAAAGCGTGAGGAGGAAGCTTGCTGGTTCAGGATGTCTGGTTGGGCTTGTATATGCAGTCTCTGTTCCCGTCTTGCGGGATACGGACGTTGTTCTGGTCTTGGGTGTGGCGGCGTGCCTTGGGCAGTCACGCCGCCACCAGAGGAGAAACATGGGAGGCTTCAGCCACCGGGAAGAAGGAGTGAATCTGTCTGGATGATGAGGAGGTCTGTGGGCAGTGTGAAGGCAGATTCTGGCTGAACCCCTTTGTCTGTGTATCTGCAGGATGTGTGCCAAACAGGAGATGTTATTGCCAATAACTTGAGATTGCTTGTACTTTTTGCTTTCTGATTTCCCTGATACCACAGGATGTGGAGTATTCCCTTTCCCCAGCCTGTCTAGAAATCAGACAGTTTGCGGCAAGGGGTGTGCGAAAGGTATGCAGCGAGAAGCTGGCCTGTGTGAAAAAAAGGCACTGTCAGGCGGGGCAGGATGTGTAAAAACGGCCTGCATGGCCCCTGTGGCATAAAATTTCAGATTTTGGCACGCATTGTGCATTATCCCTTTCAACCAACCCAAGTGACGTTTTTGGGTGCAAGCCATTTCTCTCCTTTCCTTTCCCAATAACCTCAAAGACTCAACCAACGGGATACTCCCGAAACATTCCATCTCTCCTCCAAACATAAGCCTCCCTGCCCGCTTCCCTCCCAAGAGGAAGCGGGCTTTTGGGATCCTGCCCCTGGAAAGTCTGACCCCTGTGCAGCTCAAGCCCTGCACAAACCTTGCGAAAAAGGGCTTCAGCCTGTACCTTGCGGCCTGCGCCGTACACCAGCGGCAATTCAAGCACAGCATACGTCAATCATCCCCTTCCTCCAGCCTGGCATTGCGCATTGCCAGACCCAAGGCTCCTTTCAACCATGGAACACATAGGCTTTCCTACCGAAACAGTCGTCATCTTTGTCGTGGTCGTCTTCGCCTCCCTTTTCCTGGACCTCTATGCCCACAAAAAGGACGAGGACATCACCCTGAAAAGCGCCTGCGCCTGGACAATCTTCTGGATACTCTTGTCCGTGGCCTTTGGCCTGTACCTCTACTTCCACCACAGCGCCGAGATGGCAAGCCTCTTCTTCACAGGCTATGTGCTTGAAAAGGTGCTTTCCGTAGACAACCTCTTTGTCATCATGGCCATCTTCTCCTGGTTCTCTGTGCCCGAGAAGTACCGCCACCGTGTGCTCTACTGGGGTGTGCTGGGTGCCATTGTCTTCCGCGGCATCTTTGTGGCCATAGGTACGGAGCTGCTCTCCTTTGGCCCCTACATGGAACTGGTCTTTGCGGCCCTGGTCGGTTACACGGCCGTCATGATGCTCAAAAAGCGCAGCGAGACCGAGGAAATCAAGGACTATTCCAACCACATTGCCGTGCGCATGGTGCGCAAGATCTTCCCTGTCTGGCCCAGAATCAAGGGGCATGACTTCTTTGTGAAGAGCTCCTGGGCCGAGGAAGAGTCCAGGAAGGAAAACATCAAGCTCGACGGCCTTGGCAGGAAGGCTGCCTACGCTGTCACCCCGCTCTTTGTCTGCCTGGCAGTCATTGAAGTGAGCGACGTCATGTTCGCCTTCGACTCCGTGCCTGCAGTCATTGCCGTGAGCCGCGAGCCCTTGATCATCTACTCTGCCATGATCTTCGCCATTCTGGGGCTCAGAAGCCTGTACTTTGTGCTTGAATCCTTGAGCAACAGGCTTGTCTACCTGGAAAAGGCCGTTGTGGTCCTGCTCTTCTTCATCACTGCCAAGCTGCTTTTGTCCGGCTGCAACCACATCTTTGGCGTGGGCTTTGACATCACGCCCAATCAGTCCCTGGTCATTGTCTTGAGTGTTCTGATTATCGGCATCGTGGCCTCACTCTTTGCCACCAGAAAGCCTGAACAAAAGTAAGCAAGCACTTTTTTGCAGACAGGAAAGGCCCGTGCGAGACACTCTCGCGCGGGCCTTTGTGCAGTGTGCTTTGTGTCTGTGCTATTCCTCTGTGTGCCTTTCCTCGTTGAGGTCGCGGACCTCGCTGTGCAAGAGGCGATCGAGCTCGGCTGTCGCCCTGTCCGCGTCCTGACCCATACGCCTCGAAAGCTCAGGCAGATTGTCCACTGCGTCGCAGGGCCTGATGTAGAGAGGCTCCACATCCTTCGGGAAATAGTCCCCGTGCCGCCCAAGCAGGCGCAAAGCGTCGATGGTTGGTGTTGCAAGGGTGCGTGTGGCAAGTCTGCCTTGCGTGCTTGCCTCGAATTTTTCAAAGAGCTCCTTGTGGCGGGCAAGGGCAGAGCCAGCTAAAAGCACCTGTTCTGTCTCGTTCTCAAGGCTTGCCTGGAGCTTCTCGCAGGCACCTTCGGGAGAGATGAGATGCACCGGTTCAAGGCAGATCGCAGGTATGACTGGGCCGTAGGAGACGTACCCTGCCAGATGGACCAGATCCCTTCTTGCGTGGGTGGCAATCCATATCTTGCGCCCGAAAAGAAGCTGTTCGTTCATGGCAAGGCTTGTGGCAAGCGCCTGCATGTAGTCGAGGGCTGCAAGCTGCGCTCTTGTTGTCCTGCGCAAGGCTGCTGCCGTGGCAAGCACAAGGCGTATGCCCGTAAAGGAGCCAGGCCCGCGCACGCAGCCTATGCGGCGCAGTTCGGAAAAACTGTGTCCTGAAAGATCGAACATCTGTTTCAGGGTTGGCGCAAGCAGCTCGGATGCCCTGTCCTGCAAAGCCCAGACAAAGGAGAAGACAAGCTCCTCGTCATCGGTGAGCACGCACAAAAGTTCGCGCTCACAGGAACAGAGCACAAGTTCGAGCCCGGTCGAGTATTTCTTCCATTTTTTGACCATGACACGTTCTCCTGTCCGGGGCTTGTTGCAAGGCCGGGAAGGGTCCGCAAGGTACCCTGGAAGTGTCCCTGCAAAAGGTCTGAAAACAGCCCAGGGGCAGGGTGCGCGGACCAGCAAAAAAACAAGTGCCCCGCACAATAGGGGAAAAGGGGTGGGCACGCAAGGCGATGCCCTTCTGACAAGTTTGATCGGGAGCTGGGGGAGGAGAAAAGAGAAGAGCCGCTCGGCTTGCCAAAAGGATGGAATTTCCCAACAGGAAAATAGGGTCTTTGGAGGTGACTGATCGGGGACAGGAATTTTTGCGCCTGTTGGAGCAAGAGCCAGGCTCTACTGTGTCGCAGCTGGCAGAGCCCAGGCAGTCGCAAAAAAAACGGTAGGCGCGCGGGGCTGAAGGACGCAGGGCTCATCAGGCGCATTGGCTCCAACCGCAAAGTGAGTTGGAAAGTATGGAACTGAAGGATCTGCGCAAAGTTTTGGCATTGGCAAGACAGTCCCTTGCCTGACACATATGAAAAGCGGGCCATGCATTGCTTATGCATGCCCCGCTTGCCGTATTCTTTGCTGCGCTTTGGACTATCCCCGCACAAGGCGCATGACGTCGTTGAAGGTGGCAAAGATCATGAGCGCTACGAGCAGGGCCACGCCCACGCGCACGCTGTAGTCCAGCACCTTGGTATTGATGGGTCTGCGGAAGATGATTTCCCACAGGCAGAAGAGGGCTGTTCCGCCGTCAAGGACAGGTATGGGCAGAAGGTTCAGGATGCCAAGGTTGATGCTGATGAGTGCCGCAAGGCCAAGCAGACCCACAAGGCCGTTGTCCGTCTGCTCGCCAATGATCTGCGCGATCATGATGGGCCCGCCCACCTGATCCGCTGGCACAACCCTTTCCACCAGTTTCACAAAGCCCTGCCAGGTCAGCGAGAGCATGTTCCAGCACTGGGTAAAGCCTGCCTTGATGCCATCCACAAGGCCCACGTCCTCGTTGACAAAGAGGCCAGCAGAGCGGATGCCAATGAGCCAGGCAATTTCCGTTTCGCCGAAGATGGTCTTGCGCTCGTTGCGCTCTGGCGTGATGGTGGTCTCGAAGACCGTTTCCTGGCCCGTATCGTCCTTGCGGCTTATCTCGAAGACTATGGGTGCGCCATTGCCCCGGGAAATGCGGTCGGAAAGATCCGTCCAGGAGGGCACGGCAACCCCGTCCATGCTGAGCACGAGATCGCCCTTCATAAGGCCTGCCCTTGCTGCAGGAGTTCCCTGCTGGACATCGCCAACTGCGGGAAGAAGGGTTGTGACACCCCAGCCCAAGGCCACCACGATGCACAAAAAGAGTGCCAGAACGATGTTGGCCACAGGGCCTGCCAGGACAACCAGAAGGCGCTGCCAGGCCGGGCGCAGGCTGAAGCTCTCTTCCTTTGTGAAACCGTCCGGCAGTTCCGCGTCATGGCTTTCCCCCACCAGGGCCACGTAGCCGCCAAGGGGGACAAGGGAGAGGGCGTATTCGGTTTTGCCGACCTTCTTTTTCAGTATCTTGGGCCCAAAACCCAGGGAAAAGGTGGAAACACCCATGCCCAGGGCCCTGGCTACGGAAAAATGGCCGAGTTCGTGAAAGAAGATGAGTCCGCCAAAGACTATGACTACGGCTAGTATGCTCAAAAGCACCTGCTTGTACCTCGTTTCTGTATGTCTTATCTGCCAGCCTGCGGGGGCTTAGGCCGTGAGAAAGTCCCTCACAAAGGCGGCAGTCCTTTGCTGCAGCCTGTCCATGGTTTCAAGCATCTGCCAGCAGGCGTCCGCCAGGGCCTCGCCTTCCAGGGCAAGCATGGTTTCTGAGAGGCAGAAGGGCGTTTGCCTGCCCTTGTCACCTGCACGGATTTCCATGAGATGGTTTTCCATGGCTTGGGCCACGCTGTGCGTAATATCGGGGAAGGAGCACTTGCCTTCCAGAAAAATCTCGACCGCTGCCTCGTCCGCGGCATTGAGCACTATGCTCATGCCCGAGCGTACCTGCATGGCCTTGCGGGCAAGCTCTATGGCAGGAAAGACGGCATTGTCCACCTCGGAGAAGGTGAGCGTGCCAATCCTTGCAAGGGACAGGGGAGCAATGTGGCTTTTTTCCACTCTGGGCCAGAGGATGCAGTTTCCTATGGGCAGGCGCATGTCCGGCGTGGCAAACTGTCCGAGCAGGCCGCCGTCCTTGAAAAGGACAAGGGAGTGCACAATGGACTGGGGGTGCACAAGCACCTGCACCCTGTCCGGGGAAAGACCGTAGAGCTGGCAGGCCTCAATGAGTTCGAGGGCCTTGTTCATGAGCGTCGCGCTGTCGATGGTGATCTTTGCGCCCATGTTCCAGTTGGGGTGCTTCAGTGCCTGGGCAGGAGTCACGCTTTCAAGGTCTTCGGCGCCCTTGCCCCTGAAGGGGCCTCCGGAAGCCGTGAGCACCAGCGCCTCGGCATCGTCTTCCCTGCCGCACAGGCAGTCGAAGAGGGCAAAGTGCTCGCTGTCCACAGGCAGGATGCTTGCCTTCGTCTTCGCGCACACAAGGCGCAAAAGATCCCCTGCCTGCACTAGGCTTTCCTTGTTGGCAAGGCAGATGACCTTGCCTGCCAGGGATGCCGCAAGGGTTCCCGCAAGGCCGGCAGTTCCGGCCTGGGAGGAGAGCACAGTGTCTGCCTCTGGCAGGGAGGCCAGGGTGCGGTAGCCCTCCTTTCCCACGTGTATGTGCGGGGTGTAGCCGCAAGGCAACAGTTTTTTGAGGTTTGCCGCGGAGTCCTCGTCCAGGACAGCCAGGTGGTCTGGACGGAACTGTTCCGCCTGTTCTGCCAGGCGGTTCACGCTGCGTGCGCAGGCAAGGCCAAGGACGCGTATGGTCGCGGGATTGGCCTGCGCTATGGAAAGGGCGCTGCGCCCGATACTTCCCGTAGAACCAAGAATGACCAGGGAGCGACAGGGCTTTTTTTGCCACCCTTCAGACGGCATGTCGGTGATGTAGCGTATGCCTGGGCCCTTGCGGCCCGGCCACAGGTTGGACATGGCTTAAACCTCAAAAATGGGGGCCTTGCGCCCCCTGCCCATTAAAAGAAGAAGAACCACTGGTCGACAACAGCAAACACAGGCATGGCAAAGAGCAGGCTGTCCGCCCTGTCGAGAATGCCGCCGTGTCCGGGCAGAAGATGGCTGCTGTCCTTGATCTTGGCAGAGCGCTTGAGTGCGGACTCAAAAAGGTCGCCAAGCTGGGCAAAGGCGTTGATGACTATGGCCAGCGGAATAAAGGCCAAAAAGTTCACCTTGCCGAATATGGCACCGTAGATGGTGCAGAAGATGACGCAGCCAACAAGGCTTCCCACAGCTCCCTCGGAGCTCTTGTTGGGGCTCACGCTGGGCCAGAGCTTGTGTTTGCCAAAGCGCGTTCCCACGAAATAGGCGCAGGTGTCGGAGATGGAGACAGCCGCGATGATGAAGACAAGCTTCACTGTGGAAAGGTAGGTTGCAGGCAAAAGCAGAAGGGGAATGTAGGCAAGGGCTGCCATGAAAAGTCCGCTCGGCTCAAAGGCTTCCTCAACAACGCGCCAGCGGAAGAGGAAGATGAGGGCTGCCAGCACAAAGCCTGCGCCAAGGCAGACCAGGGCATCCTGCGGCCTGTTCATCCAGGTGAGGATGAGCATGCCCCAGCCAAGGGCTATGCCGCACAGACGGGAGGGGATGCGCTGGCCCGGGCCCCAGAACATGGAGAAGAATTCCCACAGGGCAAGGGCGCAGACAAGAAGGATGATGCCCAGGAGGAAATAGCCCCTGAAATACAGCGCAGCCACGATGACTGCTGCCATGGCAAGGCCTGTGCCTATGCGAACGATGTCTGTCTTGTGATTGGCGCTCATATGTTGCTCCTACACACGGCCCTTTTGCTCGTCCACCTGCTCCTGTGTCTTGCCAAAGCGGCGCTGGCGGTGGGCATAGTCGTAGAGTGCTTGGTCCAGGCTTTCCTTGTCGAAGGCCGGCCAGGGCTTGGAGGTGAAATAGAATTCCGAGTAGGCGCACTGGTAGAGCAGAAAGTTGCTCAGCCTCTGTTCGCCACTGGTGCGGATGACAAGATCCGGATCCGGCTGGCCGGCAGAATACAGATAGGCGCTTATGCGCTCTTCCGTGACGTCTTCCGGCTTCAGGCCATCTGCCATCATGTTTTTGACAGCCCGGACAATCTCGCCCCTGGAGCCGTAGTTCAAGGCCAGGTTCAAGTCCATGTCCCTTCCCCTGGCAGTGGTCTTGATGGCGAGCTTGAGGGCAGTGCGCACAGCCAGTGGCAGGCCGTCTATGTCGCCAAAGACCTTGAGGGAAATGCCCTCGCGCAGCATACGCGGGACTTCTGTCTGAATGAATTCCAGCAGGATGGAGAACAGGGTTGTGACCTCGCTTTGCGGGCGATTCCAGTTTTCGCTGGAAAAGGCGTAGAGAGTCAGATGGCGGATGCCGATCTCGCGACAGCGGGTGACTATGTCACGCACCGTGTTCGCACCTGCCCTGTGGCCTTCGCTGCGGCTCATGCCCCTTGCCTGCGCCCAGCGGCCATTGCCGTCCATAATGATGGCAAGATGCCCTGGCAGACTTTCGGGGGAAAGGGTGGGGGTGGTCTGGGATGTCATGAGTGCCTTGCCTGTTGTTGCTGTGTCCAAGCGTTTTCCAGGGCAAAAAGCCCGCATTCAGGCGCATTTCCTGCCCCGAAAGCGGGCTTCAAGAGAACTAGATTTCCAGGATTTCCTTTTCCTTGGCAGAGGTGATCTTGTCTATCTCGCCCACGTACTTGTCGGTGAGCTTCTGGACGTCTTCCTCGCTCTTCTTGCGCTCGTCCTCGGAGATGAGCTTTTCCTTTTCCATCTTCTTGAGCTGGTCGTTGGTGTCGCGGCGCACGTTGCGCACAGCCACCTTGGCGTCTTCCGAGTACTTGCGGGCCACCTTTACCAGTTCCTTTCTGCGCTCTTCCGTGAGGGCGGGGATGGTGATGCGGATGATCTTGCCGTCGTTCACGGGAGTGAGGCCGAGATCGGACTTCAGGATAGCCTTCTCCACTGCGGCAAAGCCGGACTTGTCCCAGGGCTGGATGGTGATGGTGCGGCTGTCTGGCACAGTGATGGAGGCCATCTGGGAGATGGGGGTGGGGGTGCCGTAGTAGTCGGCCTTCACGCCGTCAATAAGGGCAGAAGTCGCGCGGCCTGTGCGCAGTTTGGCAAATTCCTTTTCCAGGGAAGTGCCGGCCTTGGACATGCGGTCTTCGCAATCAAGAAACAGTTCGTCGAGATCCACGGGATTTCTCCTTCACGATCGAGCAGGAGACAGCCGGCAGCGACTGCCCTGGTCGGTTTGTATGTTTTTGTCAATATGGTCGTTTTGCCTGTTGCCTAGCCTGTGACTATGGTGCCAACGGACTCGCCCTTGACGGCCTTCAGAATGTCGCCGCCGAGCATGCGGCAGACGATGATCGGGACCTTGTTGTCGCGCAAAAGGGCAAAGGCCGTGGCGTCCATGACGCCAATGTGGCGGTTCAAGGTCTCGTCAAAGGTGATGGTGGAGAACTTGACTGCATCCGGGTATTTTGCCGGATCCTTGTCGTAGATGCCGTCCACCTTGGTGGCCTTCACGATGGCGTCGCACTGAAGCTCCATGCCGCGCAGGGCAGCAGTGGTGTCCGTGGTAAAGTAGGGGTTGCCGGTGCCGGCAGCGCAGATGACAACGCGACCCTTTTCCATGTGGCGCAGGGCCCTGCGGCGGATGAAGGGCTCGCAGACCTCGCGCATGGAGATGGCGGAAAGCACTCTGGTGGGGTGTCCGAGCTTTTCCAGATAGTCCTGGACAGCCAGTGCGTTGAGCACTGTGGCAAGCATGCCCATATAGTCCGCGGAGGAGCGCTCCATGCCCTGGGCAGAGCCAGAGAGGCCGCGGAAGATGTTGCCGCCGCCGATGACCAGGGCCATCTGCACGCCGTAGTCGAGCACTTCGCCCAGTTCCTTGCAGATTTCCTGCACGGTTTCCTGCCTGATGCCGAAACCCTGTTCGCCGGCAAGGGCTTCACCGCTGAGCTTTATGAGGACGCGTTTGAACCGGAGATCTTCCATACATGCCTCCATCCGAAGGCTGTCGCCCTGCATTTTGTACAGGGCGCCATACCTACGGGTACTTTGGACAATTTTCGGTTGAGACGTGAGTTGTCGGGCTGCTGGTCGTGCTTTTTTGCAGGGAAATACTCGCAAAAAGGCCTCTCGCCCCTGATTTGAGCCGCAAAAATGTAGCAAAAAGAGCGGATCTGGGAAAGGGGCCAGGATTGTGCAAGCCCGGATTGCGCAAGAGAGGAGGGTGCGCCTAGACCAGGGAGCGCGGCCTTGCCTTCACGGCCCGAACCTCGTCGATTCTCTTGCCGTCCATGCGGGTGATTTCCATGTTCCAGCCCTGGAGCTGGAGCTTTTCCCCTGTCTGGGGGATGTGCTGCAGCTGTTCGAGGATAAGGCCTGCCAGGGTGGCGGACTCGCTTTGTTGGGGCAGATTTATGCCAAGCCAGGAGGTGGCCATATCGACGCTCAGGCGCCCGGGCAGCTTCCAGGACCCGTCCGGCATGCGGCAGGAATCGGGGTTTGTGGGCATGTCGCCCATCTGGCCTGCCAGGACAGAGAGCAGGTTGGAGGGCAGGATCTGGCCGACAACGCTTCCGTACTCGTCCACCACAAAGAGCAGGGGCACGGGCTGCCTGCGGTAGTCCGCAAGAACATCGGCCAGCGAGGCGTGCTCAAGGACAGTGGGCGCAGGCTGGGCAAGGCCTCTCAGGGAAAAGGCATTTTTTTCCTGCGCTTCCAGAAGCCTGACCACAGGGACAACACCCAAAACGTCGTCCGTTTCCGCATCGCGCACAGGAAGCCAGGCCATGCCGGTTTTCGCTGCAAAGCGCTGGGCTTCGGCAAGGTCTGCGTCCGCATCAAGCCAGGGTGCCCTCTGGGAGGGGGTCATGATAAAGCGGGCGGTCCTGCCGGAAAGGCGGATGACGCGCCCGACCATGTCGCGCTCCTCGGGAGCAAAGGTCGTGCCGTCCGTGACAGCGCCAAGGGCCATGGCGTCCATGGAGGCCGAGTCCGTGGTGGTCTTGCCGCCGAGAAGGCCCAGGATGACGCGGGCCGTTGCCTCGCGCATGTCACGCATGCTCACCCTGCGGCGACGGTTGCGCAGGGCGTACTGGTTGCAGAATTCGATGGCAAGAGAGAAGAGGATTGCGCTGTAGAGGTAGCCCTTGGGGATGTGCAGGCCAATGCCTTCTGTAATGAGGCTTAAGCCAATCATGAGCAAGAATCCCAGACAGAGGATGATGACTGTGGGGTGACGCTCAATGAAGCTCACAAGTGGCCCTGACGCCATGAGCATGAAGCCCACTGCGCAGATGACAGCAATGTACATGATGCTCAAATGCTGCACCATGCCGACCGAGGTGATGACAGAGTCCAGGGAGAAGATGGCGTCCAGGATGACTATCTGGGTTATGACCTGCCAGAAGGCCGCGTGGTGTTCCGCCTTCTTCGTGGGATCGAAGATCTGGCCCTCAAGCCTTTCGTGCATCTCCATGGTGCCCTTCAGAAGCAGGAAGATGCCGCCCACAATCAGGATGATGTCGCGCCAGGAGAAGTTGTGACCCAGAAAGGCGAAGAGTGGCTCTGTCAGGGTGACAACCCAGGCTACGGCAGCGAGGAGGGCAAGACGTGTCAGAAGGGCAAGGCCAAGGCCGACCAAGAAGGCGTGCCTGCGCTGCGAGTGGGGCAGGGTGGTGGAAAGAATGGAGATGAAGACGATGTTGTCTATGCCCAGAACAATTTCGATAAGTATGAGCGTTCCCAGGCCGGCCCAGGCTGAAGGGTCTGTCACCCAGGCAAATTCCAAAACGGGCATTGTTTTTCCTTGCGGCTTTTGCCGCGTTGTATACGATACTTTTTTGTCTTTTCCCTGCTGCGCGTGCAGGCAGGGCGTACCCCATGGGTACAGAGAGGACTAGCGGCCTTCCCTTTCGAAGTCGTGGTTGATGCGTCTGCCTTCGGCTACGTCCAAATCTATCTGGGCCACGAGCTCCTTTGGAGAGGCAAAGCGTTTTTCCGCGCGCAGGCGCTGCAGAAACTGCACTTCAACGCGCTCTGCGTAGAGATTGATGTCACAGTCGAGAAGGAAGCTTTCGATGGTTCTGCCCTTTCCTTCAAAGGTGGGCTTGAAGCCTATGTTGGTGACAGCAGGGTAGCTTTGTCCCCTGTGCACCACCCTTGTGGCGTAGACGCCGTCCGGGGGGAGCAGCACTTCTGCCGGCTCAAGGTTGGCAGTGGGAAAGCCAAGGCCGGATCCCCTGCCGTCCCCGTGGATAACCATGCCCTGCAGGGTATGCGGGCGGCCGAGCATGTGCCGGGCTGCCACCATATCGCCTTCCTCGATGGTCTTGCGTATGCGCGTGGAGCTGATGGGGGCTTCCTCAAAGAGAAGAGGGGGCACCTGGTGGACCGCAAAGCCGTACTTTTCCCCGAGCCTTGAGAGTGCGGCAAAATCCCCGCTCCTGCCCTTGCCAAGGCAGAAGTCGTAGCCCACCACAAGGATTTCCATCTTGAGGGGCGCAAGGTAGCCCAGGTAGAATTCCTCTGGACTCAGGGCTGCGATTTCCCGTGTGAAGTTGAGCTCCATGAGAAATTCCACCCCAAGAGACCCCAAAAGACGCCTTCTGGTCTGCAAATCTGCCAGGGGCGGCATGTGCTTTCCCGAAAAGAGCGCCCTTGGGTGGGGCGAAAAGGTCACGACCACGCTGTCGAGATCGTATTCCTTGCAAAAGCCTAGGGTCGTTCCAACCAAAAGCTGGTGTCCGCGGTGCACGCCGTCAAAATTGCCTATGGTGACAGCACATTTCCTGCCGTTGGCAGGGCGTACTGGAATGGTGTGCATGGCCTTGTCCGGATCCTGTGTGTCCCGGGCAGTGTCGCCTTGGGGCATTTGTCTGTCCTTTTCCTTTTTGTATCCCTAAATCTGTGAAACTAGTCGTCGCCAATCCCTGAAGCCTGGGGCTGCGGGCTTGTCTGGGCGCTGTCGGCCTTGCCGGAGCGCGAGCTCTTGCGCCGTCTCGGGCGGCGACGCCTGCGGCTGCGATCAGACTGGCGCTCGGCTGCATCCGTGCCGGCTTCGGCGCTGCTTCCTGCGTCCGTGTCAGCAGACGTTTCCGCAACCGGGGCTGCTTCCCTGGTTTCTTCAGGCTTGCCCTGTGTGCCAGCGGCATCCTGTGCCTTGTCGCGACCCTTGCCCCTGCGCCTCTTGCTCTTGCGCTTTTTCTCCTCGCCCTCCTTTGTCGGGGAAGAGATCTCGCCTCCATCCCGTCCGGCCTTTTTGCCGGAGGGCAGGGCAAGCTCGTTCAGGGTGTTGTGGTGGAAGGCGTCGAGCAGCATGGCAAGCAGGCTTGCGCCCGTGCCCTCGCTCTCCTCGCCCTCCGCAAGGCTGGCAAGCTCCCTTGCAAGTTCAACGTACCTGCGCGAGCGCACCTTCTGCAGCGAGGTAAGACCGCGGTAGTGGGATTCGAGCAGGGTGAGCAGACGCCCGGAAACCACTTGGGCCACCTCGTCGTCCGTGGGGTTGGGGATTTCCTGAAGCCTCAGGCTGTAGTGGCGCGCAATGCGGTCAAGCTCCATGCGTTCCATGATGTCCACAAGGGAGATGACTGTCCCTGCAGCATTGGCCCGACCTGTCCGGCCTGCTCTGTGGATGTAGCTTTCGTGATCCTCGGGCGGTTCGTAGAGGAAGACGTGGGAGAGGGCTGGAATGTCTATGCCGCGCGCTGCCACGTCGGTAGCCACAAGGAAGCGCACCTTGCCCTCGCGCACCCTGCGCATGACGTCCTCGCGGGCGTTCTGGCTCTGGTCAGCGCTCAGTTCATCCGCGTTGTAGCCAAAGCCCTGCAAGACACCTGTCACGTAGTGCACGTTGGCCCTGGTGTTGCAGAAGATAATGGCAGAGGCAGGGTTTTCCATCTCTATGAGGCGGATGAGGGCCCTGTCCTTGTCCATGCGATCCACAGCGCAAAAACAGTGCTGCACCTCGGCCACGTAGACCTGCTTTTGCGAGAGGGAAAGCAGGCAGGGGTTCAGCATAAACTCTTTTGCAAGGTTCAGGACGTGGTGCGGGTAGGTGGCGGAAAAGAGGCTTGTGTAGATGCGGCGCTTCGGAAGATAGCGCTGCACCTGCTTCATGTCCGGATAGAAGCCTATGGAGAGCATGCGATCCGCTTCGTCAAAGACCAGGGCGCGCAGGTTGTCCAGCGAGAGGGTTCCGCGCAAGAGATGGTCCAGGATACGGCCGGGGGTGCCTATGACAAGCTGCGCTCCCTTGCGCAGTTGCTCGCGCTGGGCGTGGTAGCCCACACCGCCGTAGAGGACGGCTATGTTCAGGCCTGTGCCTTCCATGAGCACTTCGGCCTGCTTTGCCACCTGCAGGGCAAGCTCGCGCGTGGGCACAAGGACCATGGCCTGGGTGCATGTGTAGGCTGGCCTCAGGGCAGGGACCAGAGGCAGAAGGTAGCAGCCGGTCTTGCCGGAGCCTGTGCGCGACTGGATCATGATGTCTCGCCCGTCCATGAGGTAGGGCAGGGCAAGGGACTGCACTGGCATGAGCCTGTCCCAGCCGGCCCTTGCGCAGGCTGCCTGCATGCTCGGGGGAAGCTCTTCCAGGACCACTGGAGCCAGGGGATTGTCCGGATGGGTAATTTCAAGACTGTCTGCGTCGGGAGCTGGTACGCTTTCCTGGGCGGAGATGTCCTGGGGATTTGTCTGTTGATTCAGTAGATGCGGTTGTGCTTTGTCGCTTGAGTCGGGCATGGGTAGGATCCGCGTAAAAAGTAGGAAGATGCCGGCCAATTCCGCAAAGAGGGAGAAGGGGCATTGTAATGGGAAGGAGGTGAATGCGGCCCGAAATGTGCCATAAAGCCGACATGCTGGCAAGGGGCGTGCAGAAAGCCTGCAGGGAGTCCCTTTGCCGCAGTATCTTTGCCGCTTTGTCACAAGAATGCTTCTTGCCTCCGAACGGGTTTGAGTTTAGTTTTGCTTCCGCTCATCTGC
Source organism: Desulfovibrio sp. An276 (assembly GCF_002159665.1). GTDB lineage: Bacteria > Desulfobacterota > Desulfovibrionia > Desulfovibrionales > Desulfovibrionaceae > Desulfovibrio > Desulfovibrio faecigallinarum. The sequence continues at coordinate 25,261 of NZ_NFJC01000021.1, forward strand.
CGGCGTGACCGTATTGTCACACATGGGGCAGAAGGTGTGCATCAAAGGGTGTGCATCAGGGGCACATCAGGAGGACTACATGCAAAAACCCAGCTTTGTTCCCGATTTTTCCAAGGGTCTTGTTCCGGCCATCGTGCAGGATGCCAAAGACGGCGAAGTGCTCATGCTGGCTTATATGGACGAAACCGCCTGGATAAAGACACTTGAAACAGGCGAGGCCCATTACTGGAGCAGATCGCGCAAGAAGCTCTGGCACAAGGGAGAAAGCAGCGGCAATGTGCAGAAGGTCCACTCCATACGCATAGACTGCGATCTTGACACCATTTTGCTTTCGGTCACGCAGATTGGCGATGCGGCCTGCCATACGGGCAGACGCTCCTGCTTCTACCGCAAGTGGGACGAGACCGGCGAGAGCATCTGCTCTCCCCAGATCTTCGATCCCGAAAAGGTCTACAAGAAGTAGTATCGGGAGAGACACCACATCACAAGGCAAATCAGCTGTGACGCGCACGACATTTTACAAGGACATGCGCGCCTGCAAAAAAGAATTTGTTTGGGGGAAAACAATGGACAAGAAGAATCCGATTCTGAAATTCGGCGTGCCCAAGGGGTCGCTCGAGGACGCCACCGAGGACCTTTTCGCACGCGCAGGCTGGAAGATCTACAAGCACGAGCGCAACTACTTTCCCGAAGTGAATGACAGCGAGATGGTCTTGAGCTTGAGCCGCGTGCAGGAAATCGGCGGCTATGTGGCAGCAGGCATCCTGGACGCCGGCATCTCCGCCCTGGACTGGCTGCGCGAAATGGATCTGGAAGACGAGGTGGTGCAGGTCTGCAATCTTGTCTACTCCAAGAATTCCCTGCGCCAGAGCCGCTGGGTTTTGGCAGTTGCCGGCGACAGCCCCTACCAGAAGGCAGAGGATCTGCAGGGCAAGCGCATTGCCACCGAAGTGCAGCATCTGTCCGAGCGCTATTTCGCGGAAAAGAACGTTGATGTAAACATCTTCTATTCCTGGGGTGCAACAGAGGCCAAGGTTGTGGAAGGCCTTGCCGACGGCATCGTGGAAGTGACCGAGACCGGCACCACCATCCGCGCCCACGGCCTGCGCATCATCGACGAGGTCATGTGCTCGAACCCCGTGCTTGTGGCCAACAAGAAAGCCTGGGAAGATCCGGCAAAGCGCCGCAAGATCGAACAGCTGCAGCTTCTTCTCGAAGGTGCCCTGCGTGCCGAGAGCCTTGTGGCCATCAAGATGAACGTGGCAAAGGAGAATCTCGCCAAGGTGGAGGCCATGCTGCCTGCCCTCAACTCCCCCACGGTCTCTCCCCTGCAAAACGGCACCTGGTTCTCTGTGGAAACCGTTGTGCGCACGGATGTTGTCCGCGACCTCATTCCTCAGCTGAAGGAAGCCGGTGCCGAGGGCATCATCGAATACACCCTGAACAAGGTTATCTAGCGAATTTCGCAAATTTCGGGCATGTTCGGGCTTACCCCTTGGGGCAGCCCGTGCACAACCCAAATTTCAAGGGCGCCTTCGAGCGCCTTTTTTCGCACAAAGGCGCAGGCACAAGGACTTGCGTCGCAAAGGAGAAATGAATGAGCGGCAAGGAAACCCAACCCCTGTTTGACGAGGAAAAGGCCCAGGACTGGCTCGATTCCCTGCCCACCGTGGGCGAAGGCCAGACCTTCTGTTTTGAGTGCAACCCCGACATGCCCTGCTTCAACCGCTGCTGCAGGCAGCTCACCTTGCCGCTCACGCCCTACGACGTGATGCGCCTGTGCCGCAGGCTTGGCATGAAGTCGGATGTCTTTCTGGACAATTTTGCAAAGCTCAAGACCTTTCCGGATTCCGGCCTGCCCATAGTCATGCTGAACATGCTGAAAGATCCGGACGAAACCTGTCCCTTCGTGACACCCGCTGGCTGTCATGTCTACGAAGACAGGCCGAGCGCGTGTCGCAGCTATCCCCTGGGCCGCGGAACCCAGCTTTCCCGCAACGGCGTGAGCGAGACCTTCTACCTTGTGCAGGAGCCCCACTGCCACGGCTTTGACGATGGCCGCGACTGGACAGCCAGGGAATGGTTCGAGCACGAGGGCCTTGAGCCCTACAATGTCTCAAACGATCGCTACATGCGCCTTGGCGCCATGATCACAGCCTCCGGCTCTCCCATAAGCGAGAAGATGGGCAACATGGCACTTTTGTGCCTCTATCAGCTCGACAGATTCCGCGAATTCATCACCACCATGAACATCTTCAAGCGCGTGGAAGTGGACGAGGAGCGCCAGAAGGCCATCATGGAAAGCGATGAAGCTGCCCTCGAATTCGGCTACGATTGGGTTGAGCTTGTGCTTTTCGGTCAGAGCGAGGGACTCAAGAAGAAGGGACAGGCATAGTTTTTGTCCGCAGAAGCAGCCTGGATATTTTTTGTTGGTGGTGCCAGACGGAATGCCTTCTGTCTGGCACTCAACATCTTGGGATAATAGATGAAATTTTGTATACCTTGGCTGTGGCAAAAAGTGCGGGCAAGCAGGGCAACTGTTTGCAATTGCTGAAAGGTCACGGTATGCTGTGAGGTTGAGAAGCCCAGATTTTTCCTGGGCCCGCCATATGTACAAGGAGAAGCATTGATGCAGGATATTGACTCTCAAATGGCCCTCATCAGGAGGGGTGCAGCCGAAATCATCGACGAGGGCGAACTTCGCAAGAAGCTTGAGAAGGGCACACCCTTGCGCGTCAAGGTCGGATTTGACCCCACAGCCCCCGATCTGCACCTGGGCCACACTGTCATCATGCAGAAAATGCGTCATTTCCAGGACCTCGGCCATACGATCATCTTCCTCATCGGCGACTTCACCGGCCGCATCGGCGATCCTTCCGGCAAGTCTGCCACAAGGCCTCCGCTCACCGAAGAGGAAGTGAACGCCAACGCCACAACCTACAAGAAGCAGCTGTTCAAGATCCTGGATCCCGAGAAGACCATCGTGGAATTCAACTCCCGCTGGCTCGGAAAGATGGGCGCCGCGGACTTCATCCGTCTGGCCTCCAGCTACACAGTTGCCCGCATCATGGAGCGCGACGACTTTTCCAAGCGTTTTCATGAAAACACCCCCATTGCCATCCACGAATTCCTCTACCCCCTCTGCCAGGGCTACGACAGCGTCGCCCTGAAGGCAGACGTGGAAATGGGCGGCACGGACCAGAAATTCAACCTGCTTGTCGGCCGCAACCTCCAGTCCCACTACGGCATGGAGCCCCAGTGCATTCTCACCATGCCCCTGCTCGTGGGCCTCGACGGCGTGCGCAAGATGAGCAAATCCTACAAGAACTACATCGGCATCGACGAGGCTCCCTCGCAGATCTTCGGCAAGACCATGAGCGTTTCCGACGATCTCATGTGGTCCTACTACGAGCTTCTTTCCGCAAAGGACATGAACGAGATTGCCGCCTTAAAGAAGGGGGTGGCCGATGGCTCCCTGCATCCCAAGAAGGTCAAGGAGGAGCTGGCCCACGAGTTTGTGGCAAGGTTCCATGGCGAAAAGGCAGCAGACGAGGCCAGGGCCGACTTCAACGCAGTCTTTGCGGACGGTGGTGTTCCGGCAGACGCCCCCTCCGGCGAGATGGACGCAAAGGACGCCGACCCCGTGTCCATCCTGGCCAATTTCGGCCTTGCCAAGAGCCGCAGCGAAGCCAGGCGCAAGATAGCCGAGGGTGGCTTCTACGTGGATGGCGCCCAGGTCAAGGACGACAAGACGCCCCTGACAAGCGGAAGCTACGTCATCCGCTTTGGCAAGAAGAAGTTCCTGAAGCTCACTGTTCGCTAAGGGCAGCGCGCAAAGGTTTTTGTTGGGCCCCCATTTGCGGGGCCCTTTCCGTATCTGACAGGCATTGTTTTGTCGGACACTGTTTTGGACAGCACCAGAGGGATTGGTGTCATGAGCAAGCTTTATGTCGCCCTGGTAGGACTTCCTGCCAGCGGCAAATCCACACTGGCCAAGAGAATACGCGACGATTTTGTGGATGAGGGCATCAACTGCGCCATCTTCAACAATGGCGAACTGCGCAGAAAGATTGCTGGGCCAGCCTCGACAGAGTCCTCCTGGTACGCGCCGGACAACATCGAGGGGCGGGAGATCAGGGAACACATCGCCCTTGCCAACATGCAGGAGGCCAGGAAGTTCCTCGCAGAAGGCGGGGATGTGGCAGTCCTTGACGCCACCAACGGCAGCCGCAAGCGCAGAAGACTCCTTGAGGAGACTCTGAACGACCATCCCCTGCTCTTCATAGAGTGTCTCAATGAGGACCCTGTCCTGCACGAGGCCTGCATACGCCGCAAGGCCCTTTTGCCGGAGTACGCCTCCTACAGCGAGGAGGATGCGGTAGAGAGCTTCAAGGCACGCATAGCCTACTACAACTCCATCTACGAACACCTGGACGAGGAAAAGTTCTACCTGTGCGTGGACACCATGGCAAACCGCATCATGGCGGAACGCCCCATGGAAGGATCTCCCTACTATCCTGCCATCCGCGAACTCATCGTGACCACCTGGGCCAGGGAACTCTATCTTGTGCGCCACGGCCAGACAGAGTTCAACGCCGAGGGCCGCATTGGCGGGGATCCGCTTCTTTCGGAAAAGGGGCGCATGCAGGCAGCCCAGCTTGCAGAGCACATGAAGGACACGCGCATTGACTACATCTTTACCTCGACCCGCAGGCGCTCTGGGGAGACCGCAGCCTTCCTGGCGAAGACAAGGCCCGATGTGCGCATCTATGCCCTGCCCGAATTCGACGAGCTGAACGCAGGCATGTGCGAGAACATGCGCTACGAGGAAATACGCGAGACAATGCCCGAGGTGACAAAGGGGCGCAATGCGGACAAGTTCAATTTCTGCTACCCCGGGGGCGAGAGCTACGCCATGGTCATGCAGCGCGTCTTGCGGGGTTTGCGCAGGGCACTCTTCCTCTCTGCAGGCGCGCCCACCTGCATAGTGGGCCATCAGGCCATAAACCGCGTGGTTCTTTCCATGTTCATGCGCCAGCGCACAGAGGACATTCCCTACATGTTCGTGCCGCAAAACCAGTACTACCGCATAGAGTGCACACCGCGCGTGCGGCTGGTCAAACGCATCCCGTATCTGCCCAAGTAAGGTGTAGGGCAAGAGGGCTAGACAGAGGACAGTGAACAGCCTCTCACTCCAAGGTAAGACAGTTTAAAAGGGGAAATCTATGTTTGTACAGCATATTGAAGGTCATAATTTCAGAGGTCTCCCAGACTTCTCCTTGGACTTACATAAAAGATTAAATATATTTATAGGTAATAATGGCACTGGAAAATCCAGTATACTTTATTTTATAGCGTTGATGGTTTCACAATGTAGAAATATAACAAAATATGAATTATCTTGTAAATATTCAGATATTAATAATGAAAGTAATGAGTTTAATGGAAAAATAAAATGTAAACATGAAAACTCTTATGTTATAGCAAGTTATTCATATAGTGAAAATGAAAAAAAATCAAAATATTTTGAAAATTTTTCAGGTGAATTCAACGATAGCAATGAAAAAAATGGTCCTCTTTTTCAGCTGAGGAAAGAGGTCGAAGAGGGTGTCATTCCTTTTAAAAAGAATTTCCCTTTAGTTGTTTCCTATCCAACAAATAGAGCAATTCTCGAAATTCCTGAGCGTATAAGAGGATTTAAGCCAGCAGTAAATCCTGTTGATGCCCTTGATAATGCACTTGAAAGTAATCTTGATTTTCGCTCTTTTATTGCTCTCCTCCGCATGAGTGAAAATTATGCAAAAATAACTAAACAGAATAACGATCCATATATTCAATGGAAAGCAAAACAGATACAGGCAGTAAATACAGCTATCAGCACAGTGATCCCAGAATTTGGACAATTACACGTTACACAAAATCCATTTAAAATATCTATACTAAAAAAAGAAAAACAGTTCTATTTTTTGCAACTTTCTGATGGAGAGAAGTGCTTGATCGCTTTGCTGGGAGACCTCGCGCAGCGACTTGCGATTTGTAATCCTGCACTGGATAATCCATTGGAAGGCGATGGAGTTGTCCTAATTGATGAACTGGACCTTCATCTTCATCCTGCGTGGCAAAGTACTCTTATAGAGAAATTGCTGAAAACATTTCCTAATTGCCAATTCATTGTCACAACTCATTCGCCTCTTGTCTTAAGTAGTGTTGAAGCTGACAGTATTTGGATAATGCAGGATGAATGTGCCCCCTATCACCCCGAGCGCTCCTATGGAATGGAAGCGTCGGAGTTGCTTCGAGAAATCATGGGAACACAAAGCCGTCCACAAGCCGTGACAACAGCCCTTGAGGATATAGATCGCCTCATTGATGCAGAAAAATTTGATGAGGCTAGAGCTGCTATACGAAAATTGGCAAGTGTCACTGGAAAAATTCCTGCTATATACGCAGCAAACAGCTACTTGACCATGATGGGAGAAGAACAGGCAGATATAGAGGATGAAGAACGTGATACCCATTCATAAAAATCAAGAAAATCCATTATTGGAATTTGAAAGGATTCCTGGTGTTACATATGATGACAACAGACTTCCTAAGAAGGAGCTAAAAGCAAGTCTTCTCAAAGAACAAGGTTATTTATGCGCCTATTGTATGTCACGTATTTACGAAAATTCAATGAAGATTGAACATTGGTTGCCACAAAATCCTGACAATGAAGGATGTGAACTTTCGTCTGAGGAAAAAGAAGCTAATAGACAACATTCTATAGACTATAAAAATTTGTTGGCAGTTTGTAAAGGTGAAGAAGGAAAGCAATCACATCTTCAACATTGTGATACAAAGAAAGGTAATAAACGTCTATTATATAATCCGGCAAACCCAGATCATTATAATAAACTTAGAATAAAATATCTTCGTACAGGTAAAATTGAATCAGAAGATAGTGATTTTAATGAACAACTTGGGGATGAAAAAATAGAATATGAAAAAAATACAAATGAAGGCATTCTTAATCTTAATTGTTCTAAGTTAATGTCTAATAGGGCAGATGTAATTAATAAAATAATTGACACTTTGAATCAATTAAAAAATAGAGCTCCTTCAAGACAGATTGATTCTATTCTAGAAAAATGGTGTTCACCAGACAGAAATGGAAGACTACAAGAATATGCAGGAGTTGCAATTTATTTTTTAACAAAAAGGCGTAAAATTAGATTGTGACTAATAATTCTTGCCCGTATACAGAAGAGGGACGGTCGAACACGATGTTCAACCGTCCCTCCTGCGTTCCTGCAAGACACGAAGGATCTTAGACATAGAGCCCGAAATAGCGCATGCCGGCCACAAAGGCCATGGCAAAGACAATGGTCGCAAAGAAGTTCTTGCTGACTATGGCGAAGATCATGCTGGCTATGCCAGCGACAAGGAAAACGTTGTTCAGGGGATCGGGGTTGAAGTTCCCCCCGTAGAACAGCAGATCCGGAGCCACGAGGGCTGCCATGACGGCTGCCGGTATGTAGTTGAGCCAGGTCTTTACGAAGGCCGGAAGCTCTCTTGAAAAGGCGTACAGAGGAAGGATGCGGGGGAGAACAGTGGCAAGGACGCAAACGCCCACGCAGATCATCATATTGCCAAGGGACGTAGGGTTCATGCCTGAACCTCCTTGCCGGGATCGGAATCCCCGAATTTGCCCTTTTGCGACATCTTGGTCTCCACAATGGCGCAGATGGTTGCGGCAATGATGGTTCCGAGAACCACGTTCCACTGTCCAAGGCCTGCGAGGCGCAGCATAATGGAGAAAAGGGCTGCGAGGATTGCGGCAATGATGTGCAGCCTGTCCGTGCACTGGGGAATGAGCAGGGCTATGAACATGCCGCACAGGGCGTAGTCAAGGCCAAGAGGGCGAACGTCGCTCACCATGCTTCCGCACAGGGCGCCGACAACCGTTCCCATCACCCAGGCAAACTGGGCACAGCCCGTGGCCGTGAAGATGGCGGTCTTGTTGAGCTCCCAGCCCTGCTGGAAGGCTGTAATATGCACTGCAAAGAGCTCGTCCGTTATTTGCCAGCCATAGATGAGGCGCGCAAGGCCCTTCAAGGGGCGGACATGGGGTGCCAGGGCCACGGCCATGAGGAAGTAGCGCAGGTTGGTGACAAAGACCGCCAAGGCAGTGGAGATGAGGCCTGCTCCTGCGAACCAGAGGGAAATGGTAATGAACTGGCCGGATCCTGCAAACATGAGGATGGAGGTGGCTGTGGCAAGCCAGATGGGCATGCCGCTTTGGGTGGCAAGCACGCCAAAGGCAAAGGCCACGGGCGCATAGCCAAGCATGATGGGCAAGGCTCTTGCAAAGCCAACTCGTACGGCCTTGAGCGTTTCGGGGGAAGTGGTGGCGTCCATGTAGAATGAATTGTTTGGGTGAATTGTTTGGGGGCATGCCAGGTATAAGTCCTGCCTGGCACAGGCCGGCAGTCCAAATGCCGCATGTGTGGGCAACCAGCCAGCGGCCGCGCATGTATAATCCCCCATGCTCAGTTCGACAAGAGTATGGGAGGGAAGGTGGTTTGTCTTGTTTCCGAAGGCACTGGGAACTATAGTGCGCGCCATGCGCGGGATGGGATCAACCTTCCTGCAAAGATTTTCGAATCTCGGAGGCAGCACATGGAAACGCACAAGTCTGGACAGTATTTTGTCATAGGAAAGCCCATAGCGCACAGCCTAAGCCCGCTCATCCACAATCAGGCCCTAAGGGAACTGGGCCTTGAAGGGACATACAGTGCCAGGGAAGTGGCAGTGGAAGAGTTGGCGGACTTTTTTGCGGAGTTTCGTTCTGCCCACCATGCAGGCTGCAACATTACCCTGCCTTTGAAGGTAGCTGCCTTAAGTCTTGTGGATGAGGCAAGCCAAAGGGCGCAAAGGCTTGGCGCCATCAACACCCTCTACTGGAGAGAGGGGCGCCTGATTGGCGAAAACACGGATGTTATCGGCTTTCGGGTACCCCTTGAGGGCAAGAATTTTGCCCACGCCCTGATTCTCGGTGCCGGTGGTGTCTCGCGGGCAGCCATCTGCGCCCTGCAGGAAATGCAGGTCAAAAAAATCACCATAACCAACAGAAGCCCTGAAAAAGCTCAGGCCCTGGCAGAGGAATTCGGCATAGGCTGCTCGCCCTGGGAGGAGCGCTCTGGCCTTGAGGCAGACCTTGTCATCAACGCCACAAGCCTTGGCATGAAGGGCGAGCGCGAGGACATGACCCCCTACCCCTTGTTCAGAGGCACAGGCCTTGCCTATGACATTGTTTACACGCCGGAGAAGACGAGATTCTTGCGCGAGGCCGAGGCCGCTGGCTGGCAGACGCAGAGCGGTGTTGCCATGTTTGTGGAGCAGGCCAGGGCATCCTTCAGGCTCTGGACAGGCCTTGAGATGCCCAAGGAGAGCGCCTACACGGTTGTGCGCACAGCCCTTGCCGCAAGGAGCTGATACCTACTTCTTGCCTCTTGCGCGCTTCAAGTCGCGCAAGGCCTTCTTGGCGTCCGGGTCGCCATTGTCCGCTGCCAGTGTGTACCATCGCTGGGCCTCTGTGATGTTCAAGGGAACGCCCGTTCCCTGCTCGTACATGAGGCCAAGGCTGTACTGGGCTGCAGCGTCGTTGTTTTCCGCTGCCTTGCGATACCACTCGACTGCCTTTGCGTAGTCTTGGGCAACGCCGTGTCCCTGCTCGTACATGAAGCCCATGTTGTACTGGGCAGGCGCATAGCCTTGGTCTGCAGCCTTCTGGTACCACATGAGAGCTTTCGTGTAGTCCAAAGCGTAGCCTCTGCCCTGGGAATACATGAAGCCAAGATTGTTCTGGGCCTTGGGAAGGTCCTGTTCCGCAGCCTTCTCCAGCCAGTGCACGGCCTTGGTGTCGTCCTGGAACTGGCCCTTGGAATTCATGTAGATCCAGCCAAGGCTGTACTGGGCCTCTGCCAGCCCCTGATTGGCAGCCCTTGAGTACCAGTCAATGGCCTTTGCCTCGTCCCTCTTCACACCCCTGCCCTGGGCGTAGAGATAGCCCAGGTTGAACTGGGCCGTGGCATGGCCCTGTTCGGCAGCCCTGGCAAACCAGCGCGAGGCTTCGAGGAAGTTGCGGCGCACGCCGGCACCCATGGCCAAAACCTCACCATAGGCATTCTGTCCTCTGGCGTCGCCCTGTTCGGCAGAAATCTTGAAGTACTGGGCAGCGCGGGTGCGGCTCTTGCGTATGCCCTGTCCTGTCTGGATGAGCCTGCCAAGAACATAGGCTGCCTCGCCGTTTTTCCTGTTGGCAAGGGGGGTGAGCAGATCGACAGCCGTGCGGTAGTCCTGGGCGTCCAGGGCCTTTTGTACCTTGACAAGGACAGCGTCGTCCTCGTCGACGCCACTTTGGGCGGATGTCTGAATGTCCTGGGAGCCTGTTTCGACAGCGTGGACAGGCAGGGCGAGAGACAGGCAGAGGAAGGCGGAAAGGAGAAGGGAAAGGGCACTCCGGTTCAGGGATTTGCTTGTATGAAGGTCTGACATATGGGACTCCGTCAGAAGGCAAGGAGGAATCGGGAAACGGGTGGAAAGGTACCGTGTCTATATGGGCTTGTCTTCCGCGACCTCTGGTAACGTGAAGCCAAGCTTTTGCAGCATCGAGGCTGTCTCGCAAGAGAGGGCAGGGCGAAAGTCCGAGCATGACCAAGAATCCGGCTCACCCTTTTCAACGTGGCATTGAAGAAGGCCAAGGGCGGCAAGGATGCGGCCCATGTGCGTCTTTCCAAGAAGCCCCGTATCATGGGCCCTTTGCACAATCCTGCGCAGGACAAGGGCAGTGACAAGGAAAACAAGGCCCGCACCTTCGCGCTCCCTCTCCTTCAGGGAGCAAGCGGACAGGAGAAGGGGAGCCAAGTGGGCAAGAATACGCTGCCAGAGAGCTTCCTCGTGCGCAAGGGCAGGGATGCAGGAAAGGGGAAGGTCCACATCCGAGCGGAAGACTCTGACGTTCTCCCTGGCCTTTTTGTTCTTCTTTTTCTTGCCCTGAGTCTGGCTTTGGGCCTGTTTGGCTGGCGCAGCGGGGCTGCCTGCAAAGGCGTAGAGATACTCGTCGTCCGGGCTGCGCTTTTTCCTGCAGGGGGTGTCTGCGCCATCCACAACCTCAAGGCCGTCGAAGGAAAGCTTTTTGCAAAGCTTGTCGTCCCATTTCACAGGGACAAGGTAGTGCAGGCCCCTCTCCCTTGCGAGGAAGCGAAGGGATTCGCTGGACGCTTCACGGGCGGTGAAGAGTGTGCAGCCTGTGTCACAGCATGTGGCTGCGCGGGGAAGGCTCTCTCCTTTCATGTCGAGAAGTCGTCCGTACACGGGCTCGAAGCCGGTGTCGCCACCCTGCAGTGCAAGGCAAAGGCCAGGGCCATTGTCCTTGCAGGCATCTTTCCCAAAAGCTGCAAGTGTTGCGGGACATTCCATCGGCATCAGCAAAAGATACGAGGATGTGTCCGAGCCTTTTGCTTGCCCGAGGGAGCGGAACAATTCGTCTGCCCCCTTTTTGCCAATCTTAGCATACAGTGCATGGATGCTTTTTTCGGAAAGGTCGAGTCCGGGAAAGACAAGAGAGGCAAGAGATGCCTTGTACTGTGCGGCACGCAAATCTTCCCCAAGGTCCGGGTGCAGGATGCCTAGGCTTGCCAGGGCAAGGACAAGGTCTGCGTCCTTGTCGCCCAAATGCGCCGCAAGCCTTGCGCGCAAATCGGCGTCTAAGTCTGCCACAAGCAGCGCACAGCCGAGAGTGCGCCTTTCTTTTGCCTTCATCCTGGAGCTAACCGGAACAAAGGCGCCGTCCACAATGTGGCCTATGACCTTGCCGTTGCGCGGCTGAAAACCCTTGGCCGTGCGAACGGCCTTGGTCCTTGCGCGCACGCAATAGCGCAATGGCCCCTTGCCACCCGTGTCGATCACTACGGTATTCTTGGGCCTTGGAACTGCTCGTATGTCCTGAGGAACACCCATGGGACAAATTCTCCGAAAAATTTTGTACCTTTTTGAACTATCTATAGTTCAAAATTTTGAACTGACAAAATCCGCTACAGGCGGCGCAATGTGCCAGTCCAAAGCGCATCCCTGTGGCGGGGAGCAACCCAGGCGTAGGCATCCATGAATGCTTCCCTGGCAGCCTGCGTCTTTTTGTCGCGCCACCAGCTTGAAGGATCGTCCCAGACGCGGACAACATGGACTGCCGCATCCTCTGCGCTCGAGTGCCAGATGCCGGCCTCCCCCAGTTTCAGTAGCATGGCGTGGAAGTCGTCGTCGATGGGCCAGCAGGTGGGATCCCAGTAGCAGATGGTGGGAATGTTAGCTGCCATGGCTTCAAGCATGGTGGTTCCGTGGTGATCGAGGACCAGCAGGCGGCAGTGCAAAAGCTGTGGCATGAGGGGGCCTGTGCACAAACGCAGGCGGGGAAAGCGCGAAAGCAGCCAGGGTGCGTCGTCCAGCGTTCCCGGAACAGGGAAGTAGGGCCTGTACAGCGTCTGGGACTGTATCTTGTGTCCCAAAGATTCCACAAACCACTGCTTGTCCTCCCTGTACTGGAGGTTTTGCATGGGTGTGGGATGGCAGTCCAGCTGGTAGCCCACTGTGGGCATCTCCGTGCCAACCAAAATGAGGTTGTTTGAGCCACCCCGCCAGCAGTTGGAGACATTGGCAAGCTGGGCCGGGGGCAGGGGCAGGAAGTTGGCCTTGCCGCACTTTCCTTCCACAGCCGATTCCTGATGCTTCCAGCCCCAGGTGATGAAGGCGTGCTGGGTATACTCCACAAGCTCCATGGCGCAGATGTGGCGCATCATGCCGTAGTTTCCGCCGTGCTGAACGCAGGCAAGCCTTCCGCCCCTGGCGCGCCAGAGGGCAAGCTTTTGCCTGTAGTGCGCGTCCTCGTACATGAGAATGTGAGCCACGCGAGTCTTGTGCTTCGGGCCTGGCGCATGCTTTGGGTGTTTGAGGGAGCGTATGCTCTTGGGCAAAAGGGCCAGGAAGATGGGCATGGGGTCAAGGGGCAGATCAATGTGCGCCCCGGTGACTTTGGATGAGTAGTGGTCGCGAAGGCTGCGCGAGTGATCCTCGCCCCTGCTCTTGTGCAAGAGGGCCAGGGAGTAGCGCATGGCCCTTGCCATGGACATGCCCCTAAGGGGTGGGCAGGGCAGGGAGAGGGCGAGATTGCGCAAATTTTCGCGCATCCTTTCCCCGAAACTCTCGGGCTTGTGCAGGGGGTAGTCCTCCCTCACGGCGTCAGCTTCCACCACATGCCAGGCCCCTGGTAGCATGGGGCGCAAAAGCAGCGAGCACAGCCAGTGCAGGCAGACGGGATTGAGGCAGCCGTGCAGGACCACATCCTGATCGCAGCCCATGTCAAAGGAACAGTTGTCCGGAAGAAGGGCAACCGAGATTGAGCTTGCGCCATAGGTGTCCACCATGGCCCGGACCCTGTACGTCAACTCGACCAGAATCTTGGCAACATTGATGCAGTAGGGCGCAAGCAGGGTTTCCCAGTAGACGTCGGGAAGGGCTACCTTTGGAGCAAGGTGGTGGGCAAGGGGCGGGATCATGTCCGTTGCCAGGGCAAAGGCTTCGCCAATGGCCCTTTTTTGCAGCTCACGATCTGTGAAGGGCTCAGGGGCTATCTCGAAATGTTCCTCCCAGTAGGGGAAGAAGTCTTCCTCTGCCGCAAAGCACCAGGGGCCAGCGGCTATGATGTCTGTTCCGTCTGAAGGCACGGCCATGGGGCCAAGCACAAGCTTTTTCATTTTTTTGGCTTTGGGAAATATTGTCGCTGCCCCCTTGGAGGAGAGCAGCGACCAGAAGAATGAGTGAGAGAAAGATTGGGTTTGGGCACTTTGCCCCAAAACACAGCCTAGCGATCGAGGTCTGCCCAGGAGAGAACAGTGTCCTCGGGGATGTCCCTGCGAGCGCGCATGGTGAGCACCTCGTCAAAGTTGCGGGGGCTTATGCCGTGGGCAGGGCGCTTCCAGGTGAGATCCTCGGGCGTGATCTGGCTTCCCCTGGCAATGTTGCGCGCAGCAACCAGGGAGCGCCTGGCATTGGACCTTGCGGGTGCTTCGGAGGCGTAGGAGCGCACTTTGAAGTCGCCAACCATGGTGATGAGATGGGACATCTTCTCCCTGAAGAGCTTGAGATCCTCCTTGTCCATGGCATGGTAGTGATCGTTGCCGGGCAGAGTCTTGTCAAAGGTAAAGTGCTTTTCAAGAATGCGGGCGCCGAGCAGGGTTGCCGTGACCAGGGTGTGCATATCCATGGGCAGGGTGTGGTCGCTGTAGCCTATGACAAGGTCCGGGAAGTGGCGCTTCAGGCCCACGATCATGCCAAGGCCTGCGTTCTCGTCCATGGTGGGGTAGTTGAGGACGCAGTGCAGAAGGGCCAGGGGATTGCCTTTTGCGCCTATCCACTCCACTGCCTCAGCCACCTCGTGCAGATCCGAGGCGCCGGTGGAGAGGATGATGGGTTTGCCAAAGCCGCACATGTATTCGATGAAGGGCTTGTTGGTGATGTCCGAGGAGGAAATCTTGTACACATCCATCAGGGGATTGAGGAAATTGGCGCTTTCCACGTCAAAGGGCGTGGACATGAAGGCAATGTCCTCATCGTCACACCAGCGCTTGAGCTGCTCGAACTCGTTTTTCCAGAAGCTGTCGTGCTTTTTGAAAAGCTCGTACTGGCTTAAAGTGGGTTCCTTGCTGGTGTCCCAGTAGGCAGGGCTGTCCTTGGAGGCAAGGGTTCCGGCCTTGTAGCTCTGGAACTTGATGGCGTCAGCACCACCTTCCTTGGCCTCGCAGATGAGGCGCTTTGCAAGGTCCATGCTGCCCTCGTGGTTCACGCCTGCCTCGGCGATGATGTAGGGCATGGGAATGGACTTTTCCTGGGCAGGAAGAGTGAGAAAATCGTGTATGTCGCGCATGATGGTCTTGTCCTTCACGTAGCGTGCTTTTGCAAAACGGGTATGTCACGAAGGGCGCGCAATTGCCCCAGCCCTTCGAGAAGGCTTGCTAGCATACAAAGAACCGAAAGGCAAAAGAGCACAAAGGGAGCATGCTGGCCGAAACAGGGGGCCAATGGCTGAAAAAAGGGGAAAAGCCCCTGTCTGGCAATTTGTCCGCGCACGGGGTATAGAGGCCTTCGCGCTCGCAGGCGCAATACATCAAGGAGTGACGGATATGGCTGAGCCTCTCAGGGTCGTTTTGGCAACACACAATCAGGGCAAGGTGCGCGAGCTGGCCGAGCCTTTGGCCGCTCTCGGCGTGGAATTGGTTGGCCTCGATGGCTTTCCGCAGGTGGGCGAGATAGTCGAGGATGGCGCGACCTTCGCCGAAAACGCGCTCATCAAGGCGTACACAGTGGCAGAGGCAACAGGCCTTATTGCCATTGCCGACGACAGCGGCCTCGAAGTGGACGCATTGGACGGTCGCCCAGGCATCTATTCTGCGCGCTATGCGGACTCCGAGCTTCCCCTGGAAGGCGAGACAAGGGATCAGCGCAACAACAGAAAGCTGCTCTTCGAACTCAAGGACGTGCCCTACGAGCGCCGTCAGGCCCGCTTTGTCTGCTGCATGGCCTGTGTGGCGCCAGGACACTACGAGGACGACGAAACACTTGTGGTGCAGGGAACCTGGGAGGGCCGCATCCTGAACGAACCCATGGGAGAGAACGGCTTTGGCTACGATCCTGTTTTCGCGGACATTGTGCTTGGCAGAAGCGCTGCCCAGCTTACCCGGGAAGAGAAGATGGCAAGAAGCCACAGGGGGGCTGCCGTGCGCTCCCTTGTCTCCTGGTGGCCCAAGTGGCTTGCCTCCCTCAAATAGCAGACAGGAATTTTTCGTATTGAAAAGGCCGGGTGTTTTCACCCGGCCTTTTCAACTGGTGTGTTGGAGATTACCTACTGGATGTAGCAGCGTTCAATACTCCACTAAAATCTTTTAGATCATACGTGCAATGTAAAAATATACCGCTTACAACTATTCATACATGGAGCTTTTTTCCTTTTTGGGCTTGAGAAATTATATTTGCAATTTTCGTATCCCATTCAAAGGTTATTGTCGGTCCATTTACTCTTTTTTTGAATTTCTTGATTGTATACAGATTTCCCTTGTCTATTCTAACTACGATATTTTGTGTGTTTAACTTTGTATCGTTGAGCAAACGTTCATCAACAAAAGCTAGTGTAAACTCCATCTTGTTTGGAATTCCTTTATTGTTTATAAAAACGGCAAATATATTAGTTCTTACTGAATAATTTTGACTTGTTTCAGTTTTTCCATTTTCAGTACATGTAAGAAATGTATTTTTACTGCCATCTTCAGGAATACATACAAATTTATTTGCAACATGCCAGTTTCCTAATTGAATTCTATCCATTGCAGCTTGAGAAGAAACATTGGTTGCATAAACTGGTTCAGCTGCATAAGTCTTGTTTGAACCTACATATAAAAAAATTAATAGCAAAAATGGTAAAAAGAGAAAAAGGGAGATTCTGGGAAGTTTTTTCATTGTCCACCTCCATAATCACCTATTACAAGTTTTGCTGGCACAAAAACTGCATAAGAAAATAGTTTTTGAGCCAAGAAAAAACGCTATTTCTGTGTTATTGGAGACTTGCAAGAAAATGTCCCAGGAGTTCTCCAAGAGCCCTGTGGCCTTCCTGTGACATATGGTAGCCGTCCATGGCGTCCATGTGGGCAAGAGCCTTCGATCCGTCAAGGAAGAGGAAGCCCTCCTCAAGAGCAGCAAGCTTGAAGTCGTGGGCAAGGTTTTGGCCAAGGATGTCCGCACTGCCGTAGCCTGTGGCGCACAGATCTGAGATTCCGTGAGGCGCAAGGGGCGGGGGGCTCAGGAAAACAACCTTCGTGTCCGCTCCGCAGCGCTTTTTGGCAAGCCTTGCCATGCGGATGAGGTTGTCCGCGATCGATGAGCCTGCAAGATTGAGGGGTGCCATGACGTCGTTTGTGCCTAGCATGAGCACTAGGCCCTGCAGGGGAAGATTGCTCTCAAGAATGCCGGCAAAGGTTGCCCCGCCGTGCAACTCCCCGGGAAAGAGCTCGTGTTCCCAGACCGAGGCTCTGCCGTTCATGCCGTCTGCCACAAGTGTCGGGCAGCCTGGCACAGTCATGGCAACTGACGGGAAGATGGCATCCAATGGCAGGCGCCCGCCACCTGGCTGATAGCCCCATGTGTTCGAATCTCCATAGACAAGGAATCGGGCAAACGCGTCCATGTTAGCGCCTTATGGTGGAAGCTGAAGGCAAAAGCATGGGATCCTGGTTGCGCATATAGTCGAAGAAGGAGAAGGCGTCTTCCTTGTTGCCTGCGGCAAAGGTTAGGGCAATAATATCGCCATTGGTGCCCACCCAGATGGTGGTCGGAGCACCTGTGGCCGTGGCCTCGATGCGCATGAGATAGCCCTCGCGTACAGGAGCCGAGAGAATGGTGACACCTTGTTTCTCAAGGCGCTTCAAAAGGCTCTCGGTTTCCTCCTCGAGGGTTGTATACTCTTCTGTTTCGCCCACCTGTACAAGGACCGAGACGTTCTTCTCCTTGTTCACGTAGTAGCCGAGGGAGTTCTTTATGGTATTGAGGCCAGGGGCCATGGACACGTCCCACTGATCGGGCATGTCGATAATGTCGTAGTAGTCGCAGGTAAAGGATGTCCGAGCCCAGCTACTGGCAGGCAGGATGAGGAAGCCAAGAAGAAGCAGCAGGATAAAAAGAGAGCGAATAACTTGCATGTATGGCTCCGGATGAATTGGCGTTGCCGATTTGGTATTGTCGAGGGGGAAGGTCCCATGAGGGCGCATATACTAGCCGACTCCTGCCCGACACGCCAGTGCAATTGCATGCGGGGTTTCGCAAAACGCAAAAGACCCCTTGCGGGGCCTTTTGTACAGGAAGGAGATGCCTGAAAAGGGCTTGCTCTGTTGTGTCCGCTAGACCTTCTGTTCTGTTTGAGCAGGAACAAGGGCCGAGTGTGAACTCTTCCAGTTGAGCAGGAAGATGGAATTCACAATGACAAAGACCGAGCCTGCGTTGTGCACAAGGGCGCCTGTGACGGGATTGAGCACAGCGGTCATGGCAAGGATGATAGCAACGAAGTTGAGAACCATGGAGAAGGCCAGATTGGCCTTGATGGTTCGCATGGTGCGCTTCGAGAGTGCAAAAAGATGGGGCAGCATGCGGATGTCGTCGTTCACAAGGACTATGTCCGCGGCGTCGATGGCAATGTCGCTTCCTATGCCGCCCATGGCTATGCCAACTCTTGCCCGCTTGAGCGCAGGGGCGTCGTTAATGCCGTCGCCTATCATGCACACGGGATGGCCCTGATTTTCATGGGAAGCTATGAAGGAGAGTTTATCTTCCGGCAGACAGTCCGGGTGAACCTCGTCCATGCCGGCCCTTGCGGCAACAGTGCGGGCAGCGCTTGCGTGGTCGCCAGTCAAAAGCACTGGTGTAACCCCCACGTTTTTGAGGCTGCGCATGAGGGATGGTGCGTCCTCGCGCATGGTGTCGGCAAGGGCAATGAGGCCGGAAAGATGATTGTCCACGCACACATGGATGACACTCTTGCCCTCGTCAATGAGCCTGGCTGCGAGTTTCTCCGCTTCGGGAGAAAGGGCCAGGTCAAGACTTTCCACAAGATCCCTGTTGCCAGCGCTCACTCTGTGCCCCTCGACAGTTGCCGAGACACCTTTGCCCGGAGTCATGACAAAATCTTCCAGGGCAGGCTCGGCATTTTTGTTCGTTTTGCGCCAGTGTGAGACAACAGCCTTGCCAAGGGGATGCTCGGAGCGCAGCTCCACAGCTGCCGCAAGGCGCAGGACATCTTCCTTCGAAAGGTCGGAGACAAGGCTTTTCACGTCCGTGACCGAAGGGGTTCCCAGTGTCAGGGTGCCGGTCTTGTCAAAGGCTACGTGCTTCACTGTGGCAAGGCGCTCCAGGGCATCTCCCTCGCGCACAAGAAACCGGTGCCTTGTGGCATTGCCAATGGCAGCCATGATGGCCGTGGGCGTAGCAAGGACAAGGGCGCAGGGGCAGAAGACCACAAGGATGGTCACGGAGCGCAGGATTTCGCCTGTGACAAACCAGCAGAGGATTGCGGACACGAGGGCAATGACCACGACCCAGGTTGCCCAGCGATCGGCAAGGCCCACAATCTTGGCCTTACTTGCGTCCGCGGACTGGACCAGACGTATCATGCGCTGCAGGGAGCTGTCCTCGCCTACCTTGAGGGCGCGCATGTCAAAGGCGCCGAACTGATTGACAGTTCCGGAGAAGACAGTGTCCCCGGGGTGCTTGTCCACTGGCAGGGATTCGCCAGTCATGACAGCCTGATTGATGGAGGTGGAGCCTGTCACGACAACGCCGTCTACGGGAATGGTCTCGCCTGGCAAAACTCGGATGAGATCGTTTACCCTTGCCTCTTCGGCTGCCACAACATGTTCTGTCCCATCCGTATGCACGATGCGGGCAGTCCTGGGTGTGAGATGCACAAGGCGCTCGATGCCTGCCCTGGCCTTGGCAACAGTCAGCTCTTCCAGAAGGGCGCCCAGCTGCATGATGAAGGCCACTTCACCTGCAGCAAAGTCCTCGCCCACTATGACGGCCGCGACAAGTGCCATGGAAACAAGAACGTCCGCCTTGATATCGAAGGCAGTAACAAGGCCGTTTATGGCTGCCAGGATAATTGGTACACCGCAGAGGATGATGGCTATCCAGGCAGCGTCAAAGGGGAGGGAAAAAAGATCGAAGCCGCTGACAATCAGGGCAAGCCCAGAAATGACCAGAAAGACGATGTCCCTTTTGGTCCCGCCAAGCTCGAGAAGTTTTTCAAGAGGATTCATTGTGGTCTCCTATACCTATGGGGGTATAGGTATATTGCAGGGAGAGGAATGGGTCAAGGAAAATTGTCCTGTTCCATGAGTTAGATAAAAGACAAGGGCTAATCTTTGCGCTGTCTTGTCAGGACTCATGACTTTAGCTATCCTGTTTTTGTTGCCCAATAAAAGGAAGTATATTTCCAGATAAATTTAATTAACAGATAAAATATTTCCGGTTAAATTATGCCCAATTTGGTCGTTATCCGCTCCATCCGAAAGCTTGGCAGAGACATCAGATCCGCACGTCTTCGTCGCAGACTACCCATGTCCCTGGTAGCCGAGCGTGCCGGAATATCCGTAAAGACACTGAGCAGCCTTGAAAAGGGCGAAACAGGGGTGAGTATTGGCCATGTGGCTGCAGTTATCGCTGCACTCGGCATGGGGACACCCTTTTCGGACATCCTGGATCAGAAAAACGACAATTTCGGACTTCTGCTTGACGAAGGGCGCCTTCCCAAACGGGCTCGTCTTTCCAGAAAGGAGCCTTTTGCATGAGCGAACGGTATAGCATCTATCTCCAGCGCAGAAAGCTGGAATTGGTCGGAACTCTGTGGCTACGTAACACAAGAGGACATATCTCCTCGGCCTTCACCGATGATGCTTATTGGCTCGGGACGCCAGGTGCTTTTGCCTTGAGTCCAGACCTTCCACTCAATCAGTATCCCAAGACGTGCAAAGAGCTCTTCTTATGTTTTCAGGATTGCTCACCCGATCGCTGGGGCAGGGTTCTGCTCCAGCGCCAGGAAAGGCAGCATGCACGCAGGGAAGCTCGCAAGCCACACGCTTTGCTTATATCAGATTATTTGTTGCGCGTTCAGGACTGTACACGGCAGGGCGCCTTACGTATTTCTGCAGATGAAGGAAAGAGTTTTTTGGCGGAATCCGGCCCGGAATCAGTCCCTCCCCTTGTATCTTTGCCAAAACTTCTTCGTGCCGCGCAACATGTGAGCCAACAGACAGACAGCGATGCTGATTTGCAGCTCTTGGTTGCTCCAGGAGCTTCCCTCGGCGGTGCCAGGCCAAAGGCGTCTGTCCTTGGTGTCAATGGGGAACTTTTCCTCGCCAAGTTTCCCAAGCCCGATGATGAACGGGACATTCCTCTCTGGGAATACGTAACCTTTCAGCTTGCGCGCAGAGCAGGTCTAAATACTCCCGATGTACAGCTGCAACGCATTGCTAACAAAAGTATCCTGCTCGTACAGCGCTTTGACAGAGTTTGTGAACAGGGAGGCGACAGGCAGAATCTTGGACGCATCCCCTTTCTCTCCGCCATGAGCCTCCTGCAGGCAAAAGATGGAGAGCACTCAAGCTATGCGGAGATAGCTGCAGCAATACAAGAGGAAGGCGCATCCCCATTCAACGATTTGCGTGAACTCTGGTCGCGGATGGTTTTCAATATCTGTGTCTACAACGTGGACGACCATCTCAGGAATCACGGCTTTTTGCGCGAGGCACAGGGCTGGCGCTTGTCTCCTGTCTACGACCTCGAAAACTCATATCCCGGGGAAAAGGCGGCCATGCTGCACACCTGCATGATCGATGAGGAAAGTGTCCTCGATGTGAACACTGCTCTGGAAATTGCAGAGTTTTTCCGATTGCGAGCAAGCGAGGCAAAGGAGCGCCTTGCCGAGATACGCAGGGCTGTTTCCTTCTGGAGACAGGAGGCAGTGAGGGTGAACGCGAGGCCTGCGGAAATGGCGATCATGAAGGAAGCCTACGAGTACAGCCTGTGACACAGGTCCCAGACCGTCAAGTCCTAGCCCTTCATGTTGGCAAAGCGCTCCACTGCCTTGGTGAAACTGGCTATGGTCTGCTCCGCGTCCCCGTGCTCAATGCCGTCGCGCACGCAGTGACGGATGTGCCCTTCCAGCACTACCTGGCCCACCCTGTGCAGGGCGGATTTGGCAGCATTGATCTGGGCGAGGACGTCTTCACAGGGCACGTCCTTGTCGACCATGCGGTCTATGGCCTCTATCTGGCCCAGAATCTTTTTGAGGCGCCTGTGGAGATTGGGCGCATCCATGCACTGCTTCATGAGAAATCCTTTGTGGGTTGTGTTTCGGGTCCGTGACCATGCAAAAAAAGGTGCGGACAAGGAATGAAGGGGACAAGGGCAACTTTTTGCTTGCCTTGCGCGCGACAATAAGATATGCAGGCCCTCCACATCAAGTAAGCACATCGGGGCAGCAGCCTGGGGTGCCCGGCAAAAGCCAGGGTAGAAGGGCTAGGGCCTCGATGGAAGATGAACCCAGGAGGTTTTATCATGGCATACGTTACCATGAAGCAGATGCTGGAAACCGGCGTCCACTTCGGCCACCAGACCCGTCGCTGGAACCCCAAGATGCGTCCCTACATCTTTGGTGACCGCAACGGCATCCATATCATCGACCTGCAGCAGACCGTGAAGCTGTTCCGCGTTGCCTACGACAAGGTCGTGGACACAGTTGCCAAGGGCGGCAAGGTCCTGTTCATCGGCACCAAGCGTCAGGCCCAGGAAGCCATTGCTACCGAAGCCACCCGTGCCAACCAGTTCTACGTCAGCAACCGCTGGATGGGCGGCACCCTGACCAACTTCGTGACTATTCAGAAGAGCATTGATCGTCTGAAGAAGCTCGAGACCATGTTCGCCGACGGTTCCATCAACCGTTACCAAAAGAAGGAAATCCTTCTCCACGAGCGCGAAATGCAGAAGCTCGAACAGGCTCTCGGCGGCATCAAGAACATGGATCACCTGCCCCAGCTGGCCTTCATCATCGACCCCAACAGAGAAGACATTGCCGTCAAGGAATGCCGCAAGCTGGGCATCCCGATTGTGGCCGTGACCGACACCAACTGCGATCCCGACCTCATCGACTACATCATCCCCGGCAACGACGACGCCATCCGCGCCATCAAGCTCTTCGTGGGTGCCTTTGCAGAAGCCTGCCTCGAGGGCGAGGCCGCAGCTGCCGACAAGGGCAGCGAGGAAGAGGCCATGGAGAAGGGCGCAGAAGAAGCTGCCCAGTAGTTTCTGATTAGACGACAGTCATACAACCGACACATAAAGGCAGTATTGTCTTCCAAGGACGATGCTGCCTTTGTTTGAAAATTCAAGGAGATCTCAATGGCCATTACTGCTGCAATGGTGAAAGACCTGCGTGAAAGAACTGGCGCTGGCATGATGGATTGCAAGAAGGCCCTCGTGGAAGTGGGCGGCGATATGGAAAAGGCCGTCGACTACCTGCGCGAGAAGGGCATGGCCAAGGCCGCCAAGAAGGCCGGCCGCGCCACCAGCGAAGGTCTGGTGGTCTTTGCCGAGAATGCCGACGCCACCAGGGTTGCCATGGCTTCCCTGCAGTGCGAGACCGACTTCGTGTCCCGCGGTGACGACTTCAAGGATCTCGCTGCCCGTGTCGTGAACGCAGTTCTCGAGAACAAGCCCGCCGACGCCGAAGCCCTGCAGGGCCTGGTTGGCGAGGATGTGAACAACCTCATTGCCAAGATTGGCGAGAACATGCGCCTTGGCAAATTCTACGTGTACGACCGCGCTGCCAATGAGGTTGTGGGTCAGTACCTGCACACCGCCAGCGGCAAGCTGGGCGTCATGGTTGTGCTTGAGGTTGGCAAGCCCGAGACCGCTGCCAACGAGCAGGTGCAGAACCTTGCCCGCGAAATCGCCATGCAGGTCGCTGCCCTGCGTCCCATGGCCCTCGATCGCGCAAGCCTCGCTCCCGAAGTCATCGAGCGCGAGCGCAACGTGTACCGCGAGAAGGCCCGCAACGACGGCAAGCCCGAGCAGATCATCGAGAAGATCGCCGAAGGCGCAGTGGTGAAGTTCTGCAAGGAAGTCTGCCTCCTCGACCAGCCCTACATTCGTGACGACAAGAAGAGCATCTCCGATTTCGTCAGGGAGACCGGCAAGGCAGTGGGCGACACCATTACCGTGAAGTCCTTCGAGCGCATCGAGCTCGTCGCGGAGGAAGCTCCGGCAGAAGCTGCCGAGTAGTCTTTCCCAAAGGCATATTTTTCGGGAGGGGTCCTTCGGGATCCCTCTCTTTTTTTTTGCCCTGCAAAAGGGAAGCCTCTCCTGGCCCACGTTGTCCGGGCAATGCTTTTTTTCTATGATAGCAGCACTGTTTTTCTCTCTTTTAAAAGCACAATGGAGGCAAGATGGACCAGACAACGCTTTTGCGCCTGCATGAGATCGGCATTGACGCTGAAGAGCTTCTCGAACGCTGCATGGGCAACGAGAAGCTCGCCTGCCGTCTGCTGCTCAAATTTGTGGATGATAGGAATTACGATAGCCTGACCGATGCCCTGGCAGTCAACGATACGGAAAAGGCCATAGCGGCTGCCCACGCGCTCAAGGGCATGTGTGGCAACCTCTCCATGAAAAGGCTGCAGACTTTGTTCGAGACTGAGCTCACCCTTTTGCGTGGAGGGGATGTTGCCGCAGCCAGGGAGCTTTTGGGCGAGGCAAGCGCTGTCTATACCGAAACACGGCTTGCCCTGCCCTCTCTTTTGGGCCCCATTGGCTAGTCTACGGTCCCGATAACCCGATTTTGTTCTGCGAGGTTCCCGTGAAGAACAGTACCCTCAAAATTTTCCTCAGATTTGCAGTTTTTCTGCTCATCACCATCTTCTGCGTGCTTGCCGTTCATGTGTTGCGGGAGAACACGCTGCAAAACGCCCAGAAGGTGGGTATGGTCAGCACGAGCAACTTTGCGGCAGAGGTGCACCGGAACTTCATGATCATGGAAAGCCAGCTCAAATTCGGGGTTGCCCTGCTGGAGGGAGAAGTCGGCATGGGCCGGGAGCATGTGGAAAAAATCGCGAGACCCTTCATGGACCAGGCACGCAAAGTGCTGGACAGCAGCATGACCCCCTACATAGTGGGAGAGGATGGCCGTGTCATCGTGTCATCTGGCGAGCAGTATCCCATGACCAGTCAGGATATGTCCAAAAAGGCCTGGTACGCGGACACAATCGCACGGGGTGGAGAGATTTGCTACACGGATGTCTACAGGGAGCAGGCAACTTCCAGGCCAGTCATTACCATTGCCAAAAAGTTCAGTCACTCCAATCACGTCATTGCCTTTGACGTGTACACGGATATCTATGACCTCTATTTCGACAGGACCATGCTGCGCAGCGGGGAATCCTTCTTCTTCAGTGACAGCAGTGGGGGGCTCTTATACGCCTGTACGTCGCTTACTCTGAACGAAGAAGCTCTCAAGAATTATGTGCGCTGGATCATAAAGGGAATCAAGGCAGGAAAATTCGATCCGTATGATTCGTTTCTGATCGATTTTGACGGAAGGCGCAGGGCAGTCTACTACACAAGGCTCGACAACGGCTGGTACAGCATCATGACAGTGCCCCAGTCAAACATTGTCAGGGATGTCAATCTGCTCTATGGCATACTGGGCATAGCCATACTGTTGTTCATGAGTGCCATTATCTTTTTTTCCTGGCGAGAATTGCGTGCCAGGGGGCTCATGGAGCGCTCCATTGCTACCATTGGCGTGCTCGGCAATCACTACGCCGCCATTTACCGCATCAACTACGAAAAAAATACCTACGAAATGATCAAGGGCACGCCCTACGCCCGGGCCAGACTGGAGAAAAACGGCAGCTACGACGATCTGCGCAACGTGGTGGTTGGCTACTTCGAGCCCAAGGGCGTGGAACTTTTCCTGGAAAACTTTTCGGTTGCCAATATGCGCAAGCTGGTGGAACAGAAGGTTCGCAACTTTGTGGGGGACTTCCAGCGCATGTGCGATGGTGTCTACCGCTGGACCAGCGTATACCTGCTCTTTGACGACTCTCTGGCTCCAGGAGAGGTTGTTCTGTGCTTCCGTGACATAGAGGACGAGAAGCAGAAGGAGCAGCGGGAGAGGAAGCTTTTGCAGGACAGCCTGGAGATGTCCCGGCAGAGCGAAAAGTCCAAGCAGAACTTCTTCAGCAATGTCTCCCACGAGATGCGGACTCCGCTCAATGCCATCATAGGCATGAGCGAGCTTGCCCTGAAAAGGCTGGGACAGTGGGAAGAAAGTCGCAACGACAGGAGTGCCGACGGGAAGAACTCCGACGAGAGCATGGACAAACTGCGCCACTGCATTGAACAAATCCGTTTTTCCGGGCGGCAGATGAAGAATCTCATCGATGACATCCTTGAGATTTCGCGCATGGAACAGGGCAAGTTTTCCCTGAACAACGAACCCCTGAATCTCTGGCAGTGCCTCAATGATGCCCTTGCACCCTATTTTCTCCAGGCAACTTCGGAAAAAAAGACCTTTCTTTTCAAGATGGAGAAGAGTAGGGAGACAGTCTTGGGGGATCCTCTGCGCATAGCCCAGGTCATGAACAACCTGATTTCCAATGCCTTCAAGTTTACGGACGAGGGTGGAACCATCAGGGTCGAGGTGGAGCGTCTTCCTCAGGAGGGTGTGGCAAAGTACCGCATTGCTGTCAGCGACAACGGGGCAGGCATGTCCAAGGACTTTCTGCCCCTGGTCTTTACTCCCTACAGCCGCGACACCAGCTTTGCTGCCAGAAAGACAGTCGGCACAGGCCTTGGCATGCCCATCACAAGACATCTTGTGGAGCAGATGAACGGCGAGATCAGCGTGCAGAGCGAGGAGGGTGCGGGCACGACCTTTACCGTGGTTTTGCCCTTTGCCCTGGTCCAGGAGGACGATGCGGGACAGGCGGTTGAAGAGTCTTGCTCCGTAGAGAGCCAGAAGAAGGATGGTTTCGACCTTTCTGTGCTTTCTGGCCTGCATGTGCTGGTTGCCGAGGACAATGCCATAAACATGGAGCTTGTGACCGAGGTTTTGACCATGCAGGACATGCATGTGACCCAGGCCTGGAACGGCAAAGAGGCAGTGGATCTCTTTGCCCAGAGCAACCCCTTCCACTACGCCATCATCCTGATGGATATGAGAATGCCTGTCATGGACGGCTGCGAAGCTGCCAGAGCCATACGCGAACTGAAGCGCGAGGACGCCTCTGTTCCCATTGTGGCTGTGACTGCCAACGCCTTTGCAGAAGATATCCTTGCCTCGACCGAGGCCGGCATGAACGGCCATGTCTCTAAGCCCCTGGACTTTGGGCAGCTGTTACGCCTCCTTGCCCAGCTTGTCGGAGGAAAATAGGAAAGAGCTTTTGTGCCGGTCTGAAAAGGAGTTTTGGCATGGAAACGGACAAGCACGCGTTTTCCAGGAAATACCCGGAACTTTTCAGGGATCTGCAAGGCTACATTGCTGAAGTCCACAAGTTCGGGGCAGGAGTTGGTGCTGGAATAGTCTATGGGGAGTGCCTTGGCGGGGCTGCAGCCACAGCCTCGGTAACGCGCTGCCTTTTGGCCAAGTTTCTCAAACAAAAGGATCTGTCCTTTTCGCAGCTTCTTTTGCGCACCATAGACGAGAAGGGGATGAGCCAGACGGAGTGCTACAAAAGGGCCCTCGTAGACAGAAAGCTCTTCTCCAAGATCCGCTCCAATCCAGAGTACAAGCCCTCCAGGGAAACTGTGCTGGCCTTTTGCGTTGCCCTTGAGCTGGATCTGGAGGAGACAGCCGAGCTTCTGAAGGCGGCTGGCTATACGCTTTCCAACAGCAGGGACTTCGACATCATAGTGCGTTTTTTCATCGAGAGAGGCATCTACGATGTTGTGCAAATCAACGAGGCCCTGCTTGAATACGACCAGCCCCTGCTGGGCTACAGGTAGCCTTTCCTTCGAGCACAATCGGGTAGGCGGGGGCGATCGCTCGCCCCAACCTCCCACACCACCGGACGTACGGGTCACGTATCACGGCGGTTCAACTAAACAAGGCTTTCTTGGCTCTGAGGCAC
>NZ_NFJC01000022.1 GCF_002159665.1 Desulfovibrio sp. An276
AATTATTATACCCCCCCCCCCCCGAAAAATTTATTGTATTTTTACAAGCAATATTTAAAATTTTTATGTTTTTGACAGGATTTGCTATTGACAGATCCCATAAAAAGGTTGGAAAAAAGCGCCATCAATATCATGTCACCACACTTTGGCCTCCCCCTGCCTTATACTCCTTAAACTTTCGGTAGCACATACAGTTCACTCTTCTTCCGCTATTTTGCCATGAAAACTCTCGCAGCAAAACCTCGCGTCATTCAGCTGTCTGCCCCGGATCTCACCTATGAATGGGATGTCCGCAACAATATCATCTTTCTCACGAAAGGTATAAGGGAAAAACTGCACCTTGGCCCAGCCCCTGTCATTTCCAGGGAAGAGTTCACAAAACACATTCCCATAGAAAATTCGGAAGCCAGGGAGAATGTGCTTAGGGAAATGCTTACAGGCAACAGTATCGCTATACAGGAACTTGTCTATCCCTTTGATTCTGTCATCCTGCATTCCTACCTTTTTGTCGTGCACAGGGAAGCCAACGGAGCGGCACGTACGATCATCGGCAATGTCTCAATCCAGGAAGAAGTTTCCTACACTCCATCCTACTCCTGCGACGACAAGGTTTTGCTCCACGGTTTTCTGCGCTACGACGTAAAAAACAGGACAATTACTCTGGACAGCAACTGTGCAGCCCTTCTTGGGTACGAGGAGACAACACCCAAGAATATCAGCCTTCTTGAATTTCGCGCCATGGTCAATCCCGAGGATCTCAATGGCCTGGTTTTGCGTGCACAACTCATCTTTGAGCACAACCAGTGGGGCAACGACTTCGAAGACATCCTACGCCTGCGCAGACAGGATGGCACAGAAGCGCGCTTTCTTCTCCATATTTCCATCCTGGCGCGCAATGAACGTCGACAGGCTACAGAAGTAGTCGGCAGCCTGCGCATAGTAGACGAATTCACCCACCCGGTGCGCAATACCAACCTCATTCAGGCAATCAGCGCATCTGGAGATGGCCTCTGGGACTGGGATGTTGTTCACAACACCGTTTCCTATTCTCCAAGATACCTGTCCATGCTCGGCTATACCCCGGAGGAGTTTCCTGCTGTTCCCGAAAGCTGGATGAACAGTATTCATCCGGATGATGTAGAGCGGACAGTGAGTATGCAGCTTCTGGTCATCGACTCGCCCCAAAACGGTGACAGCTTCGAGTGTTCCTACAGAATGCGCCGCGCAGATGGCACTTACGCTTGGATACTGGGCAGGGGCTATGTCTCCCACAGGGATGCCAACGGCAAGGCCACCAGACTGGTCGGTCTGCACACGGACATTACCACTCCCCAGGGAAACAGAGCCAGACTGGAAGATGCCGTGAACACCGATTCTCTCACCGGTGCCCACAGTCGCTGGTACTTCAACTCGGAAGTTCAGCGTGTCGAGCAGGCCCATATTCGTCCCGCAAGCATACTTGTTTTCGATCTCGACGGCCTGAAACTTGTGAACGACTACCTGGGACATGATTGTGGTGACCGCATGATCAGGGAGTTTGCCGCACTGTTGCGCCAGAACGTGCGGTCTTCGGATTGTGTAGCCCGCATGGGCGGAGATGAATTTGCCATCCTGCTCCACAGATGCCCAAAAGGAAAGGCACGGGAAATCATGGAAAATATCGCAAAGGACGTGGCAAGACACAATCTGCATCCGGACGCCATTCCCCTGCATGTCTCCATGGCGGCAAGCACTGCCAGCTGTATGGACACGACGCTTCTGGACACCATAGTAGATGCGGACAAGGAAATGCTGCGTTACAAGCACCTGCGCAGAAAGACAACGCTCAAGTCCATCAAGGACTACATCGAAAGGTACACATGCCAGCTGGTCACCCTGGACATCGAACGCTATCAGGGCAACCTGGCTGACAAATAGTCCTTCTCAATCATTTAAAGACAAATGACGGGGCTCATGTTTGATCTTTTGTCTTGTGTTTCACGTGAAACTTTTTGTCTCTTTGCTGCACAAGCATCAGCGCAGCCAGGGGCAGAAGGCATGCGCAGAGTCGGTTGCCTTCTGCGTGCCCTGCGCGTCTCTTTCATAGAGAACAAGGTCCGGCAGTATGACGCAGTCCGCTTTGGCGTCTTTTTTTGCCTCGCAAAGAACCCTTGTTGCCTCTCGATTGGCAAAGGGGCGCATTACTTTCAGGGTACGCAAGCCAAAGCCCCCTGATTTCAGGCAGGACACAAGATGGGAAAGCCTTTGCGCTGGATAGATCACAAAAAGCCTGCCATGGTGCACAAGAAGCTCTCTAGCTGCCCTGAAAAAAAGTTCCAGGCTGTCGTGTCCCCTGCGGGCGCCTTCGTTGAGGGCCTTGTCGGACACAAGTCCGCTCCCAGCTTCCCAGTAGGGAGGGTTCATCAACACAATATCGCACAAGGGACGAGTATACGGCATGCGCTCCACAAGATCATGGCAAAAAAAGGTGCTGCGCTTTGAAAGCCCAAGAAGAGCGCCATTTTCCAAAGCGCAGTCTACAAGCTGTCTTTCCCTGTCCACACCCAAGACCTTTGCCTTCTCCAGCAAAAGGCAAAGCCCAAGGGAGGAGGCCCCGCAGCCGCAGCCAAGATCGGCAGCTGCAAAAAGTCCCCTGCTCTCAAGGCCAAAAGCCTGATTGCGCAGGGGATTTTTGGGCATTGCCGGATGCCTTGCCAGGGTTTCCCTGACAAAACAGGGAAGCAGAAGGGCGTCCAGTGCAAAGCGCATGGAGCCCTGCGGCTGCTTCAGACCATTCGGAAATGTGTGCATGCCTTATAAAAGAGGATTTTCCCAGTTGAAGAGGCCAGGCCTTGGCTGCCTTGGCAGACTCTGGGGCGGCCTTTCCTGCAGGGTCACGGAAAAGCTGTAACCGGCCTTTTCTAGTTCCGGGCGCTTTTCGGTCAGATCCATTTCCCAGCCAGGATAGAGCCACACATTCTGGCCGTATTGCCTGGCCCAGAAAAGCTCACCCTTGGGAGAGGCGAAGGGCTCGTTCAGGCGCACGCCCAAGGCACCAAAACGACTGATGCCCACAGGCCACGATCCTTTGAGAACGTACCCCAATGGCAAAGCACTCAGGCGGGGAAGAGAGAGCATAAGCTCCCTGTTGAGTTCCGGGGAAACGATGGCAGCCTTGAAGCCCATGTCGGCGTAGAGAGCAATGGCGCGGTCGTTTGCTATGTTGCAAAACGGCCCTGCCACAAGAAAGGCGTTTTCGTCCCCGCGCATCTTCTCGTCAAAGAGACCCAGCTGCCAGGGAGCGTTCAAGACAAAGGTTCTGGCCCCTTCCCTCCACAGGCGCACAATCATGCGCTGATAGTCCTTTTCCTCCTCTGTCCACAAAACAGGGGGCAGCCACCAGCCAAAGCGCCGCACTGCTGTTCTGGAAAGCTCTGCGGACTTGGGGGTGAGCCACAGACAGGAGAGGAAGTTTCTGGCCCCCCTGGTTTCCTTGCCCTGGGGCAGGCTTGCGTGCACTGTCATGGCAGGCACATAGACCTTCTTGCAGGGCGCAAGAGGGGCAAGATCGACGTCCACATTTGTTGTTCTGCGTTCCGGCAGGCTCTCAAGCCTTGCCTTCCACTCGGAAAGTATGCGTTCGAGCTCCACTTCCCTGCGATCTATGAGGTAGACGGCAACTCCTGCCTTGGGCGTCTTGTGTCTTGGCACGCGCAAATAGTAGGTCCCGCCCTTTGGCGTCTGGCGAGTGACAGGGAGGGTCGAATGCCAGCGCTCGTCCTCTATCCCTATGCGCAGATAATCGTGCACCTTCAAATCCTGAAAGGGTTTCACGCAAGGTACACCGTTGGCTGCTATGGCAACCTTGCCAATGAGCAGGCCAGAGCTTGTCTGGCCTGAGGGATTGACTGGCACAACCTGTCTTCCGGGCAGGAAGCGGGCATGGGTTGCTGGGCGCCCGAGGGCCATTTCCAATATGCCCACTGCCATTTTCCTGGCCTTGCTGTCCGTGGGGTTGTCACGCAATATGCGGTAGGCAGTCACGGTGTGGTAGACGTAATGGGGGCCCTTCTTGCGTCCCTCTATTTTCCAGGAAATCAGATGGGGAACGCCAATGAGCGTTTTTGTCAGCACATCCACTGACAGGTCTTCGCAGGAAAAATAACGGCCGGACTGGTTCTTGCCCACTCTTGCGTCATGTCCCCTGCCCCTGGTCTGCGCACCCTGCCTTCTGAAGCCTTCCTGGCCCTTTCTCTCGTCCTGCTGCCTCTGCTGCTGAGCCTGCAGGATTTCCGGCCCCTGCGCGTACACCCTGCGACAGGGCTGCACGCATCTGCCGCGCAAACCGCTCTTGCCGCCCATGTAGCTGGACCAGTAGCAGCGTCCGGAAACACAGTAGCACAAGGCACCGTGCACAAAGCTTTCCAGCTCCAGATCCTCAGGACAGGATTCGGCCATAAAGCGAATCTCATCGATGTTGAGCTCGCGCGGGAGCACAACCCTGTTGGCCCCAAGCTCGCGGGCAAGGACAAGCCCTGCCGGATGGGTCACGTTGGCAAGGGTCGACAGGGTTATCGATCCTGTAAAGCCTACGTCCCTGGCTACCTTCAGCATGGCCAGATCCTGAACGATGATGGCGTCGCAACCAACCTGATTTTCAAGGCGATACAGAAGTCGTGCTGCAGCCTCCACCTCGTTGTCCTTGATCAGATTGTTCATGGCAACTGTCACCCTGGTCCCGTTTTCATGGGCAAGGTCCGTAAGCCGTGAAAGTTCTGTCAGTCCGAAATTCTCGGCCTGCATACGGGCAGAAAACTGCTTGAGCCCCAGGTAGATGTTGTCTGCGCCTGCAGCAAGGGCAGCCAGAAAGCAGGATGTGTCCCCTGCGGGAGCAAGGATTTCCGGCCTGTCACAGGTAGGTCTGGGCAAATCTGGTCTTGTCAAGGGTATACCTCGTTATGGCGGAACAGCACGTGTTCCAATAAGCGTCTTAAAGCCAGGGAACAAGGGAAGGGAAAAGGTCTAACGGTTCAGCTCTATTTCAATGGCCCTGCGAAACATGTTGATGGGTACGGCCCCGCGTATGACCAGGTTGTTGACAAGGAAGCAGGGTGTTCCCTCTATGCCGAGCCTGTCTGCATCATCGAGATCTTCCTTCAGGATCCTTGCCACAAGCTTCTGCCTGCGGGCGCTGTCCATCTTCTTCATGTCCACGCCGATTTCCATGGCGGCCTCGCGCAGGTATTCCTCTCCCTTGCCTATGAGCTTGTCGTAATTGTCAAAAAGCAGGCGATAGAATTTCCAGGCCTTTTCCTCGCTCTGCTGGGAGATGGCCACAAAGTACTGCGAGGCAAGCCCCGCTATGCCCTGGGGATCCAGGGGCATGTTCTTGAAGACAAAGGAGACCTTGCCGGAATATTCCTTGATCAGCTGCTCCACTGTCCTTTCCGCCCTGCGGCAATAGGTACAGGTGAAGTCCGAGAAGGCAACTATCTGCACCTTGGCGTTCTTTAATCCAACCCTGGGACGATTTTCCGTCTTGACGTCCTTGGGAATTTTGGCGTCCTGGGCCCACTGCTTCTCAAGATTGGAAAGCTTCTTGCTGTCCGATCCCATCTGGGCAATGTCAAGAACTGTCTCGCAATGCTCCCTCAAGAAATCCAGGAGCACTTCCGGATGCTCGCGCAAAAGCTCCTCAAGAGCCGGCCTAAGATCCTTCGGGCTTATTTCCCCAGCCTCTGCCCTGGCCGGCGTAGCTGCAAAAAGGGACAGGGCCAGAAGGGTCGAAAGGGCAAGCTTTCCTCTCATCAGTCTCTCCTATGTGGGCAAAACCAGGGATCTGTCCCGTGGCAATTGTTTTTCGCGTATTTTCCTGACCAGCACCTTCTTCTCTCCCTTGCAGTCTTCACTCCCCTTTTCGATCCACGAAAAAAAAGAAGAAAAACGTGCAATAGAACAGGGGTGTTGAGCCTTGGAGCAGGACTGGATCAAGAGAGATACGTACAAAATCAGCCCCTGTCAAAGGTTTTGCAAACCTGAAAAAGGCTCAACACAAAAGGCCCCCGCACACGCAGGGGCCTTCAAAAAAATCGGAAAGTCAGGGAAATTGCCTGTTTCTACTTGTGCATGCTCAGGCCAATGCCTTCAAACAGTTGGAATATGCCAAAGCCATACCAGAGGGTATAGAGGATGTAGAAGACAAGCATGCCTACGATCAGAGGAATATGCTCCTTCACCTTGGTAATTTCTATCATGTAGAAATTGTTGCCTGGCTCAAGAGCCTTCTTCAGGGTCACGTCGACAATCTTTGCGTACTCTATGTGTCCCTGCTTCTGCAGTTCCTGAATTGCGGGATGCAGAAGGGACCACCAGCACTTAGCCACCTGCAGGGCAGGCATTCTGTACTTTTCCTCAATGGGCTTGTGCTCGTTGTAGTAGAGGGTATCGCCCACGTCGGCAGCAGCGTTGAGGATGCTTCCAAGATCACCCTTGAAATGCAGGCGACCTTCCTTGTCGTAGTTGGCCTCGGCACCGACAATGCTCAGCACGCGGGCCGCACCATAGCTGTACTTGTGTTCCAGGGGAACATTGACTTCTATTGTCTTGCCTTCCACAGCGTCGATTTCCTTGCGAACTTCGGGAAGGAAGTAGGAGGAGCCCTTGGCAAGGGAGTTGAAGACGGAATCTGCAAACTGCAGGCCGGTCAGCCTGTTGCCATAATTATCGTGCAGCATGGGGAACAAGAGATAAATGCACACTGCAAAAAAGGAACCGACCATGACTATGCCGGCCACAAAGTGTTTTCTGCTGCGAATCAACATTAGCTGCCCTCCTCTCTAAGCTTTTTGATGTTCAGGACAAACTTGCTGATCACCCAGAAACCGAAGAAGGCAACAACAGCCCAGAAGATGATGTTGCCGACAAATTCGATACCGTTGACAAGATTGGCTGGCAGGGAAATCACTTCCATTTCGACCAGCTTCTTGGGAAGGGTGGCAACTCTGTTCACAAAGCCTGCCAGAATGGACATGGCGTAGAAGCCACGGATCTGCGCGCCCTTGACGACCTTGGTGGTGAGAGCGCCAATCTGGATTCCGAGGAGGGATCCGAGCAGCATGCCGACGGCCAGAGTGTAGAACACGTAGCCGTAGATGGCGTACTGGCCCACAGCGGCAAAGCCGGCGGTGAAGATGATCTGGAAAATATCCGTACCCACTGTCGTCATGGCGGACACGCCAAATACGTAGACGAACATCGGGAAGGTGACAAAACCGCCGCCCACGCCCATGATGGCTGCGAGCATGCCCACAAAGACACCGCCAAGGGCGATGATCCAGGCGGAAATGCGACGTCCGCCGGGCACTGCCTGCTCGTCAAATGTGATGGTGGGAGGAATGTGCAGGGACTGCAGCTTGAGAGAAATGGCCGTCCTGTTGGCTGTGGCAGGATTGGAGTCTGTGGGCGCCTTGGGCTTGTTCTTGGGCACAATCCTGTTGGTCAGGCGCAGATAGTCGTACAGCGCATAGAAGCCGAGGAAGCCCAGAAGAAGTGCGTAGATGACCGTGATGAAGACGTCCGAGAGGATGGGGCTGAAATTGTAGAGCCCCTTGTTGATGGCGCCACCCACAAAGGTGCCGAAGATGGAACCGACCAGGAAGGCCATGGCCAGACGCACGGACACGTTGCCCAGCTTCTTGTGGATGGTTGTGCCCATGATGGCCTTGGCAAAGATGTGAAAGAGGTCAGTACCCACAGCCAAGATACCCTTAACGCCAACTGCCATCAGAGCGGGTGTGATGATGAAGCCACCGCCTGCACCAATACAGCCGGTGATAAGTCCTGCAGCCACACCTACTGCTATGGACGTAAGAAAGATGCTCGTGGTGTAGAAGGAGGGCGCATAGGCTGCCTTGCCTCCGAGCATCTCGTGTTCAAAGTAGGCCTCTGCACAGCAAACTGCCAGGATCGGCACTGCCAAGGCCAGGACGATAAGAAGTTTTTTTCGGTTTTTCAGGATGGAAGTCGATGCTTCCAGATCCCAACGGGCATAGGCTTGCGATCCCGCCAGGAGAAACTCGTACAATTGTCTGCCAATGCTCATGAAAACCCCCTTGCTTGTTGCGCATCTCCACATGCGCATTTCTTCACACAAAAAGGAAGAAACAGTTTCGTCTACCATGTGAACTTTTTTCTGTGAACCCCCTCAAGAAACAATGAAGTACTCTCTCGGGCAGCATAAATTTTCCCAGACTCGGCATCACAGCACAAAAAAATTTGTGATCACGGAATATTATATTTTTAACACATAGCTCCCCAAATATGGAAAAAAACTTTTTGCGCGATTGTAAATTTTCCGACCAGAAATTTTGACACTATCTTGCCTCGAACATGCGCAGCAGACACTGTTTGTAAATTTATACATAAATTACAAAGCATTATAAGATTTACACAGTGTAATATCGGATATTTTTTAACACACATTAGAGAAATTTTTCACAAATAAGAAAAATATGATTTCTATGCTTGTATTTTACCCTGCAAAACTAAAGACTACCTGATTTGCACAGAGCCAAACCCGCACTTCATGCAAACGGGGACTGGCAAAGCGCTCCTTTTTGTGAAAAACTTCCTTCTGTTGCCTGGCAAGTCAAGCGACTGCAAAAAAAATGTTTCCTGGCGTTTGCGACAGAGACGGCAGTGATACAGGACAACAAATCTCTGTTTCACGTGAAACAGTGCCGGACATGGGGGATCGGCAGGCTTGGTATCCACAAGGGAGGCGCACATGCCAAAAGAGATTGAGGCTCAACACATATTTGTCCCGGCCCTGGGCATTTTCCTCGGCGTCGCCCTAGTCATCATTGATTCGACCCTGGTCAATGTTGCCCTGCCTGTCATGGCAAGGGAGCTGCATATAAGCGACGGAGCAGCCACGTTCTTTGTTCAGGCCTACCAGATTGTGCTTCTTATCCTGCTCTTTCCGGCTATTGCCCTGTCACCCCTGGTCGGCTGCAAGCGTTTCTTCCTTTGCGGCATAGCTCTCTTTGTGGCTGCGTCTCTAGGTTGCGCACTTTCACGAACACCTAGCAGTCTCTGCCTTTTCAGAATCCTGCAGGCTGTGGGCGGATCAGCCATGCTGAGTGTCAATATTGCCCTCGTAGAACGCGTCTTCAAAAAAGACAGGCTTGCCACAGGCATAGGCTTCAATACGGCCACCATATCCATATCCATTATCATCGGCCCTGCCCTGGGTGGCTTCATGCTCACGCACGTGTCCTGGCCCTGGCTCTTTGCGATCAATTTGCCTCTGGGGCTTTTGGCCCTGCTTGCTGCATGGAAGCATGTGCCTGGTGAACAGAACACCCGACTTGCGCGGGAGCATCTGCGGGAGTTTGCCGTCATCCTTGGCCTCTCGATTCTGCTCTTTGCAGGCTTCCTTGCCTCTCTCGGTGTCTTTTCCTGGGGACTTCCCTGGCAGATCCTGCCAGGCACACTGCTTCTCCTTTTGTGTGGTGCAAGGCTCCTCGTACGACAGCAACGCGTTGGCAGTCTCGTTCTCTTTCCGGAGCATGTCCTCTTGAACAAGCCCTTTTTGTTCTCTCTTCTTGTCACAATTGTCTGTTTCATGGCCCAGTCGGGA
The DNA here is from genome assembly GCF_002159665.1 of Desulfovibrio sp. An276. Classification (GTDB taxonomy): domain Bacteria; phylum Desulfobacterota; class Desulfovibrionia; order Desulfovibrionales; family Desulfovibrionaceae; genus Desulfovibrio; species Desulfovibrio faecigallinarum. The sequence continues at coordinate 9,620 of NZ_NFJC01000022.1, forward strand.
ACAGTTCTTGCCATGCCCTTTGCCTTCATGGAGGGACTGGGCTTTGATATACAGGACACAAGTCTTTTGCTGGTTGCCTGGCCTGCCCTGCACAGTGTGACTTCGCTTGCGTCAGGGAAGCTGGGCAAACTTGTTCGCAGGGGAAACAGGGCTGTCCTGGGCATTATTCTTGGCGCTTGCGGGATAGTGCTTTTTGCCTTTGCGCCAGACGCTTCCATCAGGCGTCTTGCGGCAGTTGTCGCCCTGTGCGGACTGGGATACGGGCTTTTTCGGCCACAAAACTCGACAGCCATGCTCATTCTTGCCTCTGCCGGCATGCTTCTTTGCACGGCAGGAATACTGCTGCTTGCCCTTGTCCCAGCCCCTTCCTTCTGGCGCATGGCCTCCATTGTCGCCCTGTGCGGACTGGGATACGGACTATTTCAGGTGCCAAACGAGACAGCAACGCTCATGTTTGCCGACGCCTTCGACAGGGCAAGAACAAGCTCGCTTATTTCCTTTTGCAGAACGCTGGGCCAGACCCTGGGCACCATGGTTACGGCAGGCTGTCTGCTCAAGGCCCCCTTCAACCTGGAACTCCCCTTCCTGCTTGCTGCCCTTGCGGGAGGCATGGGCGTCCTTCTCTCTCTTGTGCGCGCAGTGAAGTACGGAAACGTTCTGGACAAGGGTGCCCCGGGAAATTGATGGGATCTTTTCAGGAAAAGTGTTGTTTTTTGTCCGAAAACTTGAAAAAGGCCACAAAAAATGTACAACAAGTGCCCGCATAGCACAAAAAACAGGCGCTCGGCTGTCTTGACCAGCCCTGGGCTATTGCTTAGGAATGGGTTTGGCGTCCCATTGTTTCACGTGAAACAATGGGGACACAGCTCTCCCCGTCTCTCTGCTCTTCCTGGGGAAAACTTTCCACAAAGCGAAGAGAGCCAAAAACAGCAAGAAAAATACGGAGCAAAAGCTTGCAATATATCCAGACAACAAGAGAGGTGGTCCTATGAGCAGGATCATCTGTGTCGCCAATCAGAAGGGTGGCGTGGGAAAGACCACCACCTCCATCAATCTTGCCGCATCCCTGTCGGTTCTTGAGCGCAAGACCCTGCTCATAGATTGCGATCCCCAAGCCAACGCGACCAGTGGCCTTGGCATAGCAACATCGGGCCTCTCTGCAGATCTCTATTCCGTTTTCTACAATCCCACTCCGGAATCTGTCCGCTCAGCAATCATCAGCGTCAGGTCGCCCTATCTGGATGTTCTCCCGGGCTCGATCAACCTTGTTGCCGTGGAAGTGGAGCTTGTGGGCGAGATTGCCAGGGAATTCTTCCTGCACAACGTCATATCCCAGGTGGCAGACGACTACGATTTTATCGTCATCGACTGCCCTCCTTCCCTGGGCCTGCTCACCCTCAACGGTCTTTGCGCTGCAAGCGAGCTGCTCATTCCCCTGCAGTGCGAATACTTTGCCCTGGAAGGCATAGCCAAACTCATGGCCACCTATTCCAAGGTACGCAAAATCAACCCCGGGCTTGGCATTTTAGGCGTGCTGCTCACCATGTTTGACACGCGCAACCGTCTTTCGCACGACGTCATGGAGGAAATCACCAGCAAGATGCCAAGATACATGCTGAGAACCAACATTCCGCGCAACGTGCGCCTTTCCGAAGCTCCAAGCCACGGAAAGTCCATCATACACTACGATATCAAGTCCAAGGGCGCCATTGCCTACATTGGCCTTGCTCAGGAAATTCTGCACCGCAAGGCCATAGCCTAAAAAAGGTCAGGGCCTGTAGGGCATGGTGTGCTCGCACACAACCTCGTCCCTGAAATGCTTGAGACGTATGGTTGCGCCACAATGCGAGCACTGGAAGACCAGAAGACCCCCAGTGTTGGCGTTGCTCAAGACAAAGGGGTGTCCGGGATCGGTGCGCCAATCCTCTGTATCTGTCCCGCAGCCAGGGCAGTGCACCTTGCCGCTGTAGTCATAGTCGCAATCCCAGTGCATGAGGAATTCCCTGAAATCCTCCAAATCCTCGTCGGCAACGCCTCCGTGCTTGAAAAAGAGCTCCTTTTCGCCTGAACGCAGGTCGTACTTGACCTCGTTCCACAGCTCTCTGCTCAGCACATAGGCAAAGGTCTTGCCATCGGGCCCAAGACAGGGACTGATGTGTGCCGGCAGCTGGCTTGCCGGACCAAGCATGGGTAATCCTCCCTGCAGGGCGTCCGCGCAGCGCTGTCCCAATTCTGCGGAGATGAAGAAGCATTCCTTCTGATTCTTGACGTCCTTCATGTGGACTATGTGCGTTTCCAAATCAAACATTATGATATAACCTCCAGCTCTCTTAGGGCCTGCCCGATTGTAGCCAGGGCTTGGCGCAGGACGAGAGATTTTTGAGAACAAGGAGCAGACAGTGTCTTCTTCCAAAGGACTTGGTCGCGGGCTTGATGCCCTCTTCCCTGCGGACCTGCAGTCTGCAGGCATTGACTCCGACATACGCACAAATCAGATCCTCAATGTCCCCATTGACACTCTGGTCCCGAACCCGGATCAGCCAAGGAAGAGCATGACCGACCAGGGGCTTGAGGAGCTTGCCAAATCCATAGCGCTGCAGGGAGTCATTCAGCCATTGCTTGTGCGCCGAAGCAGGGAAAAAGGCAAGTACCAGATTATTGCCGGAGAGCGCCGCTGGCGCGCTGCCCAGCTGGCTCACCTGAGTGAGGTTCCGGTGTTCCTGAAGGATTTGAGCGACGAGGATGTGATGCTTGTCGCCCTTATAGAAAACCTTCAGCGCGAGGATCTCAACGCTGCCGAAGAGGCGAGCGCTCTGCAGGAACTCAAGGACAAGCTTTCCATCACCCAGGAAGAGCTGGCAAGGCGCCTTGGGAAAAGCAGATCCATGATAGCCAACTCCCTGCGCCTTTTGCAGCTGCCAAAGGATGCTCTCACGGCCCTGAGGGAAGGACGCATCAGCGCAGGCCATGCCCGCTGCCTTCTTCCCTTTGTAGAAAACGAGCAGACACTGTTGGCCTTTTTGCAACACATCCTGGACCACACGCTCACGGTGCGCGAATGCGAGGACATTCTGGCTTCCTGGAAGACAGGACAGCCACTTCCTTGGCAGGGCGAAAGCCCACAGGTTGCTCCAGAGCCCCAAAAACCAAGGACACGCACGCCCAAAAGCCCGGTGTTCAAGAAGCTGGAAAAGGAACTGACAAGTCTTGTCCAGTGCAAGGCAAAAATCAGCGGCAGCAACGAAAAGGGCAAGATCACCTTCCAGTACAAGAACGAGGAGGAGCTGCAAAAGCTTCTGTCTGCCCTTGGCATGAGCGCGCAAACAGCTGAGACCGCTGAAGACAGCGAATCTGGAGAGAGCGCAGAATAGATATCTTTCACATTGGCAGGGCCCGGGCCCTGCCTTTTTTGCACTCTTTTTTCATGGCTGCTACAAGTTTCAAGTCCTTGCGATTTCTGGCAGCACTTGCAAAAAGCAAGGAATTAAGCCCTTCTTTGTTGCTCGCACTCTGTCCCCTGTGCCCATCCATGAGGTAGTGCCTTGCGAAACAGTTTCCCTATGGGGAACAAAAGAAGCACGCTCTTTTGGAGGAAACATGCGCATCGAACAAATTCGCAACGCGACCATCAAGATACACTATGCCGGCAAGACCTTTCTTGTGGACCCCTGGCTCGCGCCAAAGGGCAGCATGGGCTGCTTTGCAGATTTGTCCACGTTCAGGGTCTGTCACAAGGAGCAGGCGCGTATTCCCATGCCCATGTGCGCTCTCCCCTTCCCTACGGAAAAGGTCCTTGAGGATGTTGACGCCTACATTGTCACCCACGTGCACCCGGACCACATCGACATGAATCTGGACGGCACAATCAAGGACTATCTCAAGCGTGACGTTGCCACCTTTGTCCAGAGCGATGAAGACGCGAGCGTGTTGCAAAAATCCGGCTTTGGGGATGTCCGGACCCTTGGCGCAAATTCCTCCTTCGGAGACATACAGCTTGTGAAAACGCCTGGCCTGCATGGAACACTCAAGCCCTGTGGTCCCTCCTGCGGCGTTGTTTTCAGACACCCGGAAGAAAAAACTCTCTATGTTGCAGGCGACACCATCTGGTACAGTGAGGTGGAAAGATCCCTTGCCAGTTTCAGGCCAGACGTAGTTGTTCTCAATGCCTGTGCTGCGGAACTGGAAGACTATGGCCGCCTTATCATGGACGATCACGATGTCGCCATGGTGCACAAGGCCGCTCCCTGCGCCAGGGTCATCGTAAGCCACATGGACACGGTAGCCCACGCCAGCATCACCCGTGCCACCATGCGCGAAAGACTGCAAAAGCTGGGTATTTGGGATGCCATCCTTATGCCCGCGGACGGAGAATCTCTGTCCTTCTAACCTGCAGGTAGTCAAAAAGGGCCGTGCACATCGCAGTGAACGGCCCTTTTTTGAGCTTTTGGTTCAAGATATCAGGCATTGAGCTCTGGCAGGGAACTTTCCTCAAGCACAATATCGACCTGGAGCGGCACGCGCTCTTCCATCTTTCCCAGAATGTTACGCATGACTTCCATGTTCAGAAAGTAGATGTCGAAAAACGTGCTTCTGGAACCGGTGAGCCTGTAGGAGTGCAGGATGCGGCACTTGTCCCGTGTGCAAAGCCCAACAAAGAAGGCGCAATCACTTTGGGAAAACTGACCGCGCACAAGGGCGTGCACACGATAGCCAAAGACTGAGCAGTTCACATTCACGGTGTAGCGCTGCAAGATGCCAAGGTCTTCGAGTCTCTCCACCCTGTTGCGCACTGCCTGGGCTGACAAAAACACACGGCTTCCGATCTCCTTCATGGTCACGCGCGAATTTTCGCGCATGCATTCCACAATGCAGCGATCGATCTCGTCGAGTTTTGCTTCCTTCTTCTCCCTTCCTGCCACGCCCTGCCTCCACTTCACACCATCACAGCTTTCGCAAACAAGCTGCGTACATGCCTTCCCACTGTCCCATTGTCCGCCATTCTCCCACAAGTTCGGCATGGTTTTCGGAAAGCACATCGCGCACAAGCTGTTCGTTTTCGCTGCGTGTTACAGTGCAAGTCATGTAAATGACCTGTCTTCCCTGCTGCACAAGCGCAAGGGCCCTTGCAAGAAGCTTCTTCTGTATGGCCGTGTGTCCCTCAATATCCACATCCTTCAGCTTGATATCCGGACGTCTTGAGAGAACGCCAAGCCCGGTACAGGGCACATCGAGCAAGATGTCGCCCTGCCAGGACGTGAAGGGAGGCCTTGTTCCGTCAGCCTGAAAGACAAGGGGGGCCGCAAGCCCCAGTCGCTCGCATTCTCCGGGAAGACCGCGCAGACGCCTGAAGCTTGTGTCCGAGGCAAGCCGAACTTCAATTCCTTCTTCCAGCAAAGCGCATGTCTTGCCGCCAAAGCCTGCGCACATGTCCCAGAGGGGCACGTCCTTTTCAAAGTCCGGACTTGCCAGAATCAGCTGCGAGCCTGCGGCCTGCAGACTTGCCCTGCCCTCCCGGACAAGTTCGGCTGTCTCCAAAAGCTGGCCCCCAGCGCAAAAAAGCCCCTTCTGTCCTGCCCTGCCAGGCAGAGCCTGCCAGCCCTTCTCGCACAATGCGGCAAAAAGATCTTCAAAACCTTCCTTTAAGGGATTGAGACGCAGGGACGCCACAGGGCGCGTGAAACTCTGCAAAAGTGCCGCTCGTGCATTTTCTTCTCCGAGCTCGCGCAGGAAAAGCCTTCCCATTTTTTCGGGAACACTCGCAAGGCGCAGGAAGGCAGAAAAATCGTCCCTGTCCCTCTTGTCCTTGTAAAAGCTCTCCTCAAGGGGAGCCCCTTCCAGACGAAGGAGGGAGCGCAAACCCCAGTTGGCAGCTGCCCCCATGCCCTTGCCGCACAAAAAGCTTATGTCCGCCACTGTTTCGTGGACTATGGCATAGGCAGGTGCCTTTTGCTGAAAGAGGAGTGCCGCACAGGCTGCCACAAGCAGGCGCTGCACCACCTTGGGAAAATGTCCAAACTTTGGGTAGATGCGGTGAAGCACGTATAGACAGCGCACTTCACTGCGCACAGCAGTGTAGACAAGATCCGTGGCCTGCCTGCGTACTTCCTCAGAAAGCTTCAGGGAGAGCAGGGTCTCCGAAAGGGCTGCCTGCAAAGGAACATTTCTTTCCAGGGCATCCCGCACAAGCAAATAGACCTTGCGCGCGGATGGCCCAAGCCTTGCCACCTTGCCGGGACCGGAGGCCATTACCTGTCTCCCGAAACGATATGGCCGACCCGGACGAGATCCTTCGAAGCCAGGCGCAGGCCGTTCACAAACGAGGCTGCGTCCATGCTCTTCTTGCCCTGGGGCTTTAAGCGCACAATATCAAGCAGGCCATCCTCGCAGGAAATGCACAGTCTGCCCTTTTGGGCAAGAACACATCCTGGCTCGCAGTCCGAAGGTTCGCCTGCCCTCACTTCTTCGAGAACAACACCAAGACTTGTTCCAGAGATATCCAAAACGGCATGGGCGCCAGGATCGGGTGTAACACCCCTGATATGGGCCTCGACACTTCGGATGGGTCTTGCAAAGTCGATTGCGCCGTCGCTTTTCAAAATCTTGGCTGCGTAGCTTGGCTCTCCCTGCTGGGCTTTAGGCGTACAGCTTCCATCCTCTATGCCATCCATGACGGAAAGGAGCATGGGCACTGCCATGGGTGCCATCTTCTGCAAGAGGCTTCCCGCGGTTTCCCCTGCGGTGGGAAGTTCGTACATGCTGTAGACAGGGCCCGCGTCAAGCTCAAGCTCCATGCGCATGATGCTTATGCCGGTCCTTGTCTCGCCGTTCATGAGGGCACGCTGCACAGGAGCGCTGCCCCTGTAGGCAGGAAGGAGCGAGGTGTGCACATTGATGGGTTCGCGGGCAGGAATATCCAGCACGCTCTGGGGCAAAATCATGCCGTAGGCAGCGACAATCAGATAGTCCGGAGCAAGGGAGGAAAGATAGACCTGCTCTGCCTCATCCCTTTTGAGAGATACGGGCTGGCGAACCTCAAGGCCTAGCCCAAGGGCAAGCTCCTTGACCGGGGAGAAAACAAGCTTCTTGCCCCTGCCAGCCGGCCTGTCCGGCTGCGTGTACACAGCCTTGATCTCTACCTTTCCCGAACCAGCAAGGCCTGCCAGTATGTCCCTGGCAAAGGCAGGCGTTCCCATGAAGACTATGCTTCTTGCTTTCTCTTGAGCCACTTCTTCACCTTGGTATCGTAAAGCGAACGTCTGAGATGTCCAATCTTGTCTATGAAGAGCACGCCCTTCAGATGATCCGTCTCGTGCTGCACAATGACGGCCTCGAAGCCCTCGATGTCACGCTCGTGCACAACACCGTCAAGGTCTGTGTATTTCAGATGGATGGAGCTCGAGCGCTTGACGTCCGCCCTGTATCCGAGGGGAACGGACAGGCACCCTTCCCTCTCGCTCACAATGGTCTCGCCGGTCAGGGTCACCTCGGGATTGATGAGGACAACCGGATGCTTCTCTTCCTCCTTGTCCGAGGGATCGTAGACGACAATCTGCTTCAGGATGCCAACCTGGGGCGCTGCAAGACCCACACCTGGAGCATCGTACATGGTTTCCAGCATATCGCTGGCAAGTTCGCGTATCTCGTCTGTAATGTCCTCCACGGGTTCGCATGGTTTTGCAAGCAAGGGATCCGGGTAGAGGACTATCTTGCGTAGGGCCATATTGCCTCCGTCCACAAGGGAAAACAAAACCGGAAAAGGCCTGGGCGCTTCTTCCGGTTTCCATACTCTTTCCCGCTCCCTGCAAGGCCTCTGTTTGCTGGAAAACCGTAGGCCTGCAGGACACGGGTTTTGTGCCGGCTCCCTTCCCTGGGGAAGGGAAGCCGGTCTTCAGGATTGTGTGCGGCCTTACTGAGCAGCAGACTCCTGGCTTTTTGCCTGCTCCGCCTTCTTTTCCGGAGCCTCGCGCAGGCGAATGCCGAGCTCGCGCAGCTGGGCCTGGGAAACCTGGGAGGGAGCGTTGGTCAAAAGGCAGGTTGCCTTCTGTGTCTTGGGGAAGGCAATGACGTCGCGGATGCTCTGGCAGCCGGTCAGAAGCATGATCAGACGATCCAGGCCAAAGGCAATGCCGCCGTGCGGCGGAGCACCAAATTCCAGGGCGTGGAAGAGGAAGCCGAACTGCTCCTCTGCGCGCTCGTCGCTGAAGCCAAGGGCCTCGAACATGCGCATCTGTGTTGCAGCGGAATGAATACGGATGGAGCCGCCGCCCACCTCGTTGCCATTGAGCACCATATCGTAGGCCCTGGCCTTGGCACGGGCCGGATCAGTTGTCATGAGCTCCATGTGGCCTTCCATGGGAGCGGTAAAGGGATGGTGGCAGGCAACGTAGCGGTGCTCTTCCTTGTCGTATTCGAAGAGTGGGAACTCAGTGACCCAGAGGAAGTTGAAGCTGTCCTTGGGGATGAGATCGAGCTTCTGGGCAATGTGCACGCGCAGATTGCCGAGGGCTGCGTTCACCATTTCCGGATCGCCTGCCTGGAAGAAGAGGATGTCCCCGGTCTTTGCATCAAGGCGGGTACGAATGGTCGCGCGCTCCTCCTCGGACAGGAATTTGGCTATGGGAGACTGCCACTCGGTGTCGGACTTGATCTTGATCCAGGCAAGGCCCTGGGCGCCGTAGATGCGCACAAAGTCCGTAAAGGCGTCAATTTCCTTGCGGGTCAGGCTTTCTCCGCCATCCACCTTGATGGCCTTGACCATGGGGGCCTGGGCGAAGAGCTTGAAGCCGGAATTGCGCACAGCATCCGTCAGCTCCACAAGCTTCATGCCAAAGCGGGTGTCGGGCTTGTCCACGCCGTAGTCGCGCATGGCCTCGTCCCAGGTCATGCGCGGGAAGGGAAGCTTAAGATCCTTGCCGATCACGTCCTTGAAGACGCGCTGCATGAGCCTTTCGGCCACGCCCATGACGTCGTCCTCGCGCACAAAGCTCAGCTCCATGTCCACCTGGGTGAACTCGGGCTGACGGTCTGCACGCAGGTCCTCGTCGCGGAAGCAGCGCACGATCTGGAAGTACTTCTCGAAACCGGAGCACATAAGCAGCTGCTTGAACAGCTGGGGAGACTGGGGCAGGGCGTAGAAGGAGCCCTGGTTCAGACGGCTCGGCACAAGGAAGTCGCGTGCGCCTTCGGGAGTGGACTTTGTGAGGAAGGGGGTCTCAACCTCGAAGAAGCCCTCCTCGTCCAGGAAGTGGCGGATGGACTGCATGGCCTTGTGGCGCTGAATGAGGTTCTTCTGCATGCAGGGCCTGCGCAGATCGAGGAAACGCCAGGCAAGACGCAGGTTTTCGCCAGCATCGCATCTGTCCTCAATGGCAAAGGGCGGTGTCTTGGAGGTGTTCAAGAGCTTCCACTCGTACACCACCACTTCAATGGCACCAGTCTTGAGGTTGGGATTGGCCATGCCCTCGGGGCGCTCGCGCACCCTGCCCTTGATGGCAATGACGTACTCAAGGCGCAATATGGCTGCCTGCTCGTGAGCCTCGGGTGCCACGTCCGGCGAGAAGACAACCTGGGTCAGACCTTCGCGATCGCGCAGATCAACAAATATGAGACCTCCGTGATCCCTGCGGAACTGAATCCAGCCCATGAGGCAGACCTCGCGGCCCACATCTTCGGCCGTAAGGTGGCTGCAGCTGCATGTTCTGGTCCAGTCGCCAAGATCGGTGATGTATTTGGCGTGTTCCAGCTGGAGATCCTGAATCTGTTCACTCATAACATATTTCCTTAACGAGATATTTCCTGGACAAGCTGGTCAAGGGACACTTCCTTTTGTTCGCCCTTGTCCATGTCCTTGACGGCTACTGTCTGTTTCGCCATTTCGTCGCTGCCGAGAATGAGCGTATAGCGGGCGCCGGACTTGCCGGCCTGACGCATGGAGCTCTTCATGCCGGCAACGGCATAGCCCATTTCGCCCTTGAGGCCGGCAAGGCGCAGATCGCGCACGATTTTGAAGCCCGCGTGCAGGGCGTCGTTGTCCATGCAGACCATGTAGAAGTCCTTGCGCTCTGCCTCACGCTCGCCAAGCAGAAGTGCAAGGCGTTCCATGCCGCAGGCAAAGCCTATGCCCGGCACATCTGGGCCGCCAAGGTTGCGGATGAGGCCGTCGTAGCGGCCACCGCCGGCAACTGCGGTCTGGGCACCGATGGCATTGCTCTGCAGCTCGAAGGTCGTGCGGCAGTAGTAGTCGAGGCCGCGCACAAGGCAGTGATCCTGCACAAAGTCTATGTTGTTTTCCTGCAAAAGTGCCGTGACTGTCTCGTAGTGGGCCTTGCAGTCATCGCACACGTAGTCGAGGAAGACAGGGACTTCCTGCATGAAGGCCAGATCGTGATCCTTCTTGCAGTCAAGGACGCGCAGGGGATTGGTATGCAGGCGACGCTTGCAGTCGTCGCACAGATGCTCCTCGTGGCGCGTAAGGTATTCCACCAAGGCCTGCCTGTACTTGGGACGGCAATTTGGGCATCCGAGATTGTTCATGTGCAGGGAAAGATCCGAAAGACCCAGCTCTGTCACATAGTGGATGAGCAGAGAAATGATTTCAGCGTCCGCAGCAGGGGCATTGGTGCCCAAAAGCTCGCAGTCCACCTGATGGAACTGGCGCATGCGGCCCTTTTGCGGGCGCTCGCAGCGGAACATGGGACCATAGGTGAAAAGCTTGGAAACACTTTCCCTGGCGTGCAGGCTGGCGCTTATGTAGGCACGCATGATGCCGGCAGTCGCCTCCGGGCGCAGGGACTGATTCACGCCGTGGGCGTCCGGAAAGGTGTACATTTCCTTTTGCACCACGTCTGTTTCCGTGCCTATGGAGCGGGCAAAAAGCTGCGTATACTCCATGATGGGCACGCGCACTTCCTGAAAGCCGTATGCAGAAAAGACGCGCCTGCATGTGCTTTCCATGAATTCGAACACGCGGCTGTCCTTGTCGAACATGTCCGCAAAACCGTTTATTCTCTTGATGCTCATACTCTGCTCGAAAAATTGGGGGCTGTCCCCTTTATAAAGGCACAATGCAAACCATGATTGTGCGACTGCAAAAACCTGTCCCGAGACTTATGCCACAGGGACATGCACAAAATGCCTGCCCAAAGGCTGTCCTTCGAGGGGCTGGTATGATGCAGGGGCGCTTCCCCTTTGTCAAACGAAAGCTTTTTGACGTTTAGCTCTCAAGCCCGAACTTGCCTGCGCACGCACACGGATCAACAGGATAGTCCCCGTCGAAGCAGGCAGTACAGTAGTGGTCCTCGTGCATGACCGAGCGAAGGAGGCCCTCCTTGCTCAGATAGTGCAGGCTGTCCACGTCGAGCTTTTTCCTGATTTCCTCAATGCTGTTGCCGGAAGCAATGAGCTCCTTTGGCGAGGCAAAGTCTATGCCGTAGTAGCAGGGGAACTTGACCGGCGGACAGGAAATGCGGATGTGCACTTCCTTTGCGCCGAGCTCGCGCAGCTTCTTCACGCGGGTGATCATGGTCGTGCCGCGCACGATGCTGTCGTCCACAATGCAGATGCGCTTGCCCTCGATCATGGCGCGCACGGGATTGATCTTCACGCGCACGCCAAAGCTGCGCATGCTCTGGCTTGGCTGAATGAAGGTGCGGCCCACATAGTGGTTGCGGATCATGGCGTGCTCGTAGGGAATTTCCGCGCTCTGGGCAAAGCCCACTGCAGGGTACACGCCGGAATCCGGGAAGGGCATGATGAAATCCACATCCGGGGTGGACTCATGGGCAAGCTGCCAGCCCATCTGCTTGCGGCACTGGTAGACCTGTTCGCCGAAGATGTAGGAGTCGGGCCTGGCAAAATAGACCAGTTCGAAAATGCACTGCCTGGGCTTTTCGGGCAGATCATCGCTCAGCATGAGGCTCATCTCGCCTTCCGGGGAGATGACGTACATTTCGCCTGGGCGTATGCCGTGCTCGTATTCTGCGTCCATCAGATCGAAGGCACAGGTTTCCGAGGCCAGCACAGGAGCGCTGTCAAGGCGCCCCAGGGACAGGGGATGGAAGCCGTAGGGGTCACGCACGGCCACAAGAGTGTCATCTACAAGGAAGAGGAGGCAGTAGGAGCCCCTCAGTCTGTTGCAGGTGGCCTTGATGGCATCGATGACGTCGTGTTTTGCCAGCTCGCGCACAAAGACATGCATGATGACTTCGGTGTCGCTTGTGGCCATGAAGATGGCGCCATCGTTTTCCAGCTCGCGGCGCAATTCCAGGGCATTGACCAGATTGCCGTTGTGGGCAATGGCAATATTCTTGTCCTTGTAGTGGATAAGGAGAGGCTGGGCATTGACTATGGACGGCCGCCCTGTTGTCGAATAGCGCACATGTCCAAGGGCAATGGGGCCGGCGAGCTTTTGCAGATGCTCTTCGGCAAAGACATCGGGCACAAGGCCCATGCCCTTGTGCTGATGACAGTGTCCGTTCTCGTCAAGGCTGACAATGCCGGCACTCTCCTGCCCCCTGTGCTGCTGGGCATAGAGACCAAAGTAGGTGAGACGCGAGGCGTCCGGATGTCCGTAGACGGCAAACAGGCCGCAGCTGTGATGAATCATGTTGCTTTGCTCCCAAGGACCCTCTTGTCTTGAGGGTTGCGCTCAAAAGGTGAGCTTGTCCTGTCTAATCCCAGGAATCTGTTTCCACCGAGACCGTGGCGCCATCGTCGATGCGATCGCAGGCAACAACATGGGCACCGGGATCAAGGTTGACGACCTTGACGCCCATGGTGGCCCTGCTGCGTGAAATCACGTCGCCAACGCTGATGCGAATGATCTTGTTGGTAGACGTCAGAATGACAAGGCCGTCCTTGTCCGTCACGGGCATGGCTGCCACGACATTGCCGGTCTTGTTGGTCAGCTTGAAGTTGATGATACCGCAGCCACCGCGGGACTGCAGACGATAGAGATCCGCAGAGGAACGCTTGCCGTAACCCCATTCCGAAAGGGACATGATGGTTGTGGTCATGTCCGACCCCTTGAGGATGACTGCAGCGACAACCTCGTCGTTCTTCTTCAGACTGATGCCCTTGACGCCGGTCGCGTTGCGCCCCATGGCCCGCACATCGGAGCACACAAAGCGTATGGCGTAGCCGAGTTTGGTAATGAGGACCGTGTGATCGTCCTCGCGCAGGGGACGCACAAGAACAAGGCTGTCGCCTTCCTTGAGGGACAGGGCAATGATGCCGTTCTTGTTGTGGCGGGCATAGAGCGAGGCCTGGGAACGCTTGACCATGCCTGTCCTTGTCACGAAGAAGAAGTACTTGTCATCCGGGAAATGACGCACGGCAAGCACATTGGTGACATTCTCCCCTTCGCCCAGGGGGATGAGGTTGTTGATGTGCATGCCCTTGGCTGTGCGGCTTCCCTCGGGCACGCGGTGCACCTTGAGCTGGTACATGCGGCCCTTGTTGGTGAACAGACACAGGCACTGATGGTTGGTCGTAGTCAGGAAATCCTGCACGAAATCGTCGTCGCTTGTGTACAGGCCCGAGATCCCCTTGCCGCCGCGATGCTGCTGCTGGTAGTTCTCGAGGCTTGTACGCTTGATATAGCCCCTGTGCGAGAGGGTGATCACCACATCATCGTCGGCAATAAGGTCTTCGAGATCGATATCGCCGGCCTCGTCCTGCACGATGACACTGCGGCGCGGAGTGGCATAGGTGGCCTTGATGGCTGACACTTCGTCACGAAGGACGCCTCGCAGCACATCCGCATCAGCAAGGATGGACTTGAAGTACTCGATATTCTTAAGAAGCTCGTTGTATTCGCTCTCTATTTCCTCGCGCTGCAAGCCTGTCAGGCGCTGCAGACGCATGTCCAGGATGGCCTTTGCCTGAACTTCGTCCAGACCAAAACGGTCCATGAGACCGATCTTGGCCTCTTCGGGGCTCTTGGACGCGCGTATAAGTCGCACCACCTCGTCGATATTGTCGATGGCAATGCGCAGGCCGCGCAGGATATGCGCCCTGGCTTCGGACTTTTGCAGATCAAAGCGCGTTCTGCGTATGACGACTTCCTTGCGGAAATCGAGGAAGCAGGCAAGAGCCGTCTTCAGATTGAGCAGAATGGGCCTGTTGTCCACAACGGCCAGCATATTGATGCCGAAGCTCGTCTCAAGGGAGGTATACTTGTAGAGGGAATTGGTTATGATGTCCGGGATGACACCCCTGCGCAGATCAAGGACTATGCGTATGCCCTTGCGGTCGGACTCGTCGCGCAGATCAACCACACCGTCGATCTTTCTCTCGTTGACAAGGTTGGAGATCTTCTTGACGAGCATGGACTTGTTCACTCCATAGGGGATCTCGCGGATCACTATGGAGTGGGCATTCTTGCCCCGTTCCTCGACCTCGACCTTGCCGCGAATCTTCACTGTGCCGCGACCTGTGCGATAGGCGTCTGCAAGGCCCTTGCCAGAGAAGACAAAGCCCTTCGTGGGAAAATCCGGGCCCTTGACGTACTCCATGAGTTCGTCCACGCTGGCGTCTGGGTTGTCGAGAAGGACAACCAGGGCATCGCACAATTCCCCAAGATTGTGGGTGGGAATGTTCGTTGCCATGCCGACCGCGATACCGGAGGAGCCGTTGAGCAGAAGGTTCGGCACCTTGGTGGGCAAGATGGAGGGTTCGTCCAGGGAGCCGTCATAGTTGGGACGAAAATCGACGGTATTCTTGTCAATGTCTGCCAGAAACTCCCCGGCAAGGCGGGACATGCGCACTTCGGTATAACGCATGGCTGCAGGAGAGTCGCCGTCAATGGAACCGAAGTTGCCCTGGCCGTCCACCAGGGGATCGCGCATGCTGAAATCCTGGGCCAGACGGACAAGGGCGTCGTACACGGCGCTGTCGCCATGGGGATGGTATTTACCTATGACGTCACCAACGACGCGAGCCGACTTCTTGTGCGCCCTGTTGTAGACGTTGCCGAGCTCTGACATGGCGTACAATATACGCCTGTGCACAGGTTTGAGACCATCTCTGGCGTCGGGAATGGCTCGTCCTATGATGACCGAAAGGGAATATTCGAGATAGGATCTGCGAAGTTCCTTTTCTATGTCTATCTGGTTATCTGCAAGTGTGCTGTTCACTGTATCCTCTAAACTGAAGTCTGTAATGCAATAACGCTAAGACAACATCAGGACTAGATATCCAAATCCTGGACCTTCAGGGCATTGCGTTCGATAAAGGCACGCCTGGGTTCCACCCTGTCGCCCATCAGTTCCTGGAATGCGTCGTTGGCTTCCTCGGCATCCTCGACCTGGACCTGAAGGAGAACACGGTTTTCCGGATTCATGGTGGTCACCCACAGCTGTTCGGGGTTCATTTCGCCAAGGCCCTTGTAGCGCTGAATGGCGTAGCCCTTGCGGGCCTCGTCGAGAACGGTCTGCAAGAGACTGAAGCTGTCACCAACCGGCACTTCGCTTCCTCCGTCGCGCTTGAGCACAAAGTTTGCGCCCCCGAACTCCTGCCTGAGTTTCTCAAAGAACTTCCAGCCATTCCTGTAGGTGCGCGAGGAAAAAAATTCCATGGCCCGTCTTGTCTGATGGCTCTGCTCGTTGCGGAAGATGGCAAAAATGCGCTCCTCTTCCTCCTCGCCGCCAACATTCATGAGGGAACACGTGTAGCCGTGATCTTTAAGCCACTGACCCACGGGGCCGGATCTGTCCGCAAGCTGTTCCGGAGAACTAATCTGTTCCGGACAGGTCACAAGGGCAAGATAGAGAGTGCGGGGAAGGCCGGTGAGTTCGGCATTGTCGACTGCCAGCTGCATCTGCTCAATCTCGCGCAAAAGCTCAATGAGCTCGCTCCCTTTAAGCAGGCGATCGTTGCTTGTGCCAACGACAATGTTTTCTCCTACCCGGTTCAAAAGGAAGGCGTTCAGTTCGGCGTCGTCCTTGATGAACTTCTCGAATTTGGCGTTGTGCACGCGGTAGAGGGGCGGTTGGGCAATATAGACATGGCCCTGCTCCACCATTTCCGGATACTGGCGGTAGAAGAAGGTCAAAAGCAGGGTTCTGATGTGGGCACCGTCCACATCGGCATCGGTCATGATGATGATCTTGTCGTAGCGCAGCTTGGACAGATCCGTGTCGTCCTTTCCTATGCCAACGCCCATGGCCGTAATGAGGGATTTGACCTCGTTGTTGGCGAGCATCCTGTCGAGACGGCAGCGTTCGGTGTTCAATATCTTGCCGCGCAGGGGCAAGATGGCCTGATGCTTGGGATCGCGTCCCTGCTTTGCGGAACCACCTGCCGAATCGCCCTCAACCAGGAAGAGTTCGCTGTCAGCGGGATTCTTGCTCTGGCAGTCCGCGAGCTTGCCTGGCAGGGCATTGTCGCTCAAGGCCCCCTTGCGGCGCACGATTTCCTTTGCGCGCCTTGCCGCTTCCCTGGCTCGTGCCGCGTCCACGGCCTTGCCCACTATCTGGCGGATGTCCTTGGGATTTTCCTCGAAATATCTGGAAAGTCCATCGTAGACAGCGCCGGAAACAATGCCGGCTATCTCGGAGTTTCCAAGCTTGGTCTTGGTCTGGCCCTCGAACTGGGGATTGGGGAGCTTTACGGAAATGACCGCGACAAGGCCTTCTCTGGTGTCCTCGCCCGAGAGCTGCACGCTCTTCAGTTTCTTGACAAGGTCCTGCTGCCCCTTGATGTAGTTGTTGATGGCGCGGGTGAGGCCTATGCGGAAACCGGAAAGATGCGTTCCCCCCTCGCCTGTCCTGATGTTGTTGGCGTAGGAATAGACGGTTTCCTTGTAGCTTGTGGTGTACTGCAGGGCAAAGTCCACGGTGACATTGTCCACGACACTCTCAAGGAAGAGTACGGGATGCAGGGTTTCGTCGCCTTCTGCCAGGGCCTCTACAAACTGTCTCAAGCCTCCCTCTGCATGGAAGACATGATGTTCCTGCGTCCTCTCGTCCTCGCATTCGATGGTGAGGCCCTTGTTGAGATAGGCCAGTTCCTCGAAGCGCTTGCGTAAAATGTCGTAGGAATACTCCGTGGTCTCGAAGATTTCCTCGTCCGGCTTGAAGTGCACCTTGGTACCGTGTCCGTGGGCATGGTTGTCCACTATTGTGAGTTCATCCACGGGCACGCCGCGCTCGTAGTGCTGACGATAGGCCTTGCCGTCGCGACGTATGGTCACCTCAAGCCATTCGGACAGGGCATTGACGCAGGAAACGCCCACGCCGTGCAGGCCACCGGACACCTTGTAGCTGTTGTTGTCGAACTTGCCGCCAGCGTGCAGTTTGGTCATGACCACCTGTACCGCAGGGACATGTTCCTTGGGATGCTCGTCCACGGGGATGCCGCGGCCGTTGTCGCGCACAGTGACGCTGTTGTCTGCATGGAGGGTGACCTTTATCTCGTTGCAGAAACCGGCCATGGCCTCGTCTATGCTGTTGTCGACAACTTCATAGACAAGGTGATGCAGACCCCGGGAGTCCACCGAACCAATGTACATGGCCGGTCTTTTGCGGACAGCCGCAAGGCCCTCGAGAACGGTAATGGAGGACGCGTTGTAATTCGTTTCCATTTCAGTTTCTGCCATTAGGCATCCTCCTCCTGGTAATAGGTCTTGCTGACTACCTGCATGGGCATGGCAATGATATAGTAGTCCCTGTCATCGGCAGCTGCAAAGCAGCAGGGGCCTTCCTGGCTGGACAGCTTTACGACAATGTCGTCTCCGGGCAGATGCGAAAGCATGTCGATGAGCGTCCTTGTCACAAAGGCCACCTCGGGCACACCAGTGTCGCACTGTGCGGGAATGGTCTCCGTGGCCGAACCCGTTGTCTTGTCGCTGGAGTTCAGGGTTATGCTGTCTGCGGCAATGGTCAGATAGACGCAGATCTGTTCCTTGGTATTGAAAATCATGTTGCGCGAAAGCGCATTGACAAGGTCTGCCTTCTTGGCCCTGATGACGGAAGCGTCTGCCTGATTGGCCTTGCTGATGAAAATGGAGTAGTCGATAAACTTGAGCTGGGTCAGCGGCACGCTGAACATGTCGCGATCGTTCTTGTCGCGAATGTAGAAGCGCTTTTCGCCAATCATGATCTCGATTTCGTCCGTGGAAAGCAGCTTCTTGATGTCGGCAATGTACTTTTTCTGGATCTTGATGCCTTCCTCGGGAAGCTTTGCCAAAAGCTCGTCGTTTTTGAGCATCGTGATGGCAAACTTGTTGCCGTCAAGACCGCAGAAATCGATGCCGCCACTGCCATTGGGCTTTATGCACAGGCAACCGAAGCTGCTGTCCTCGTCATCGCTGATGCAGAAGAAAATCTTTTCGATGATGTCGCCAAAGCTTTCACCGTTCCACACAAGGCTTTCGCCCTCCGGATAGCGCGAAAATTCCTGGAACCAGGTGGATGAGGACGCGGGCAGCTTGTAGGTACGCCTTCCTTGAGTGATGACAACAGTGCCGTTCTTGTCGTCTGTTTCGATGTGAATGAGACCGGCAGGCAGGGAGCGAATGAGTTCGCTTATGGAACGGGACTGCACGCCTACAAGGCCTTCTTCCACAACCTCGGCCGGATAGGTGCCGATATACTCGGTACTGCCATCGGTTGTCATGAAGGCAATGGTGCCGTTGGCCTTGCTGGCCTTGAGCCACATGGTCCGAAGGTACGAGGTACCGGACTTGCTGGGAGTGATGTTGTTCGCCTTCTGGATTCCCTGGACGCAATGTTCTGTATTAAGTGTAATTTTCATATATCTCTTTACGGCCGCAGCCTTTGTGTAAAGGCCTCTTGTTGACGGCTGTCTCCTTGGTGAAATGGCAGAGCAATACGGAAAAAAGGGGTGGTGCAGTGCATTAAAGGCAACGGAAGCTCCGTTGCAAGCAAGCCTACGGAGCGGGAAAGGGAACATCCGGAAAGAACGTGTTGCCTGTCGAGGATACCCCTGCGTATTTGGAGATTTCCCTCTGAAGAAAGGTATCTACTGCAATGAAAACATTGCCCGACAGGCCATGCAGCAGAATTTTCCCGGACAGTGAAAAATAGCAGAAGAACAAGCGGAAATCAAGCGATGAAAGTGTTGTCAAGTATTTGTTTTTTTTAGTCAAAAAGAGCTTTTTGAGGCATGCCTTTCGGCTTGCCTTTGGAAAGATACCCTTCTTTCCGGGTGACAGGGCTTTCCCTGAAGGGCATGCGCATGAATCATCCCTGCCTCGCCTGCTTTTGGGCCCGCACACAAGTCCTGCCCTGCCTGCGCGTTCCCAATGTTCCAAAGCGGCAGGCAAATGCCACTGTCCAGTCCCTTCAACGTACACGCATTCGTGCTCTCCCTGGAGCGTCCTCTGTATGGCTTTCTTATGGCTTCTCTCGATGACACCGGTAGCTTGGTCGACTGACTGCTCTCTGGCTTGTTGGCAGGTCCCTTGGCTCTTTCCTTATGTCTTTTGTTTAAAAGAAGAGAGAGGAGGGAGATCAGGTCTCTGTGCGTTTGTCTCGAAAACGGTTAAGTCGCTGAAATTATTGAAATGATAATGTTCCTAACTGGAGGCAGTTTGGAACAATTGGAACATTTTACGAACATTTTGAAACAGGGGTGCAGAAAAGAGTGTGAGTAAAATGTTCCTAACCAGGAGGAAATGTTCATAACTTTAAAAAATGTTCCAAAGTTGTCGGTTACCATATTAAACTACCTGAATTGTTTAATAAAGAGGTGTTCGACAAGGGGATGATCTTTCAAGCCTCCAACGTGTGCGTAAAAGTAAAAAATTGTAATGATATCAATGTGTTTAGAAAGATAACACAGGCATGTGGACCTGCCTTTCCCCTGGAGCCATGTGCACGAGCTTCCACCATGACAGGGGTGCCCAATGTGCCGTTTTTGGGGCAGACCCGGGCCAGGTAGGTCTCGGCCAAAGTTTGGAACAATGTGTGTAATAAGAATAACTACTTGAAATTATTGTTGTTTGTAATACAGCTTTACCTCGAAATTGTTTGTAAGTCGGATAAACAAGTAATATTATTGTATTTATTATGACCCTATAAAATATGGCATGTTGTTTCAAAATAGGTCATTCATCTGAAATTCTTGATATTTTTAACGGATGTTTGAAAAACAATGTTGATAATACACTCAATGCGTTGATTTTATTGCGTTTTTTTGTGTTCGCAAAATGTTTCAAAAATGGACAAGTCTTTAAAATCATTGAAGATATCTGTCATCCAGTGAGACAAACGGCGAAACCAGGAAAAATACAGGAAAATACAAGGACTTGGCCGAAGTCCGCACAGGAGCCGATCCTAGAGCTAGGGGCGTGCCCGGCAAAAGAGGGTATGCAAATAGCGTAACATTGTGTATTTTTTTTCTTATTTTTATAGCCAAGACCATGGTACAGGTGTGGGAGATAGCCCTGCGGGCAACAGCATATTGCGCCAGGGGCTATCGAACAATTGTCGCTAAATAGGATAAGTGTTTGGTTTTATTGGATTGTTGTGGTTATAAAATGTTCCAAAGTTGTTCCTAACTTGTTCTTAATACACGCAAGATATTGATTTTTCGTTGATTATTTGCTTGCGCTCGACAAGAGTCGGCAGGGTCTGGCGTCCGAGGCCCCCTGGCTTGACCCTGCAATGGTTCTTGAAGTTTGCACCCAAGACAGCTATAAAAATGTTTCTTTTGATTGCCGCTTAGTGATTGCCTCTTACGCAAACAAGCCATCTCAAGGTGATTCAATGCTTGATATTATTCGCTCCAATGCCCAGTCCTTCTGGGTCAAAGTGGCCTTTGGTGTCATTATCCTTGTCTTTGTCTTCTGGGGCATAGGCAGCTTTACAGATACCGGCAATGTGAACATTGTCGGTACCGTGAATGGTGAGCCCATCACCTATCAGCAGTTCGAAATGTCCTATCGCAGGGCAGAAGAAGCCATCAATCAGCAGTCGCCCAGAAGGACCTGGACGGCAGAGGAAAAGAGCCAGCTCGGGCGACAGGTTTTCCAGCAGCTGGTGGTGGAGAGGCTGATTGTTCAGGAAGCAAGGCGCAACAATATCGACATTTCTCCCTATGAGCTTCGTCTCTATGTTGGCCAGCTCAAGGAATTCCAGGATGCGCAGGGAAAATTCGATCCCGAACGCTACAAGAACGTGCTTGCTGCCATGCGTCAGACACCTGCCTCCTTTGAAGAGGATCTGACAAGACGCCTGCTCATAGAAAAGACCGTTGCCTTTGTCTCCCAGGGCAGCTGGACCGACAGCCTCGAGGCCAGGGCGCGTTTCAACTTCCTGCGCCAGAAGAGGGTGATGGAATACATCTATGTGCCCGCCACCCCGAAGGAGAGCCAGGAAATCGCCGCCGACCAGATTGCAAAGTTCTACGACGAACACAAGATGGACTACGCCATCCCCCAGAAGGCGGATGTGCAGTACATCGAAGTCAATCCCCTTACCCTGGTTTCGGCAGAGGCCATCACCGATGAGCAGGCTCGTGCCTGGTACGAAAAGAATCAGGGCAGGTTTGTCGAACCCGAGACCATCGAGGTCTCCCATATCCTTGTGCCAGTGGAACAGAATGCCCCGGCCGAGGATGTGAAGAAGGCAGAGGAAAAGGTGG
This sequence comes from Desulfovibrio sp. An276, assembly GCF_002159665.1. Lineage (GTDB taxonomy): Bacteria > Desulfobacterota > Desulfovibrionia > Desulfovibrionales > Desulfovibrionaceae > Desulfovibrio > Desulfovibrio faecigallinarum. Next base: position 31,226 of record NZ_NFJC01000022.1, read on the forward strand.
CTGCCATACAGAACGAGCTTGCTTCTGGCAAGGCCTTTGCGGATGTGGCAGACGCGTACAATCCCAAGAATGCCGCGGACAAGGGCGGACGCGTTGGCTGGATAAGCCACGGCATGACCGTTCCTGCCTTTGACAAGGCTGCCTTTGCGGCCAAAGAAGGCGTTGTCACTGCCCCTGTGCGCAGCGAATTCGGCTTCCACCTCATTCTTGTGACCGGACGCAAGGCCGAGGCTGTCAAAAAGTTCGAGGACGTCAGGGCCGAGATTCAGAAAACCCTTGCTGGCGAGGCGAGCAGGGACAAGCTTGGCGATGTGCTTGATGCCCTGGTCGAGGACAACATTCTCGGCAAGGATCTGGCAGCGTCCGCCAGCGCCAATGGCCTGACCCTCAAGTCCAGCGGACTTATGAGCAGTGACGAGATACAGAAGACCCTGGGCATCAATGCAGAGGGCGCTTCTTCCATTATGTCCAAGGGGGCAAACCAGCCCGTGGACATGCCCCTCACTGCAGGGGACAAGTATGTGGTTGTCCGCGTGACAAAGACCTCGCCCGCCTCCTTCAAGCCCCTTGAAGAGGTAAAGGCGGATGTAGTGACAAGGATTCGCTCTGCCGATGCTCTGGCGGCAGCCATGAAGGAGCTAGAGACTGTTCTCAAGGGTGCAGACAAGGGCCTTGAAGAGTCCTGGAAGAGCAAGGTTGTCGTTTCTACCGCAGTGGACAGGGGTTCTGCTCTCGCCCCCTTTGCATCGCAGCCCGAACTTGACGATGCCATGTTCACCACTGCTCCCGGCAGCTGGCTCCCCGGTGTCTATGCTGTGCAAAAGGACAAGGAACAGGGTGCTCTTATTGCCAGGGTGGCAAAAATCGAGGATCCCTCAGCCCAGGAATGGCAGCAGTTCGAGCCCATCATGATGAATCTGACCCAGCGCGAACGCCAGGACGGCGTCTATCAGGCCTTCATGGAAGACCTTGCCAGCAAGAGTAAGATTGAGGTTCGCAATCAGGACATCATAGATCGCAAGAACATGTAGGTTTTTGAAATTTTGGGACACTGTCCACCTTGGGTGGCAGTGTCCTTCAAGTACAGGCCCATGCCCTGCTCTGCATGCGCATCCATATCTTTCCCTGGCAAAAGTCCTCAAAAAAAAGCGAACAAAAGGAACAGGACAGGCTTTTGGGAAATTCTCCCGACAAGAACTGGAGGGAGATTGAGGAGACAAAACAATGTGTGGAATAGTCGGCTATGCCGGACACAGACCGGCAGTGCCCCTTGTTGTCGAAGAACTGCACAGGCTTGAGTACAGAGGCTACGATTCCGCTGGCGTCGCCTGCGTACAGCAGGGCAAGTTCCGCGTGGTGAAGGCAGAGGGCAAGCTCAATGCCCTGGAAAGGCTTTTGAGCACCGAACCTCCTTCGACTGCCACCACCGGCATGGGACACACCCGCTGGGCAACGCACGGGGAACCCTGCGTGCGCAATGCCCATCCCCACATGAGCAATTCGGGAAAGCTGGCCATTGTGCACAATGGCATCATCGAGAACTACCTTGAGATCAAGAACGAGCTTTCGGCGAAGGGCTATGTTTTCAATTCCGACACGGACACGGAAGTTCTGGTGAATCTCATCGAGGACTGCCACAAGAATGAGCCGGATCTTCTGAAGGCTCTTTCCCTGGCGCTCTCACAGGCTCATGGCGCCTATGCCATCTGCCTCATGAGCGTGGAGGATCCCGATGTCTTCCTCGCTGCCCGCATGTCCGCTCCGCTCATTCTCGGCGTTGGCACAGGGGAAAACTTTGTAGCCTCCGATATTCCGGCATTTTTGCCCTATACCCGCAAGGTTGTCTTCCTGGAAAATGGCGAAATAGCCCGCGTGGACAAGAACAGCTTTGCTGTTTTCCGTGTCGAGGATCTCGCTCCTGTGGAACACAGGGTGGAGACCATCGAATGGGATGTGCAGTCTGCCCAGAAGGGCGGATACAGGCACTTCATGCTCAAGGAGATCTTTGAGCAGCCCGATATTCTGAATGACAGCATGACAGGCCGTCTGACGCCGGCAAGGGATGGCGTCAGGATAGCCGAGCTCGACGATTTTCCAGTGCCGAGCAGGCTCACCATAGTAGCCTGCGGTACCAGCTCGCACGCAGGGCTCTGGGGCAGGCACATTCTCGAATCCATGGCGCAAATCCCTGTTCAGGTGGAGATAGCCTCCGAGTATCGCTACAAGGAAAGGTTGCTCTTCAGCCAAGACGAGATGGTCCTTGTCATAAGCCAGAGCGGCGAGACTGCCGACACGCTGGCTGCTCTGCGCAGAGCCAGAGAATGCGGCGCCAAAGTTATTGGCCTATGCAACGTGGTCGGCTCGTCCATAGCCCGCGAGGCAGATCGCGTCCTCTATACCCAGGCAGGACCCGAAATAAGCGTTGCCTCCACCAAGGCCATGTGCAGCCAGATGCTTGTGCTGACCCTCATGGCTCTCTACTGGGGAAGCAGAAAGGGGACTGTCAGCCCCGAGGCTCTTTGCGGAATCGTCCATGACATTCTCGCCCTTCCGGAAATCTTGCAGCGCGAGCTTCCGGGCATGCACGAAAAGGCCAAGGTCCTGTCCAGAAAGTATGCTCAGGCGAAGAACTTCTTTTATCTTGGCCGCGGCCACTGTTATCCCTTGGCCCTTGAAGGCGCCTTGAAGCTCAAGGAACTCTCCTATATCCATGCCGAAGGCTATGCTGCTGGCGAAATGAAGCATGGTCCCATAGCCCTTGTAGACAGCACCTTCCCCACCTTTGCCATATGCCTCGACGACGCCCTGCTGCCCAAGGTCAAGTCCAACATAGTGGAAGTGCAGGCACGTCAGGGCAAGGTCATAGCCCTGACCAATCCCGGAACGGAACTTCCTGCTGAAGATCTGTGGATTGTTCCAAAGATGGATTCCCTCATGTCCGGCTTTATTGTGCTGCCTGCCCTGCAGCTGTTCAGCTACGAGATGGCAGATTACCTTGGCAAGGACGTGGATCAGCCGCGTAATCTGGCCAAGAGCGTGACAGTCGAGTAGAAGGCGATTTTTGGGCGAACTCTAGAAATGCAAAACAAAAGGGCTGTGTGTGCGTAGAACACATGCAGCCTTTTGATTTTTCTGTGGATTTGGAAGTCGTAGATAGGGGAGAAGGAGAGTCAGCCAGCGTTGTCTGAGGAAGAGCCGTGGACAGCGCCGAAGGTAGCAGCGCTCATGTCTGGCGTATTGCCTGTGCCCTGCAGCTGCCGGCAAGGGGCTTGGCCGAATCCCGAAGGATTTTTTCTACGACAAAAATGTGCCGTCAAAAACATGCCCAAGTCCTTGTTATAAATAATGATTTTGACGTTTTTGGCTTTGAAACTCGAGCGTTTGCAAAACAAAAGGGCCTTGCGTGTGCGCATATCGCACGTAAGGCCTTGGTAATCCTGTGAATCCGCTGCTCACAGATAGGGAGAAAAGAGCCAGAACAGGGAACTTCTGAGTTTTTGAAAAAGGCTTTGCGAGAGCACGTCTTCGAGATGGATTTCCCTGCTCCTTGCCATGACATCATGGCAGAAAGCTGTCATTTTTCGGTTGAAGTCCCTGTCGAAAATCTCGGAATTGAGCTCGAAATTGAGCCGCAGGCTTCTGCTGTCGTAGTTTGCCGAACCTATCTGGCAGTAGTAGTCGTCAATGCATAAAAGCTTCGTATGCGCAAAGGGCGGTGGCTGGTAGAAGATGCGCACACCCGCCTGCAAAAGCTCTGGCAAGACACGGAATGCAGCCCAGTGCACATAGGGCAGATTGTTCTTTTCCGGCAGTATGATGCGGACATCTATGCCTTTTTCGGCAGCAATGCGCAGATTTGCCATGATTTCTCTGGTGGGAAGAAAATAGGGAGTCATGACAGTGACGGAGGAAATGGCATTGCTGATACTGCCGGCTATGAGCTCGTTCAATGGATCAGAGCCTGTACCCGGACCATCCAGCACAAGGCGGCAATAGCAGTTGCCCTGCTCTTTCGGCCTGACAGCGGGCAGCATCTGGTCATAGATATTGGTGGCAAATCCCCAGTCCAGTATGAAGGAACGGTAGAATTCGAGAACAATGGGGCCCATGCATTTGAACTGTATGTCCTGGGCTGCCTTTGGATTGTCGTCCGTGACAACGTGATAGTCTGCGATGTTCATGCCCCCGGTGAAGGCCACATCATCACAGACCATGATCTTTCTGTGATTGCGCAGATTGATCATGAGATTCGGGGGGACAAGGCTGGGAGGCAGGAAATAGGCGGTCTTCACGCCATTCTTCGCAAGCTCCTGGACTGGCGATCTGAAGGAATAGAAGCGCCCTATGCCGTCCAGAAGGACGCGGACGTCTACACCCCGCTTGGCTGCCGCAATCAGCGCCCTGGCAAAGTCTGCACTGACCCTGCCGTTGTTGAAAATGTAGGTGACTAGGAAGACGTGGTGCTCTGCCCTGTCAATGGCCGCAATCATTTCAGGATAGGCGGCATTGCCGTTGAAAAGGGGCTCTATGCTGTTGCCCGGAGTAAGATGGTGGGTTGTGAGAGAGCGTCCCAGCTGCTCCATGCGACGCAAGAAGAGAGGGATGGCGGGTTCTTCCTTGGGAAGGGGCGGATGGGCGTACTTTGGCAGCATGTCTGCCTGCTTGCGCATGATGGCAGATGCCCTGCTCTGGGTTCGGCCTATGCCGAAGAGAATGTAGAGAAAGAGCCCCAGAACAGGCACAAAGAGGATGAGGCCGGCCCAGCCAAGGGCGGAGCGCGGATCCCTCTTGGTCAAAAGAATGTGGATAATGCCCACCCAGGCGAGCAGGTGAAAGGCGAACAGTCCCAGAGATATTACCAGAAGCATGAACGGTTCCCCTTTTTGTCCGATATGAGAGGGACCGGGATTTCTCCCGGTCCCTCACAAGAGAATCAACCCTTGAAACGCGTTTCTATGGATGAGGCCAGCTGCAGCAAAAGGTCGCGTACGGCTGTCCTGTCCCCGCTTTTGGCTGCCTGCAGCACAAGTCCGGCCATGCGGGCCACTGGCTGCACGTCCTTCGAGTATTCTGCAATAAGGCTTGTCTGGCGCACAACCTCGTTCATGTCGTTGCGCATGAAGGCAGAGCGGGCGAGGCTTGCGCTTTGCACAAGCCTCGCCTTGAGCGAAGCCGAGCCCTGGGGCTTGCCACCAGACGGGGCACCCATGCCGAAGAGATCGGGGATCTCGCTCTCTTCTTCCTTCAAAGCTGTTTCTACGGGGGCTCCCAGCTCAGTCACATCGGACTGCGTGTCAGCCTCCCTTTGTCCCTCCCCTGCCAGATCCTGTTCGAATTCCTCCAGGGTGTTGATAAGGGCCTGATCGTCTATGGGCAGGGGCAGGGCATGGGTAAAGCCTGCGTTGCCAAGATCACCCCAAGTGGAATCGTCTTCCGTGTAGGCAAGAAGGAGCGGGCTCCAGCCCTGCTTGTCGCACAGTTTGGTGATGGTCTCCAGATCCTTTGCCACACTTGCGCTGGCAAAGGCACCTTCGAAAACATACATCTTTGCGGGGAGCTCCCTTGTCAGGGCAATGGCATCCTGCATGCTGTCTGCGTCGCGAATGTAGCAGTCGTGCCTGCGCAGAACATGAGAGAGAACTGCCAGGAAGGCTGTATTCCCTGAGACGGCAATGACGGACATCTTGCGGGCGTTTTCCCTGGCCCTTGCGTCGTTTTCCTCAAGCTGTACAAGCTCGTCTGCCAATGCCTGGGCCGCCTGCAAAAGGTCCCGCGAGCTCTTGTGGCAGGAGGAGGGAAAATCGTCCTTGCCAACAAAGTCCGTCAGGACATTCTGTACATTGCGCAGGGGATTGAGGATGGATGAATAGAGGGTCTGTTCCCCTTGCGGTTCTTCCTTTGGCCTTTCCTCAATGTCTTCGCTTCCGACAGGTTCCGGCTCTCCGAGAAGAATGGTCTCGCTTGAGGGAGCCATGTCCAGGGACAGGGAAGGAGAGGCTGCAAGAGCTGTTGCGGGAGATGCGAAGGAAGCAGCCATATTGTTTTGAGGCTCTTCCTTTTGTCCCATTGCCAGAAGAACCAGGGCTCCAAGGCCTACGCCAAGATGGGGAAGCGCAGCAAGAAGCTCCGGGTCAAAGCCCGAGCGCAGGCCGAGCAGGCCAGCAACTGTGGCAAGGGGCGGAATGGTCGTGGCCATGAGGAAGCGCACAGAGGAGCGTGCTCCCACAACGCAGCCCCACACTGCGCTGGGTATGAAGATGACCATGGCAAGGGGCCAGACTTGCGTGAGCCTTGCGATCCACTGGAAGTTGGGAACAAGGGGAAGAAGCGTTGCAGCGGCTCCTGGCAGGCAGAGCAGGATGAGCTGTACGTCCAGGGCTCGCGAGACCTCCCGGCTGTGCAAAAAGTGCCTTGCAACGTGCGGCCAGAGCATGAGGGCAAGGCCGGCAGTGGTCAGGGAGGCGAGAGTCTTTGCAGAATAGCCCCCGGTGGCAGGAGCAAGTCCGCTCCAGGCCTGTACGCTACAGGCAGCAAGGAAGAGCAGGGCCCACAGGCGCCACTGTCCGGGCTCTACGAGGCCCTTGAAAAGGCAGAGGATAAAGACAACGGCCAGGACCACCAGGGGGGATTGCTGGTAGAGAGCGATGCTGTCGCTGGCGGAAAGGGCGTCCGCGACAGTGCGCAGCACAGGGGAGAACCAGAAGCCCGGAATGCCGTCCACACGCAGGTAGCAGACAATGGGCTGGGCACTCTGCCTTGGCAGCTCAAAGTAGTTGCCCTTGGGCTGTATTTCCTGCCATTCGAGTGCGCCATTGGCAAAGCTTGGCGTATAGAGAATGGGAGTGCCGGGAGTGGAAGATCCCATGTCCAGCAGGATGGCCTGTGTCTGCGTGCCCTCGGAAACAGGCTGCAGGACAAAGCGCAGCCACGTAATACCCGGAGTTCCGTATACGGGCATCCTTTCCGGAGCAAAGAGTTCATACTTGTCGCGCAACTGCTCTGAAGAGGCTTCGGTGATGTCCAGCGCATAGGACGAGTCGATATAATACTCGAGATAGGGGACAAGAGGCATCTTGTCCTGCAGGACAAGGCCCGGGACAGTGTTCTGCCTGTCGGGAACAATCGAGCGTTGCAGCTGGGCAATATCCGGCTGTGCCTGCGGCTGGGGTTTGCCGGAGGAATCCGGAGCGGCCACTGCATCTGCCATGCCAAGGAGGACAAGACAGATGATGAGCAAGAGACATTTCCTTGAAAGGGACATTTTATTCCTCATGTGTCACAGACACAGGCATTTTCGTCAATCCACAGTCGCCCCATCCGCCGACTGACTCCGCAACCGATGGATAGGGGGCGTGCGGATGGCCCTCCCGGCAGGGGGAGGGCTCAAACCGAATGGGGGCTATTTGCTGTTTTGCTGTGCATCCCGGATGAGATCCGTGACGGGCTTGCCGTTGGGCGTTTTGGCATCAGGATCCTGCCGTACAAGTTCCTGCCAGCAGGCTATGCCCTCTTCGTGCCTGTGCAGATCGAAGTAGAGAACAACGCCCTTGTTGTACAGGGAGACAAGGTGCCCTGGTGTGATGGCCTGCGCTTCCTCGAAGCAGGCCAGGGCCTTTGTGTACTGGGCAGTTGCCCTGTACATGACGCCAAGGTCCGTGAGCACATTGCTGTCCTTTCTGTCCAGGGCAAGGGCGTGCTCGTAGGCGGCAATGGCGTTTTCCGGCTGGTTGGTATCAAAGTAGAGATGGCCCAGGTGGACCCAGTCGTCCCTGTTCTTGCCGTCCTGCAGGACCTTTTTTTCCAGCTCTGCGATATGCTGCTGTGTCTCGCGGGAAATCTGGGGTTGCTCCTGACGGGCCTGTGGCTGTGGCTGAGCCTGTGTTTGCGGCTGCGACTGGTGCACCATATTCTGGGCAGGTGCCGGAGCCATGTGCTGGCTCAAGAAGGAACCCGCCAGGATACCCACGACCAGGGCAAGGGAAAGGGAAAGGATGAAGACAGGGTAGCTTAGGACCAGCACGCGGGCTGGCCTTGTCTCTTCGGTCAGGGGAGAAAGCTTTGTCTTGGGCTGTTTGTCCATGAAGGTCCTGCCTTGTATGGCGTCTTTGTTTGCAGTTTCGAGGTTGCAGTTTCGTATTGGGCTGAAATGATCGGAAAGTTCGGTGTTGCAGGCCATGTTTTGCGGGAAAGGGTGCACTTGCGCCCTTTCCTCCCCAAACCGGCCGCAGCAGCTAAGTACCGTGCCAAAAAGAAAGATGCAAGGCCACTGGGGTCTTGCATCATGCACAAGGAAAAGGCCCCTTGCTACCTTGCCGAAGGGGCAGCGCTGTCCTTTTGCGCCTTCGTTATTTCCGCTTCGATCTGGGCTTTCTGGGCGGGGGTGATGTTCGGGTTTTCCAGGGCCTTTTGCCAGTGGGCAAGGGCCTTCGGAATGTCGTTCAGATAGTAGCGATAGAGCGTGCCTGCGCTTGTGCGCACCTCGACTCTGTCCTGAAGCTTCAGAGATTCTTCCATGAGGGAGGCAGCCTTCGGATAGTCCTTGCGCACATTGGCTATATAGCCCTTGAGATAGGGAACGTCTGCGTTGTTGACGTCAAGAACCTGGACCTTGTCGAGGAAGACTTCGGCCTCGTCGAGATTTCCTTCCTGCAAAAGCATGATGGCAAGCTGCAGCTGGACTTTGGGATCGTCCGGATTGTCACCAGCCTTGCGCATGAGCTGCGCCATGGGGGACTCTTCCACTTGGGGCTTTGCTGCCTGCTTATGCTGGACTGGGGCTACGTGCTGCACAAGGGAGGGGTTTTGCAGCCTCTCCATCAGGGTGATGCCGACCATGAGCACAAGGCCTGCGCCAAGTACTGCCACAAGGATATGCTGTGCTGTCTTGTTCATTTCTAGTTGTCCGAAGAGTCCTGGTTCAGGGACTCAAGCTGGGCTATTTTTCTGGCAAGGCTTCTCTGCGAGGCGGCAAGAAAGGCCAGATAGCCGCCAAGACCAATCCATACGGCGATTCCGGCATAGACGACCCATGGTTCTGTCATGAAAAAACTCCTCGAAGGGGAATGCACAAGGGGAAAGCTGGACTTTTCCCTTTGCCTACTCTGTATTGCCGTTCTGCTCTTCCCTGTTTTGCGCAAGGAAGATCAGTTCTTCCACCCGTTCTTTTGCAGCGAGCTGATTGATGCGGACAAGGACAAGGCCAAGCCAGAAAACGCCCATGGCTGCCACGGAGAAAAGGGCCACAAGTTTCATTTCCGGTTCAAGCCCCCCACCCTCGCTGGCAAAGACTGCCGGATGGATGGAGCGCCAAAGGCGCGCGGAGAAGAAAACCAGTGGCACGTCCGCGAAGGCAATGATGCCAAGCACTGCCCGTACCATCTTGCGGCGCTCGCTCGAAAGATTGAGGCTGCCGAGCAGGAGATAGCCCATGTAGATGAACCACAATATGAGGGCTGTGGTGAGCCTCGGATCCCAGGTCCACCAGACACCCCAGGCCTTGCGGCCCCAGAGCATGCCTGTGACAAGGGTGAGGGTGGTGAAAAGAAGGCCAACTTCCACCAGGGCCTGCGAGAGCCTGTCCCAGTGATCGCCTCCCCGCACAAGGTAGGCTATGGATGCGACAAAGACCACCAGAAAGCTTGCCAGCGCCCACCAGGAGAGGGGAAGATGTATATAGAAGATTTTCTGTATCTCTCCCATGATGGCTTCGGTTGGCGCATACATGAAGATGAGCCACCAGGATGCGGCAAGAAGCAGGCCACCGACAAGGGCCAGGACGGCGCCAAGGGCAGAGGAGGTCTTTGACATTATTCGTCTCCGCTGTACACGAAACGGAAAAGCAAGAGGGAAAGGGCAAGGAAGATGGCGTCAAAGGCAGCGGCAAAGCCGAGCCAGCGGAAGATTTCCTCACCGGCCTGTTCGCCGAACATGGCGCCAAAAACCTTGATTGCGGCAAGAAGGAGAGGCGCAAGCAGGGGAAAGACCAGAAGGCTCAAAAGCGACTCCCTTGCTGTCTGGCCTTGCGAAAGTGCGCCCAAGAGGGCTCCCATGCAGACCATGCCTGTATCCGCAAGGATAAGCATGGCAAGGCCAAGGGGCCAGGATTGGGAAAGGTGCTGCGCAAGAAAGACTATGATGGCCGGAAAGAAGAGCACTTGGGCCAGGAGTATGAGAAGAAGTCCTGCGAGTGCCTTGCCCAGAAAAACGCCGGTCACGGGTGCTGGCGAGAGCAGAAGGCTGGTCCTTGCCCCGTTTTGCTCCTCGAAGGCAAAGAGCATGTTGAAAACCAGCGTCTGGCAAAAGAGCGAGGAAAGCCAGAAGATAGCGGCAGCAGTCTGTCCGGAGGCAATTTCGCCGTTTTTTTGCGAGAGGCTGAACATGAAGACCAGGAGCAGTCCGAGCAGTATGGACTGAACAAGACCTGCTCCCCTCAAGGCGAGGGAAAGGTCCTTGCGGGCAAGGGCCAGGGCTAGTTTCAGCATGGTTTGCCCTCCTCTTCCCCTGCGCTGTCCTCCTTTGGACTTTCCAGACGGTGCAGGCCCTTCCCCCTGACTTCGTGGACTACGTCCGCAAGGTTTGTATCATTTGCAAGGTGGCTGACCCAGAGCACGCAGGCACCCCTGTCCCTGGCCTTGCGCATTTCCACGTAGAGCATTTCGCGCGAGGCTTTGTCGAGGCCTGTTTCAGGCTCGTCGAAAAGGCAGATGCCCGGTTCAAGCAAGAGCACACGGGCCAGGCTCAGGCGCTGGGTCATGCCGCGGGAAAAGACCCCTGCCCTTGTGTCCGCAAAGGCCGCAAGGCCGACATGGGAGAGCATATCGAGGACTGTTTTCTCGCTTGCAGGCTGGTTGTAGGCCTTCTGCCAGAAGAGGAGATTCTCCCTGGCAGTGAGGTTCGGGTAGAGAAAGGTGCTGTGACCAAGGTAGCCGACAAGAACGTCCTCGTCGGCAAAGAGGATCTCACCGGACGTGGGGCGGACAAGGCCGCCAATCATGCGCAAGAGCGTCGACTTGCCGCTGCCGTTTTTGCCGATCACAAGATGAATGGCCCCGGAGGCAAAGCTTGCGGAGACATTCTTGAAGAGTATGCGCAGGGCAAAGTTCTTGCCCAGATTTTTCAGGGTAATGGCGTCTGTCATGGTTGCCTGTGGGCTATGCTTGCCTCTTCTTCCCTATCTGTGCCATCTGCCTCGCGCCTCTTTTTGCGTGCGAGATTTACGAGGGGCAGGAAGGACATGATGGCACCGCCAAGCCACAGCCAGCTGACCAGGGGTTCTATGGAGATCTGCACGACCATGCGTCCCCTGTTGTCGAGGCCCGAGACGGAGGCGTAGACTTCCTTGCCGAAGCTGCTGGCAACATCTACCTCGGAGAAGAGCATGCCCTGGAACTTGTCGTAGGCGCGCTTTTCCGGAGTCAGGATATCCTTGACCTGACCTTGGTTGTCGATGACCTCAAGGGTGGCCCTAAGGTACTCGTAGTCGGTTCCTCTGCCTGTGGTAGCGCTTTTGAGACGGATCTCGTAGGCGTCAATCCTCTGCGAGGCCCCTTCCTCAAGGACCATATCCTGGGTAACCTTGTAGGGACCGGAAAAGGCAATGCCAAGGGCGCACAGGGCAACGCCAATGTGAGTGCCAATGCTGCCAAGCCGGAAGCCAGATTTCTTGCCGATAAACAGACTGCCGAGCAGGATGGCACCAGCAGCAAACTGTGTCACCAGGGGATGGATCTTTTCGTAGTTCAGATAGAAGGACAGGCCTGCCACAACAATGCCGCCCAGGATGGCAATGACAAGCCCCTTCTGGTTTGCAATGCCCCACTTCCAGGAAAACCAGGGGCACAGGGCCAAAAGCAGGAGCAGAAGGCTTGCCAGGGGCAGACAGACGCTGTTGTAGAAGTTGGCGTCAAGGCCCATGGGGGCAGAGCTCCACAGGCGGCTTATCACGGGCCACATGGTGGCACAGAGGATGATGAAGCCCAGGATCAGGAAGATCCAGGCAGTGAGCAGCAGGGCACCTTCCCTTGAGAGCGGATTTTCAAGCTCACCCTCGCCCTGTTTGGAGAAGAGGACTACAAGCAGTGTCACAACAAGGGAAAAGGCTATGAAGACAAGCAGGGGCACGCCCACAGGACCTTGACCAAAGGCGTGTACGGAATCGATGACGCCGCTGCGCACAAGGAAGGTGGCAAAGAAGCCCGAGATAGTGGTGAGGCTTATGAGAAGGGTATTGGTCCTTGTCAGCTTGCCGCGGCTGCGCTCGATAATGAGTGTGTGCAGGGTAGCTGTGCCCACAAGCCAGGGGATGAGAGAGGCGTTTTCAACTGGGTCCCAGGCCCAGTAGCCGCCCCAGCCAAGTTCCATGTAGGCCCACCAGGCGCCGAGCATGATGCCGGCAGTGAGAAAGCACCAGGCAGTGATGAAGAGCACCCTTGTCGTCTGGTACCAGGCCTCGCCCCCTTCCCTTCCTGTGACTGCCTGGGCCAGGGCCATGCAGGATGGCACAGTGAAACCGCCGTAGCCGAGGAAGAGCAGCGGGGGATGAAGAATCATGCCCGGATTTTGCAAAAGGGGATTCAGACCGCGCCCGTCGGATGGAGCGGGCTCAATCTGCATGAAGGGATTGCTCCACAGGGCAAGAAGGGTGGCAAAGAAGGCCGTGGTGGCAAAGAAGAAGATCCAGAACCACAGCCTGGTTTTGGCAGGCACTGTCCGGTAGGATTTGGTCAGGGCAAAGACGGAGCCCATGATGGCAACAGAAAGCGCCCAGAAAAGCAGCGAACCCGGTTGGCCTGCCCAGAAGGCAGCAAGCTTGTAGAAGATTCCCAGGGCATCGTCCGTGTACCCTGCCACATACTCAAGGCTGTAGTCGCCGATACTGAGCGCATACAGGAGTATGACGGAAGCAAGGCCAAATCCTCCGGTAACAAGGATATGGCCTTTTTCGACAAGGGCAGGAACCCTGTTTCTTGGGTTGCCTGCCTGGGTGAGCCCGTAGCCTGCCGCAAAGACTGAGGTCAGCTGGGCAACAATGAGCAGAATGAAGGCAAGGGTATACATGGGCGGACTATTTTCCTTTTCAGTCAGTGCGCTTTTGGGACGGGGATCCGTCTCAAAAGCGTCCCCCAAAAGGGGAAAATCAGGTTCGGTTTTCCTTCTGGTACTTTGAGGGGCACTTTGTCATGAGCACCTTGGCCTGGAAGGAACCATCTGCCTGGACACCTCCTTCCACAATGACCTCCGCGCCATCCTTGAAGGTGTCGGGCACAATGCCCCTGTAGGCCACGGGCATTGTCTCTCCCTGGTTGTGCTGATCCACCAGGGTGAAGAGCACGCCAGGACCCTCCTGCTGTTCCTGTATGGAAGCAGGCTGTACTGTGCCGAAAAGGCGAATGTTGCCGAGCTTGGATCTGTCCTGGGCCTTGGCTTCTGCCACGTCCAGGAAGTAGGTGCTGTTTTCGCTAAGACCCGAGAAGATAAGCCAGCCCACACCACCCAAAAACAGCAGGGCAATGAGGGCGTACATACAGGTATTCTTGTTCTTGCCTTTGGGCTGGGCCATGCCGAACCTCTCTTGCAGGGGTGCAAAAAAAAATTTTTTCCGAGTTTGTCCGATTTTACATGCTCATTTGTCAAAGTGCAAGTAGTAATAAAAATCAATCTTGTTAAATATCCAAAAATAGGAGCAAAGAACTTTGTTTGAAGGTTAGTTGCCCGATATAAAAGGTTTTTTCTGTCACAGTCTGGGTGGTTCGGGCTCAAAAAAGAGCCTTTTTTTGTGGCAATTGTCACAAGAGACCGCATTTCCCGGAAACAGACGTCATTGGGCTGCACAAGCGGGCAAAAAACTGTCCGGCACTGCAACAGGAGGATTTTGGACACGCTGCTCTGACATCCGGAGGATGAGTTGCAGGAGCTTTTGCTCCAAACAACACTGATGAGAGAAAAAAGAGTATGGGCAAGGGAGATATCTTCTTTACGCAAAAGAGAAAGTAGGACAAAAAACAGCCCTTTTTGACTGGCCCCTGGGCAGGCTTGCGTCATGCAATAGCAAAAAGGTGCTCTCAAAAACACTGTTTGATTGGTTAAACAGTATTTGTGTTTTTCAGATACTCTGTGCACTTTTTCACAATATACAATGAAGTTTTGAGTAAAAGAAGAAAAAAACTCTCTTTTATCCCTTTCATTAGTTTATTGTCTGTGTTAGGACAGATCACAGTAGCCTCATTGTGAGACTTGCAACCAGTTTTTTTCTTTTCTAACGGGGGTATTGCACTGTGCTCAACAAAAAGTTTTTGCCCATAGTGCTCTTGACGACCGTTCTGGCAGTGGTGGCGCTGGCTGGCTACCTCCTGCCCGAGGATGGCAAGGCTGTGCCCACGCGCATTGCCATGCAGAACACCGGAGGACCAGTAGTATTCGAGCACAGCAAGCATATCGAGGATGTCCCCTCCTGTATGACCTGTCACCACGACATGAGCCACGGCGCAGCCGAGCCCATGGCCTGCAACGACTGTCACGGGATTGCTGTGGTGGACGCTGCCTTTGTGGCGGATCATCAGAAGAGCTTTGCAAGGGAAAGCTGTGCAGTCTGCCACCACTACCAGCCTGGCAGGCAGGACTGGGGACATGACAGGCACAGCATGGATTTTGGTCTTGAGTGTGCAAGCTGCCATCACGAGGACACGTCCATTGAGCCGGAGCCGGCAAACTGCGCGGACTGCCACGAGGCAGGTGCAGCACCCACGGGCAAGCCCGCAGAGGAAGGGGTACCACCGAATCTTGCCGACGCAGTGCATTCAAAGTGTGCAGCCTGCCACCAGGAATGGTTCGATCTGAAGGCCAGAGGGTGTGAGAAGTGCCATTTTGACAAGGTTCCCGAGGGTGAAGTGCCAGCAGCACGCAAGCATGCGAATCTTGAAACCATGAGCTGCAAGTCCTGCCACGAGCAGGCGCCGGACAAGCTCATTCCCGGACGAATGCAGGCGCATCACGCTTCCTGCATGGGATGCCACAATGAGCTTGGCAAGGGTCCCCGCACAAACAAGGACTGCAAGCAGTGCCACATGTAGGCAAGGGGGACAAATAGCCATGAAAGAACTGTTTACCATGCTGCCGGATCCTCGCTTCCACCTTGTGAGCAATGTGCGCGAGCGTTTCCTGACTGCCCCTGCCCCGACCTTTGTACGCCTGAACAGAGAGGGCTTTGTTCTCGACGAGGGCGTGCGCAAGAAGATGCTGATCCACCCCTACATGCATCTGGCAACGCACCCGAGTCCCCTAAAGGGCGATCTCTTTGCTCCCATCTTTGGCGAAATCACCGATGTCACGGAACGCAGCATCTTTGCGAAAAGTGTTGAGCCCAGCCCGGAGCTTGTGGCTGCCTGCAAGGCAGTTCCGGAAACGGACATCCTCGCTCTCGAAGAAAGGGGAGCCGAGCTTGCGGTTATTCTGAAGCATCTTGGCCTCAACACAAAGTCCCTTGGGCAGGACTGCGAGACACTGGTCGTAAACGGCCTCAATCCTGACCCTGGTGTCACCTGGGCCGAGCCCATGCTTTTGACCCATACGAGAACGCTTTTTGCCGGCATGGCCATGCTCAGAAAGCTTAGCCCTGCAAAACGCATAGTCCTGGCAGCACCGACGGAACTGAAGCTCAGGTACCACGACATAGAGGTGGTCAATGTGCCGTCGCACTACCCCGCAAGCGTGAATGCCCTTGTGATCAAGGCTGTCACAGGCAGGGAACGTCCGGACGGTGTGGGCATTGTTGGCATACACAATGTCTGGAGCCTCGGCCGGGTGGCCATGACGAAGAAGCCGCTCATCGAATCCGTCATCACCATAGGCAGCCTCAATGTCAGCTCCAACTACATAGTGCGCGACGGAAGCACTCTTGGGGAGCTCCTCGAACACGCCGAAATCAGGCTCAACAGTGGGGATACGCTCGTTCGCGGCGGCCCCTTGCGCGGCGAAAGCATAGACAAGCTCGATCGCAGCGTGACCAAGGGCAGCACGGGTGTCTTCCTGGTGGAAAAGGGCACCATCCCTCCCATGCAGGGGCACAGCCCCTGTGTGTCCTGCGGCTCCTGCGTGGCAATCTGTCCGGCACGCCTTCGGCCGGACATGCTGAGCCGCTACGCGGAATTCGGCCTGCACAATCGCTGCCTTGAACAGTACATCACTTCCTGCCTCGAATGCGGCCTGTGTGGATACGTGTGCATAGCCCGCAGACCTGTGCTGCAGTACATACGCCTTGCCAAGGCCAAGCTGGGGCTTGGCGTGCTCAAGAGCGATGGCCTGTACGCACCCCAACCCACAAGCAATGAGGAGAACGCATCATGAGCACGTTAAGCCAATCTTCCCTGCTGCTTGCCATGTCTTCTCCTCCGTATTGGCATTGTGGCAGGACAGTGTTGCGCAGGAGCCTGGATCAGATTCTGGCCCTGCTTCCGGCCCTTGCCATGGCCATTTTGAACTGGGGGATGCCTGCCCTGCGTGTTGTAGCCCTGTCGGTGGTCGTCTGCGTCCTTGTGGAGGCCGCCTGCTGCCGCATCATGCATCGCAGGCAGACAGTGCAGGACTTTTCCGCAGTGGTCACTGGCATGTGCCTTGCCTTCCTTTTGCCTGCAGCCTCGCCCTGGTGGTTGGTGGTCCTTGGGGCCAGTGCTGCCATGCTCTTTGGCAAGATGCTTTTCGGGGGCCTTGGCGACAACCCCGTGTCCACACCCATAGTGGGCTGGGCCATTCTCTTTGTCTCCTATCCCCTGTTCATGGATCCCAACATGGTCCAGCTTGCCACAAGCTATGAGGATCCCCTGGCCATTCTCAAATACCTGGGCGTGGAAAGGGCTGGCGAGATTTCCCTTACGGATCTTGTGCTTGGCAGGCAGATAGGCGCCCTTGGCGCAAGCCAGATAGGCGGCCTTTTGGTAGGCGGCTTCTATCTGCTCATGCGCGGCGTCATCCGCTGGCAGATTGTGGCCGGCATGCTGTGCGGCGTGCTGCTTCCCTTTGCCATCCTGCATGCGGCAAGCGATGTTCCCACCATGGGCCCTGCCTTCCATCTGCTCACCGGCTCGGTGCTCTTCTGTACCTTCTTCATAGCCACGGATTCCAATGTGGCTCCCACGCACACACTGGCCATGCTGCTCTACGGCGCCACCTGTGGCGTCATGGTCTTCCTCATCAGGACCTTTGGCAGCTACACGGACGGCGCCCCCTTCGCGGTGCTCGTGACTTCCCTTCTCACGCCGTACTTTGATCTGATACGGCCCAAGCCCTTCGGAGTGCGCTAGCTATGGGTGGTATGATACGAACAATTGTGGTGCTGACCCTGTTCTGCAGCGCCTCGGGCTTTATTCTTTCCTATCTGAAGGATCTGACTGCGCCCGCCATCGAGGAACAGCTTTTGGTCAATGTGCAGGGCCCCGCGATCACGTCGGTCTTCAACAGGGCCGAGAACAATCCCGTCTCGGACAGGCATACCTTCGAGACAGGTGACGGAAAACGTGTGGTTGTCTTTCCCTGCTTTGTGGGCAACAGGCTCACGGGCGTTGCCATCGAGGGTTTTGGCAAGGGATACGGCGGCGACGTGGGCGTCATTGTCGGCTTCAACGTGGAAAACGACAGTCTGGCTGGAGTGGGCATGACGGTTCTCAAGGAAACACCCGGCCTTGGCATGAGGGTGCGTGAACCTGCCTTCAGCGACCAGTTCCGCAATGCCTCATTTCCCGTTGCCCTCTCGTCTGCCGGAGGTCGCATAGATGCCGTTTCCGGCGCCACCATCTCCAGCAATGGCGTCATCGAGGCTGTCAACAAGGCCAATGCCGTCTATAAGGAACTGCGGCCCCAGATTCTGGCCCAGTGGGACAAGTAGGAGCGCACCATGGCATTCGTGAAAGAACTGAAAAAGGGTCTGTGGGAGGAGCTGCCTCCCTTCCGCCTCCTGCTGGGTCTGTGCCCCACCCTGGCAGTGACCAACTCTGCAAGCAACGGCCTTGGCATGGGTGTTTGCGTCATCTTCGTTCTGACGCTCTCCAATGTACTGGTCTCCATGTGCCGCAACTTTATTCCCAA
This sequence comes from Desulfovibrio sp. An276, assembly GCF_002159665.1. Taxonomy (GTDB): domain Bacteria; phylum Desulfobacterota; class Desulfovibrionia; order Desulfovibrionales; family Desulfovibrionaceae; genus Desulfovibrio; species Desulfovibrio faecigallinarum. The sequence continues at coordinate 49,301 of NZ_NFJC01000022.1, forward strand.
AACGGTGCGCATTGCCTGCTTCATCGTTATTGCAGCCTCTCTTGTTGTGGCCCTGGAACTTCTCATGCAGGCCTATACCTACCCCCTGTACGAGTCATTGGGCATCTTTGTGCCCCTTATCGTTGTGAACTGCATCATCCTTGGCCGCGCCGAGGCCTTTGCTGCCAAGCACAACGTGATAGACAGCCTTGCCGACGCCATAGGCATTGGCATTGGCTACACCCTGTCCCTGACCTTTTTGGGCTCCATTCGCGAGATTCTCGGCAAGGGCACCTTCTTTGGCATCGAGCTTTTCGGAGACAGCTTCGAGCCCTTTACCATCATGGTGCAGGCTCCGGGCGCCTTCATTTGCCTTGGCCTCATCCTGGGGGGCATGAACTGGCTGAATGCCCTGCAGGCCAGACGCAGGGGCTCGTCGTCCTTCACAAGCATAGGCTGCCAGGGCTCCTGCAGCGGCTGCGCTGCCTGCAGTATGGCCAAGAAGAGGGAGGGATAGTCCGTGAGCGACATACTGACAATTTTCATAGCGACGATTTTTGTCAACAACATCCTCTTGGCCCAGTTCCTTGGCAACTGTCCCTACCTTGGCTGCTCCAGGGAGAAGGGCGTTGCCGCAGGCATGGGCAGTGCTGTGGTCTTCGTCATCGTCGTTGCCACCCTGTTTACCTGGCTCATGCAGCACTACGTGCTCAATCCCCTTGAGATCGGCTATCTGCAGACCATTGTCTTTATCGTGGTCATCGCGGCACTCGTGCAGTTTGTGGAAATGTTTTTGAAAAAGATGGTGCCCCCGCTCTACAGCTCGCTTGGCATCTACCTGCCGCTCATCACCACAAACTGCGCAGTCATGGGCGTGACAATCCTTGTCCAGCGCGAGGGCTTTACGCTCTTCGAAAGCCTCTTCAATGCCCTTGGGTACAGCCTTGGCTTCTTCTTGGCGCTCATGCTCATGGCGGGCATACGCGAGAAGCTCGATACCTGCAGGCTGCCCAAGACCATGATTGGCACACCCATAGCCCTGGTCATGGCCGGCATCATGTCTCTGGCCTTCATGGCCTTCAAGGGCATGGCGCAATAGGACACTTGCCTGCATGTCTTAGGGAGAAGGGTGTGCCCTGAACTTTCGGAACATGCTGCACAGTTGCGAGGAACAAGAAAGGAGGCGGCGCTTCCTCCCCACACAGAACAGGGGTTTTTCGCCGAAAAACGATGATACTATATTCTGTACTGGCCATGTTCGGCCTTGGCCTTGTGGCTGCCGGCTTGCTGGCAGTGGCCTCCAGGGTCTTTTTTGTCAAGGAAAATCCCAAAGTCGAGGCGGCACTGGAAATATTGCCTGGCGCCAATTGCGGCGGATGCGGCTTTCCCGGCTGCGAGGGCTATGCCAAGGCCGTGGTCAACGATCCGGCCATTCCGGCAAACCGCTGCTGCGCATCCCCGAAAGAAGCCATTGTCGCCCTGGCAGAGCTGACCGGAAAGGTGGTTGCCGAGGCGGAGCCCCTTGTCTCCATGCGCCGCTGTGACATCTACCACGGACAGGTTGCCACCACCTTCGAGTACCGCGGCATACCGTCCTGCGCTGCGGCTACACCCCTGCGTGGTGGGCAAAGCGCCTGCAACAACTCCTGCCTTGGCTACGGCGACTGCGTGCAGGCCTGCCCCTTCGAGGCCATGAGCATTGTGGGAAACTTGGCCTGCGTTGACGTTGAGCGCTGCACTGGCTGTGGCGCCTGCGTGAAGGCCTGCCCGCGCGGAGTGCTGGAGCTTGTACCCAAACGCGCCAGGGTATGCGTGCCCTGCAACTCCAGGGCCAAGGGCAAGGCGGTCATGGAAGTGTGCGAGGTGGGCTGCATCAAGTGCGCAAAGTGCATACGCACCTGTCCGGCCAAGGCCATACGCCTGAAGGACGGCATCATAGAAGTGGATCACAGCCTCTGCCTGTCCTATGGAGAGGAATGCGGCATGGCCTGCGTGAATGCCTGTGCGCGACAAATCCTCCGCCCCATCGATCTTCTGAACACGGGGCATTTGTGCAAGAACGCTCCGGAAGGCTCAACAAATCCGGACAACGAACAGGCCGTTGCCTGAGGAGTCATCCATGTCCAAGAATGAAATATCCGGGCTTTCCAGGCGTCATTTTCTGGCAGCCATGGCTGCAGCAGGCCTCGTTCAGGCAACGTCTCCCCTGGTTGCGGCGAAGACGTTTGGTTATCAAGAGACGGCCCTTTTCATGGGCACACTGGTGCGCATTGATGTGGCAGGCGTGTCCGAGGCAAGGGCAGAGGATGCGGTCGAGCACGCCTTTGCAAAGGGTCGCGAGCTCGAAGCTGTGCTTACGCGCTTTGACTCGTCCTCTCCCCTGGGTGTTTTGAACAGTCAGGGAAGCCTTGAAGACGTTCCGCCGCAGCTTTCCCTCATGCTGGAAAGAAGCCGCCTTGTGCACAGGCTGACGGAAGGTAGCTTTGAACCGAGCATATTGCCGCTTTTGCAGGCCATGCAGGACGCGTCTGCAAGAGGCGAGCAGCTTCACTCGGATAACGCAGGAGAGCTCTTGTCCCGCGTGGACTACACAAGGGTACAGACCGGGAATGGCGTTCGTCTGGGAGAAGGCATGTCGCTCACCCTGGACGGCATAGCCAAGGGCTACATTGCTCAGGAAATGAGCAGGGAACTTGCAAGGATGGGCTGCCCCAACCATCTGGTCAATGCCGGAGGCGACATAGTGGCAAGCGGGAGGCCGGACCATGCCAGGGCCTGGAACATTGCCATACAGTCTCCCTTCTCAAGGACCAGGGTGCGCGGAAGCGTGCAGCTGAATGGAGGCGCACTTGCCACCTCGGGCGTCTACGAGCAGAGGCTTTCCGGGGGAAGAAGTCATCTTGTGATTCCCCGCACCCTGGAGAGGCTCGATGCCGTGTCCGCCACTGTCTGGGCACCGGACGGGGCCATGGCCGATGCCCTGGCTACGGCCTTTTGTGTGCTCCCGTATGCGAAGGTCCTGCAGATTTGTTCGTCCCTGCGCGATGTGGAAGCCATGATTGTGCTTTGGGACGGAAGCCTTGTGTGCTCGCAGGGCTGGCCTGCCTGATTCGAGCAAAAGACATAACCGAAAGCTCCCCGGAAATCCTTGTATTTCCGGGGAGCTTTCAATTTTGCACTCTTCCTGTACCCTGCGTGTTAGGGCGTGTTGACAAATTCATGTGAGTGTTCCAGTAGGAGTACTTACTACACAACCTTCGCCCACATTAACATATTGAAAATATGGAAATAAGAGGAGAATGACAGA
>NZ_NFJC01000023.1 GCF_002159665.1 Desulfovibrio sp. An276
AGTATAATTATACTAGAAATACCGGTAAAAAACAAGCGGCTTTTTCACAAAACCGCTTGTTTTTTCAGAGAAAAATTTATTCTTAGTATAAATTCATGCAAAGTTCAGGTGGGAGAGAATATGGCAAGGAAATGTATGCTTGTTGTCGAGTGTCTTGTGTTCCTTGTGGCAGGCGCAGCTGCAACCATGAACAGGGAGCTGAGTAGAGTTCTGGAGGCTCTTGGCAAATACGATTTCACCCGCGCATTCATACGGGACAATTGCGTGTATCTTCAGCTCGACAAGCCTGACGTAGCTCCCATCAATGACACCGAGACCCTGAACTACCTTGATGTGCCTATTAGGTACATCTGGACGATCTCACGGTCGCAGGACCAAAGAGCAGATACTTCCGGTAGGACGCTTGGAACGGTTCGGATCAGCCCGATTAACTTGATTCTGATGAGTTATCTCCAAAAAGAATGTTTGGCTCAATTTAGCCGATTTACATCATTATCTCGGAAAAAATCATTTTGAACTGATTTTTCTTGAGATAACTGTCAATACAGGCTATTTTGCACATGAACAATCCAGGGGCACACCCATGTCAGACAGGGTATGGGGAGTAGGGGAGAACAGTATGCGACGGAGAATCGAGACAGACCTTTTGGCGTGGAAAGAGAAGTCTGACGACCAGCGAATGCCGCTTTTGCTCAACGGCGCACGGCAGGTGGGAAAGACCTATATTCTGCGTGCGTTTGGCGCAGAACACTTCGAGAATGTTGCCTATGTGAACCTTGAGGCCAATCAGGCAGCAGCTTCCATCTTTGCGGAGGATCTTTCTCCGCAGCATCTGATCCGTTATCTTGAGTCGGCAATTGGGGAGAAGATACGTCCGGGCAAGACCCTGCTTTTCCTGGATGAGATACAATCCTGCGAGCGAGCGCTGACGTCGCTCAAGTACTTTTGCGAGGAGGCCCCGCAGTTTCATGTGGCTGCTGCCGGAAGTCTTCTTGGCGTTGCGGTGAATCGTGAAAAGTATTCCTTTCCGGTGGGCAAGGTGGAAACACTTGCCCTCTATCCACTCGATTTTGAGGAGTATCTGTGGGCAAGGGGAAGGGAGAGTCTTGCAGACGAGATTCGCTCCCATTGCGAGACCCTGGAATCCTTGCCAGAAGGTTTGCACAAGGTGGCCCAAGAACTCTATCGGGAATACCTTGTTGTGGGTGGAATGCCAGCCTGTGTGAATGCATTTGCGCGAGAAAAAAGTTTTCTCGATGCGGCGAGCGCCCAGACGCAAATCGTCAATGCTTCTGTGGCGGATATGGCAAAGTACGCCACAGCATCGGAGAGCGTGAAGATTCGAGCCTGTTACCAGTCCATTCCAGCCCAGCTTGCCAAGGAAAACAGGAAGTTTCAGTACAAGGTTGTGCGCAAGGGAGGGAGCGCTGCCCTGTTCGGGGAATCCATAGAATGGCTGACCCTGGCAGGTCTTGTGCTCAAATGCCAGAAGATCAGCCATGCATATGTGCCCGTTTCAGTGCATATGGAGCTTTCCAGTTTCAAGCTGTACATGGGGGATGTAGGACTTTTGATGCAACAGTCAGGAATACCCCAACAGCTCATTCTTTCTGGGATTGAAAACCAGTTCCTGGGTGCTGTGGCGGAGAATTATGTTGCCCAACAGCTTGCTGCCAGAGGTCATGCACTTTTCTACTGGGAAAGCGACAGTACAGCTGAAATCGATTTTGTCATGCAAAGAGATATGGACATTGTCGGCATCGAGGTGAAGAGCGGACTCAACACACGCTCGCGCAGCCTCAACGTGTTCAGCGGCAAGTACAATCCAGCGTACAATATCCGCCTTTCCCTGAAAAACTTTGGGCAAACTGGCAACCTTCGCTCCATGCCCCTGTACGCTGCCTTTTGCCTGTAAGTCACATGTCCCAACATTCGAAAAAAAGCCCCTGGAGGAATATCGTGAACCAGCTTGTACGCAAGGCAAATGCCCAGGATCTGGACGCCATAAAGGCAATCTACGACCGCATCCACACAGTGGAGGAACAGGGCCCTGTCACCACCGGATGGCAGCGTGCTGTCTACCCAACCAGAGCCACGGCCATGGCAGCCCTTGAGCGCGGGGACATCTTTGTCCTGGAAGTGGACGGGGAGATCGCGGGCTCTGCCCTGATCAACCAGATCCAGGTGGACGTCTACAAGGACGCTCCTTGGCAGTATGAGGCTGCGGACGAACAGGTTATGGTCCTGCACACCCTGGTCATCGATCCGCTGCGCAAGGGCCAGGGCCTTGGAAAGATATTTGTGCGCTTCTACGAGGACTACGCAAGGAAGAACGGCTGTCCCTATTTGCGCATGGACACCAATGCCCTGAATGTTCCTGCCAGGACCTTCTACAAAAAGCAGGGCTACAAGGAGATCGCCATCCTGCCCTGCACGTTCAACAACATCGCCGGCGTACAGTTGGTTTTGCTTGAGAAGAAGCTGCAGGGCTGAAAGCCCGCACAAAAGAACGAAAGGTCTGCGAGAAAGTTCCAATGACTGTGTCCTGCAGTACCCCCTTCCCTGTTGCATCTGACGCAAAAAAATAGGCCACCATTGACGTATAGGTGAGTATTATCTTGTATTATGTCAAAAAAATAGAATATTTTTTGACACAAAGGCGTTGAGATTTTCTGTATGCGACAAAAAAGGAGGGTATCATGAACAGAGCGGGAGAGATGGTACGCAATCTTGCAGGAGATCTGGCCTACAAATCCTACAGACCGGCACCTCTTCCTCCTGTCCCGGGGATTGAGATGAATGCGCACATGACGCGGGAATTGGGACAGGCCAGCAGAAATCTGGCCGAGCTGGACACCCTTGTCCGCCACATTCCCGATGTCCAGCTTTTTCTCTGCATGTATCTGCGCAAGGAAGCGCTTCTTTCGTCCCAGATTGAGGGTACGCAGTGCACGCTTGAGGATGTGCTCGCGGCTGATGTGGAGGAGAATGTCAGTCTTGATGTGGCAGAGGTCGCAAGCTATGTGCGGGCTGTAGAGTACGCTGTGTCCAGACGCAGGGAACTTCCCCTGTGCAACAGGCTGTTGAGAGAGGTGCACAGGGAACTTCTCAACAATGTCCGTGGCTCGGACAAGGAACCGGGAGAATTTCGCAGATCGCAAAACTGGATTGGCCCTGCCGGATGTTCCCTGCGCGATGCCCGCTACGTTCCTCCGAATGTCGAAGACATGGGGAATGCCATGTCGGAACTGGAAAGATACATCAACGAGGATGACGGTACAGATCCACTTATCAAGGTAGCCCTGGTGCATTACCAGTTTGAGACCATACATCCCTTTCTGGATGGCAATGGTCGTCTGGGCAGGCTTCTCATTCTCCTCTGCCTGATGGAGTGGGATGTTTTGCACAGTCCAGTCTTGTATGTGTCTTATTTTTTGAAAAAAAATCAGTGGGAGTATTACGGAAAACTGAGCAATGTTCGCGAAAACGGAAATTATGAACAATGGATACTGTTTTTTCTGGAAGCAATCAATAAATCTGCCTCTGATGCAGTAAGCACAATTTTTCTGCTGAAAGATATATACAATAAAAATATTGTATCAATAAAAAATTGTGTCAAATGCAAGCAAAAGACACTTGATCTATTTACTTATATCAATTTTCATCCGATTGTAACAGTCAAGTCCGTAAAGGAAGCACTTGGTATCAGTACAGGAACAGCAAGAATTTGCGTAGACAATCTGGTCTCTATGAAAATTCTTAATGAAACGACACACAAGGCCAGAAATCGTATATTCGCCTATACGGAGTATTTGAGTATCCTTGCGAGAAACGACTAGAACATTTTCCTATTCCAATTCGATGGGACGGATATCGAAATAGGGTGCTTCTACAGCCTGCATCCATTTGGTCCACAGCCGTGTCCGTGTCCTTCGGATGCGTCCTGTGCAGAAGCCTCCTTCCTGTATGCATCCGTTTGGGAAGAACCCTCAAGGGCCTTTTCCAGGCGGGTGAGGACTGTGCCTAAGTCCGTGAAGCTTCTGGCAAGCAGGACGCGCTCTCCAGAGTCCCTTTCAAGGAAGAGGGTAGGGTAGATGACAAAGTCGCCCAGGATGTCCACGGCCCTTTGCCTGTCCTTCTCGGCCTGTTCCTGCACTTCCTTCTTGGAGCATTCGAGGATGAGCGCCTCCTCGTCCACGCCGCAGGCCTTTGCCTGCACATAGGGGTCGAGAACGTCCTGGCCGTCCTGATAGAAGGCCTTTTGCAGAGCCTCAATCTGTTCCCTTTCCCTGCCGGGATCAAGGCGGCGCAGGGCTGCCACGGGAACGCTCATGGCGCGGCTATCCATGCTCATGCTGCCCTTGCCTGGTTCGAGAAGGTCAAGGTAGGCCTTGCCTACGCCGCGGCCGGCAGTGTCCTGCAGCCTCTTGAAGAAGGCCCGGATGTTCGGCATCTCCATGACCATATCGTCGATGGTGTAGCCGGGGCTTACGAGCTCTCCGCACAAGACGCTCACGGGCATTGGATAGCGGGCGAGGACTTTGTCGAAGACAAGTCCGAAGGCGTAGCACCAGGGGCAGTAGACATCGGTGATGTAGAGATATCTGGACATGGACTGTGTTCTCCTTGGGAGAGTTAGTTATATGGTTAGGGCGCATAGCCCTCAAGAGCAAGCAAGAGACGCGTGACATTGGGGCCAAGAGGGGATTCGCGCAAGGAACCGTCTGCATAGATCACCCTGTGGCAGGGGACAATTATGGGCAAGGGGTTTGCCGTTATGCAGTGTCCCACGCTTCCGACACAGTTCTCCTTGCCCATTTCCTGGGCAAGGTCGGTGCTGGTGCGCGTTTCCCTGCGCGGAATGGTCATAAGGTGCTTCCAGACCGCGCGCTGCAGTTCGGTGCCCTTGAGATCGAGGGGAAGATCCGCAAAGGAGTACAGCTCGCCCTTGAGATAGGCAGTGACCTCAATCGCAGCTTCACGCAGCAGGGGAAGCTCTTCTCTGTTGGCCGGTTCAGGCAGATACTTGTAGTGCCTGCTACGCAGATAGCGCAGGCCCTTTTTGCTGCATCCTATGGTAATGGTTCCCAGGAGAGGCACATCATAGGAGTACTCAAAGAGGCGAAAGCGGCCTGAAGTTCTCTTCGGAGAAGCGGTAGTCTTTTCTTGTTCATTGGAAGTAACCATGCAACTGTTGATGATAGCCATGGCAGACTCCGGGCAAACACCAGCCTACTCCGCCTCGTTGGCGTTGGCGTCAATGAAGAAGGTGACCACTGTGGCAATGACGGCAAGGCCTGCCATGACCTGGAAGGAGGTGACAAGGCCGAAGTGGTCGCCAATCCAGCCAATGATGGGCGCGCTGATGCCGCCAACTGCGGTGCTCAAACCCAGGGTGACGCCAGAGGCAAAGCCTATGTTGCGGGCAAGGAACTGCTGGCCCAAAACCACCATGGTGCTGAAGGCAAAGTAGAGGCTGAAGGCCAGGACAAGCAGCATGATCCAGGCAAGGATCATGTTGTCTGCAAGGCTGAAGAGAAAGAGTGCAGGCGCCATGGGCACAAAGGCCAGATGCAGGGCGCGGGCCCGTCCCTTGCGATCCGAGATGAAGCCACCGGCTATGTTGCTCAAAACACCGGCGAGGCCGAAGATGGTCACTGCTACAGCGCCAGCCGTCTTGCTCTGGCCGTAGATATGCATCCAGTACAGGGGCAGATAGGCGTGTACGCTGCTCAAGACAATGCTGCGCGTCATGATGGCAACGGTCAGACGATTGAACTGCTTCCAGTTGTTGGGTCTGGCCGCAGCACCCTCGGGCTTTCCCTGGGCAGCCTTTTGCGGCATGGACATGTGCATGATGCCGAAGACAAGGGAAAGGGCAGTGATAACACCTAGGATACCGAAGAAGAGCGTGCCGCCAAGGCCAAAGGAGGCCAGAAGGGCCGCGGCAATGAGAGGCCCTATAACAAAGCCACCGTTGCCGCCTATGGAGAAGATGCTGAGCGCCATGCCCTTGTGGGTGCCTGCCACCTGGTTGGCAAGGCGGGCTGCCGTGGGATGGAAGAGGGAGGAGCCTACGCCGCACACGCCGACAGCTGCCAGCATGGCGTAGTAGTTGGAGCAAAGACCTGTCAGGGTGAGGCCAAGGCCTGCCAAAAGGACACCCAATGGCGCAAGCCAGGGTTTGGTAAATTTGTCGCTCAAAAGCCCGAACAGGGGCTGGGTGAGAGCCGAGATCAGGGATTGGGCAAACATGATGTTGCCCGTTGCTTGGTAGGTGAGGCCGTAGAATTCCTGCAGGTAGGGAATGACTGCCGGCAGGGCACCAGTATTGATGTCGCAGGAAAGGTGGCCTCCGGAAAGCAGGAAGACCTTCTTCTTGTCCATCTGCCTTTCATTCTTGCCGTCTGGCTGGCTGCTCGCCTTGTTCGCTTGTGTGTCCATGATGCCCTCCCTTGGACCACACAGGGTAGATGTCCCTGTCCCATTTTGCGTGGCCGTGAAGGATCTGCCTACGCCCTTTCCGGCCCATCGTCAAAGCATGGAGTAGGGGTCGAGGTTCAGGGAGACTTTGAGTTTGGCCACTTCCGGAACGCGGAGAAGGTCCGCGTAGAGGGCACGCACACAGGCCCACTCGTCTGTTTTCAGAAGGCACTGGTAGCGCATGCGGTTGCCAATAAAGGCTATGGGCGACTGGACAGGACCCAGGAGGGGTATGCCCCGCTCCCTGGCCTTTGCCCGAATCCAGGTTTCGGCAGCAGTCATGGCCTCGGACCCTTGAGGATCGTTGCGCTCGTAGGAAAAGCGAATGAGGCTCACGTGGCTGAAGGGCGGGAAGCGGTAGCGCTTGCGGCGTGCAAGCTCTTCTTCGTAGAAGCCCTCGTAGTCCGCACTCTTCACGTATTTCCAGCAGTAGTGGTTCACGTCCCTGGTTTGTATGAGGACGCGCCCCTCCCTGGAGCCTCTGCCAGCCCTGCCTGAGGACTGTACAAGAAGCTGAAAGGTGCGCTCTGCAGCCCTGTAGTCCGGAAGCCCAAGGCCAAGGTCGCCGTCGGCGACTATGGCCAAAGTCACGTCCGGAAAGTGGTGGCCCTTGGAGAGCATCTGCGTGCCCACCAGGATATTGGCCTCGTGGCGGGCAAAGCGGGTGAGCAGTTCCTCCATGGCGCCCTCGCGCCTGGTACTGTCCCTGTCGAAGCGCAATACCTCATGGCCGAAGCGGGCAGAGAGGTAGTTTGTGGTGCGCTCCGTGCCCTCGCCCATGGGCATGAAGTTCATCTTGTGACAGTTGGGGCAGGGGGCGGGGAAGGGCAGGCTGTAGCCGCAGTAGTGGCAAAGAAGCCTGCCTTCGCTGCGGTGAAAGGAAAGGCCCACGGCGCAGTTGGGACAGGTGAGCGTTGTCCGGCAGTCCGGACAGTAGATGAGCGGCGCAAAGCCCCTGCGGTTCAGAAGGACAATGGCCTGCTCGCCCCGCGTCACTGTCTCCTCGATGGCCTTGAGGGACTCTGGCGCAAGCAAGGTCTCCTCCTCGCTCATGATGCGGCGTCTGCCCATGTTGATGAGCTCCACTGGCGGCAGGGGTTTTTGCGAGATGCGCCTTGGCATGCGCAAGACCCCGATCTTGCCCTCGCAGGCAGCGTGCCAGGTGCGGATGTCCGGAGTCGCGGATCCGAGCACAAGGACAGCGCGCTCCTGGCGGGCCTTGAGCCAGGCCACTTCCTTGGCCTGATAGGGCACGCGATCCTCCTGCTTGAAGGAGGCGTCGTGTTCCTCGTCCAGGATAATGAGCCCCACGTTTTGCAGGGGCAAAAAGAGAGCGGACCTTGTGCCTGCCACAAGGACAGGCTCATGGTTTTCGGCAAGGGCCCTGAAGGTGGCCTCCCTGCGGCTTGAGCCCTGGTAGCCGTGGTAGAAGAGAACGCGCTTGCCCGGAAGGGCAGTGCTCAGATCGTTTCTGAGCTTGTGGGCCAGGGCAACCTCGGGGGCAAGGAGCAGGACACTGCGGCCGTTCTCAAGGCAGTGCCTTGCCGCAGTGGTGTAGACAGCCGTCTTGCCGGAACCAGTGACCCCGAAGATCAGGCGCTGGGCGTACTCGTTCTTGTCAACCAGGGCGTTGAGCTCGTCCACAGCTGCCTTCTGGTCTGCATTGAGCTCGAAGGTAATGTTTTTCGAGGGCACAAGAAGCTGTGCTCCCAATTCCTCTATGCGGTTTTCCGCCTCTTCGGACGAAATGCGGATGCAGCCGAGTTTCAGAAGGGCCTGCACAATCTGGGAAGCTCCCTCGCCCAGCTCCCGCATGAAGGTGCGCCTGTTGGTTGTGCCGTGGAACATGAGGTATTCCAGGGCCTCGCGCTGCCTTGTGGCTGCAGGGCGCACTGGCCAGGGCGGGGAGACGATGAGCTCCACGCGTTCGCTTTTGGCAGGATCCCTGTGCGGCGGAACCAGCAGGGCGCGACCCGAGAGCAGCTCCTGCACAAGGGCCTTCTTCTCCCCTGGCCCAAGGGCAGCTGCCTGTTTCAGGGAAAGCGTTCCCTCGCGTCCCTTGATGTCGAGTCTGCGCACTCTGACACCCATGTCACGCGTGAGTGGCACAAGCTGGGAGATGGCAAGCCCCACTGTCAGACACTGGCGGCTTGCCACAGCCTCAAGAATGCGCACAAGTCCCGGATTGAGGATGGGGACTACTTCCAGGGGGAAGGCAATATCGCGCAGCCTTACCCCTTGCGGAGCCTCAACATCGAGAGCACGGACGATCCCTGGCCTCAAGGGGCCTCTGCCCAGGGGTACGGCAACCCTGAGGCCTTCCTTCCAGAAGTTTTCCGGGAAGGCCTTTGGCAGGGAATAGGTCAGATCCGCGTAGGGCGGCTCAAGCAGGGTGACAAGAGCGTTCACTGGGTGCCTAAGCCGCAGCCTCGTCCGCCTTTGCGGCAGTGCGCCTGGTTGAGGTCCTGCGCTTTTTGGGTGCAGGCTTTTCTTCTGCGCCCTCGCGCAGACTGGCTGCCAGAGAAGAGGTGCCGCTGCCGGAGTAGATTTCCTGCTCGCTTGCCGTAAGGGCCAGGGGCAGCACCTCGCGCACGGTCTCGACGTAGTGGATGGTGAGCCCCTCGCGGATGTCCGCAGGCACATCCTTTACGTCGTTTTTGTTGGCTGCAGGCACGATGACGTTGAAGATGCCGGCCCTCTTGGCAGCAAGGAGCTTTTCGCGCAGGCCACCTATGGGAAGGACGCGGCCGCGCAGGGAGATCTCGCCTGTCATGGCCGTATCGTGGCGCGCGGGAATGCCCAAAAGTGCCGAGACAATGGCAGTGGCAATGGTGATACCAGCCGAGGGGCCGTCCTTGGGGGTGGCACCGTCCGGGACGTGCACATGGATGTCGATCTTCTTGTGGAAGTCCTGGGCAAGGCCAAAGTCCTGGGCGTGGGCGCGCACATAGGTCATGGCAGCCTTGGCGGATTCCTGCATGACCTCGCCCAGCTTGCCTGTGGTCGAGACAATGCCTGTACCGGACATGAGGCTTGTTTCCACAAAGAGGATGTCGCCACCCATGGGCGTCCAGGCAAGGGCAGTGCACACGCCGACGCAGGGCTTTTCCTCGCGGCTGTCGTGGTGGGCAGTGGCTGCACCGAAGACACCTGCCAGATCCTTGGGCTCCACCCTGTTCACGAAATCGGGATTTCCGGAATCGAGGATTTGCACTGCAGTGCGCCTGCAAAGCTTCGCTATGCGCCTCTCAAGGGTGCGCACACCAGCCTCTCTCGTGTAGTCGCGGATGATGGCGTAGATGGTCTCGTCCGGGATGTCGATCTGTTCGGGCTTGAGGCTATTTTCCTCGATCTGGCGGGGAATGAGGAAATTCCTTGCAATGTGGAACTTCTCGGTCTCAAGGTAGGAGTTGAGTTCTATGACCTCCATGCGGTCGAGCAAGGGCCCGGGAATGGTGTCCAGGGAATTGGCGGTGGTGATGAAGAAGATCTTGCTCAAATCGTAGTCGAGGTCGAGGTAGTGATCCATGTAGGTATTGTTCTGTTCCGGATCCAGAACCTCGAGCAGGGCAGCTGCCGGGTCGCCACGCTCGGAAATGCTGAGCTTGTCTATCTCGTCCAGGCAGAAGAGGGGGTTGTTGAACTTGACCCTCTTTAAGGATTGCAAAATCTTGCCCGGCAGGGCGCCGATATAGGTGCGCCTGTGGCCGCGGATTTCCGCCTCGTCGCGCACGCCGCCAAGGGAGAGGCGCAAATACTCGCGCCCTGTGGCTGCGGCAACGGATTTGGCAAGGGATGTCTTGCCCACACCTGGAGGGCCCACGAGGCAGAGGATGGGACCGCGGATGCCGCCTGAGAGCTTTTGTACGGCAAGGTATTCGAGAATGCGCTCCTTGGGCTTTTCGATGCCGTAGTGGTTGGCGTCAAGGATTTTCCTCGCCTTGGCAAGGTCGATGTCCACCTTGGAAAGCGTGTTCCAGGGCAGATCCAGGATCCACTCGACATAGGTGCGCAAGATGGTGTGATCCGGGGCAATGCTGCTCATGCTGCGCAGCTTGTTGACCTCGGCAAGGCCGCGCTCCCTGGCTGCCTCTGGCAGATCCTTTTCCTTCAGGCGCTTTTCGAGGTTGTTCAGATCCTCCATGACGTCCACATCGCGGCCAAGCTCCTTGTTGATGGCCTTGATCTGTTCGGTCAGGTAGTACTCGCGCTGGGTCTTGTCCATCTGCTCGCGCACGCGCATCTTGATGCGCTTTTCCAGGATGGACACGGTGTTGGCGTTGGAAATATGGAAATAGATCTCCTCCAGGCGCTGGCCCACATCGAGGAGTTCCAGGATCTTCTGCTTTTGCTGATAGGTGATGGGCAGTCTGGAGACCAGGGAGTCCGCAAGGGTTGCGGGATCCTCCTGCTGCAATATGGGACGCAGGGTCTCTGGGCCGGTCTTTCCGAGCTTTTGGCCGTTGCGCACAAGCTCTTCTATGGCCTCGCGGATGAGGTCCGTGATGGCCTTGATGTGGGGCACGTTGTCGACCTTGTCCTCAAGGCGCTCTATGAGGCCTGTGGGATAACCCTTGGCAAGGCTCAGGTTGCGGATGCTTGCACGATACAGCCCCTGGAAGAGGCCCTTGATGGTGCCGTCTGGCATGCGGAAGAGCTGCACGATGTGGCAGGCTACGCCAATGGTGTGCACGTCTTCGCCATTGCGCACTTTTTCGAGGCCGGGATTTTTCTGCAGGGTCAGGAAAATCGGGCTCTTGGTCTTGTGGGCCTTCTCCACAGCGAGCATGCTCTGTTCCCTTCCTATATAGAGGGGAACGATGGAGAGGGGGAAGATGACAATATCGACAACCGGCAGAACAGGCATTTCCTGCGGGGCTGGCTTGGCATTCTGTCGGACTGTGGGTTTGACCATTTGGTTCCTCGAAATCGTGGCTTGGGTTTGGCTAAGCTACCGGCAACAGTGCGGGAGAGGATCGGCTTGCGGCTCATGATCCCTGTGCCGGACAGCAACAGACTGAGCCAATGGGTATAGACATTCCCTTCCTGAAAGGCAATGAATGAAAATCCGGCTCAAAAGAGCCGGATTTTTGGGGATTTGCGGGCAAAATCGTGCCAAGAGTCCGGAATATCTGATTATTTTCCTCGCATTGGAAAGAATGGGACAAGGCACTGCAGGGGGAAATTCGCATTTTTGGGCAAGAATATGAAAGGCATGGGCCAGCGCGCAAAGGGGTATGGAAGAGGCCTTGCGCAGTCTTACCCTCTAGCAGAGCTCTCCCCTGAAGGCCCCGGCAAGGATGGATTTCTTCAAGAGTTCGATTTGCGCAAGGACTGCTTCGGCTGTGTCCCGGATCTTTTGTTCCTTCGCAAGAAGATCATCGAGGATGCGGACGATCTCTTGTTGCTCGGCAAGAGAGGGAATACGCACGCGAATGCGTAAAAATTCTTTCTAGTTTATCTTATGAAAAACTGTACGTGAACCTGCTGTTGTTGTCTGTTCAAAAAAATCATCAGAAAGCATAAAATACCAGAGATATTTTGTATTTTCTTTTGCTTCAATAAGGTGCATATCTACACTGCACAAGCCATCGAAGTAGACAATAACAACTTTTGACATATATTGATGAACTTTTTAGTACAGAATTTATCCAAAGTAGAAATGGTATTTTCCACTCGTAACTTTATCTTAAGCAATAGTATTGTATTACAAAAGTTTTTTAGTTTTTTTTCTCTATATTATCTTGGTGAAATATGAGGAAGTTATTTAAATACATACTACCAGATAGAACTATTTTATGAGTATAATCTTCAACTTGACAAAATAGAAACAGATCCATGGCGACGAACATTTCGTTAGTTCGACATGGCCGGAACCACGACGCGGTTTTTGATTTCGTGATCGCAGACCCACAGGGGAGCAGAAAGGCTGGGGTATCTATCTGGGTCCATCGACAAGGATTCGCCCCATTTTGAAGGCTTCTGCTGGATAGTTTGTTCTTTCCATGTCTTCGCGCGTCTTGCAGTGAAAGCAGGGAAGAACGCCGCAATCCTGCCAGCCAAGATACTTTGCGGTTTCGCGATAGGTTTTGATTGCGCCATCAAAGACAGTCGGCACTACGCTTGCGCCACTCATGAAGAGCATGGTCCGCTTCTTTGAGCCAACAAGGTCGTTGTTGATCCCGTGGAAGCGATCGATGACCATGCGGATCTGCGAGGACATGGAGTGGTAGTAGAGGGGCGAGACAAAGACCACCATGTCCGCCTTCTTGAGTTCGGGGTACAGGCGCTGCATGTCGTCCTGGAAGACACAGGGGTTGGCGCCGCCCTGACAGGTGTCGCAGCCAATGCAGGGGTGCACGCACTCGAAGGCCGCATCAAAACGAAAGACAGTATTCCCGGCGCTTGTGGCGCCATCAATAAAATTGTCCGCGAGCAGGGCGGTGGCGCCATTTTTGTGCGGACTGCCGGTAAGGACTACGATATGCATTGAAACTACTCCTTATGGCAGGGAAAGGCTTCGGCCAAAGGGCTTCACAAGGCACGCCCCTGCCGGATATGCAGGAAAGTGATACAGTGATTTAGAGGTGCTGGCAGATACTCACGCCCAGATTCCATTTTGCCGGAGAATTCTCCGAGTTTGAAGCGTATTTTCGCTCTCAGCCGCACACGGAGCGTGTGTACGGCAAGGGCGATCTGCTCTGGAAACCGGGGCAGCCCTACGACAGGGTAAACTACTACGTTTCCGGGGCAAGCGTGTGCTACGCCCTACACGAGACAGGGCGGCGCAGGCTCTTCTGCTTCCAGGGGCCAGGGACAATGCTGCCGGGCTTTCACACCAACGATTTCAGGATTGAGCTCTCCCTCGTGATTGAGGCCTTGTGCGAGGTCCGGGTTCTGGAATTTTCCGTAGAAGTGTTTCGGGCAATGTTTGCGTCAAGGAGCGATCTTGCGAAATGCGTAGTGAACGCCTACGCGAAGATTGTGAACCGCTTTCTTTTCGAATCCCTCCACCAGGAATTCAATTCATCCAGGGTGAAGCTGTGCAACCTGTTGTATCTGCTCACAATGCATCAGCCTGCCAACTCGGGTCTCGTCATCGAAATGACCCAGGAGGATATTGCGGACATCCTTGGCATGAGCAGGGTACAGATCACACGGGAGCTGACCTGGCTGCGAGGGCAGGGCATTCTCGCGACCACAAGGGGCAGGATCACGATAAGCGACCTTCCTGCCCTGGCGGCCTTGTGCACGGACGAGGCAAGGATTTCCTGAGCAGGGCTGCATTCCTCGCTGCCGCTTCAGACACAACATGCAAGGTCGCTGTATCAGCCACCTGAACCCGTCCGGCTACTCTTCCACGTCGACGCGCTCAATCTTGAAGATCACGGGCCTTGTGCCGTCGTTGCAGCAGGTGATCATCTCGTTTTCCTTCTTCATCCAGCCGCGCATAATGGAGCCGCCCTGCAGACCGGCATAGATGTAGCGGGAGATGGCGTCCCAGACCTCGGAGCAGAAGGGCATGGCAGGCCCGCCTGCGACGGTCCTGGGATCAGCCGTTGTCTTCGTGAGGGTGTTGAGTCCCATATGCCAGAAATGGTCATTGTTGCTGTTTCTCTCGAAGACAAAGGTGTCGCCCACATTGTAGCAGGGCCAGGGGCCGGAATTGGGATCTGCGCAATACTGCTTTTGCAGTTCGGGATAGATCTTCTTGTCGATGACAGTGACTATGACTATGACCTTGTGATTCATGACTTTTCCTCCACTGGTTGCTTGCGCGGCAGCTGCCGCATTTGCCGCATTTGCCGATGGTGTTGTTTCGCCTGCCAAGGCTGTCCCCCTGCCCGCAAGGGCACAGCCGAGCCCAAGGGCTCCTGCCTGAATGATGAAATCCCGTCTGTCCATGAAACGTCTCCATGACGAGGAAGTCCCGGATTGCGGACAATCTTGCCCGAAAGTATCCCTCGTCCATGGCAGCACCCTATCGATTCTCCCTGTCCCCTTCTGCTTCAGCTGAAGCACAAGGCAGGCAAAATGCGAAAAGGCCCTAGCTGCCAGATCAGACCCGGGACTTCGTCCAGTGAAGGACGGATTTTTGCGGATGCGTGGGCTGGGATCCCGCAGAGAATGCATGCAAGGCCTGTCCTTGGCTTTGCCACAAGCCAAAAATGCATGGACAAGACACGCATTTTTCAGTAGTGCAGTGCCATGGCAGAAAGTTCATTCATGGCCGAACTGGTCGAATTTGACGATCCGTCCCTGGCCCAGCTTCTCTTTGGTCCCAACAACGCCAACCTGGAACTTCTGGCAAACGCCAGCGGGGCCCGCATTTCGAGCCGCGGCCTCAAGGTGCTTGTAGAGTCCCCGGATCCCCGTTGCAGGCAATGTCTTGCAAGCCTTTTCCTGCAGCTGTACGAGCTCTTCCGGCAGGGTGTGAACATCACTCAGGAAGACGTTCTGCGTTCCTGGGACATGGTGTGGAACGATCCCGGCGTTGCCCTGGCGCAGGTCTTTCGCGAGGCCGTTTTCATCCACACGCCACAGCGCACGGTCACGGCCCGCAACCTTGCCCAGAAGACCTATCTGGAGGCCCTGCGCAAGAACTCCCTGGTCTTTGCCGTGGGACCGGCCGGTACCGGCAAGACCTACCTTGCCGTTGCCATGGCCCTCTCCCTTTTTGCCCAGCATCAGGTCAAGCGCATTATCCTGACAAGGCCTGCAGTGGAGGCAGGGGAAAGGCTCGGCTTTCTGCCAGGGGATCTGGCCGAGAAGGTCAATCCCTACTTGCGTCCGCTCTACGACGCCTTGCACGACATGCTGCCCCAGGCAAAGGTGAGCTCCATGCTGGAAAACGGCAGCATAGAGATTGCGCCTTTGGCCTTCATGCGCGGAAGGACCTTGAACGACGCCTTTGTCATCCTGGACGAGGCCCAGAACACCACCCAGGAGCAGATGAAGATGTTTCTGACGCGCATGGGCTTTGGCTCGCGCATGGTGGTGACAGGGGACGTCACCCAGATTGATTTGCCCATGCTGCCCGGCAACGGCGGCCAGCGCTCTGGCCTTGTGCAGGCCCTGCGCGTGCTCGCCAAGGTGCCGGGAATAGCTGTGCACACCTTTAACAAAAGCGACGTGGTACGCCACCCTCTGGTAGGCACCATCGTGGAAGCCTACGACAGGGCGCAAGAAGAGCCCGCCGGCAAGGCACAAGGCACTCTGCAAGGATAAGGACATGTCCATCAAGAGCAGGCAGAACAGCTTTGCAAAGTCTGCCAACCCCTGCACTTTGGCTGTAAAACGTACCATTGAGGCGCACAGGGACTGCGCACGGGCAGTCGTGTTCTACATTTTGTCCCTGGCTTTCATCTGCTTTTTCCTGGCCTTTGACTTTGGCAGCAGCTCCCGCGTCTACATGGCTGGCGATGTGGCGGACACGGACGTGGTGGCAGACCGCTACATGCTCGTGGAGGACACCACAGCCACAGAGGCTAGGCGCAGGCAGGTCATGCTCTCGCAGCCGCCTGTCTACGATTTCAGCATGGAGCCCTACATCTTCTTCGAGCAGAGGCTTATTGCGCTCATGCGCGAATACAACGGGGCACCGGCCAGGGAAAACCAGATGCAGCCCTCGGCCAGCTTTGCTGCGGACATAGGCCAGGAGCTTGCCCAGGAGATTCTGCCCCAGTTCGGCCTTGCGAGCACTCAGGGCTTTGTTCTGAAAAAGCTTTTGCCCCTTTTGCGCGATCGCCTTGCCGAAGGCATGGTGGGAGATCTGCGCAGCGCGCGCGTAGGCAGAAGCGGGGTCATCATCCGCAATCTGGACACCCAGACAGAGATGCTGCGTCCCGAAATTTCCGTGCTGCCGGATGTGCAGTCCTTTCTGACGGAAATTTCCACCCTGGCACGCGGCGACGCTACCTTGAGCCATAACGCCCGCAGGGCCATCAATATCATCCTTGCAGCCAGCATGCCGCCCACGCTGACCCTGAACCAGGAAGCTACCCAGCACAGGGCTTCGGAAGTGGCGGCCCAGGTTGAGCCCATCTACTACCAGATCCAGCGAGGCGAGCTCATTGCCCGCAAGGGCGATCGCATAACAGCCGAGCAGCAGATGAAGATCCAGGCCATGTTCCAGGCCTCGGTAGTCCCCTTCGACTGGGAGCAGGCCCTGGGATCCTTCTTCATCTGCCTTTTTATCTCCGTGGGCTTTTTCCTCTCGCCAAGCGGAAAGCCTGGCTCAGTCATCCGCGCCAAGGATCTGGCGCTCATGTCCATAGTCTCGCTTCTGACAGCCCTTGGCGCCAAGGGTGTCCACGCCTTGGGACAGCTTGCGGCAACGTCCACCCTTGCGGACGCCTTCAACATAGCCTTCCCGGTGGCTGGCGCAGTGGGCTTTGTTGCGACCATCTTCTCGGCAAGGCGCTACGTGACCCTTGGGCTCTTGCTCACCGTCTTTGCTGCCCTGGCCCTTGAGCTTTCCTTCTACATGGCGCTCTTCCACCTTTTGAGCTCCATGCTGGCCACCTGGCTTGTGAGCAATACGGTGAGCCGTCAGGATGCGGTGTGGAACATCTTCCCCATCATCCTCGGGGAAATACTGCTCATCTGCGGCGTAGTCCTGGTGGAAGCACAGCCCCTGAGCGCCCTGCCCATGTTTGTGACAGCCGTGTGTATCAACGCTGTCATGATGCTCATCCTCTTCTTCTCGCTCTCGCCTGTGCTTGAGACACTGTTCGGCTATTCCACGCGCTTCAAGCTCATGGAATACATAAACCTCGAACAGCCCCTCATGCAGGAAATCATGGTGACCATACCCGGCACCTACCACCACTCCCTGGTGGTGGCGAACATGGTCGAGGCAGGCGCCAAGGCCATTGGCGCAAACAGCCTCATGTGCAAGGTGGCGGCCCTCTACCACGATTGCGGCAAGCTTGTGTACCCGCAGTACTTTGTGGAGAACCAGTTCGGGGCCCCGAACAAGCACGACAGGCTTTCGCCTTCCATGAGCGCGCTCATCATCATAAGCCATGTGAAAAAGGGCGTTGAGATCTGCAAGCGCTATGGCCTGGGCCAGGAGATCATAGACATCATAGGCCAGCACCACGGCTCGCGCGTCATGCGCTACTTCTACCAGAAGGCCGTGAATCTGGGCGAAAACCCCAACGAGGCGGACTTCAGCTATCCCGGCCCCAAGCCCCAGACTAGGGAAGCGGCCATTCTCATGCTGGCGGACAGTGTGGAGGCCTCGAGCAGGACGCTGACGGATCCGACGCCAACAAGGCTGAGAGCCCACATAGACAAGATCATCAACGGCATCCTCTCCGAGGGTCAGCTGGACGAATCCGAACTCACCTTCCGCGATTTGACGAAGCTCGCGGAAAGCTTCCAGAAGGTTCTGACAGGCATCTTCCACCACCGCATAGTCTACCCCGAGGCCAACAAGCAGGGTACCCAGCAGGTGCCCATGCCAGAGGCCGTACACCCCCTGGCCTCGGCAGCAGCAGCCATTCCGCCACTGCCTGAGCCGGGCAAGGCCCAGACGCAGGTACAGCATCAGGCGCAACCACCGAGACAGCCCCAGACGCAGGAGCAAGCCCCGTCACAGGCACAAAGCCAGCCCCAGTTGGAAAAGTCCGGGGATGAGCACACGGCACAGCCGGAAAAGGCCAGCGGCAATGGCAACGGCAATGGCAAAAAGCCCCTGACAGGCCCCATGCCCTGCTCGGCTGCAGAGCGCAAGAAGGCCGAGAAGGCGAAGACCGAAAGGGAAAAGGCTGCGAAAGACAGGGCAGAGAAGAACGGGCAGGAAGAAGAGCCCCTTTTGCTCACCCTGAAGGTTGAAGAGGACGAGTGCCTCGACGAGGATGGCGCCTACCACGCGGCAAGAGGGAAGGGGATACCCTTGTGCGGGCCACAGCCTTTGACCCTGCCACAGCCGGAGGAAGCGCCAGCCAAAAACGAGAAGCCACAAGGCAAGCTTTTTGGGTTCCTTGGCAAGCACGGAAAATAGAGATGTATGGAGGAGGGTTCCCGCTCGGTACATGCGAGGGAGCGCCCATATTGTCATGACGGACACACAAATCGAGGTTGTCTGCGACGAGGCATTGTCCTGCGCGCAGCTTCCCCTGGCAAGACGCAGCCTTGAACCACTGCTTTCGTCCATGTGCCGGAAAGCGCTGGCCTTGCACAAAGAGGGGCTTTTGCCGGAGGTTCCAAAGGGGGTGGTTTTGGCCCTTGTGACGGACAGGGAGATGGCAGGTCTCAACCGTTCTGCCATGGGTGTGCCAGGGCCGACCAATATCCTCTCCTTTCCGGACGGGGAGGGCACGGCAGAGCTTGCCCTGGACGTGGCGCAGCTTTTGCGCGAGGCCGTACTCTATGGCCAGACACCCGTGGATCATATGGTGCGCCTTCTTGCCCATGGCCTGGCCCATGTCTGCGGCCTGGACCACGGAGAGCACATGTGGCGCTGCCAGGAAGAGATAGAGAGTGCGGGAAAGGAGCTTTTGAGCGGCCTTCGGGCAGCTGGATAGAATGTGCGGCCTTGAGGGGATGAGCCTTCGGGGCCTTTTTTTGCGCGCGAACAAAACACAACACAAGGGGGGGGGAAGGCATGCCTGAAGTCTACGAACTCGACACCGTGACGAGCGTCCTCGACGAGGTACGAAAACCCGAATGGGCGCACAGACTGAACGATTTCGACAGTATTATTGCCAGACGCCAGACAGCCGGCAGGGGGCAGTACAGAAGAAGCTGGGACTCGTCCGAGGGCAATATCTTTGCCGCCCTGCGCCTGCCACTCGAAGGTCCCTTCCCTGGCACCGAGGCTGCCGTGGCCCTGGGTGTCCTTTTGGCCTGCGCCCTTCGGGCAGAGGGCTTTGCCTGTTTTTTGAAGTGGCCAAACGACCTTGTCCTTGCAGATTCCCTTGGCGAGGCAAGAAAGGTTTGCGGCATTCTTCTCGAAGAGCGGGAAAATGTCCTTGTGGCAGGCATTGGCATAAACGTGCTTCACGCTCCTTCGGACGATATGCTGAGGCCCGATCATGCACTCAAGGCAACGTCCCTTTTGGCAAACGATCCGCAGGGTCATGTGAAAAACATCCCAACCGCAAAGCTGTGGAAAAAGCTTGTCAATCATCTTTTTTCCTCTTACAGTCACAACTATGCCCCCTACGATTGGCACACTCCCGCGCAGGAATTGCTTTTGTGGCGCAACCGCCGCGTTGTTCTTGCAGACGGGGACGAGCGGGTAGAGGGCATTCTGCGCGGAATAGGTTTCAAGGGGGAACTTCTTCTGGAAGCGCAGGGAAGAACATTGGCCCTTTTAAGCGGGAGCATCAGGGTCGCAGGCTAGTCCTGTGGGGCTCTAATGCGCACACACTAGGAGACGTGATGGCAAACAAGACGTTCAAGGATGTTCAGGAGTACCTAAGGGGAAAGAAAATTCTGGTGGCGAACAGGGGCATTCCCGCTCGCCGCATCTGCCGCTCAATCCGTGAGCACTTCGATGCCATTGCAGCCATGACAGCCACCGATGTGGACAAGACAGCGCCTTCGGCAGCCACAGCCCAGGAGCTCATTCTGCTCGGTTCCGATCCCCGCGCCTACCTGGATATCGACACCATCGTGACCCTTGCCAAGCAGGAAGGGGTTGTTGGCATTCACCCCGGCTGGGGCTTTGCCTCGGAAGACAGCCGCTTCCCGGCCCTGTGCCGCAAGGCAGGCATTGTCTTCATCGGCGCGAGCGAGGAGGCCATGAACCTCCTTGGCAACAAGGTGCAGGCAAGGGCAGTCGCAAAACGCCTCGGCATTCCTGTTGTGCCCGGTTCCGACGGCGCTGTGGACGTGCCGACCGCAAGGAAGATCATCCAGGAGATTGGCCTTCCCATCATGCTCAAGGCAGAAGGCGGCGGCGGTGGCCGCGGCATCTTTGCCGTGCACAACGAGGAGGAGCTGGAGGACGCCTTCTTCAAGGCCTCCACCATGGCCCAGGCCTCCTTCGGCAACCCCAATCTCTTTGTGGAAAAGTTCCTGACCGACGTGCACCACATCGAGATCCAGGTTCTGGCCGACCACTACGGCAATGTCTTTGCCTTTGACGAGCGCGACTGCACTGTCCAGAGAAACAACCAGAAACTCATGGAAGTGACCCCCTCGCCCTGGAAGGGTGTCACAAGGGATCTGCGCGAAAAGCTCAAGGACTACGCGCGCCGCCTTGTGAGCGCAGTGGGCTACCATTCCCTGGCCACGGTGGAATTCCTCGTAACCAGCGACGGCACTCCCTATCTCATCGAGGTGAACACCCGCCTGCAGGTGGAGCACGGAATCACGGAATGCCGCTACGGCATCGACCTTGTGGAGGAGCAGATTGCCATAGCCTTCGGGGCAGAGCTGCGCTACAGCGAAAAGACCCTGCGTCCGAGCTATACTGCCATGCAGGTGCGCATCAATCTGGAAAATCCCCAGAACAACTTCGAGCCCAACTCCGGCCGCATCACCCGCTACGTCTCCCCTGGCGGCCCCGGCGTGCGCCTGGACTCCAACCTCTCCGCAGGCTACGAGTTCCCGCCCAACTACGACAGCGCAGGATCCCTGCTCATCGCCTTTGCCCATGACTGGGAAAAGACCCTGGGCATCATGGATCGCGCTCTCTCCGAATACATCATAGGCGGCGTGCGCACGACCATCCCCTTCTTCAAGCAGGTCATAAAGTCTCCGGAGTTCCGTTCCGGCGAAATCACCACCAATTTCGTGGGCAACCATCCGGAACTCATGTACTACGAGGACCTGGCACCCGAGGCCGAGCGTCTGGCAAGGCTCGTGGCGGAAATTTCCGCACGCGGCTACAACCCCTACGTCTCCCTTGGCGCCTACCGCTCCGTGGACACCCCGCGCCTTGGCGCCTTCAATCCGGTCCTGCCGCCCATTGACGGCGCAAAGCGCCGCAAGCCCTCGCCCTATCCGAGAGGCGATCGCGAGGCACTGCTCGATTTCATCCGCGACAGCGACTACATCCATTTCACGGACACAACGCCCCGCGACATGACACAGTCCAACACCGGCAACCGCATGCGCCTTGCCGAGGACAGGCTCATCGGTCCCTACATGGACAACGCGGGCTACTTCTCCATCGAGAACGGCGGTGGCGCGCACTTCCATGTGGCCATGCTGGCCAACATGACCTACCCCTTCTCCGAGGCCCAGGCCTGGAACCACTTTGCGCCCAAGACATTAAAGCAGCTGCTCATCCGTTCCACCAACGTTCTGGGCTACAAGCCCCAGCCGCGCAACCTCACCCAGAAAACTGGCGAGATGGTCTGCGACAACTACCAGATCATACGCTGCTTCGATTTCCTGAACCACGCAGAGAACATGCGCCCCTTTGCGGAAGTGGTCATGAACCGCCGCGAGTGCGTGTTCGAACCAGCCATTTCCCTTTCCTGGGCCAAGGGCTTTGACGTGCAGCACTACCTTGGCGTGACAGAAAGCCTGCTCGCCATGATGGGCAGCGTCATGGGCGTGAGTGCCAAGGAAGCCTCTCGCCACATCATCCTGGGCCTCAAGGACATGGCAGGTGTGTGCCCGCCCCGCTTCATGACTGAGCTTGTGAAGGATATCAGGAAGCAGTGGCCAGAACTTGTCCTGCACTACCACAGGCACATGACCGATGGCCTCTTCGTGCCTGCCTGCGGTGCAGCAGCTGCTGCCGGCTGCCACATCCTGGACGCAGCACTCGGTTCTTCTGTGCGCAGCTACGGCCAGGGCGACGTGCAGTCCCTTGTGGCCTACCTCGAGGGCGAGCTGGGACTGAAGACAAGGCTCGATCTCGACGCAATCCGCGACGCGAACTTTGTCTGCAAGCAGATCATGCCCTACTACGATCGCTACTGCTCACCCTATTTCCGCGGCGTGGACTACGATGTGGTCAGGCACGGCATGCCTGGCGGCGCCACCTCCTCCTCGCAGGAAGGCGCCATGAAGCAGGGTCACATCCATCTTCTGCCCTACATGCTGCGCTTCCTTGAGCAGACAAGGCAGATTGTGCGCTACCACGACGTGACCCCGGGCAGCCAGATCACCTGGAACACGGCCTTCCTTGGCGTGACCGCAGCCTACAAGCGCGGCGGCGAGGAAGAGGTCAAGTACCTGCTTGAAGTCATGCAGGAAGTGAACCGCACTCCGGAAAAGTCCCTGTCTCCGGAAATGCGCCACGCACGCTTAAGCATCTACCAGGACTGCAACGACGCCTTCCGCGACCTTCTGCTCGGAAAGTTCGGAAAGCTCCCCCTGGGCTTCCCCCCGGACTGGGTCTATGAGAGCGCCTTTGGCAGCGAGTGGCGCAAGGCCATTGCCTCGCGCACCGAGGTCTCCCCTCTCGAGCTTCTCTCCGACGTGGATATCGACAAGGAGCGCGAGGAGTGCACGCGTCTTTTGAAGCGCAAGCCCCTCTCCGAGGAGTTCATAATGTATCTGAACTTCCCGGGCGATGCCCTGAAGACCATTCAGTTCCAGGCCCGCTTTGGCAACCCCAACTGCCTGCCCCTGAACGTGTGGTTCGAGGGTCTTGAGGTGGGCCAGAGCGTCAACTTCCAGGACAGCGGCGGCAAGCCCCATACCCTGCAGATATTGCACATCTCCAGGCCCAACGAGGACGGCACAAGCGAGGTGCGCTACGTTCTGGACTCCGAATTTTTGAACACCGGTGTCCAGCTTGTGGAACCCACCCAGGGCGGATCCAAGGGTGTGCCCATGGCCGATCCCAACAACATCTACCAGGTTCCAAGCCCGAGCAACGGCGATTTGTGGGTCATGTACGTGGCCCCTGGCGACGTTGTGACCAAGGGCGAGGAAATCTTCAACGTTTCCATCATGAAGCAGGAAAAGGCCGTGCTCTCGCCTGTTGACGGCATAGTCAAGCGCGTGCTCAAGACTGCGGACTTCAAGGAAAACAAGAAAATGGTACCCGTGCGCGAGGGCGAGCTCCTTGTGGAACTCGCGCCGGCTCCGCGCCTGTGCCCCAACAAGGCCTGCCACCACCCGCTTACGGATCCGGAGGCCCACTTCTGCCCCAAGTGCGGCATGAAGCTGGACGAGGATTAGAAAAGGACAGGTCGGCGCACAAAACATCTTAGCCGGCTTTTTTGGGGGAGCTTGGCCTGAAGGGTAAGCTCCCCTTTTTTGCCTTGCCGCTTTTCCATATATATGGACAGTTCCGGCAATGCCATGTATAAGGAAAGAGCCTGTTCCAAGGCCTTTTTCAGGTCTTTTTGCCGGCTTTTTCAAAACGCCATCTGGCCCGTCTCCGCTGAACCGGAATAGACTGCATAGCAAAGGGGCATGCACACTGCATTGCCTGCCAGATATCACAAGCCACGTGTTCCATAATCCGGAGGAAATCATGGTCAAACAAACGTCCGCGCAGACGGAGGCCCCCAAGGGAACTTCGTCGCCTGAGGCCATTAGAAAGCAACTGGTACTGACAGGAGCGGATATTGTTCAGCTCGGGGAAAGTGCCGAACTGCTTGTCGGCGGCAAGAACTACAACACCGCCATCATCAGCGAGATCAAGGAGATCCAGGCTCCGCACTTCAGGGCCATTTCCTCTGTGGCCTTCCATCGTGTTCTGGACGAATGCAAGGTCAACAGCCGTCTTGTCCGCGCTGTTGTGGACCGTGAGTACGGCCGCATCGACTGGAACGATCCTGTTATCAACAGTGACCCCGACTATCTGCAGAAACTGGTCCGTCGCCTGGGCAAGCAGATCCGCGAGACCATAGCCGAGGAGCAGGATCCCGGCTCCACCAAACTGCGCACCTTCATCAACAATGTGGTCGAAGGCTTTGCAACCTCCCCCGAAGGCATTGACCAGCTGCGCAAGCGTTCCGTCATGGTGCAGGCAGCCATCCTCTCCACTCCGCTTCCGCCCGAGGTCGACGCGGCAGTGCGCAGCGCCTACAAGGCCATCTGCGACGCCAACGAGGACGAGATGGTGCCGGTTGCCGTGCGTTCCTCCGCTGCAGGCGAGGACTCCCGCAAGAAGGCCTTCGCCGGCCTGCAGGACACCTATCTCAACATGGTCGGCCCGGACAACGTTGCCGAAGCCTACCACTGGGACTGCGCTTCCGCCTACAACCTGCGCTCCATGACCTACCGCCGCGAAGCCATTTCCGACGCCATTGCCAAGGCCGACGAGCTCGGCGACGAGAGCATTGGCGAGGCCGCAAAGAAGGAATGGGCCATCGAGGGCACATCGCTTTCCGTCTGCATCATGCAGATGATCAATCCCGTTGTCTCCGGTACGGCCTTTGCTGCGGACACAGCCACGGGCTGCCGCGGCACGGATCGCAAGGATCTTGTCTCCATCGACGCAAGCTATGGCCTCGGCGAGGCAGTCGTGGGCGGCAAGGTGACCCCGGACAAGCTGTACGTGTTTACCAGGGATGACGGCCAGGAAGTCATCATCCGCCAGATGGGCTGCAAGGACATGCGCATTGTCTACGACGAGCGCGGCGGCACCCGCGAGGAAGAGGTTCCGGAACTGGAATCCCTGCGCTGGGCCCTGTCCCTGTCCCAGGCCTCCACTGTTGCACGCGGCGTGCGCGCAGTGAGCAAGGCCTACGGCGGCATCATCATGGACACGGAGTTCTGCATCGACGCCAAGGACAAGCTGTGGTTCGTGCAGGCCCGTCCGGAAACCCGCTGGAACGACGAGCTCGAAAAGCACCCCAACACCATCTTCATGCACCGCCGCGAGGTGGATGAGAAGGCCGCAGCCGAGGCCGAGGTCCTGCTCGAGGGCAACGGTGCCTCCCGCGGCGCAGGCCATGGCACTGTCCGCTTCCTGCGTTCCGCCCTTGAGCTTAACAAGGTCAACAAGGGCGACGTCCTGGCAGCAGAGCGCACGGACCCCGATATGGTACCCGGCATGCGCATTGCCACGGCCATCATGGCCGATGTGGGCGGCGACACCTCCCACGCAGCCATCACCTCCCGCGAACTGGGCATCCCGGCTGTCATCGGCATTCAGCGCATTGACTCCATCCGTTCCCTGGACGGCGTGGAAGTGACTGTCGACGGCACCCGCGGCCGCGTTTACAGGGGCCTTCTGCCCCTGCACGAGGTCGGCGGCGAGCTCGACGTGTCGAAACTGCCCGAAACCAAGGCTCGCGTGGGCCTTGTTTTGGCAGACGTCTCCCAGGCACTCTTCCTCTCCCGCCTGCGCAACTTCCCCCGCTTCAAGGTTGGCCTTTTGCGCGCGGAATTCATGCTGGGCAACATCAGCGTCCATCCCCAGGCCCTGGAAGCCTTTGACAACGGCGAGCTCGACAGCATCGTGCAGGTGCACATGAACGAGCTTGAAGGACGTCTGTCCAAGGTTATAGCCAGCCAGATGGAGGCAGGCCTCATTGTCTTCGACTTCAATCTGCGCCAGTACGTGGGCGAGCTCACAGGGCTCACCAGGAAGATGCAGAAGATGGCCGAGGAAGACAGGGGCATGAACGCGGACGAAATCCTGCTTCTGCACCGCAGGATGCGTGAGGTCGACCACAAGCTGGACGAATACCTCGAAAACGCCACCCGCCATCTCACCACCCTCAAGACCTCGCAGGATCTGGCAGAGCACGTGAAGTGCATCATGGGCTACGACGACGAGCTTGCGAAGTGCAATCCCGCGGATCCGGAAGGCTCCAAGCGCATTTCCGAAATCAACGCGGACATTGCCGATCATGTGGCAAGGTGCAAGGACAATCCTGTCATCACCGACCACATTGCCAATATCGCAAAGCTGCGCAACGAGGTCAGCCTGCGCGTGGGTCTCAAGAAGGAAATGGACGAGATGCGCGATCTGCCCAAGACAATCGCGAACATCATCAAGGCCCGCGGCTACCGTTCCGGCAAGGAGCACTACGTGCAAACCCTTGCCCAGAACCTTGCCCTCTTCGCCATGGCCTTCTACGGCAAGAAGATCGTCTACAGAACCACGGACTTCAAGTCGAACGAATACCGCAACCTTGTGGGCGGCAATCTCTTCGAACAGCACGAAGCCAACCCCATGCTGGGCTACCGCGGCGTGTCCCGCAACATTCACGACTGGGAACTCGAAGCCTTCAAGACCGCACGCAGCGTCTTTGGTGCCAGCAACCTGCAGCTCATGCTGCCCTTCGTGCGTACCCTTGAGGAAGCCCGCGCCATGCGTCAGTACCTCGCCAATGTCCACGATATGGTGAGCGGCAAGGACGGCCTCAAGATCATCATGATGTCGGAAATCCCCTCCAACGCCATCATTTCCAAGGAGTTCATCGAGGAGTTCGACGGCTTCTCCATCGGCTCAAACGACATGACCCAGATGGTGCTGGCAACGGACCGCGACAACGCGCGTCTGCAGCGCATCTACGACGAAGAGGATCCGGCAGTCGTGTGGACCATTCTGGCCAGCATCTTCACGGGCCAGAAGTGGAAGAAGGAAGTGGGCTTCTGCGGCCAGGGCGTGTCCAACAGCGTCATCATCCGTGGCGTTGTGGCCATTGCCGGCATCGCGTCCGCCTCGGTTGTGCCAGACACCTACGCCCAGACAGTGCACGACATCCACGAAGTGGAGCAGGAAAACATTCCTTTGTCGAAGCTTGGCGAATGGCTCTCGAAGCAGCACTACGAACGCCTTGCAAAGCTGCTTGAGGAGAATGGCTACGGTCACATCCTGAAGCGCTACAACGCAGCAAGCGATCTGCAGGAATGGTACGATGGCGAGCAGAGCCGCCGCTTCCAGCAGCTGCGCGAGCACCTTGGCTCGGCCAAGGAAGCCTTCTACCGCACGGAACTGGAAAACTTCCGCAACATCTTCCACAAGGCAGTTATCTACGCCACCTGGGATTGGTCGCGCACAGTGGAGGACGCTCTGCACCATGCGGGCTTCGCCACCTTCGAGGAGCAGGCCCAGGCTCTGGAAGAATACCGCAAGCTTGACTTCTAGTTCGGCATACGGCCTCTGAAATATACAAGGGGGGATTTGGCAGACGCTGTCTGCCATATCTCCCCTTTGTCATACGCAAAGCCCCTTTGCAGGCACGCAATGTGACAAAAGCGTTGCGACTTTTGCAAAAGTCTTCGCCCTGTCACGGAATGTCATCCATCTTGTGAAAAAGGGTACATTTTTTCTTTTGCCTTTTGGGCGCATGGGGAGTAGACTTGTGAAAACGCCTGTTTCCGGGACAGCGTGTCTTGAGGCTCTCTTCTTCAGCCAAAAACGCATTCACCCCAAGTCCCACTCTCGTTTGTGAAAGCGCAGGACGCGAAGGGAATACGGAACAGAAAACGTTTTTTCGAAGGCATACAAAGATCGTCACAGGGACCAGGGGTCCCATAATCATACCCGTCATTCTTAATCATCACCATTTGCAGGAGCTTTTTTTATGAAGCCCATTACCAAGGTTGTCATACCGGTCGCTGGCTGGGGAACACGCTCTCTTCCCGCAACCAAGAATATCCCCAAGGAAATGCTTCCCATCTACAACAAGCCCGTCATTCAGTATGTGGTAGAGGAAGCACAGCAGTCCGGCATAGACGACGTCGTTCTTGTCACCAACAGGGACAAGAGCGTTATCGAGGATCATTTCGACCACAACCTGCAGCTCGAAGGCTATCTGCGCCAGAAAAACAAGACCGAACTTCTGAAGGTGGTGGAGGACGTGGCCGAGATGGTCAACGTCATTTCCGTGCGCCAGAAACAGCAAAAGGGTCTGGGCCACGCCATCCTTTGCGCCAGGGACGCCATAGGCAACAATCCCTTCGCGGTCATGGTGGGCGATGACCTCATCTTCAGCGGCATGCCCGGCATTAAGCAGCTCATTGAGGTGGCCATGTCCGAGAACATGCCCGTGGTGGGCGTCATGGAAGTGCCGTGGGAGAACGTGGACCGCTACGGTATCGTGGACGCCGAGAAGGTGGAATCCGGGGTCTACAGGGTCAACAACCTTGTGGAAAAGCCCAGCCGTGACAAGGCTCCCTCAAGGCTCGCCATCGTGGGCCGCTATGTGCTCACTCCGGACATCTTCGATTACATCGAGAAGACCCCTCCCGGAGTCGGCGGCGAAGTGCAGCTCACGGACGCCATGCAGGCTTTGTGCAAGGATCGCGGCATGATGGCCGTGAAGATCCGCGGCAAGCGTTTTGACGCAGGCAACTGGCCGGAATTCTTGAGCGCCAATATCTATTTTGGCCTGCAGGACGAGAACATTCGCTATCCTCTGATCGCAGATCTCAAGGAATTCCTGCAGCTTGAGTAATCTTTGGCTCTTGTGGCAAGACATTTGCAGCGGGAATGTGCAAAAAGGGCTTGTCAAAGCATGACAAATCCTTTACAAGACTTCTCGCAACGGGATGTGGCTCAGTTTGGTTAGAGTGCAGCGTTCGGGACGCTGAGGCCGTGCGTTCAAATCGCACCATCCCGACCATAAGAAAGCAATGGGAGTGTCGTTTTTTGGCACTCCCTTTTTTTTGGTGCGTCTGGCGCAGTACTAGTACTTCGATTTTGAGATTCGTTAACAGCCAAAGGATGCTAAAAATCCAATTTAGATGCTCAGGCAGAGGATCCCTCAAAATAAGTGGCCTCGGTTTGTGTACTATCTCTCTTCGGGAATTTAGGAGATATGGGCAAGGCCATAGATGGCTGCTGTCATGACCCGAGCAGTGGCATACAAAAAGAAGAGCGTGCAGTATCACTGGCACGCAATACAAGGCTCAGGATGGGGAAAAGGCAGAGCCTACCACCCGCCAGCAAGGGTGAGCGTTCTTCCCGGGCGCACAACGCAAGAATGGCGTGCCTTGCGTCCGCATGAGCCGACATCCAAAGGAAAGACCTGCCTGCAGCAGGCGCTGCGGACAGGTCTCTTTGGACTGAAGCCTGTGGAAAATCAGGCAATGGTGTTGATGGGATGGCGGGGGGTGTGGCCCTGGAGCACATCGATAATGTTGTAGGCCGCCTCCATTTCTATGGCCAGGCGGACCTTGTCGACTGCAGACCCCAAGTGGGGCGTGAACAGGGTATTGAGTTCAGGGGCGAGCAGTTCCGGACATATGGCCCTTGGACGATCGGCCAGGGCCCAGTCTTCAAAGGCAAAGACATCGGCAGCGTAGCCGCCAAGCCTTCCCTGATGCAGGGCTTGTGCCACACTCTGCTCATCTACGCAGGATCCGCGTCCCGTGTTGACGAGGAAGGCTCCCGGTTTCATACGGGCAAGGGCACTGCTTCCCACAAGAT
The DNA here is from genome assembly GCF_002159665.1 of Desulfovibrio sp. An276. Taxonomy (GTDB): domain Bacteria; phylum Desulfobacterota; class Desulfovibrionia; order Desulfovibrionales; family Desulfovibrionaceae; genus Desulfovibrio; species Desulfovibrio faecigallinarum. Next base: position 29,741 of record NZ_NFJC01000023.1, read on the forward strand.
GCCTGCTCCCGGGAACCAGTGGGGTCAGCACAAGGACAAAATCCGAGGCTGAAAGCACTTCCTCCAGGGAGCACATGTGGACACCAAGCTTCTTGCCCTGCAGGCCAGCCTGTTCGGAGACATCGTGACCAAGAAGCCGTGCTCCCCAACCGCTTAGCCGGCGAGCCACAGCCTGGCCCAGCCTGCCCATGCCAAGGATGCCGATTGTGGACCCGGCAACGCTGGTTCCGAAAAGAACAGGACGCCAGCCCGTAAAGGTGCTGCGTACACGCGTGTTGCCGGCAAGGACATTGCGGCTCAGGCCCAGCATAAGGGCAATAGTCAGCTCTGCCGTCGGTTCGGTGAGCAAATCCGGCACATAGCTGACCCAGACGCCCTGTCTTGTAGCTGCCTCGATGTCGTAGTTGTCGTACCCCTTGAGGGCTGCAGCGATGATCCGCAGTCTGGGGGCAGCGGCCAGTAGGGCCTGATCAACACAGTCCGGCATGAAGAGCATGGCTGCATCGGCCGTGGCCAGACGGGTGCGCAATGCTTCAGGGGTAAGACTTTCATCAGTCTGATTGAGATCAAGCTCGCAATAGTTCTCTAGGAGGGACACAACCTCCTGATGAATCCTGCAGCTGACAAGACAACGTGCTTTTTTCTTCATACCATTTTCCTGCGAATCCAGGACCCCAGGCCGTCGACTAGGGTTACCATGACCAGAATGACGAGCAGAATGGCCGAGACTTCCTGATACTGCATGATACGCAGCGAAGCCATGAGCTCGAAACCAATGCCACCTGCGCCCACCATGCCCATGACTGTGGACGCACGAAAGTTGTATTCCCAGCGGTAGATGATAGTGTCAATGATCTGGGGCAAAACTTGGGGCAGGATGCCGTAGAGAACCACTTGGGCACTGCTGCTGCCTGTCGCGCGTATGGCTTCCACAGGCTTGGGATCACAGTGTTCCACAGCTTCTGCAAAGAATTTGCCCACCATGCCTATGGAATGCAGTCCCAAGGCAAGCACGCCGGGTAGGGCGCCGAAGCCCACCGCAGCCACGAAGATGATGCCCATGATGAGCTCGGGGATGGAGCGCAAAAAATTGAGGAGGCTTCTGGCCACGGTATAGATGGCCCTGTTGGGGGCAACATTGCTTGCTGCCAGAAGACCGATTGGCAGGGACAGGATAAAGGCGAGAAAGGTTCCTGCCACACTCATGCACAACGTATCCAGAATCGGCGCAAGCCACTTGCGAAAATTGGAAAAGTCCGGGGGCATCATTTCGAAAGCCAGGCCTGCAAGGGCAGGTCCGCCTTCAATGAGCCGCTTGATATCAAGGAGACCCGTGTACGCACTGCAAACAAGTATGACCAATCCCAGAACGGCGATGCGTCCCAGGGAGGTCAGATAGCTGTTGCGTACATTCAGTTCCACTTCGTTCAGACGGAAATCAGTCATCAATATGCTACGCCACTTTCTGCATGCAAAAAGGAGGCGTATCCTCCGTATCTTGCTTCAAATGAAATGAACGGGGGGTGGAAACCTGCTGCTTCCACCCTCCGCGTCGTCCGGCTCGTCCGGTTTTTTCGGGTCTTCCAGACGGCTTCCTGCAGCTTCTGCTCCTCGGGACCGGACATTGAACCAGTTCCCGGCTCAGAAGAGACACTGCGGTTATACTGCCTACATCTTGCTGAGGTTGAGATCGAGAATCTTGGCAAGTTCACGCACCACGTCGTAGTCCTTGTCCGTGATGGTGACAAAGCCGTCGGCCTTGAAGGGCTTGAGCACGGTGGGATCCTTCATGTCCAGGAAGGCCTTGACAATCTTGGCCTTCAGTTCGGGAGCAAGGGAGGAGCGGATGGTCCAAGGATATTCGGGGAATTCCTTGGATGCAGTGAGAATCTTCACCTTGTCTTTCTTCACGATGCCGCGTTCAACCAAGGTATTGAAGATGGGTTCGGAAAGACCGCCGGCCTGGGCATTGTTGTTCTGCACATTCATGGCCACGGCATCATGGCTGCCAACGAAATGTTCCTGGTAGTCCGTGCCAGCCTTCAGACCGGCATCAAGAAGGATGGACTTGGGGATGAGGTGGGAGGAAGTGGAGGCCGTGTCGCCGAAGGCAACGTGCTTGCCCTTGATGTCGGCAAGCTTTTCAATGCCGCTGGAGGCATTGGCAATCACAACAGAGCGATAGGTGGCCTTGCCCTTTTTCTGCATGGCAGCAAAGGGTTCGATGTCACACTTGGATTTGGCCAGCACATAGGACAGGGGACCAAAGTAACCAAGATCAAGACGTCCGTGCCTCATGGCTTCGATCATGGACGAGTAGTCCGTGGTCACCACAAGCTCGACCTTTTTGCCCAGCTGCTTTTCCAGATAGTTTTTCAGAGGTTCGTTGTCCTTGATGACAACGCTGGGGCTTTCGTCTGGGAGCAGAGCCACCATCAGCTTGTCGGGATTGCCTTCGGTGGCCTGTGCGGAGAGAGGAAAGGCAGTCATGCCGCTGCCCAGGCAGAGACCGAGCAGGGCACAGGCAAATTGGCGACGATTCATTGGTCAATACTCCTTATGTGTTAGGCGGCAATGGCATTGCTGCCATTACTGTCTGTGGTGGGCGTGGAAAATTCCTGCTGACGGGTTTCTTCCGTGGCATAGAGACGGTGTTCTGTGTCTTCGTCCAGCTCTTCGGGGCGTCCGTCGAAAACAATCCGGCCGTCGCTCAGGGCAATGATTCGGTCTGCAAAATGGCGGGCCAGCTCAACCTGGTGTAGACTGACCACGGTGCAGATGCCATCGGCCCGGCAGATATCGTGTAGAAGCTGCACCACTTCATGGGCACGCTGAGGATCCAGACTTGCCACGGGTTCATCGGCAAGCATGATTTTGGGTTCCTGCATCAGTGCCCTGGCAATGCCAACGCGCTGCTGCTGGCCGCCGGAGAGACAGCTGGCCTGGCTCAGGGCGTAGTCCTCAAGCCCGACCCTGGCCAGACACTTGTAGGCCTGACGCACTTCCTCCTTGCTCGGGGGAAGCAGGCCGTACAGGAGGGAATGATAGCCAATGCGGCCATTCAGCGTGTTGCGCAGGGCGGTCTGCCGCAAAATGAGCTGATGCTGCTGAAAAATGAAACCGGTCATGCGTCGCAGGGCTCTGAGTTTCTCGGGCATGTCTATGCGTCCTATGCCCTCAACGCTGATAGTGCCGCTGGATATGGGGGAAAGCATGTTGATAGAGCGCAAGAGAGTGGATTTCCCCGCCCCGGATGCTCCCAGCAGCACAGTGAAACTGCCCGGTTCAAGGCGCAGGCTCACGGCGTGCAGGGCAATCTTGTCGCCATAGCGTTTGCTGACATTAAAAAGTTCAATCATTGCAACCTCCTGAAACTGAAGGGTGAAATTAGAAACAAAGTGTGTCAGAAACATGACTGGAGAAAGACAAAACAATGCCAAGAGAAAGTTCTGGGCAGCCTCCATGCCTGTGTCAGCCTTGAGCACTACAAGAATATGGTAGCTCCGATGTGTCCTTCCGTGTAGATCTGAATTTGCTCAACTTTTAGGTTATATCCCCGCTCTGAAGGACTGGGCTTTACGGCGCATTTTGGTAAAGGAGATCAGTTTTCATGTCGTTTAACAAAATCCGCGGAATTTCCCACGCGTGAGCGTGGGGACGGATAGCGGGACGAATGTCAATTCGGCCGCATTTGGCCTCTGATATGCTGTTTATCACTGGACCTTATTCACGCATCTTCCGGGCAAACTCACATGTTCTGCAGCTTTCGCCCGAGATGAGCATGGGCGTATAGTTGCAACCGGTCCAGCGATGCTGTTGTAGCTGTTGCGTCACCCAAGACCGTCGTCCCCATTCTCCGGCATCTTGTTGCTTGTCACAATTTTGTAGGGTGCTGATATCAACACAAAAAGCAGTTGTCTTTGCAACGGGGAGAACGGGATGCCCCCCAGTTCATCAAGCAGTTCTGAGGTGTGCGCGGGTGGCGAAACCGCGGATGAGGTCGTTTTCTATTGCGACAGAAGGTCTCGAGGTCGCCTTGTGCGAACACGACGGCCTCCCCTTTCCCGAAGACAGTTTTTTCCTGTCCATTTCCGCAACGGACGCGGATTAGGCTTCTGAACTGTCTTTTTCGTATTCCTTTTTGATTTTTTGGTGCGCAGCTATCCTTGCGCGCAAAACAAAAGTCGGCAACATCCCCTTTGTGCGGGATATCGCCGACTTTTTGCGTTGTTGGAATAGTGTCTGGACTGTCAGCTGCGTCTAGTATATCGTTCTTAAAGTTCGTTTACTAGTCAAAAACTCCCTATAGGGAAGGGAAAATTGGATTTTTAGCATCATTTGGCTGTTAACGAATCTCAAAATCGAAGTACTAACCCACGAGCACGAAGTTCACGGCAAAGAGTATGGCTATGATCCAGGTACAGACATTCACCTCGCGCCCTTTACCCGTGAGCAGCTTGACTAAGGGGTAGGAGACAAAGGCAAAGCCTATGCCGTTGGCTATGCTGTAGGTGAAGGGCATCATGACAATAGTCAGAAAGGCCGGAAAGCCTTCGGTGAGATCGGAGAAATTGATGTGTACCACGTCCGCCATCATGAGGGAGCCCACGATGATGAGTGCAGGGGCAGTGGCACAGGCAGGGATGAGGCCAATCAGGGGCGCAAAGAGGAGGGAGAGGGCAAAGAGCGCAGCCACAGTGACGGCAGTAAGGCCGGTTCTGCCGCCCTGGGAGATGCCGGAGGCGCTTTCCACGTAGCAGGCAATGGTGGACGTTCCCACAAGGGAGCTTGCCACTGTGCCCAGGGAGTCCGCGGTAAGGGCCTTGCCGAGGTTGTCGATGTGCCCGTCCTCGCGCATGAAGCCTGCCTTTTTCGAAAGGCCGATGAGCGTTCCCATGTTGTCGAAAAGGGAGACAATGGTGAAGGTGACCACAACTGAGAGCACGCTGTAGTGCATGGCTCCGATGATGTCGAGGCCCATGAAGACCTCTCCCATGCTTGGCAGATCAAGGCTCGCGAAGCTGTGCAGCCCCTTGGGCAGGGGTGCGACACCGGTAATCATGGCAAGGGCCGTGGTGGCAAGCACGCCCAGGATCATGGCGCCCTGCACGCCGCGTATCATGAGGGACACAGTGAGCAAGAGCCCGAAGCAGCAAAGAAGCGGTTCGGGGTTCGAGAGGCTTCCCAGGGTGACCAGGGTGTTTGGGTGGTCGACCACAATGCCGCCGTTTTTGAGGCCAATGAGGGCAATGAAGGTGCCTATGCCTACGACGATGGCGAGCTTCAGGTTGAGGGGGATGGAGTCTATGAGCTTTTCGCGCAGCCTTGTGATGGTGAGCAAAAGGAAGATGACGCCAGAGAGAAAGACTGTGCCAAGGGCCACGCTCCAGTGCAGGCCAAGCGTCTTGCACACGTAGTAGGTGAAAAAGACGTTGACGCCCATGGCAGGCGCCATGGCAACGGGAAAGTTCACCCACAGCCCCATGAGCAGGGTGCCGAAGATGGAGGCGTAGACGGTCGCGGCAATGGCTGCCTCCATGGGAATGCCGGCCTCGGCCAGGACAGAGGGGTTCACGAAGATGACATAGGCCATGGTCATGAAGGTGGTCAGGCCTGCCAGAAGTTCGGTTTTGACAGTGCTTCCCCTCTCGCGGATGTGGAACACGCGCTCCAGAATGTTGTTGTCTTGCGTCATGTATGCTCTCTCTGGCGTTGTGCATGGGAGAAAGATTTCTCCCTGTTGTTGTTTTTTGGGGACTCGGGAAAAGGCTTGTTTTTATAGTTTTTTTCAGACATGAGAAAGATTTCTCCCTGTTGTTTTTTGGGGACCCTTGTGGGGTGTCAGGATCCGGCAGGTACCGGCTCTTGTCCAAGATCAAATTCCAGTTGCCTGTCCAAAGGCTCGCGGGCCACATGGCCCTCGTGGACAAAGCTTGCGTCCACACAAGCCATCTTCGCGTAGAAGGCCTGGCTTTCCACTGCAGGGTGCGAGGAGATGTAGAGCTTGCGTGCGCCATGCCTTCTTGCCCAGTCAGCAGCCCTTTGGAAAAGCAAAGTCCCCATGCCCCTGCCCCGCACATCCGCTGACACGTGGATCGAGGAGAGATCAAGGTATTCCCCGTCCAGGCCGAAAGGATCCGGCTCTACGGAGGCAAAACCCTTGAGCTTCCCGCCCAGGAAGGCTCCGAGGACAAGACCGCCAGTGCGGACAGTGTTTTGCAGGCATTTGATGCCAAAGGCAAACTGTTCCTCTGTCCAGTCGTCGATGAAGGGATCCTCGACAACCTGCCATTTGCCGTCGATGAGGCGCAGGCAGTTGTGTACCTCCTGGCGGCGGATGAAGGGTGCAAAAAGCTCGCGCACGATTTCGCTTTCGGAAAATTCGCGAAAAACAGGCTGCATCCTGTCCGCGGCCCGGGATGCAGACAGGGATTGAGCAGATGAAGTGCTTTCCTGTCCCTGGGCATTTCCGGCATTTTCAGCCGGTTCTGGCTTTGGAGCCTTGCCCTCGGGGCGCAGATCAAGCGCACATCCTGCAACTGCCTTGAGCGTTCTTGTTCCGGAAGAAGTCCTTATGACAACGTCCGTGACGGGCAAAAAGCGCCGTATGGCCTCCATGCGGCTTACAACCCAGGGGTGAAGCCCGCCTGTCTCGCGCCTGTTGCGCCGATTGTTGACCCTTGGCGCCCGGGCTCTGGTTGCACGCTTGCTTCGTGCGCGGTGGAAAAACATCTCGGAGCTGTACACCTCGTACATGTTTGTCCTTGCCACAAAGGTTGCGCGCTCCTCGTTCGCAAAAAACTCAAGCGTTATCGGGTAGATGCGTGCGAAGGCCTCCCCTGTGTGCTGAATGGTGAAGGGGTTCTTCTTCCTGACAAAGGCCTCCCCCTTTCTCAAGAGGATGCGCGCGACGGAAGGATTGCAGGGCATGAGCGGCATGCCCTCCTGGTCCAGGACAAAGACATATGCTTTTGGCTGCATGAGACATCTTTCTTTTCGGACAGGCCCTGGCAGGGGGCAGCGAGAGAAGCGCGCCCCCCGATATCCATTAGCCCCTGTGGCCGTAGTTGCTGTCTATCCAGTCAAGGTAAGCGCCCGAGCGCACGTTTTCGATCCACTCCTCGTTGGCAAGATACCAGCGCACGGTGTCCGCCAGCCCTGTGTCAAAGCTGTGGGCAGGCTTCCAGCCAAGCTCGCGCTCAATCTTCGAGCAATCTATGGCGTAGCGGAAGTCGTGCCCAGGCCTGTCCTCCACAAAGGTTATCTGATCTGCGTAGCGTGTGGGCGAGGGGACCTCGTCCTGCAGGATGGCACAAATGGTTTTGACTACCTCGAGATTGGTGCGCTCGGAGTGGCCGCCAATGTTGTAGCTTTCACCCACAAGGCCTTTTTCGAGGACAAGGGCAATGGCAGAGCAGTGGTCTTCCACGTGCAGCCAGTCACGGATGTTGCTGCCGGTGCCGTAGACAGGAAGGGCATTGCCGTCCAGGGCGTTCAAAATCATGAGGGGGATGAGCTTTTCCGGGAACTGGCGCGGGCCGTAGTTGTTGGAGCAGTTGGTGATGAGGATGGGAAGCTTGTAGGTTTCGTGGAAGGCGCGGACCAGGTGATCGCTGGCTGCCTTGGAGGCGGAGTAGGGGCTGTTGGGGCTGTAGGGTGTTGTCTCGCAAAAGGCCGGATCCCCGGGCTTCAGGGCACCAAAGACCTCGTCCGTGGAGACATGGAGGAAGCGGAAGGAGGAGCGTGCGGGTTCGTCTAGGTTCTGCCACCAGTTCTTGACAACACGCAAAAGGGTGGAGGTGCCAAGGACGTTGGTGCGCACAAAGGCCTCGGGATCGATGATGGAGCGATCCACATGGCTTTCGGCTGCAAAGTTCACCACTGCGTCCGGCTTGTATTGGGAAAGAAGCAGGCCAACCAGTTCCGCGTTGCCTATGTCGCCCTGTACAAGAATGTGGTCTGGATCGTTGACGAGACTTGCAAGGTTATCCGGATTACCGGCATAGGTGAGCTTGTCCAGATTGATGACGCGCTCGCCGCGAGCCCTTGCCTGCAGGACAAAGCAGGAGCCTATGAAGCCCGCTCCGCCTGTAACGAGAAGTGTTTTTGCCATTGATATTCCTTGGGAAGTCGGGAGGACAGTGTCGTTCCCTGGTTTGTGAAGCGTGAGTTGCGCCTGGCCGGGACGCTGCCCCTTGGGGAAGATGCAGGAGTGGCAGTTCTTGGGGGCAGATGCAGAAAGCGGCGGGATATTGGCTTGTGCGCAACAGCAAGATTATTACTGAATTGCGTGGGCAAGCGTGTCGGAGATCCAGTAGTTGATGCTTACTCCTGCGTCGGCAGCCTTCTTTGCGATTTGTTGATGCAAAGCCGGTGATATTCTGAGATTGAAGCGTCCAGAGAAAGGTTTTTCAGGTTCCTTGCCTACCTCTGCACAAAGCTCAAGATAGTCCTCCACGGAATCCGCCAATGCCTGTTTCAGTTCATCAATCGAACGCCCCTGAAAAGTTACAACATCATTTAGATGCAGAATTTCCCCATGAAAGATATCTGCTTCGGAATCGTAGTCAAAACGGCCCTGATAGCCCTTGTAAGTAAGTGTATTCATGGAATGAGTCCTATATTGGTAAAAAAACGCCTTACTGATTTGACTGCACCCTTGTCAGTAGTCGGCTGAGGGTGGGGACGATGGAACACGGCTACCTGTTTTCCCCAGATCAGCCATACTCGTGAACCTCTCCCCTCTTTGATGATTCCACCATAGCCTTTGAACAAGCTTTCTATGTCGAACCAGGAGATGGTAGAACTGACTGGATCGGCAAAGATGGCTTCCAAGGTTTTTCGTTGTTTGTTGTTCATGGCATATAGTACTATGTTGTAGTATCAAGTCAAGTCTAAAGAGGATTTGGGCAACAGGCAGAAAAAGGGCAAAAAAAAGACACAGAAAGAAGCCTTCCTGTGCCTTTTTTGTGTCTTTGGGGCTCGATCTGTTTTGCCCGAAGACAGGTCTCTGTTTTTCTAGCCAGCCCTGCCAGTGCTCACGCGAGCATCGCGCAGGGTGTTGAGCTCTCCACACATGAGATCCCGTATCATTTTTGCAAAGGTTGCTGCTGCAGCGTCCAGGGATCCGGAATTGTCGATGCGCAAGGGGGCAGGCATGCCCGAAACCTCGGGCAGGGGCATGGAGGCCCTTGCAAGCCGCTCTTCAAGCGCAGCTCCGTTCTCGCGGCCGCGCCCTTCAAGGCGCGTGCGCAGAACGTCCAGTTTCACGTCTACGAGTACAGGGACGAGGGTGGGGTAGCAGGAAAAGGCCCTGCCAAGGGCCTCGCGCGAGCCGTTGACCACAAGGGTTATGCCGTTTGCAAGGGCAAGTCCTGCGCTTGCCGGAATGCCGTAGAAAAGGCCGTGGCTGTGCCAGGCAAGCGAAAAGGCTCCGTCTTCCTCAAGATGAGCAAAGCGTTCCTCGCTCACAGGGATGTGCCACTCACCCCTTGCTGCGGGCCTTGTGATGTAGCGGCGCACAAAGGCTACCGGAGCGCCTTGCAAAAGCGTTTTTGTGGCCGAAAGAAGACTGTCCTTGCCTGCCCCGGAGGGGCCCATGACGTAGATGAGAGAAGCTTGCATCAGAACACCTGCCTTCCCTCGCGCCACACGCTGCGCACGAGGGGTACGTCGTCCACAAGGCGCAGCACAGCGAGATCTGCCCTCAGGCCCTCTGCAATGCGGCCCCTGTCCTTCAGCCCCACTGCGTCTGCCGGGCGGCTTGTCACAAGCTGCATGGCCTCGGGCAGGGTCATGGTGCCGTGCTTTGCCAGGGTGAAGACTGCGCCAATGAGGCTGATGGGTACGTAGTCCGAGGACAGGGCGCCAAGGTAGCCCTGCTTTGCCACCTCTTCGGCACCCACGTTGCCGGAGTGGGAGCCACCGCGCACGATGTTGGGTGCGCCCATGAGCACTGTCATGCCGCTTTCGGCAGCGTAGCGCGCGGCCTCTTCGGTGGTGGGGAATTCGCAGATGCTCACACCGTTGGCAAGGGCCTCGTTCACGTGTTCGAGCAGGGTGTCGTCGTGGCTTGCCATGGGCAGCTTTCTCTGGTGGCAGAAGGCCACAACACTTGCCGCATTGCCGTCTGCGCAGGCGTCACGCCTTGCCTGCAGCTCATCCACCATGCGGCTGAATTCCTCGTCCGTCCAGGAGACGATCTGGCTGTAGTAGGTGCGGTAGCTTTCGGTGTTGCGCCACTGGCGCTGGCCCGGGGTGTGGTCCATGAGGGAGACCAGGTGCAGGGCAGGCTCGTCCGTTAAGGGGAAGAAAAGATCCTGCATCCTTGGGTCCGCCACCTCGCAGCGCAGGTGCAGAAGGTGATCCGCGCGCAAGGCGCCTGTTTCGCGGCAGGCGTGCAGGGCCTGCACTGCCTCGCCCAGCATGGCTATGCGCCCCTTGTCGTGGTATTCGCCAACCGAGAGTGCGTCAAAGACCGTGGTGATGCCGGAAGAGACTATCTGGGCGTCGTGGGCGAAGAAGGCGGACTCGGGCTCCGGCCAGAGCACCTTGGGCCTTGGCAAGAGATGCTTTTCCAGATTGTCCGTGTGCAGCTCCACAAGGCCAGGCACAAGGTAGCCGCCCTCGCAGTCGTACACCTGGGTGCCCCGAGGGGCAGGCCCTTCGGCTATTTCCGCAATCTTGCCGTCGCGGACAACTACGTGGCCGTCCATAATCTCGTATTCGAGAACAATGCGGCAATTGCCAAAAACAAGTTCGTTCATGAAATATTCCTTGTCTTACGCAGACTTGAGCTCTGCGTCGTGGCGCTCGTTGATATGCACAAGGCTTGTGGCCACCTTTTCGCGCGTATCGTCGTCGTGGAAGATGCCAACCACAGCGCAGCCGTTTGCGCAGGCCTCCCTGATGAGCTCGACCACAACCTTGCGGTTTTTGGCGTCCAGGGAGGCAGTGGGCTCGTCCAGAAGCAGGATGGGTGTGGGCCGTATGAAGCCGCGGGCAATGTTCACGCGCTGCTGTTCGCCGCCGGAGAAGGTGGCGGGTGCCAGGTTCCAGAGCCTCTGGGGGAGGTTCAGGCGGGCAAGGAGGGTTGCCGCGCGCTCATAGGCCGTCTTTTGGCGAACGCCTGCGTTGAGGAGGGGTTCGGCGACTATGTCCATGGTGCTGACCCTGGGGATGACGCGCAAAAACTGGCTCACGTAGCTGATGCAGGTGCGGCGCAGCATGCTCACTGTGCGCGGGTCTGCACTTGCTATGTCCACCTCTCCCTGAGGGCAGTGGACTATGATGCTGCCGGAAGTGGGCAGATAGTTTCCGTAGAGGGCCTTGAGCAGGGTGGACTTGCCAGCGCCCGAGGGGCCGAAAAGGGCCACGCATTCTCCTGCCCTGACGGAAAAGTTGATGGAATCAAGGGCGTCTATGCGGGTGCCGCCCTGCTGGTGCAGGACAAAGTGCTTGCACAGATCCCTGACTTCTATGACTGTCCGAGACATGGGAAATTCCTTGCTGCTTCAAATCAGCCCTGGAGTATGGAGGAGACCAGAAGCTGGGTGTAGGCGTGGTGCGGGTCGTCGAGAACCTGATCCGTAAGGCCCTGTTCCACTACATGGCCGTGGTACATGACCATGAGCCTGTGGGAGAGGAGGCGGGCAACGGCAAGATCGTGGGTGACCAGGATGACGGCCAGATCCATATCGCGCACAAGCCTGCGGATGAGGTCCAGAAGGCGCGCCTGCACGGAAACGTCGAGGCCGCCTGTGGGCTCGTCCATGAAGACAAGGCGCGGGCTTGTGACAAGGTTCCTTGCTATCTGCAGGCGCTGCTGCATGCCGCCGGAGTAGCTGGCTGGTGCGTCGTCCACGCGCGTTCTTGGAAGTTCCACCTTGTCGAGCCACTCAAGGGCTGTCTCGCGCAAGCGGCCGTAGTGGCGCTCGCCCCTGGCCATGAGGCGCTCGCCTATGTTTGCGCCAGCGCTCACGCGCATGCGAAGGCCGTCCCTGGGATTCTGGTGCACGTAGCCAAGCTCTGTGCGCAAGAGTCTCCTGCGCTCGCCCTCGCTCAAGGCATGCAGGTCGATTTCCCTGTATTGTGTGCCTTCTTCTGTGTCGAAAGCGTTATCGTTGGCGCCAGTTTGCGTGAGCTTTTCGTTACCTTCGCGTGACAGGGCAGGGTCTGTACTTCTGTAGACAACCTGGCCGAAGGTTGGGGTGAGGCGCCCGGAGAGCATGTTCAGAAGGGTGGACTTTCCGGAGCCGGATTCGCCCACAATGCCCAGGACCTCGCCGGGCCACAGATCCAGGGAAATGTCCTGGCAGCCTACGTGCTCCCCGTAGAGTTTGGTCAGGGAGCGGGCGCTCAGAAGGGGGGTAGAGGTATTCATCACTTGGCCTCGCTTTTCTCCGTATCCTTCGTCCTTGCTTCCTCTGCCTGCCTTTTTGCCAGGGTGGCCTGGCAGGAGTCGCTGTCCGAGCAGACAAACATGCGCGTGCCCTGATCGTCCAGGACAACCTCGTCGAGGTAGCTTGTGCGCGACCCGCAGATGGCGCAGGGCTCGTCCCAGTGCTGGACAGTGAAGGGGTAGTCCTCGAAGTCCAGGCTCTTCACGTTTGTGTAGGGCGGGATGGCGTAGAGGCGCTTTTCCCTGCCTGCGCCAAAGAGCTGCAGGGCCGGGCACTGATGCATCTTGGGGTTGTCGAAGCGGGGAATGGGCGAGGGCGAGGTGATGTAGCGGTCTGCCACGCGCACGGGATAGTCGAAGCTCATGGCAATCGTTCCGTGGCGCATGATGTCCTCGTAGATCTTCACGTTCATGAGCCCGTATTCTTCCAGGGCGTGGAGCATGCGGGTCTCCTGCTCGCTTGGCTCAAGCCAGCGCAAGGGTTCCGGCAGGGGCACCTGGTAGACCAGGATCTGGTCTTCCCTCAAGGGTTCTTCCGGGATGCGGTGCCTTGTCTGGATGAGGGTGGCCTCTGAGGTGTGGGTGGTTGTCGCAACCCCCGTTGTCCTTTTGAAGAAGGAGCGGATGGAGACGGCATTGGTGGTCTCGTCCGAGCCCTGGTCAATGACCTTCAGCACATCCTCCTTTCCTATGAGGCTTGCCGTGACCTGTATGCCGCCCGTACCCCAGCCGCAGGGCATGGGCATTTCCCTGCCCGCGAAGGGCACCTGGTAGCCGGGGATGGCTACGGCCTTCAAAAGGCCTCGGCGTATCATGCGCTTGCTGCTCTCGTCCAGGTAGGCAAAGTTGTAGCCTGCAAGCGGAGCCTGTGCTTCGTTATCTTTGCCTTTGTTTTCGGCCTTTTGTGTATCCTGCTGCAAGATCATGCCTGTTCTCCGCTTGTCTGTGCTTCGTCTTCGCTCTTCCTGCTGCGGTTTTTGCGCAGTTCGCGGATGAGGGAGAGCTCTGCCTGGAAGTCCACGTAGTGGGGGAGCTTGATGTGCTGCACAAAGCCCGAGGCGTCCACGTTGTCGCCGTGCAGAAGCACAAATTCCGGATTCTGGGCAGGGCCTGTTTCTTCCTCTTCCATCTCCTTTGCCCTGAGAGCGCGGTCCACTATGGACATGGAGAGGGACTTGCGTTCGTTGTTGCCAAAGACAAGGCCGTAGCCCTGGGTGAAGCAGGGCTCAAGCGCTGTGCCGGTGTATCTGCTGATGGTCACGCATTCCGTGACCTCGATTTCGCCAATGACCAGGGGGAAGTCCAGCTCCTCGGGGATGATGGTGCACTCGACATACCCCCTGCGCAGCTCCGAGGTGAAGGGGTGCACTGCGCCAAAGCCGCGCTGTGTGGAGTAGGCCATGCCGAGCAAAAAGCCCTCGTCTGCCCTTGCCAGCATCTGCAAACGCAAGGGGCGGTCTTGGGGCCTGTCGCAGGGAAGCTCCAGGGGGTCGCGGGTGATGTCGGGGATTTGGGAAAGCTTCCTTGCATCCTCTTCTTTCCTGATTGAGGACCAGGAGCGTTCGAGCAGGCCTTCCTGCTCAAGGGCGTGCGCAGCCCTGGGCGTGCGGGCAGGATGGGGAATGCTTCCCTCAAAGGCAGCGATGTCCTCATTGTCCCTTGTGTCCTCTTTGGCGAGGGTCGGGGCGGTCTTTTCCAGGGATCGGTCAAGGAGCCTGTGGGTGTAGTCAAAGGTGGATCCCAGGACCTGGCCGCCTGGCAGATCCTTCCAGGTGGCGGAGATGCGCCTTTCCTGGCGCATGCAGTCGGTTTCCAGGGGCAGGCTTGCGGCAAAGCGGGGAAGCGTTGTGCGGTAGGCACGCAAAAGGAAGATGGCTTCCTGCAGATCGCCTGCGGCCTGCTTGATGGCAAGGGCTGCGAGCCTTGGGCAGTAGAGGCTGGCCTCGGCCATGACCCTGTCTACTGCGAGTTTGAGCTGATGGCCTATCTGATCAAGGCCGATTTCCGGGATGAAGGCCGGGCCCCTGCGCTCTTCGTGCAAAAGCGCGTGGGCTGCTGCTATGGCCTTTTCTCCGCCCTTCACGGCAACATACATGGTATCCTCTCTCGGGTTTTTCGTCTTGGCTAGTATCGCCTGGGATAGTGAGACTCGCTTTGTCCAACGTCAGGACCTTTGCAGGAAAAGCCTTGTTGTGCGCGGCAATCCTGCCACAAGGCCCTGGCCGCAGAAGATGACATCAACGCCCTGTGGAAAGCGGCCGTTGTTGTCCTGCCACTCTTCAAGGAAGGTTTTTGTGGGCACAAAGGGCAGGGGTACGGTATCCCTGATGCCCGGGCCCTTGGCCAGGATGTCCGGGCAGCCGGAAAAAGTGGCGTCGCACACAACGAGAGTCGCGGACCTGTCCGGATAGGCAGGGGTGCCCTGCCTGAGGCTTGCGAGGGCTGGCGCACTCTCAAGGCTCCGCACAAGGACAAAGTCTGCCTCGCAAGGAGCTTCGGCAAAGTTCATGCCTGTCTGAAAGCGAAGCCAGCCTGCGACATCATCGTTGTTCAAGCCTTCGCCAAGATGGACTGCGCTTGTCTGATCGCACAGGGTCAGGGCAATGGAGGCCAGTTCCCAGGGCAACGGCAGGTGTGCGCCTGAAAGGTCTTCCGGGAGCTTTTGCGGCTGGCAGGGGCGAGCCAGGGCCTGCAAGAGGGCGCGAAAACAGTGCTGGCACAGGGCAACAGTGTCCCTGGCCGGAGAGAAGGGTGTTTGCATGGCAGTGAAAAGCGTAACCTTGAATGTTGGTGAAAGGGACGAGCGGCAGGCCCTAGTCCTTGTCCTCGCCGCGGACCATGGTGAAGAAGTCGACCTTTGTGGCAGCGCTTCTTGTTCTGTCGCGCTCGTATCTTGCGGACAGGTTCTTTGCAAGATGTGGCAAGAGATCGTTTTCGAGCAAGGGGGCAAGGCCTTCGTCCTGCCACAGGGCATCGCAAACGGCCATCATTTCTGCATGGCGCGGGCTCTCGCCAAGAACATAGCCGCAGCCGGCTATGTGGTCCTTGCCTGAAGTCAGGTTCACGCAGCAGCGCGTAACCAGTGCCTCTCCCACGTTGAAGGCCTGTCCCTGGCCGCCTATGCGGCCGCGAACCATGACAAGGCCGCATTCGGGTCCGCGGGTCAGCGTCCAGCAGGGCAGGACACCCTTCTTGTCAAGGCCATCCAGAAAGGCCTCGAGGCTGGATTCCTCGGCAAGGCTCAGAAGACGCAGGCGTTCGGCCCTGGCTGCGTTCCCATGGTTTCTCGTCTCTGTTTCGTTTATGGCCTTTGTTTCTTCTGTGGCATTGGTGCCGTATGCTTCGGATTGCATTGCGAAAATCTCGGAAATTGTTTTTACAGAACAGGACATGCCAGGAGTCCCGTTAATGGGTATTGACATGCCATAACGGTTTTTATAAAAAGAGGCATCCCCTTGCTGGAAACCCTTGAGGTCCAGGTGGTCCTCAAGGTCAGGCGGAGATGTGATAGCTCACGCCCTGGCCATGGGTTGCCGTGCAAAGATAGGGGGAAACGTCCAGGCGCTTTGCGAGCGGCAGGCGGACCAGTTCCACAAAGGGGCTTTTGCGGTCTTCCTGGCGGCAAAGACTTATGGCGTCAATGCGCAACGTTCGACCAATGAAGGGCGCGAACAGGGATTTGAGCGCAACTTTCACGCGGCCAAGCTCCTCTTCGGGCAGGCAATTGGTCAGGGTTATATGGAATCTGAACCTTTCGAATACAAGGTGGTAGCCAAAGGTGCGCAGATAGTGTTCTTCAAGCGCGTCCAGGGCTCCCCGCCTTGCAATATCTTCCTCGCTTGTGGGGGCGCGCATGGACTCGAAGGAAAGAACGCAGTCGCGCTCAAGCGCCTGCATCTTCTGCTCCGCCAGGCCAGCAGGTCTGACCCTTTTGGGGGTCAGGGCCAGAAAATGGCCCTTGCCGTTGCGGGAGGCAAGCTCCTCAAGCTCAAGGGGGCTTGTGGCAAAGGGCGTGTGTCTTGCCGCAAGCTTCGAGCACGCGGATGTCAGAATTTTTGTGATTTCCTGCCTGGAAAGCCCTGCGAGGTCCTTTGCCAGCGTGAAGGGGGCCTTCAGGGTGGCGTGCAGCCCGTAGTGGGCTGGCTCGCTCACCATGGAGCGCCAGGTATCAAGGTCAAAGCCCTCCGGGGGCTCGGGCTCGAAATAGCTTGCCGAGCGAATGGAGCGGCCAAAGAGCCTGCTTGCGCGGCTGAAGAGCAGGGAATCGGAAGAGGGGGTGTAGTACAGTGTGTAGCGTTCTGACATGCGGATATTTCCCTGTGTGCGTGGCAATGGTCGAGGGGAAGGGCGCGCCCGTGAGGGGCGGACCTCATCTTCTATATAACCATCTTGCGCAGTTTTTGCGAGAACAGGTCAAAGACCGTGACAACCAGGACGATAATGGCCATGACAGCGCAGGTGCGCTGGAAGTCGAAGCTGCGGATGAGTTCCCACAGGACCATGCCTATGCCTCCTGCCCCGACCATGCCCACGACCGTGGCGGAGCGGACATTGGCCTCGAAGCGGTAGAGAGAGTAGGAGATCCACAGGGGGAACACCTGGGGCAACACACCGTAGACCACTTCTTCCACGTAGGAGGCGCCTGTGGAGCGCACACCTTCCACAGGGGCTGTCTCAATGGCTTCCACGGCCTCGGAGAAGAGCTTTGCCAGTGTGCCTGTGGTGTGCACCCACAGAGCCAGCACGCCCGCGAAGGGGCCAAGGCCCACGGCAACCACGAAGAGCATGGCGAAAACCATCTCGTTGATGGCGCGTGCTGCGTCCATGAGGCGGCGTACAGGCTGGTTGATGTACCAGGGCACCATGTTTTCGGCAGAGAGGATCCCCAGGGGAATGGCGCAGATAACAGCAAGGACAGTGCCCCAGATGGCCACCTGCAATGTGACCAGCATTTCTTTTGCGTACAGCTTCCAGTCCGTGAAGTTGGGCGGGAAGAAGTCCGCAAGGAGGGTGGCAATGTTTCCGCCATCCCGGATCAGGGTCATGGGCTTCATCTCTGCGCCCTGCCAGGACCACACAAGGAGGGCTGCCACAATGACCCAGGAGAAGAGTCGGTTGAATTTCTCCCTGGCCTCCAGAGGAGGCGTCAGGGAGTGTCTGGAGGGTGAATTGTTCATGGAAAATCAGTCTTTTTCGGATGCCTTGCTGCTACTTCGCGGCCTTGGCAAGGGTGGCGAGCTTTGCGTCGATTTCGGCGATTTTGGCCGACTTCTCGGCAGCGCTCATGTCGCTTGCCTCAACCTTCATCTTTTCGCGGAAGAGCTCAAGCTGGCGCAGGGGCAGAAGCTGGCTGTTGTCGGACTTCTTGAAGGGGCCCCAGGCGAGGTTGGTGAGAATCTTGCGCTCTCTTTCGACATTGGGACCGGTGACACCGTAGGAGAAGATGAAGTCGGCAATCTTTTTCTTGGTGGCGTCGGAGAGGTCCGTACGCCAGACCAGCGGATCGCTCGGGATGGTCGGGGACTTCCAGATGACTGCGAGCTTTTTGGCCTTCTCGGGGCTTGTGATCATGAGGCGGGCCATGCCTTCGTTGTTGAAGGTGGCGACGTCCACCTGGCCATTGGCAACGGCCAGGGCGTTGGCCTCATGGTTGGAGGAAACAACGCGCTTGAAGATCTTCTTGGGATCCTTGCCGTTCTTGGCAAAGACATAGTAGCCGGGCACAAGGAAGCCGGAGGTGGAGTTGGGGTCGCCGTTGCTGAAGGAAAGGTCCTTGGCGCGGGCAAACATGTCGTCGATGTTCTTTATGCCGCTGTCCTTGCGGGCCACGATGTAGGACCAGTAGCCGTCGTTGCCGTCGGTGTCGGTGGTCTGGGCAAAGACTTCGCCGCCGGCCCGGTCCACCATGACCATGGCACCCTTGTTGCCAACCCAGCTTATGTCAACCTTCT
The DNA here is from genome assembly GCF_002159665.1 of Desulfovibrio sp. An276. GTDB lineage: Bacteria > Desulfobacterota > Desulfovibrionia > Desulfovibrionales > Desulfovibrionaceae > Desulfovibrio > Desulfovibrio faecigallinarum. The sequence goes on from NZ_NFJC01000023.1 coordinate 48,092, forward strand.
TGAAGCGCATGCCCTCGATGATGCCCGCGTAGTCGCTGGCAAAGAAGGCGTTGACCTTCATGCCCAGGGCCTTGCTCATATCGGCAAGGAAGGGATCCCAAAGGGTTCGCAGATTCTGGGAGGATTCGGTGGAAATGATGCCAAAGTTCAGTTCCTTCTGTTCCTCGGCGCTGGCTGTGCCGGCTGAAACGAGAAGCAGTGCGGCAAAGAGGAAGGCCAAAAGATGTCGGCGCATGCTTGAGTACTCCTTGTATTTTGAGATTCGGAATTTTGCGTGTGACAGGCGTGTTCGCCCGGAGGCCGAATGAGAAACAGTGGAGAGAGTAGGAAAAGTTGTCTTCAGCCTGTCGCGGTGCACTTTCTAGAAAAGAAATATTTTAAAAGTGTTTCACACAAGCGGCAAGTTTGTTACCTGTCACACCCTGCAGCTTTTCAATAATTTGAGAGAAGTTGCGTGTTATATTGTATAAAAGAAAAGTCCTGTAGTCACAAATTGGTGACAATACAGGACAGAAAAGGAATTTTTATGGCAAAAGTGCGTCGCAATTTAGGCCGCAGCACCCTGGACAAGCGGAGGTATTTCCTCTTCCTTCTTGCCGAAGAGGTCCTCGCTCTCGGCTCCGTAGAGCTCGTTGAGCATTTCCCTGGTGAGGTTTCTCGTGGGACCGTCGTAGACGATGTGGCCCTTCTTGAGCGCAATGGTGCGCGGGCAGTATTCGATGGCGTAGTTGACCTGGTGCAGAGTGACCACCACCGTGATGCCGTCCGTGCGGTTCAAAGCCTGCAGGGTAGACATGACAATGCGCGCGGACTCGGGGTCCAGGGAGGCAATGGGCTCGTCTGCCAGAAGCACCTCGGCCCTTTGCACGAGCGCCCTGGCGATGGCAGCTCGCTGCTGCTGGCCGCCGGACAGGGTGGAGGTGCGCTGCCAGGCCTTGTCGACAATGCCCACACGCTCGAGAGCCTTGAAGGCCAGCTCCTGATCATCTGGGGCAAAGCGGCCGGTAAGGCCTTTCAGGAAGGGGGTGCGGCTGAGGGCCCCGAGACAGACGTTGCGGGCAACGCTCAGGCGTCCAACAAGATTGAACTGCTGGAAGATGACGCCAATGTGGGTGCGCATCTCGCGGATGTCGCGGCTGATGCGGCCGTTTTCCTGGATGCAGTTGCCGTTCACAAGGATCTGCCCACTGTCCCTGTCGCCAGCGGTGAGGCCGCAGATGTGGCGCATGAGGGTGGACTTGCCGGAACCCGAAGAGCCTATGAGGGCAACCATCTCGCCCTTTTCGATATGCAGATTGATGTCGGACAGGGCCCTGACATTGGAAAAGCTCTTGTTCAGGTTGGTAACATGTATCATTGGAAAAGCTCCGGAATGTATAAGCCCTGCCGCAAATAAAAGTGACAGTTTTGTGTCAACGCAGTTCGACAGGAATTTGGCTTTGGGTATGGAATAAGTGCAGGCTTTTTTGCCCGAAAAATCGATGGTCGACTTTTAGTTGGAGTTTTTGACCTGCCGGTGTCGGCAAAATGAAGATTTTGTGACAGCAAAGAGCCTCCATGAGGGGCAAAAGCTGCGAAACAAGAGAAATGACAGGCTGTTGTGTCCCGTGCTTCGGGAGCACAGGGCCTTTTGGCTGGGACCCCGGCCTGGCGTGGCTTGCCCTCGGCTTTTGGCAAGGGGGAGAGTCCTGTCGCAGGCCGCCATTCAACAACACACCATGTGGACAACACAGCGCATGAAACCAGAAATCACAGGAGGTCTGGCATGTTTGCTTTTGCAAGATTGCTCAGTGAAATGTGCAGCCCGATTGCACGATTTATGGGCATGGGAGAGCGTCCTGGAGCGCTCACGCATGAAGCAGAGGAAGAGGAGCGCGCAAGCAAGCCTCTTGTGGGCGCAGACGATGGTCAGGAACATCGTCTTAAGGAGGCAGGCGCAGAAGGTGCCGAGCGCTCCGAGAGCAGGGGGCTGTCGCGCACAAGCACGGTAGTTGCCATAGCGCCCCTGCCCCTGGGCCTTGCTTGTGCTGGCATGGGCCTCGTGTCCGCAAGGTCCGGGAAAAACAGCGCTGCTTTCGCGAGCAGCAAGGTTTGGGAAGACAATATGAATGCATATTTTCGCACTCGCTCTCTGCTTTGGACAGCATTGGGTCAGCAGGAAGCAGACGATACGATTTTGATCCTCAAGGCCCTGGGCTTTGGGGATACAGTAGAGAAGGCTTGGGCTCAGCGAGACGTCAGGCAAACATGCGACACGGTTTTGATCCCCGAAGTCGTGGGCCTTGAGGAAACCGGGGAGAAGGCAGGGGAGCAGACAGACGTCGCGCAAACATACGACACGGTTTTGATCCCCGAAGGCGCAAGAGCCGAAACTGTGAAGAAGGCGGGGGAGCAGAGAGATGTCGCGCAAGCAGGCGACAGCGCTGTGACACATGAGACTCGCCGTGAGGTTGTCCGCAGGAAGGCACGGAAGAATGTCCGCAGTAATGTCCGCAAGGAGACTGCACAGGACGCCAGCGTGACGGAAGCGCAAAAAGAGCCCCGCGAGGGCGAGGATTGCGGCGAACAGGATATTGTGCGCCTTGAGCCAGAGGACTTTGCCACTGTGCTTGGGAAGGAGAAGGAGCTTTTGGAGGTGGCAGTGCCAGTCCTTGAGCGCCTCTTCAGGCAGATGCCCGATTGCCTCTTCACCCTGGCAAATGCCAGGGGTGTTGTGCTTGAGACCTGGGGGAACGGCAGCATTGCCGGCCTTGAGAAGGGATCCCTTGCCAACGAGTATACGCCGGCCATTGCCGGCATGACCACGGCTCTGGTCACCGGAAGGCCCGGTATCGCGAGAAGGCAGGGAGGAAGCGGAAACGAAACCCTTGTCTGCGTCTCGGCACCCATCAACGACGAGGGCGGGACAACGCTTGCCTGCGTCACGGTGACAAGCAGGGACAATCACCCCTATCTGAATGTCATAGCCGGAGAAGCTGCCGACAACATCGCTTCACAGCTTCGCCTGCGCGCAAGCCTTGCCAGGGAAAGCGCCCTTGTGGAGAATGCTGAGGAAGGCCTCATGGCAGTGGACGCAAGCGGCAGGATCCGCAGGGCAAACCGCGTGGCAAGGACCATGTGCAGCGTCAGCACCCTGCCCGAAAAGGCGCATCTTTCCCGCTTCTTCTGCTTGGGCTCGCTCCTTGAGGACATCGCCAGGGGCGAGGCCTTCTCCCGTGTGAGAGTGGAGCTCTACGACAGGGAACAAGAATGCGGAAGCGGTGAATACTGCCTCATGAGCTTTGTGCCCGGAGAGGACGGCGGCGTGCTGCTTTTGCGCTGCGCAGAAGAGGCCGCCAGCGAAGGAAAGGAGGTGGCAAGCGCGCAGACGGGCAAGTCCGCTCGGGGCAGGCTGCTTGGCGAAAGCCTGCGCATGCTTGAGTGCGAGCTCATCTCGGACGCCTTGCGCGAGGCAGAGGGCAATGTCACCCTTGCTGCAAGGAACCTCGGCATAGCCAGGAGTACGCTCTACTCGCGCCTTGAGCGCCACAACCTCCACCCCAGGGAATTTCGCTCCCTCGGGGCCTCCTCAAGGGCAAAGCAGAGAACACGCAAAAATGCTGCCGCCAGTGCAGAAAGGGAGGTGAGCGAAGCCGGTACCGCGCCCCGGGAGTAGCTGTGACGAGAGCCTGACATGAGACACATTGCCTGTGGGCCTCATCCGGGTGGGCCCCCCGGATGCCCTCTTGCAGTGGTTGCCAAAAGGCAGGATGCGACAAGCAAAGAGCCCCTTTGCAGGGGGGGGAAGCACACTATCTGGCGGACAGAATGATGAATGCTGCGAGCACGGCCGATGTTGCTGCCCAAAGAGCGCCAAGGCGAAGCATCAGGCGGCGCTCAAATGTGCGCAGCTCTCCCCTCGTGACCAGATTTTGTGCCACGATCTCTTGCGTGACCCTTGTCACGACCTCTGCCTGTCTGCGCGTGAAGCCTGCCTGTTCAAGCCTTTGGGCATGTTTTTGTGTGTCGAAGGGCATCATTATCGGTCTTCCTGTCTTGCCTTTTGTCTCTTCAGTCCCTTTTGGCATCCTGCAGCCAGTGGGTCAAGGGGAGCTGGTGGTTCTGAAAACCAGTTGACAAAGGGGGAGTGGTTGACGTCCTCCCCCGCCTGAAGGCGGAGGATTCCCTGCAGCTACAACCGCGTTAGCGATTACAGCCTTGGGTGGTTCCTGCTTCACGGGGGAGTGAAAGCTCCCCAGATCCATCAGTGATGATGGCACGCCCTGCCGCCAGTATGTTCAACGCAGCATTGTGATCCGCGTTGAGTTCAAATCCGCAGGATGTGCATTTGAACTGCTCCTGCGTGGGCCTGTTGTTTTTGTCCTTGTGCCCGCAGCGGCTGCATGTCTGGCTTGTATACTGAGGGGGCACAACAATGAGTTTTCCACCAAGCCAATCCAGCTTGTAGGCCAACTGGCGTCGAA
>NZ_NFJC01000024.1 GCF_002159665.1 Desulfovibrio sp. An276
TAAGCAGTATATCGAATCCCAAAGAACTCCCAACTAAAGGCAAACTTGCCAAGCTAGGGGCGCCTTATATCCTCCCCCTGAAGGGAGAGGTTTTACGGCGCGCTTGATAGGGCATGCATGCCCTAGCATCTCTTTCGAAGATACCTTTTCCCAAAGGGGATCTCAAGGCGCTATGCAGCTTGGCGGATCGTCCTGCCATGGACGAGCCCTCAAAAAGTGGCTACAAAAAACTGTATTGCTGCCGCAAAGGTCAGCCTGCAATGCCAGAAACTGCAAGGGAACCCTGGGAGGAGACACCATGCAAAAGACGCTCATCAAGGACATACTGAAAGCCACAAACCCGGCGAAAGACGTCACGGTATGTGGCTGGATACGCACAAGACGCGACGGCAAGGGCGTCACCTTTCTGGAACTGAACGACGGGTCGTGCCTCACCAACCTGCAATGCGTTGTGGACGCAGGGACCGAGGCCCTTGAGACATTGGGCGACAACGGCACAGGTGCTGCCATCAGGGTGGAGGGAGAAGTTGTCCCCTCCCCCGGCAAGGGGCAGGCCTGGGAAGTACAGGCAAGGGCCATCACTGTTTTCGGTCCTGCTGATCCGGAAAGGTATCCCCTGCAGAAAAAGCGCCATTCCGATGAATTCTTGCGCAGCATAGCGCATCTTCGCGTGCGCACAAACAAGTACTCCGCAGCCTTCCGCATCCGTTCCGAGACTGCCTATGCCATACACAGCTTTTTCCGCTCCGAGGGATTCTACGAGGTGCACTGCCCTGTGCTCACGGGCTCGGACTGCGAGGGCGCGGGCGAGATGTTCCGCGTGACCACGCTTGCGCCAGGGGAAAAGGACACAAGCAAGGACTTCTTCAGTCGCGAGTGCCGCCTCACGGTCTCGGGCCAGCTTGAGGCAGAGGCCCTTGCTATGGGTCTTGGACGCGTCTACTCCTTTGGCCCCACCTTCAGGGCCGAAAACTCCAATACGCCGCGCCACGCAGCAGAATTTATCATGATCGAGCCGGAGATGGCCTTTGCCGATCTTTCCGACCTCATGGATTTGGCGGAAAACCTTGTGCACAACGTGACGGACCGCATCCTGACCACGAGTGCGGAGGACATTTCCCTCTTTGACCGCTTTGTGGAAAAGGGCCTTTTGGACAAGCTTAAAAATATTGCCAGTGAGCCCTTTGCCCGCATCACCTATGGCGAGGCCATAGAGATTCTCAAAAAAAGCGGCAAAAAGTTCACCTACCCAGTATCCTACGGCGTTGATCTGCAGACAGAACACGAGCGCTACCTTGCCGAGGAGCATTTCGGCAGGGCAACAATCGTCACGGACTACCCCAAGAACATCAAGGCCTTCTACATGCGCAACAACGACGACGGGGAAACAGTTGCCGCCATGGACGTGCTTGTTCCGAGAATAGGCGAGCTTATCGGCGGCTCCCAGCGCGAGGAGAGGCTGGATCTTCTTGAGCACCGCATACTCGAGCTTGGACAGCAGCTTTCGGAGTACGACTGGTACCTGGATCTGAGAAGGTTCGGCACCAATCCCCATGCGGGCTTTGGCCTGGGCTTCGAGCGCCTCATCATGATGCTGACGGGCATTGCCAATATCCGCGACGTGCTTCCCTTCCCGAGAACACCTGGAAGCCTCGAATTCTAGCCCTGTTTTCTGTGTATGCTTTGAGGGCCCCGAAAGGTATGACCTTTCGGGGCCCTCATCCTGTTCAGGAAGCCTGATCTACAGCCGCTAGTTCGAGGAATTGCCCTTGTTTTTCAGGATGCGCCACACTGTCATGTGGGAGATGTCCTTCACAATTCCCTCTTCCACTGCCTTTCCTGCAAGCAGGCGCAAAGTCCATTTGCGGTGTCCCTGGGGCGGCTTCGAGGAGGCAAGCTTCAAAACTGCGTGTTCCACATTGCAGCCAAAGCGCGAGGCCCTGGCTTGCCTTGCCCTGCGTTCGCGCCCAAGGGCCGCGTCCATCCCGAGTGTCAGAAAGCGTTCCTTGATGTGGGAAAGAGTCCTGTCACTGACACCCAAATCCTCGCTCACCCTCGATATGGTCCAGCGGTATTCGGCAAATTCTCCCTTGTCCAGCAAGAGCAGAGCCCGTGCATAGCGTCCTGCCTTGCTCGCTGTACCGCTTTCCGCCACCTCCTTCAGGAGGCTGACCTCATGCCTTTTCAAGGAAATTCTATATTGCCTGCTCATGGCAAACTCCCCGGGATATTCCCTGCCTGTTTTGCTGAGTAAAAATAAGAAAAGAAATTGAAATTCCTTATCGTTTTATCCCAGGGAAACATTTTTGACAAGCTTTGCAAGATATTGCGAGACAATTTGGCAAATTGGCCCTACAAGGGCAAATACAAAGATTTTTCCGTGAAACGGAGAAAGACGGCTCAAAAAAAAGGGGGAAAAGTTCCCCCTGTCTGTTGCGAAAAATACAAGCCCCAAGGCTCAATGTCCCTGCCAGATGCGGGACAAAACCTCGTCTGCCATGAGGGCAGCGCAGGCCGTGACACGCGGGGCAAGCGGCGGATGTGCGTCCACATCGCTTGCAAAATCGCCAACCACAGTCAAAAGGCCCAATTTGCGAACCCTCAAAGGGGGGCCGCCAAAGCCGCCCATGCCGGAACAGGCTATGCAGGGCAAGGAGGCCGAAAGACATGCCTCAACCAGCATGGCCTTGTCCTCGGCACCGTCCAGCGCTTCTATCCAGATGTCGGCAAGAGCGAGTATCGAGCGCACATTGTCCCGGGTTATGCGCTCCTTCACGGCAAGCGGCCGAACGTTTTCATCCAGTGAACGCAGCCTTTCCGTGAGGGCCTCTGTCTTTGCCTTTCCCACATCTTCCGGAAAATAGCACTGCCTGTTCAGATTGCTTTTCTCGACACTGTCGTGATCCACAAGGACAAGGCTTGTAGCGCCGGTTCTGGCGAGCATGAGGGCCACGTTGGACCCTATGCCGCCAAGACCGGCCATGCCTATGCGCATAGAGCGCAGGGCCTGCAATTGGCCAAAGCTCACATAGCGCGCAAGGCCCTCTTCGAGGACAGAGCTCACGCGCCCTTCCTCACTGTTGTCTTGGTGGGATCCTCCCAGTCCTTGAGCACGATCTGGAAACCGCGCTTTTCAAGGTCCCCGGCCATTGTCTCCATGTCGCGACTGTCCGTAATGTCGAACTGGGGAGGAGTCTCGGTCTGATGCACTCTGCCGCCCACTGCGGTGGAAACGCCTGCGCTTACGCGATTGACGCAGATGCTCACAAGGTGGTTGCGCATGTCTGCGCTCTCGCGGGAAGAACAGGTGATGGTAGCCCTTGGCAAAAAGAGTCTCAAGGCGCAGACATACTGAACAAAGCGGCGGTCGTCTAACTCGTGAGGGATGGCAAAGTCGCCCACATGGTTGCAGATGCGGGGGATGCTCACGCCAATGTCCGTTCCGGGATAGTTGTGGTGCATCCACCAGGCATGCATGCCTGTGGCAAAGCCGTCGTGCTCAAGCCTGTCGAGACCAAGAAGAGCGCCAAAGCCCAGGGAGCGCATGCCAGCCCTTGCGGCACGCTCTGGGGCTTCCAGGCGCCAGGCGTAGTTGCTCTTGGGGCCTGCGGGATGCAGCCAGGCGTACAGTTCCGGATTGTAGGTTTCCTGGAACATTGTCATGTTGTTGACGCCGCTCTCCACCATGAGTTTGTATTCCTCGTCGCTCAAGGAATAGACCTCGATGCCTATGGAGGCAAAATGGGGCTTGATGCGCCTGACAACAGAGGCAATGTACTCGGGCGAAGAGAGCTTCGGTGCCTCGCCTGTGAGCAGCAAAATGTCCTCGAAGCCCTGGCGGGCAATGGCCATGGCTTCTTCCACTGCCTCGTCCACGCTCAAATGGGTGCGCTTTTGCTTGTTGTTGACGTTGAAGCCGCAGTAGCGGCAGTGGTTTGTGCACACATCGGAGATGTAGAGCGGAGTGAAGACATTGACCGCATAGCCAAAGTAGCGTGTGGTAAGCTCCCTTGCACGCTGCGCCATGGCTTCAAGGTAGGGGGCTGCTGCAGGGGAAAGCAGTGCCAGAAAATCCCTTGGGGTGAGCTCTTCTGCATTCAGTGCGTGGCACACGTCGTCTGCAGTCATGGCAGCGCAGTCCTTTTCGCGCTGCTCCCTGTCAAGGCTTGCCCAGAAAGAACGAAACGTTTCCATGGAGCCCCTCCTAGCGCAGGAAACCGGTGAGCGGAGAGCTTGCGCTCGCCCCCTCGGCAAAGCTTCTGCCTGTACCAAAGCCTGCAAGATAGGCCTTTCTGCCAGCGTCCACGGCCTTGCCAAAGGCTTCGGCCATGCGCACAGCGTCCCTTGCAGAGGCAATGCCTGTGTTCACAAGGCAGGCAGCTGCGCCCATTTCCATGCACTCGCAGGCCTCGGAGGGTTTGCCAAGCCCCGCGTCCACAATGACCGGCACCTTCATTTCGTCAATGAGCACAGCAATCATTTCCTTTGTGCGAAGCCCTCTGTTGGAGCCAATGGGAGAGGCAAGGGGCATGACGCAGCAAGCCCCTGCCTCGACACAGGCGCGCGCCACGTAGAGGTCGGGGTTGATGTAGGGGAAGACCACAAAGCCTTCCTTGGCCAGAATTTCCGTAGCCTTGGCTGTACCGTAACCGTCCGGAAGAAGGCGCAGGGTGTCGTTGATGACCTCGATCTTGATCCAGTTGCCGCAGCCTGCGGCCCGGGCTATACGGGCAAGGCGCACTGCCTCTTCGGCCGTGCGGGCACCCGAGGTGTTGGGCAGAAGGTGCATGTTGGCCGGAATATGGCCCATGATGCCCTTTCCTCCATCGTCAACCCTTCGCATGGCAACGGTTATGACCTGGGAGCCGCTGGCCTCGGCCACCTTCGGAATGAGGTCGTCCGAGCGGTACTTGCCTGTGCCGATAAAAAGCCTGCTTGTGAGTTTTTCCCCGCCAATTTCAAAAAGATCGTCCATTGTATTCCCCTTTGTGTCCCATGGACACTGCCCTGGGCACTTCAACGCAAAAACATCGCCACCTGTGCGAAAAGGAGCCTAGCCCCCGCCCACAAAGTGGATGACTTCGATTTTGTCGCCCTCGCAGACCACTGTGTCTGCGAGCTTTTCCTTGTCGGCAATTTGCAGGTTGTGTTCCACGACAACGCGCTTATGGTCCACGCCCATGGCCTGGACAATATCAAGAAGCGTTGTGCCTTGGGACACCTTCTGTTCCTTGCCGTTGACTTCAATCAGCATGCCGTCTTCTGACATGTTTCCTCCTGCCGTACACAAGGGCAAAAAAAAGGCCGCCTCATCCACCGGCAAGGGAGGATCAAGCGGGCTTTGGGGCTTTTTGCCCCTGGCAAACCAGCTTTCCCTCCGGCAGTACTATCTGCATCAGGTGATGGGGCAAAAAAGCCCTCGGGGTCAGGGTCGAACCCTTTCTCAGCCTTCCATAACAAGGCTCCCCCAGCCAGTAGCGAACTCTAGCAGCAAACTGTTGCTGCGATTTTGTAGATGTCGCGATTTTGTAGATCCCATTTTCCACAAAGGCAAGAAAGGAAAACAGGAAGTTGGAGATTTTTTGCCCAACAAGGCAAGGAAGCTGGGCCAAGCGCAAGAAAGAGCTATCCCTTCCTTGCCCCCCTTCTCAAAAACCTGCGCTTCAGCTCATACACTTCCTGCTTCGTAAAGCCCAGAAAGGCAGGGAAGACCAGGGCAAGGCCCGCGACAAGGCCCGTGTAGAGCACGCCAGAAACAAGGAAGCGCACAAAGGATTGCAGATCGCCTATTCCCAGTGCCATGGTCAGCTTGCGGCTTACAAGGGCAAGGCCAAGCAGGACAACAAGGCTCCATATCTGGTGGAAAACGTTCTTTGCAAAGGAAAGGGGCACGAAGCGTGAGGCCAGAAAGAGATAGAGGTTGACCGTGACTATCTGGACAAGGACGGTTTTCAGGGCAAGGCCGGTTGCGCCAAGGCCAAGCCCGTACAATGTGGATGGCGCAAGCAGAATCCAGGCAGTGGAAAGCCCATACACGCATTCGCACATCTGTATGTTGCGCAAAATCTTTGTCTTGCCTGTGGCGTGGAAGATGGAGCTTGCAAGCTGTCCGTAGGCCTGATGCAAGGGATAGAGGGCCATGATCTGCACAGGCAATACTGCAGCCGCAAATTCCGCTCCGCCAAAAAGCTCCACCACTGCCGCTGCTTCCACCAATGTGAAGCAGGAAAAGTAGGCTGCCACCACATAGAGCAAAGGCGCAAAGCGGTCGACCAGCCTTCCCATGGCAACCACGTCCTTCTTGCCCCAGGCTATGGAGAGCTCGCGCATGAGCAGGGGCGTCATGGCAGACACAAAGAGAAAGCAGGCCATGCCCACCTTCTGCGAGAGGGCAAAGAAGCCCTGTTCCGTAGACCCGTTGAAGAACTGCAAAAGCCACCTTTCGCAGGCAATCATGAGAAAGGCCAAAAGTGCCTGCACGAAGAGCGGGTTTGAATAGTCGAAAAACTCTTTTGTGTAGGCGCGCCTGCGCTCTCTTGAAAGGGAGAGGACGAGGTTTCCGCCGTTTTCCCAACTGCCCCTTCCACAGCGTACTGTCACAAGCCAGTAGCCAAGGGCAGTGAGTCCCAGCATGAGGTACTGCTGCACAAAGAGGGTGGCTATGTTGAGCACATCGCACACAAAGAGGAGCACAAGAAAGCCCACAGCTGCCAGGGAGATGGTCGAGCGCACTATCTCCGAGGGAACTGTCGCCCCTATGGCGTCGTTCATGGAGCGCAATACACGCCCCCACCAGGTGAGAAAGGCCCACAGGGCCGCAAAGGGTGTGAGCCACAAAGGCACGTCCGGCATGAGGGCATTGCCAACTGTCGGGCAGGAAAAGAGGAAGAGCGCCACGGCCATGGTGATGCCGAACACAAGGGCGCTCACACGCATGTAGAAGGCAATGAGGCTGCCCTCTGTCTGCCTGCGTGACAGGGAGTTGTACAGGCACGTGCTTGTGCCCATGTCAAGGAAACCCGAAAGCTGGTAGAAGAGGTTGGTCGCGAAGCTGTACTCTCCGTAGAGCCTTGGCCCAAGGGCACGCGGCAATATGGCCTCCATGATCAAATAGACCGGCACGGAAGCTATGTTTGCCAGAAGCTTGAAAAGATAACGGCGTGCGAGTGTGGGCGTTTTTCCTTGCATGGCCTGCACGGTAACGACTTTTTCATCTTCCCTCAAGCAAGGGCGCATTCTTTGTCCCGGTTTTTTGTGGCAGGGCCCTTTCTCTCTTGCAAAGTGGAGAGCCCCGTTTCCCGAAAAAAGACGATGCAACATGTCTTGCATTTCCTGTTCCTGTCACTCATACCTGCAAAAAAATACAAGATGGAAAAGCTGTTTTTCTGTACAAGAAATTTGTCAAAGCCTCATCCTTCTTCTTTTTGCATGAAAACACCCCTGCACTTTGCCTTTTGACCTGACAGAGGAATTGGCATAGATTGGCCCCAAGTTTTTCGCTCATTCTCAACGCCATACTCTGTTGTCAGCCAGGCACAAGGGGCTTCCCATCAAGGCTCCATGGCCAGGCTTCCCCCCGGATTTTCAGGGCCCAAGGCAAGCGGCGAAACGACACAAAGACTCACGTCAAAAACATACATTTTGCAGCTTGTGCTGCAGGAGAGGTTCTACCAATGGACGACCAACATAAGATTGACGCCCGCAGTTCGCTTATGAAGTGCGGCCTTGAAAAGGCCCCGCACAGATCGCTCCTCCACGCCCTGGGGCTCACAAAGGAAGAAATCGAGCGCCCGCTCGTGGGTGTGGTCAACGCTGCAAGCGAAGTCGTTCCCGGACACTTGCACCTTGATCGCATTGCAGAGGCCGTAAAGGCCGGTGTGCGCATGGCTGGCGGCACACCTCTGGAATTTCCCGCCATTGCCGTGTGCGACGGCATTGCCATGAACCACGAGGGCATGCGCTTCAGCCTGCCTTCGAGGGACTATATTGCCGACAGCTGCGAGCTCATGGCCCGCGCCCATGCCTTTGACGCCCTGGTCTTCATCCCCAACTGCGACAAGTGCGTGCCCGGCATGCTCATGGCCATGATGCGCCTGAACATCCCCTCCATCCTCATCTCCGGCGGCCCCATGCTGCCAGGCAACGCAGGCCCGCACAAGAAGGCCGACCTTATCTCCGTCTTCGAGGCAGTAGGCGGTCTCAAGGCCAACAAGGTGACCCCCGAAGAACTGATGGCCATGGAAGAAAGCGCCTGTCCCGGCTGCGGTTCCTGTGCCGGCATGTTCACCGCCAACAGCATGAACTGCCTTGCAGAGACCATTGGCGTCGCCCTGCCCGGCAACGGCACCATTCCTGCCGTGCACGCAGCCCGCATACGCCTGGCCAAGAAGGCCGGCATGCAGGTCATGGAGCTTTTGCGCAGGAACATCCGCCCGCTCGACATCGTGACCCAGAAGAGCGTTGCCAACGCCATCACCGTGGACATGGCCCTTGGCTGCTCCACCAACACGGTCCTGCACCTTCCCGCCATTTTCGGCGAGGCGCATCTCGACATCAGCCTCGACCTTTTCGACACCATCAGCCGCAAGACACCCAACCTCTGCCACCTCTCGCCCGCAGGCAAGCACTACATGTGCGATCTCGAGCTTGCAGGCGGCATTCCCGCAGTCATGGGCGAGCTCGCAAAGGGCGGCCTTCTCAACACGGACTGCCTCACAGTCACGGGCAAGACGGTTGCCGAAAACCTTGCAGAGCGCAACGCCCACATCCTCGACACAGACGTCATCCGCACCCTGGACAATCCCTACACCAAGGACGGCGGCATAGCCATTTTGCGTGGCAACATTGCTCCCGAGGGTGCTGTGGTAAAGAAATCCGCAGTAGCCGAGGAAATGCTGTGCCGCGATGTGCGCGCACGCGTGTTCGAGGGCGAGGCCGATGCCATGAAGGCCATTCTCGACGGCGAGATCAAGCCCAACGATGCAGTGGTCATCCTCTACGAGGGCCCGCGCGGTGGCCCTGGCATGCGTGAAATGCTCTCCGCAACCGCAGCCATCACCGGCATGGGCCTTGGCAAGGACGTGGCCCTTCTGACAGACGGGCGCTTCTCCGGCGGCACCAACGGCGCAGCCATTGGTCACATCTCGCCCGAGGCCGCAGACGGTGGCCCCATCGGTCTTGTGCGCGACGGCGACATCATCCACATCGATATTCCCAACCGCAAGCTTGAGCTGAAGGTGAGCGATGAGGAGCTCGCAAAGCGCAAGGCAGAGTACACGCCTTCGCAAAAGAAGAGCCCCTACGGCATCCTGCGCCGCTACGCGTCCCTTGTGACCTCCGCTTCCAACGGCGCCCGCTACCGCGACATCTAGGCTCTCCCCCCCTTTTCAGTCCGCCGCAAGGAAACTTGCGGCGGACATTCTTTCATCAAAGCACGTATGGAATACCTGCACGCCCTGAGCGGCGTTTTCAGTCTGCTGCTTGTCTGCCTTGTGGGTGTTGTGCTCGACAGGGCTGGCTGGGTTGGCCCTGAAGTACGACGCCTTGTGCCCAAGTTTGTCACCTGCATCGCCCTGCCGCCCTACCTTTTCTGCGCCATTGTCACCACCTTTGGCCATGAGGACGTGCGCGACTTCCTTCTCGGCTCCCTTGTGCCCATAGCGTCCATATTGCTGACCTTTGCCACTGCCCTTGCTTTGGCTAAGGTGTTTCACGTGAAACAGCAGCGCTTTGGGCTCTTTTGCGCGTCCTTTTCCTGTTCGAGTGCTGTCTTTGTGGGCATTCCCATGTGCGGGGCGCTCTTGGGCCCCAAGTCCATCCCTTACGCGCTGCTCTACTACTTTGCCAACGCGGCCTTCTTCTGGACCATAGGAAGCTATCTCATTGCAGCGGACGCAAACAGGCAAAGCCCCTTTTCCGCAAGACGCGCCATCAGGGCCATACTGTCTCCCCCTTTCCTTGGCTTTACCGCAGGCCTTGGCGCTGCCCTTCTCAATGTGAACATGCCCTCGTGGTTCATGAACGCTGCCTCAACCATTGGACAGCTCACCACACCGCTTGCCCTGCTCTACATAGGTTTCAGCCTCTCCATTGTTCCCAAGGGACGCGCACTTTTTTCCAAGGATCTCATGCTTGCCTGCGCGGGACGCCTTCTTGTCTGTCCCCTCGTGACTCTGCTTGTGGTCCTTGCCTTCGGCATTGACGAATTCGTGGGCAAGGTCTTTGTCCTGCAGGCAGCACTGCCGGCAGTTATGCAAGCCTCCATTTTGAGCGCCCACTACAAGACCGACCCCGCCTTCGGCACACTTGTCATCACCACAACTACCATTGGCTGTGTCCTGACTCTCCCCCTGGTCATGGCACTTTTCTGAACCTTTGCCACAAGGACGTGTTCATGACCTTTCGCGAATTTCTCGCCCGCAAGGACATCGAAATCTCCCTGCGCCGCTACGGCATTGACGCCATGGCGGCAATGGCCCAGGGGCTCTTCTGCTCCCTTCTCATCGGCACCATCATCGACACAATCGGCACGCAGCTGGAAATTGCCTTTCTGACCCAGCCTCTTGTCAGCATACGGGACAGCACCTACACGGTAGGCGGCCTTGCAGCTGCCATGAGCGGACCTGCCATGGCCTGCGCCATAGGCTACGCCCTGCGCTGCCCGCCCGCAGTGCTCTTTTCCCTGGTCACGGTAGGCTTTTCCTCCAATGCCCTCGGCGGAGCCGGAGGCCCGCTTGCCGTCTTCTTTGTGGCAATCGTCGCTGCCGAGGCAGGCAAGCTTGTGTCCAAGGAAACGAAGATAGATCTTCTTGTGACGCCCCTTGTGACCATTGGCGTGGGCCTTGCTCTTTCCGCCTGGTGGGCACCTGCGCTGGGAGCCTGGGCCATGAAGTTCGGTGAGCTTGTCATGTGGGCCACCGAGCTGCGCCCCTTTGTCATGGGCATTGTGGTCTCTGTAGTCGTTGGCATGGTCCTGACACTACCCATCTCTTCTGCGGCCATCTGCGCTGCCCTAGGCCTCACTGGCCTTGCGGGAGGCGCTGCAGTCGCAGGATGCTGCGCGCAGATGGTGGGCTTTGCGGTCATGTCCTTTCCGGAAAACCGATGGTCCGGCCTCGTGTCCCAGGGCATAGGCACGTCCATGCTGCAGATGGGCAACATCGTGAAGAATCCCTGCATCTGGATTGCGCCAACCCTTGCCTCTGCCATTACAGGGCCCATTGCCACCTGCGTGTTCCAGCTGCAAATGAACGGCCCTGCCATTGCTTCCGGCATGGGAACATGCGGGTTTGTAGGGCAGATTGGTGTCTACACAGGCTGGGTGAAGGAAATCGGCGAAGGGACACGGGCTGCCATCACGGCCTTCGACTGGGCAGGACTCCTTCTGGTCTGCTTCATCCTGCCTGCCATTCTGGCACCCCTTATCAACTGCGTGGTTCGCCGCATGGGACTTGTGCGCGATGGGGATATGACGCTGCAGGGGTGACCCAAGGCAGCAAACAGCTTGCCTCATTTGGGGGAGGCTCATATCAAGAGAAGCCCTTGGGAAAGGAAGTTCCCAAGGGCTTCTCTATTTCGTCAACGCAGCAACGACCAGAGGGACTGTATCCCTGCAGTCTCGTATTGTGCAAAACCCCATAGGCCTCAGCTTCTCGGCTGATCTGTGAGGTTTTCTCATATTGATCCAGCGATATCAGGGGTCACTTACAGCCACGTCGGATTTTGGATTGGAGAGCAGCAAAAACAGAAGTTCAGAGGCCACTCACTCATCCTGCGATACCTAGCTGAATGGCTGTGATTGGACTGCTGGTAAGACCATACTCCATGTGGGCATTGCCTTTTGCGAAAAATCGGCCAGAGTCGGCTTCGAGGAAGCTTGATCTGAGAGTGCCACGCAATGAAGAGCAATATGCTCTCAGGACAAATCTGCCAGGCCTTTCAGGCCCCAAAAAAGGGGACAGTCTCCTGTCCCCTTCGTGAAAAATTCTTGTGCTCCGGAATCCGCTACTTTGCGGCAGGCGCGTCCTTGGCGTTTTCCTGCAAGACTTCGAGCATGGTCCTCTTGGGGCTCAGAAGGCATGCGTCGATAAAGGCGCGCACGTCAGCGTCGCTGTTCAGGATGCTCTTTGTGGTATTGTTGGCCTTCCTGTTGTAGCCGTCGAGCCAGATGATGAAACCGCTGGCATCGTCCTGGTTCAGGGCAAAGTCCGCGCAGGTAGACGTCTTTGCGTTCCAGTCCCCCTCGGGCACAGGGCCTGTGGCACGCATCTGCTGCCAGATGGAGTACACCTTGTCCGTGGGGCGCTCCTGGCACCAGTTGACCGCCTCATTGAGGATGATGTGGACCGCGTCCGGGGAAGCCACATCCATGTTCACGGCAGCGGAGGCGTAGCCGTCGAGCTGCAGCCCCTCGAAAAGGGGTGCCTCGCCCTGAAGCAGGGTCTCGTTGGAGACAAGCTCTGCGCACAGATAGGTCTCGGGATCTATTTTTTCGTTGGCCGCCAAGACGAGGTTTGGCACGCACACAAGGGCAAGGGCGGCAAGCAGTACCTTTTTCAGCATTTCCTTCTTCTCCCGGGCCCGAGCCTTTGCCGGCTCACATGGACCTTGAAACAAAAACAATACTGCCCCTGGCCCGCCGGGTGTTCCAGACCAGGGGCAGCAAGAAAGACTATTCGAAACGGCTGGCGTTGGTGATGATGACAAGGTCAACGGGCACATCGTCGTGCGGGCCCTGGGACTTGGTCTTGACCTTGGCGATCTTGTCCACAACGTCCATGCCTTCGGTCACCTTGCCGAAGGCGCAGTAGCCCCAACCCTGGAGAGACTCGCTCTTGAAATCGAGAAATTCGTTGTCCACGAGGTTGATGAAGAACTGGGCAGTGGCGCTGTGGGGATCCATGGTGCGGGCCATGGCAATGGTGCCGCGCTCGTTGCTCACGCCGTTGTTGGCCTCGTTTTCGATGGGAGCCTGGGTTTCCTTCTCGTCCATCCTGATGGTGTAGCCGCCGCCCTGGATCATGAAGCCGGGGATAACCCTGTGGAAAATCGTGTTCTTGTAAAAGCCGGAATCCACATACTGCAGAAAGTTCTCAACTGTCTTGGGAGCCTTGTCAGGATAGAGCTCGATCAGAATGTCTCCGGACGTTGTTTCGAGCAGTACCACGGGATTTGTAGCCATAATGTCTCCTTCGAAAGGACCGCTGCCTGCCCCAACCCTTGGTCAGGCATAAAATGAATAGCACTTTCGTGCCTTTGCCAGTCCCCTGATTGAAAAAATTGCCCCGCAACTGTACGCAAAGGAGCGATGCTTGACAATATGGAGCCGAAGGGCTTTTTTGGGAAGCCAAATGGCCCCTGCTTCCATACTCACTTCCTGTCCACCCTATCTTTTCTCCCCTCTTTCAGAGATTGCATGCCACAGAAAAAACAGACCGACAGTGCGCTGAACTTTGGCGCCATGGAAAAGGATCTTCTTGCCTGGTTTGAGCGCAACATGCGCCCGCTTCCCTGGCGCAGGCACTACTCTCCCTACGGAGTATGGATTTCGGAAATCATGCTGCAGCAGACCCAGATGGAGCGCGGCGTTTCCTACTACCTTGCCTGGATGGAACGCTTTCCCGACCTTGCAAGCCTGGCACGCGCCCCCGAAGAAGAGGTGCTCAAGGCCTGGGAGGGCCTTGGCTACTACTCAAGGGCCCGCAATATCCTGAAAGCCGCGCGCACCATCATGGAGCGTCACAACGGTGTCTTTCCCTCGAAGCTGGAAGACATCCGGGCCCTGCCCGGCATAGGCCCCTACACGGCTGCTGCCATAGCAAGCATTGCCTTCTGCGAGGATGTGGCCTGCATCGACGCCAACGTGGAGCGCGTTGTGGCAAGGCTTGCGGATCTGGACCTTTGCGTGCGCGAAAAGGACGGAAAGGAAGCCCTTGCAAGGCTTGCCAATGCCTTTTTGCAAAAGGGGTGCGGTCGTCTGCACAATCAGGCCATGATGGAGCTGGGCGCCCTTGTGTGCGGCAAAAATCCCGACTGCAGGGTCTGCCCCCTGCAAAAGTACTGTCTTTCCTTGCAGCGCAACACTGTAACCCTGCGCCCCGTTCTGCCCGCAAGGCAGGAGCGCATTCCCATCACCGTGGCCTCTGGCGTTCTTCTCCACAATTCCCGTATCTACGTGCAAAAGCGTCTTCCAAAGGACGTCTGGGGAGGTCTTTGGGAATTTCCCGGAGGCGGCATAGAGGAGGGTGAGCGCCCCGCAGAGACTGTTGTGCGAGAATTTTTCGAGGAAACGGGCTTTCGCGTGCGCATTCTTGCAAAACTTGCCACAATCAAACACGCCTACACAAAATACCACGTGACCCTGCACTGCTTTGCCCTGGAACTCGCCTCAAAGCCCGAAAGCTCGCCTTGCGACTGCGACTTTCCCGCGCCTCCGCGCTTGAGCGAGGCAAGCGACTATCGCTGGCTCACCCTGAAGGAGCTCGAAGGCTACGCCATGCCCTCCGCACACCGCAAGCTGGCAAATTCCCTCCACATTGTTGACGGAACCCTGCAAACGCGTCCCAAGGCAAACCTTCCCCAACTCCCCCTGGATTAGCCCTGTCCAAAGACGCTCCCAAGGGAACACATATTTTTTCCACATTGTGCATTTTTCTTGACTTTTGCGCTCGTTGCAAGTATTGGGACAGCGCATTTCATCATGGTCTGCCCTATCCATGCCAAGGCATGAAGGGCCGAAATGCGGACAGTATTCCTGCCCCGCCCACGATGAAGGCTGACGTGAACATTCTTGGTCTTTCGAAATTCCCTTTTGAAAGACTGTTCGCGGCAAGAGTCTGCCCCCGGCAGCCTCTTGCATGTCGCAGCTGTTCACGCCAATCATCCATTTGAGAACCGTTGGTGTTCACAGAAGGGTGCCTATAGCAGGGACCCTTTTTTTTGGCCCAAATACCGTCGAAAGCAAGGACCATCATGAGCCGAAACCAGCTTGAAAACACACTTTTGCGTCTCGCCCAGCCTGCAGTGAAGGCACAGGGACTGGAAATCTGGGGACTGGAAATCCTGGACGGTCAGCACATGACAGTGCGCCTGTTCGTGGAGGTTCCGGCCATGGAGGAAGAGCCTCTCGAAGACATGCAGGATACGGACGAGCCCGCAGAGGAAATCGCCCTGCTCTCGGCCTCGGTAGATCAGTGCGAGGCCATTTCGCGCCAGTTCTCCCTGGCCCTTGACGCCGAGGATGTCATTGACCGCGCCTACACGCTGGAAGTGTCCACCCCGGGCTTCAACCGTATCTTCTTCCGTATCGAGCAGATGAAGCCCTATGTGGGTGAAATGGTCGAGGCGCGCATGGGCGAACTCTTTGCCCCTACTCCGGACGGCCAAAAAAGGCGCGTCTGGAAGGGTGTTCTTGAGGAAGTGGGCGAAGAGAGCTTTATCCTTGCCCCCGCAAGCGTGGACGGCGAGGGTGAAATCACGAGGGAGAACAGCGATCCTGTGACCATTCCCTTTGCAAGGGCGCGCAGGGTCAG
The DNA here is from genome assembly GCF_002159665.1 of Desulfovibrio sp. An276. Taxonomy (GTDB): domain Bacteria; phylum Desulfobacterota; class Desulfovibrionia; order Desulfovibrionales; family Desulfovibrionaceae; genus Desulfovibrio; species Desulfovibrio faecigallinarum. Next base: position 15,531 of record NZ_NFJC01000024.1, read on the forward strand.
CCGCATCCATGTCTTCCGCAAGCCTGCAAAGCCAGGCAAGGGACCAGGCAAGAGTCAGGGCAAATCCCAGAAAAAATCCAAAAAATCATAAAAAATCGCAAACAGGCAGGCTATTCCGCAAGGGTCTTTTTGCCAAGGACCAATGCATTGCCCTTGTCCAAAAGCGGAATACTGCAAACCTTTATACACGCTCTACGCGAGGAGGCGGCGCTTTCTTTTCTGCATGCAGAAACCGCGCGCCGATAGTGAATGAACCAGGAACTGAAAAAAGCCATTGATCAGATCTGCAAGGACAAGTCGATTGACGCGGATCTTCTTGTGGAGACTCTTGAGGACGCAGTGCGCACATCCGTACAGCGCCGCTACGCCGAGGACATGAGCGTCGAGGTGAGCTACAACAGGGAGACCGGTGACATTGAGGTCTACCAGTTCAAGATCGTCGTTCCGGACGATGAGCTCGACAATCCCGACAGGGAAATAGAGTTCACCGAAGCCAGGAAGCTCGACGAGAGTGTCCAGATCGACGACGAAATGGGCTTCCGCATCAAGATTCAGGATCTCGGCCGCATTGCCGCCCAGTCCGCGAAGCAGGTCATCATCCAGCGCCTGCGCGATGCCGAACAGGCCAATATCTACAACGACTACAAGGAACGCATTGGCGAAATCGTCACCGGTTCCGTGCAGCGCAGGGAAAAGAGCAGCTTCGTCATCAATCTTGACAGAACCGAAGCCATTTTGCCCAGAGATCAGCAAATTTCCAAGGAACACTACCGCCGCGGCGACAACATCCAGGCCATCATCATCGATGTGCACAGGGAAGGCCGCGGACCCCAGGTTGTGCTCTCCAGATCCCACCCGGACTACATCACGGCACTCTTCCACCGCGAGGTGCCCGAAGTGGACGAGGGCATCATCCAGATCATGGGCGTTGCCCGCGATCCCGGTTCCCGCGCCAAGGTCGCTGTCTACTCCCGCGAGCGCGAGGTGGACGCTGTGGGCGCCTGCGTTGGCGTGCGCGGAGCGCGCATCCAGAACATTGTGCAGGAGCTGCGCGGCGAGCGCATCGACATCGTGATCTGGAATGCCGACATCGCAACCTATGCCCGCAATGCCCTGGCTCCGGCCCTTGTCTCGCGCATCATCGTGGACGAGCCCCAGAACCAGCTCGAAGTCATCGTTCCGGACGATCAGCTCACCAACGCCATCGGCCGCAAGGGCCAGAACGTCAAGCTGGCAGCACGCCTCCTTGGCTGGAAAGTGGATATCTTCACAGAGAGCCGCTACAACGAGGCCAGTGCCGCAGGGCACAGTCTGGAGCAGGTGGCCGGTGTGGCGGAAATTCCCGTCGCTTCCCTGCAGGAAGCAGGCTACACGGATCTGGACAAGCTGCGCCAGGCCTCGGACGAGGAACTTGTCGCTGCCCTTTCCCTGACGGAAAGTCAGCTTGAGCATTTGCGCCAGGCCCTCAATTTCCTCAATCCCGGCGAGGATGGCGGGGCAAAACCCGACGCGACTGCCGATGTGTCCAGGGAGGAAGCGCATGACGAAGGCCAGGCAGAATAGTGCCGACGGGCCGGTGCGCATGTGCGTCATCTGCAGACAAAGATTTTTGAAAACCGATCTCTTGCGCTACACACTGACCCCAGAGGGGTGTCTCGCGCTGGACGAGGACAAGACCAGACCGGGAAGAGGCTGGTATGTCTGTGAACAAGAGTCCTGCAAGACAAGACTTGCCAGATTCAGACCGGCAAAACGGCGCGCGGGGAGGAAGAAGCATGAAAGAAAAGAAAATTAAGATACAAGAGCTTGCGGACGAGCTGAAGGTGGACCACCAGGCCGCAGTCAATACCGCCCGCGAAGCTGGCATCAACGCCAAGAACGCCTCGACAGCCCTGTCCGCGGAAGAGGCCGAAAAGCTGCGCAAGCGTCTGGCAAAGCCCGCCGACCACAAGGACGTCATTGTGCGCCGCCGCAAGCCCGGTGCAAGGCCCGAAAAGGTCGAAAACGCACCCAAGGCAGAGGCTGAAAAGCAGGCAACCGAAAAGCCTGTGGAAAAGGTCCAAAGGCAGGCTGAAAAGCCCGCAGCGCCCAAGGTCAAGATCATTGAGCCCGTCAAGGCCAAGATCATCAGCAGACCAGTCGATCAAGCGAAAGTCGAACAGGCGAAGGCAGAGCAGCCCAAAACCGAACAGGCCAGTGCTGTTCAGCCAAAGGCCGAGCAGGCCCAAAGGGAAGCCGCCCCAGTCCAGACAAGCGATGTGCAGGCCAAGCCGGTTGAGGCCTCCGAGCCCCAGGCACAGAAGAAGCCCGAAGCCGCTGCCACATCCCAGCCCGAGCAGGTGAAAAAGCCCCAGCCAGAGGCAGCAAAGGACGCTTCCAGACGCCCGGCCCAGGGCACCGAATCAAAGCCCGCCAAGGCCGAACAGCCGAAGGATGCAGCAAAGGATGCCAAGGCCAAGGAGAAAAAGCCCCAGGCAAGCGCAGCTCCCTTCGAAACACCCAAGGTGCGCATCATTTCCCGTCCTGCCCCTGCTCCGGCCCGTCCCCAGCAGCAGCGCAACGAGCGTGATGGCGAGCGCCGCGGCGGCGGTCGCGGACGTGATGGCCGCGACAACACCCGCGATAACGATCGCCAGCAGCGTACCCCCCGCGACGCAGGAGGTCGTTCCGACGACAACCGCCAGCGTCGCAGCGGTGGTGGCCAGGGCAGACCCGGCGGTGCAAGGCCCCAGGGTGGCGCTCCGCGCGCAGGCGACATGATGGGCTTTGGTCCTGCCGACAACGACAGCCGTTCCGGCCAGAGCAAGAAGAAGCGCAACAAGGGCCGCCGCACCGTGGACTTCCAGCAGATGGGCTTCGATGCCCACGACGAGAACGAAGCTCCACGCATGCGCAGCACCCGCTCGCGCAAGAAGAAGCAGGTCCAGGCTCCGGCCCAGGTGACCCAGCCTCTGAAGGCAGCCAAGCGCAAGGTGCGCGTGGAAGGCGGCACCATCCGTGTCTCCGACATGGCCCATCAGATGGGCCTCAAGGCCAACGAGCTTATCAAGGTGCTCTTCAACCTTGGCATCATGGCCACCATCAACCAGAGCATCGATTTCGACACTGCCTCCATCCTTGCTTCGGAATTCAGCTACGAGGTCGAGAGAACAGGCTTTGAGGAAAAGGACTACCTCGAGGATTCCACTCCCGACAGGCCCGAGGATCTCAAGCCCCGTCCGCCCGTTGTCACCATCATGGGCCACGTTGACCATGGCAAGACGAGCCTGCTCGACGCCATCCGCAAGACCCACGTGACAAGCGGCGAAGCCGGCGGCATCACGCAGCACATCGGCGCCTACCACGTGAATACGAAAAACGGCGACGTTGTCTTCCTGGACACCCCCGGTCACGAGGCCTTCACTGCCATGCGCGCCCGCGGCGCCCAGATAACCGACCTTGTTATTCTGGTTGTCGCTGCAGACGACGGTGTCATGGAGCAGACAAGGGAAGCCATCAACCACGCAAGGGCTGCCGAAGTGCCGATCATCGTGGCCGTGAACAAGATAGACAAGCCCGGCGCAGATCCCGACCGCGTGCTCACCGAACTCTCCACCCTTGGCCTTCAGCCCGAAGAGTGGGGCGGCGACACCATCGTTGCCAAGGTTTCGGCCAAGACCCATCAGGGCCTCGATGAACTGCTCGAACTCGTGGCCCTGCAGTCCGAGGTCATGGAACTCAAGGCCAATCCGGACAAGCCCGCCAGAGGCCACATCATCGAAGCCAAGCTGGACAAGGGTCGCGGCCCCGTGGCTACCGTGCTCATTCAGGAAGGCACCCTGCATCAGGGCGACAACTTTGTCTGCGGCACCTTCTCCGGACGCGTGCGTGCTCTTCTGAACGATCAGGGCAAGAAGGTGCGCGAGGCCGGTCCCTCCATCCCCGTGGAAGTGCAGGGCTTTACCGGTGTGCCGGATGCAGGCGAGGTCTTTGCCTCCGTGGCTGACGAAAAGGTTGCCCGCCGCATTGCCGACGCCCGTGCAGTGCTGCAGCGCGAAAAGGAACTTGCCAGCGAAACCAAGGTAACACTGGAAACCTTCCTGGCCTCCACCGCAGGCGAAGAGAAGAAGACTTTGAACCTTGTGGTCAAGGCGGACGTGCAGGGCTCCCTCGAAGCCGTGCAGGACGCCATGCGCAAGGCTGGCACAGACAAGGTTTCGGTCAACGTTGTCCACGGGGCAACGGGCGCCATTTCCGAATCGGACATCATGCTTGCCTCCGCGTCCCAGGCCATCATCATCGGCTTCAACGTGCGTCCTACTGCCCGCATCAAGGACATTGCCGCACACGAGAATGTGGACATCCGCTTCTACGACATCATCTACAAGCTGGTGGACGATGTGAAGAGCGCCATGGCAGGCCTTCTGGCCCCTGTGGAAAAGGAAGTCTACCTTGGCCAGGCCGAAGTGCGTCAGACCTTCTCCCTGCCCAAGGTCGGAACCATTGCCGGTTCCTATGTGGCGGACGGCAAGGTCTCCCGCAACGCACAGGTTCGCCTCCTGCGTGACGGTGTCGTGGTCTACACAGGCCGCATAAGCTCGCTCAAGCGCTTCAAGGACGATGCAAGGGAAGTCCTGCGCGGCAACGAGTGCGGCATTGGCCTCGACAAATTCAACGACATCAAGGCAGGCGACATTATCGAAGCCTTCGAAACCGTGCAGGAAGCAGCAACTCTCTAGACCGGCATCAAGGTTAGAGTCTCCTTCCTCACTCATCCCTTTGCAGTACGGGGAAGGGTACCACACCCTTCCCCGTTTGCTTCTTTTTTCCTTATGTTGATTGGGCATCTCATTGTCGAATTTTCCCTGGACGGCAACGACAACCTGAAGGCCAAGCGCCGCGTGGCTAACAGCCTGAAACAGAAGACGCGCAATCGCTTCAATGTGGCCGTGGCCGAGGACGGGACGGAGAACAGTCTGACAAGGCTGCGTCTTTCCGTCATCTCCCTTTCCAATTCCGAGCGACATCTGCGCAGCCGCATGGACAAGTGTCTGCTCATGATGGAGGCCGTTGCGGGAGAAAAACTCGTTGATTCAAGCTTTGAACTCTATGATGCTGACTGATTTGGCCTTTCCCACCGCCTGGCAGGACGGGGCAGCAAGGGCCGCGCAGGCCCTGCTCGACCACGACAACTACCTTGTGGCAGCCCACGTGCGCCTTGACGGCGATGCGTTGAGCTCCATTCTTGCCATGGCGCACTTTCTTGAGCAAAAACACAAGCGCTTTGCCCTTTTTGCGCCCTTTGGCGTGCCCGGCAACTACGACTTTGTGCCCCTGCCCTACCCTGTGTACAAGACCCTTTCCGCCCTGCCCTTCGAGCCAAGGGCCCTCATTGCCCTCGACTGCGGCGTTCCTGCCCGCCTTGGCGAGGAACTTTCCGAAGCCATGGCGGATCTTTCCTGCATCAACATCGATCACCACCATGGGCAGGGCATGGGTACCATTGCGAGTTTTGTGGAGCCAGAGGCTGCCTCCACAACGCAGCTTCTGGCAAGCGTTTTGCGCAAGGCAGGTGCCGAGTTTACGCCCGAGATCGCAAGCGCTCTTGCGCTTGGCCTTGTGACAGACACAGGCGGTTTTCGCCACGCCAACGCCTCGCCAGCCGTCTTTGCCCTGGCTGCCTTTCTCGAAAGCCACGGCGCTTCCATACATAGACTGCGCGAAAGCCTTGAGAAGAACTGGTCTCTTGCGCGCATGAAGCTGTGGGGGAAGATGTCGGAAAGGCTTACGCTCGAGCAGGAAGACAAGCTTGCCATGTGTATCCTTCCCCTTGACCTTCTTGAAAGGTACGGCTGCAAGAGCGAGGATACGGAAGGCTTTGTGGAACACATGCGCGAACTGCGCTCTGTCAGGATTGCCTGTTTCCTTCGCGAACAGAACCTTGATGTGTGCAAGTTCAGCCTGCGCTCCGTAGAGGACATGGACGTGAACGCCATTGCCTCCTCGCTTGGCGGCGGAGGCCACCGCAACGCTGCAGGCGGCACCCTTGCCATGAGCCTCGAGCGGGCTTCCGAGCTTTTGCGACGCACCATTGCCCAAAGCCTCGCATCGCAAGGAGCCTAGATTTTTTTCTGGTTCAAAATGCAAAAAAGGCTGTTTGCGCACCTTGCAGCTTTTGACTTTTGCACAAAATGCCCCTATAGGTCTTCCCCTATGCCATCTTCTACCCAGACCATGCAAATTCCGGCGCAACAGCACGGCGTGCTTGTGCTCAACAAGCCCTCGGGCCCCACGTCCAATCGCTGCCTTTCTGTGCTCAAGCGCCTTGGCCAGAAGAAGATCGGCCATGCCGGCACCCTCGATCCCATGGCGGATGGTGTGCTGCTTCTGCTTCTCGGCGCAGCCACCAGGATTTCCAACTATCTGCTTGAGGCCGGTTGCAAGGTCTACAGCGCAACAGCGCGCCTTGGCCTTGAAACCGACACATGGGACGCGGAGGGCAGGACTGTTTCAGAAAAGCCCTGGCAGGATGTGCGCGCCGAAGACGTAGCAAATGTCATATCCTCCTTCGAGGGCGAGCTCGAACAGATCGTGCCCCCCTATTCGGCAGCCAAGAGCAATGGTCAGCCCCTGTACAGACTGGCCAGGGCAGGCAGGGACGTGCCTGTCAAGCTCAAGAATGTACACATCTTTCGTGCGGAAGTCCTTTCCATGGAACTTCCGCTTGTCCATTTCCGTGTCACGTGCAGTTCCGGCACATACATACGATCCCTGGCCCACAGCTTGGGGATGCGAGTTGGGTGCGGAGCAACACTGACAAGGCTGACACGGGAATACAGCCACCCCTTTGGTCTCAACCAGTCCGTGACGCTGGACGAGCTGAATGCGGATCCCCAGGGCCTTTCACGGCATGTGCATTCCATAGAGGAAGCACTGCCCGAGTGGCCGGTCCTTTCCGTGAGCAGTGAGCACGCTGCAAGGGTTCGCAACGGCATGTCCATTCCCTGTCCCCAGGACCTTCGTGGCGCACAAAACGTGCTCTTGAAGGACGAGGGCGGGGTTCTGGCTCTTGCGAAAGTGACAGACGGTGCAAGACTGACAGTAGCCAGGGGGCTTTGGTCCTAACAACCTTTTACAACACCAGGAGAACTGCTGTGGCTATGGATCCTATTGCCAAGAAGACGGTTATTGACGCTCATGCCAAACACGAAGGCGACACCGGTTCGCCGGAAGTGCAGGTTGCCCTTCTGACAGCCCGCATCGAGGGTCTGACCGCCCACTTCAAGGTCCACAAGAAGGACTTCCACTCTCGTACAGGTCTTTTGAAGATGGTCGGCCGTCGCCGCAACATCCTCAACTACCTCAAGAAGAAGGACATTCAGCGCTACCGTGCCCTTATCGAGAAGCTCGGACTGCGCAAGTAACCGCTTTTTTCATCAAGGGGCCCAAGGCTAGTCCGGGGCCCCTTTTGTCTTGTTTGTGACTGCCTGAACCTTGCCAGGACAACCAGGGGTATCCGGGAAGATCAGGAAGAAGACTCTTCCTGCCCTTCCCGGAGTCCCCCTGCTCAATGCCAAAGGATCAGGCTGTCACCTGTTTTTTACGGAGGACTGGCCCCTTTTGGGCCTTTGACGCATGACAAACGACATTTTCAATCCGGTCCGCGTGACCGCCAATCTCTTTGGCAAGGACTACATCTTCGAGACCGGCCGCATAGCCAACCAGGCCGACGGCGCTGTCTGGGTTCAGTGCGGCGGCACTGTGGTCCTTGTGACCGTCTGCTCGCAGACACTGGAAACAAGCAAGGGCTTTTTCCCTCTCACCGTGGAATACTCCGAGCGCATGTACGCTGCAGGACGCATTCCCGGCAACTTCTTCCGCCGCGAGGTGGGACGCCCCTCCGAGCGCGAGACCCTGGTTTCCCGCCTCATCGACCGTCCCATCCGTCCCCTCTTCCCCAAGGGCCTTCTGCAGGACGTGCAGGTTCTGGCAACTGTCCTTTCCGCAGACCAGGAAAACGATCCCGACATTCTGGCCATGAGCGGCGCCTCCGCTGCCCTGCACCTTTCCTCCCTGCCCTTTGACGGACCTGTCGTGGGCGCCCGCGTGGGCCGCATAGACGGTAAGTTCGTGCTCAATCCCACCCTTGAGGAAAGGAAGAAGAGCGACGTGGACCTTGTGTTCGCAGCTTCCGCCACCGCCCTGACCATGGTCGAGGGCGAGGCACACTTCGTGCCCGAGGACATCCTCATCGACGCCCTCGAATGGGGCCGCGTCGAGGTGCAACCCCTCATCAAGGCCCAGGAAGAGCTGCGCGCGAAGGCTGGCAAGGAAAAGATGCCCTTCACCCCCCACGAGGACGATCCCGTGCTCGTGGCCCGCGTGGCAGAGCTGTGCACAAAGGCTGGCCTTGAAAAGGCCATGATCATCCCCGAAAAGCTCGAGCGCAAGAACGCCCGCAAGGCCGTGAAGGACGCTGTCATGGCAGAGCTTGTGGCTGATCCCGCCTGGGCCGAAAAGCCCGAGGCTCTGGCCGAGGTGCCGGATCTCATCGCTGCCAACGAAAAGGCCTTTGTGCGCAAGCGCATCGTGACCGAGGGCCTGCGCATCGACGGCCGCGACACAAAAACCGTGCGTCCCATCCAGATTCAGGCAGGCGTTTTGCCCCGCACCCACGGTTCCGCCATCTTCCGCCGCGGCGAGACCAAGAGCCTTGCCGTGACCACCTTAGGCTCCACCACGGACGAGCTGCGCACGGACGGCCTTGGCGGCGATATCACCAAATCCTTCATGCTGCACTACAACTTCCCGCCCTTCTCGGTCGGCGAAGTGAAGCCCGTGCGCCTGTCCCGCCGCGAAGTGGGCCACGGTGCCCTGGCAGAAAAGTCCCTGCGTCCCATCCTGCCCCAGGACGACAGCTTCCCCTTCACCATCCGCGTGGTCTCGGAAACCATGGAGTCCAACGGCTCCTCCTCCATGGCCGCAGTGTGCGGCGGCTGCCTCTCCCTCATGGACGCAGGTGTGCCGATTTCCGCTCCCGTTGCCGGCGTTGCCATGGGCCTTATCAAGGAAGGGGATCAGTTCATCATCCTCACCGACATCCTTGGTGACGAAGACGCCATGGGCGACATGGACTTCAAGGTGGCCGGCACAGCCGAGGGCGTGACCGGCATCCAGATGGACATCAAGGTGGAAGGCCTGTCCACGGACATCATGCGTGCAGCCATGCGCCAGGCCCACGAGGGTCGCATGCACATCCTTGGCGAAATGGCCAAGGTCCTGCCCGGACCCCGTCCGACCATCTCTCCCTATGCCCCGCAGCACAAGGAAATCTTCGTCAATCCCGACATCATCCGCCTCATCATTGGCCCTGGCGGCAAGAACATCAAGGCCATCACCACTGCCACCGGTGCCTCCGTGGACATCGACGACAGCGGCAAGGTCTCCATCTTTGCCCCCACTGCAGATTCCTTAAAGCGCGCCTGCGAAATGATCTCCTACTACGATCAGCATGCGGAAGTGGGCAAGGACTATGTGGGCAAGGTGAAGAAGCTTTTGGAAATTGGCTGCATCGTGGAAATCTTGCCCAACGTGGAAGCTTTGGTGCACATCTCCCAGCTTGACATCGGCCGCGTGCCCCAGGTGGCAGGCTTTGTGTCCCTTGGCGAGGAGATGAAGGTCAAGGTCATCGAAATCAACGGCGATCGCATTCGCGCAAGCCGCAGGGCAGTTCTTCTCGAAGAGCAGGGACACCCATGGAATCCCGAGGAGACCTCCCGTCCGGCCAGAAGCTCGGAAGGGCGTGAAGGCCGCGAAGGACGTGGCGGCAAGCCCAGAAGCGGTGGCCCCCGCGGCGGACATCGCGACAGGCGCTAAAGAACATCGCTCCCTGGCAGGCTTTGGCCTGCCAGGCCCCTTGCGGGGCATCCCGCAAGCCTAAAGGAGAAGTTCTCTCATGGCCAAACTCAAGAAAGAGGCTCAACAGGCTGAACAGCCTGCACAGACTGATGCTCCCGTCCAGGGCATACAGGATGACACCGCTACGGACGCTCCTGGTGAGCGCGTGCCCTCTGCCGAAGAGGTGAAGGACAGGCTCAGTGGCAAGAACAGAATGCACTTCGAAGGCCTTGGCATGCCTTGGGCAGTCCTGCTTGGCGCAAATCCCGCCAATCTCATGTCCCAGGTCATTGCCACAGTGCTCAATGCCGGCGGCACCCGTCCCACCTGGCGCTGGCAGAACAAGGACAGCGAGAACAATGTCACTGACTATGTTCTCATGGCCTGGCCCAAGGAAGAGCCCGTGCGCGCAGCAGTGCTGGTTGCCGGCCCCGAGGGCGACAAGATGCATCCCGTGGACGCATTCCCGCTTCTGCAGGGCCTGCCCAATGATCTCACCGTGGCCGAGGTGCATCCCTGGAAGGAAGGACACGGCGCCAATGTGGCAGCCCAGGTGGACGAGGACCACAGCCCCATGTGGTTCTACGATCCGCTCTACGAGCGCGACCGTCAGGATCTGACCGAAGGTGTCATGCAGACCTTCCTTGTGGCAGGTCTTGCCTTCAGCGTGCGCAAGGCCCTTTTGGACGAGCTGACCATCACCCAGGGCCCCTACTACGAAAGCCATGCCGCAAAATGGCTTGAGGAGAATCCCGGAAAGGGTCGCCTTGACGTGCCTCCCCTGAAGATCCCCATGGCTGGCCGCCATCTCATCTTCCCCGGGCGCAGCTTTGGCGAATACGAGCTGAGGGCCAGGATCATGCAGGTCGAGGAACACAAGCTCGACAAGATGCCCGTGTGGATCCTCTATCTGGAATTCCCCTTCGAGGAGCATCAGCCCCTGATCCTGCCTGTCTACGCCCCCAAGAGCGTGCTCAAGGACTACGTGCCCGCAGCAGGCGACGAGATCGATGCCTATGTGTGGCTGCAGGGCCGCGTCATAGACATGGAAGATCAAACCCAGCCCATGCCGGCAGACCTTGAAAGAGACATGCCCCATCCGGCCCCTGTTTCCCAGGACAAGTAGCCAGGGGCAACAGCGCATAAAATTCAAGGCCCATTCCCAACATCAGTTGGGAATGGGCCTTTTTGCTTTATCTGCCCCATAGGGCCAGACAGAAAACATTGGTTGGCTAGACGCTTGCCTCTGCCTTCAGGGCTTCTGCCTGGGCTGCCTGGGAGAGGGCTTCGAGCAGGGGATCGATTTCGCCTTCCATGATGCGATCGAGGCTGTACAGGGTCAGATTGATGCGGTGATCCGTGCAGCGTCCCTGGGGGAAGTTGTAGGTGCGGATGCGCTCGGAACGATCGCCCGATCCCACCTGGGCGCGCCTGTCTGCGGCCTGTTCGCTGCTCTGGCGCTCCTGCTCCAGGGAAAGCAGCCTTGAGGCCAGAACCTTCATGGCGCGGGCCTTGTTCTTGTGCTGACTGCGCTCGTCCTGGCAGGTGACCACAAGGCCTGTGGGAATGTGGGTTATGCGCACCGCGGACTCTGTCTTGTTCACGTGCTGACCGCCTGCTCCGGAGGCCCTGTACACGTCTATCTTGAGGTCCTCGGGACGGATATCCACGTCCACTTCCTCTGCTTCGGGCATGACTGCCACTGTGGCAGCAGAGGTGTGGATACGGCCCTGGGTTTCGGTGACAGGCACGCGCTGCACGCGGTGGGCGCCGGCCTCGTACTTCAGGTGGCTGTACACCTTGTCGCCGGAAATAAGGCAGATGATTTCCTTGTAACCGCCGGCTTCAGTCGGCGATTCGCTCATGATTTCGACCTTCCAGCCCTTGAGTTCGGCGTAGCGCGAATACATGCGGAACAGATCCGCGGCAAAGAGAGCAGCCTCTTCGCCACCTGTTCCTGCACGAATTTCCAGAATGGTGTTCTTTTCGTCCAGAGGATCCTTGGGGATGAGCTGCACCTTGAGCTGGTACTCAATCTTGGGGAGTTCTTCCTCCAGCTCGTGCAATTCTTCCTGCGCCATGGCCTTGATGTCGGGATCGGGGTCATGAAGCAGCTGGCGGTTTTCCTCGATCTGCGTCTTTATGGAACGGTATTTGCGGAAAAGTTCGACCACATCCTTCAGATCGGCATGGGCCTTGCTCAGCTTGCGAAACTGGTCCTGATCCGAATAGACGTCCGGATCGGAAAGGGATTTCTCCAGTTCCATGTATTTCTTTTCCAGACCTTCGAGTTTGGCAAACATGTATATCCTCCCACATCGTCCCCTGGTGCGGGACAGGCAAAAAAGCCCGCGATTGTCTCGTGGGCCTTATGCTTGAAAGCTCTTGTTTTCCGCCTCTTCCCTTGCGCGCTTCCTTTGCGAAATCACGTCCTAAAGGCGCTTGTAGGGTACTGTCCTCACCTCGTAGGGCGTATTGTCGCCCAGGGCCTCCCTCAGGGCCACAAGGGCCACTTCAAGCTGTTCCCTCTCGGGTTCGGCAGTGGTGAGTTTCTGCAAAAGCAGGCCCGGCGTACGGAGCAAGGCTGCGCATTTCCCGTCCTTCATGCGGGCCGTGGCCCGGATGAGCTCATAGGACAGGCTGGCAATGGGGGCTATCAAAAGAAGCTTGAAGAAAATCGTTCCCCCGTGCCTCACAAGCTCGCTTTCCGGAGTCCAGAAATGCAAAAGCAGGGGCACAAGGAGCGCGTGACTCAAAACCGAAACACAGACAACGAAGAGCAGAAAGGTTGTGCCGCAGCGCGGGTGCAGGCGACTTTGTGCAGCGGCAAGGTCCGCGTCCACGGGTTTCCCGGTTTCAAAGGCATGGATGGTCTTGTGCTCCGCGCCATGGTACTGAAAGACGCGTTTTATTTCCGGAACGCGCCGTATGGCGAGGATATAGATCATCAGGATGAGCAGCTTGAAAAGCCCGTCCCACAGCTGGAAGGAAACGCCGCTCACGTCTCCGGAAATGCCTGCCACTGTCAAAAGCCAGGTGAGACCATGGGGCAACACCAGGGACAGGAGCAGGGCAAAGGCAATGGACACAATAAGCGTCACTGCCAGATGCCAGCCTTCCATGGGCTTGCCGTCATCCTGCCCCTGCAGCTCTGCCGAACGGTTCAGGGTCTTGATACCGTTGATCAGTGTTTCCACAAGGACCGGAAAGCCGCGCAGAAAACGCGTTGTGCGAATTCTTTCGGACAAAAACGAAGACCACAGCCTCCGCTCCCCGACAATTTCGCTTTTCAGCTTTGCTCCGAGGCCGTAGGCTGTGCCATTACGCATCATAACGCCCTCCAGCACAGCCTGACCGCCCACAAGGGGCATGTCATCTGCAGCGAGGAGGGCGCTTAGACAAAAAAGGCTACTTTTTTTCAAACTTGGCGTACTTCTTGCGGAAGCGGTCGATGCGGCCGGCAGTGTCAAGGAAGCGCTGCTTGCCAGTGAAGAAGGGATGGCAGGCAGAGCAGACTTCGACATGCACCTGTTCGCCCTTGGTGGAAAGGACCTGCTCGCTGTTGCCGCAGGCACAAGTGATTGTGGCCTTGTAGACTTTGGGCTGGATATCTTTTTTCATCATAACCTCTACAAATGTTATCTAAAATGCCGGACGTACCGGCATCTCGAGCTTTCTGCTCATACCCACGGTCTTGCTGCCGCATCTGTCCTTGTGCAGTCATCGAAAGCCGCATATTGCGCCCTCGGAAGTACTGCGGACATGAGACAGGGTGCCGTAAAGGAAAGCTCTAATAGATCAAAACAACAGAAGTGGCAAGCCCTGGAAAAGCCACTTTTCCGCCACAATTGCGCTTTTCATACGCTTGAGGCGCACAATTTTCCGTTGCTTTAGGGTTTGTCCTCACCCCTGCATCCAAAAACATATGCGAAAAGCCCCTTGCCTTCCCGTACTGCAAAAGGTAGTAGGCTTTGCCATGACAGCACACACAAAGATACGGGCGGATCAGCTTGTCCACGAACAGGGACTTTCGGAAAGCCGCGAACAGGCAAAGCGTCTCATCATGGCAGGACAGGTACAGGTCATGCCAAAGGAAGGCAGCAAGGCTCTTCCCGTGCGGGTAGACAAGCCAGGCCACATGTTCCCAAGGGACACTGTCTTTGCCCTGACGGGGCAGGAACAGTACGTGAGCCGCGGGGCCTACAAGCTTTTGACCATTTTAGAAGACGCAAGCCTTGATGTCACAGGCTACGTGTGCCTTGACGCAGGCGCCTCCACAGGCGGCTTTACGGACTGCCTTTTGCAGCGTGGCGCAACAAGGGTCTATGCCGTTGATGTGGGCAAGAACCAGCTGCACGAAAAGCTAAGAGCAGACCCAAGGGTCATCAACCTCGAAGGCGTCAATCTGCGCACGGCACAGGCGGAGCTCATCCCCGAACCCGTGGACATCGTGGTTGCGGACGTGAGCTTTATTTCCCTGACCCTTGTGCTTGAACCCTGCATGACCTGGCTGAAATCGGGAGGCTACGTCGCTGCCCTCATAAAGCCCCAGTTCGAGTTGGGTCCGGGACAGACGGTCAAGGGTGTTGTGCGCAGCGAAGAGGCCCGCAAGCAGGCCATAGACAAGGTCGTGACCTTTGCCAGGGACGTCCTTTGCCTCGACTGCCTGAGCGTTGTGCCGGCAGCCATCAAGGGTCCCAAGGGCAATCAGGAATACCTGGCCCTCATGCGCAAGCATTAGGCCCCGTATCCGGACTATTCCGCGCGGATGAAGGAAAGCTGAAGCGTGCGCAGCCTTGGCCCGTCAAATTCGCACATGTAGACCAGCTGCCATTTGCCAAGGGCCATGCGCCCGTTTTCCACTGGCACAAGGCAGTGGCTGCCCATGAGCGAAGCCTTGATATGCGCGTCCGAATTGCCCTCGGAGTGCAGAAATCCCCAGTCCGTGGGGACAAGGCTTGCAAGAAAGTCGCTTATGTCCTTGCGCACGTCCGGGTCGTAGCCCTCGTTGATGGTCACCCCGCAGGTCGTGTGCGGGCAAAAGACGCAGATAAAGCCGTTTGTCCAGTTCTTGTCCGCGTTCCTTGCCAGAAAGCTTCCCAGCTCCTCGGTGATGTTGACAAGCTGGCTCTGCTTGCTTGTGGAAATGGAGATCTTTTCCATGATGTTCCCTGCCCTGGCTCCTCCCAAATGACGAAAGAAGCCAGGGCTTTTTTCTAGAGTATGCGGTAAAACACGGGTTCTGCGCGCAAAATGCCAGTTTCCTTCAGTTTTTGCATGGCCCTTGCCATGGCCTGCGCTGTTGTCTCGTGGGTCATGTAGACCAGGGGAACGACATTCTTCTCGTTCTCCTTCTGAATAACCTGGGCCATGCTGATATCCTCGGCTGCCATGCAGCCAGCGACATCGCGCAACACACCGGATTCGTCGCTCACCATGACGCGCACATAGTAGCGGGAGCGCCAGCCCTCGGGCGGAACAATGTCTGCACGCTCGATTTCCGTGACAAAGCCCGTGTTGTTGGGTTTGTCCTCCCTTGCCACTGCCATAAGATCGCTCAAGACCACGCTTGCAGTGGGCAGGGCACCTGCGCCCCTGCCGTGCAGGAATATGGGGCCCGACACCTGGCTTTCAATGCGGACTGCGTTGTAGACGCCCCCGACCCTGGCCAGAAGGAAGCTGTGGTGCACAAGGGCAGGAAAGACACCTGCCTCAAGACGGGTCTTGCCTGTGTCCTCGTCCCTGTGCAGCCTTGCCTCGGCAATGAGCTTGATTCTGTAGCCGAACTCCCTGGCAAAGGCTATGTCGCGCCTGTCCATATTGCGTATGCCCTGCACGGGCATGCTGGCAAAGGGATAGTCCATGCCGAAGGCGAGACGGGTCAGAAGGGTCAGCTTGTGGGCAGCGTCAAAGCCGTCCACGTCCAGGGTTGGATCCGCCTCTGCGTAGCCAAGCTCCTGCGCCTGCTGCAGGGCCGCGTCGAAATCCATGTTGTTGCTGGTCATTTCCGACAGGATGTAGTTGCTTGTCCCGTTCAGAATGCCCATGATGGAATCTATGTGGTTGCCTGCCAGGGGATCCGTCAGTGTTCCCACGATGGGGATGCAGCCTGCTGCGCTGCCCTCGTAGCGCAAAATGCAGTTGTTCTTCCTTGCCAGTTTGAAGAGATCCTCGCTGTCCTCTGCCAAAAGGGCCTTGTTGGCAGTGACAATGTGCTTGCCCTTCTCAAGGGCCATGGAAATGAGCTTGTGGGCTGCTCCCGTGCCGCCCATGAGTTCCACAACCACATCTATCTGCGGGTCATCGGTCAGGCTTGCCATATCGGTTGTGAGTTCGCAGCCTTCGGGAAGCAGGGCCGCTCTTTCCGGTGTGGCATTGCGCACAAGAACCTTGCGAAGGACAATGTCGCGTCCCACGCGCCGCTCTATAAGTTCCCTGTCCTCGCGCAAGAGCCGGACAAGGCCGCCACCCACGGTGCCCATGCCGGCCAGTCCGACATACAGGGGGGTTGAAGATGCAGATTGTGTCATAAATCCACCTATTATATTGTTTTTTGCCGTACGTTGGCAGTTTTTGGGCTGTTAGGGGGAAAGAGTCAACAATAAGGCAGAGCTAGCCTGCTTGGCAAGCAAGGTGAAAATCCAAATTCGGGAATCCTCCTCTCCTGCTGCCCGAAATCATGCTCCTCAAGGCAAACTGTATTTTCTTTTCGAAAAAGTGCACATATCCTGTCCGAAGGGCTGCAAAGGCACCCTTGCTCAGGGCCGTACCCTGGGGAACACATCAAAAAAGGAATTCTCGATGGAAGATCATATTGTATTTCGTGCGGACATCCCCGCTCTGGATCTGCTTGACCAGCGTCTTCTCCCCCTGGAGGAAAAGCGCTTTGTCTGCCGCACATATCTCGATGTGTGCACAGCCATAAAAACCATGGTTGTGCGCGGAGCCCCTGCCATTGGGGTGAGCGCAGCCTTTGCCTGCGCGCTTGCGGTTCACGAGGCAAAGGGCAAGGCGGACTGGGGAGCCTTCCTTGAGAAGGCCCTTTTGGAGATTGCCCAGGCCAGGCCTACGGCAGTCAATCTTTCCTGGGCCGTGGAAATCATGCGCGGCCTTTGGAAGGAAGCGGCACAAAAAGGTGAGCTCTCTCCTGACGCGCTTTTCAAACTCTTTTGTGACAAGGCCCTTGCCATGCAGGCCAAGGACATTGCCTCCTGCAGGGCCATGGGGCAGGCCTCTCTTGAGCTTGTGCACCAAGGCGACTGCATTCTGACCCACTGCAATGCTGGCGCCCTTGCCACTGCAGGATACGGTACGGCATTGGGTGTCGTGCGTGCAGCCTGGGAGGCGGGGCGCAACATCACGGTCATTGCCGACGAGACCCGCCCCCTTTTGCAGGGAGCGCGCCTGACTGCCTGGGAGCTGCACAAGGACGGCATTCCCGTTACCCTTGCCTGCGACAACAGCTGTGCCTGCCTCATGTCAAAGGGTATGGTGAACCTTGTGGTTGTGGGTGCAGACCGCATTGCCGCAAACGGGGACACTGCCAACAAGATAGGCACCATGGGCGTTGCCATCATGGCAAAACACTTCAACATTCCCTTCTATGTGGCTGCGCCTGTCTCGACCATTGACCCAAGCCTTGCAAGCGGTGACCTCATCCCCATAGAACAAAGGGCAAGGGAGGAAGTGGCCTCAATCAACGGCAGGGCCATCACTCCCGATGGCGTGAACGCCTTCAACTTTGCCTTTGACGTGACCCCAAACGAGCTCATCACTGCCATCATCACCGACAAGGGCCTCTTGTACCCTCCCTATACGGACAGCATTGGCAAACTCTTTGCCTGATCGGGGGACAACATGCATTTTTGCCTTCTGACATCGGCAACACTCGCCAGTCATCCCGCAAGCGCAAACTGTAAGCGCATTGTCTGGGACGCCTGGGATGTGGAGGAAAACGACATATCCCTTTGCAGGGAGATGAACGCGCGCCTCATTACCCTGCGCAGCGAACATCAGGCCTGGGCCTACGAGACAGGGCTTGTTGAAACCTCATTGGGCAGCGTTGCAGAGGGCTTCAAACAGGGCTCCTCTCTCTCCGCCTGGTGGACATCCATCCTCTACGAACGTCATCCCAAGGTCTCGCCTTGCCTCTACGAGCTCTACCTCTTGCGCACTGCAGAGCTTCTTTTGCTTGAGGGCGGATGCACATCCCTGGAAGTCCATGGCCTTAATCCTGTGGCTGTGAGCATGCTTGAAAGCCTCTGCAAGGCCAGGGGCTGGGGCTTTGTGGCAGGTGAAACTGTTCCCAAAAAGCCGGTTTCCCGATTGAGGAGGATCTACGAGGCAACGCCTGCTCCCCTGCGAGCCCTGGCGCGTTTTTTTGTGTGGCTAGTGCAGGTGAAAAGGCATCTGAAGCGCACAAGGCTTTCCCCCTCAAGCGTCAAAAGCGGCACCATAGCCACCTATTTCCCCAACATTGACGTGAAAAAGGCTGACGAAGGCATTTTCCGCTCCAGATACTGGGAGAGTCTGCACAGCCTTCTGGATTCCCAAAAGGATGTTCCCGTCCGCTGGCTTTTTGTTCGCTTCCCCTCGCCCCAGGGGTCTCTCAAGCAGTGCGTAGCCTGGGCCAAATCATTTGCAAGGGAAGGCAGGGACGGAATTTCCTTCAACTATCTGGAGGAATTTCTTGGGGCCAACGACATGATACGCGCCCTTGTCCGCTATGCGCGCATCATGCGGGCAAGTCTTGCCCTGGAAGAGGAATTGCGCCCCCGCTTTGTTTTCAAGGACTCCAGGCTCAACTTCTGGCTCCTGCTTGGAAGCGACTATGTGGAAAGCTTTCGCGGCTGGCGAAGCCTTGAGCGCTGCCTGCAGCAGCAGGGCATTGAAAACTTTGTTGCCGAGGCTGGCCCCCAGGCCTGGTACACCTTTCCCATGGAAAACTGCCCCTGGGAGCGCATGCTCACCCATGCTGCCCACGAACAAAAGACTGGTCCAGTGTTTGGTGCCCAGCATTCCACCATACGCCCCACGGACTTTCGCTACTTTGACGACAAAAGGACCTGGGAGGCCCCGGAGACAAATGTCTTCCAGCCGGACAAAATTGCCGGCAACGGAGAAAGCGCCTGTTCGCAGTGGCGGGAAAACAGTGTTCCCGAGGAGCGCCTCACCAAAATTGAAGCCTTGCGCTATCTCTAT
This sequence comes from Desulfovibrio sp. An276, assembly GCF_002159665.1. Taxonomy (GTDB): domain Bacteria; phylum Desulfobacterota; class Desulfovibrionia; order Desulfovibrionales; family Desulfovibrionaceae; genus Desulfovibrio; species Desulfovibrio faecigallinarum. Next base: position 34,608 of record NZ_NFJC01000024.1, read on the forward strand.
CTTGCGGACAACATCGCAAGCGCAACCAGCTTTGAAAAGCACATCCTTGTAGTCACAAGCTTCTTCGAGGACGAGACAAGGGCACATATCGAACTTCTGGCAAAGTGCCTACAGGAAGGGGTTTTGAAAGCCCAGGACGTCACCATCAAACCCCACCCCTATCTGCCTGTGGAAGGCATGCTTGAGGCCTGTCTTGGCAGCGCCCCAAAGCCCGGGGTGACCAACACGCCCCTGCCGGAAATGCTCGCCTCCCACCCCATGGTCTGGGCCTCCAATTCCACTACTGCCGTGCTTGAGGCAGCCCTCATGGGCCTGCCTGTCCTTGTCATGCGCCCAGTGGGGGACTTTGATCTCTGCCCCCTGCAGGACATTGCGGAACTTGCTCGCACCTCGGATGTGGAGAGCGTGCGCAAGGCTCTGGCTGATCCCAAACCCCTTGCTGTCGCAAGCGACTATTTGTGCCTCGAAAAGGACCTTCCCCGCTGGCGTGCCCTGCTTGGGCTAAAGCAGGGAGGCTGAGCCTGAGGGGCTGATCCAGAAAAGGCCGAAATACTCAAAGGGGGGAGAGCGACGACTCTATCGCTCTCCCCCCTTCTTTCATGCGTTGAGTGGGGCTATTTGCTCAAAGGCCGGCTACTCCTTGGACTTGAGCTGCAGCCTCTGGGCCACTGCGCTTGCGCCAAGCCTTGCAAAGTCCTCCACGCTCTTGCCTGCCCTTTCGGATTCGGGCAAGAGCAGTTCCGGCCTGTTGGCAAGGCTTGTGTCGGGTGTGACACCGTATTCCGGCGGGAAATCGTTGGCAAAGTACATGTTCTGGAAGCCGCTGAACTTGAGCTGATGGGCCGTGCTGTCGAGCACCGCATACTCGTTGTCTGCCACAAGGCCAAGGGCGCGGGCGTTGATGAGGCCGGCCAGGGTCTCGCCGCCCTGGGTGCAGACAATGTGTCCGTGGCGGTTTGCCAGAATCATGGCGTCCATGATCTGCTGTTCCGTCACCTGCACCACCTGGAAGGCCTTTTCACCGCCTGCCTCCACAAAGCGCTGGGCAAGCTCGCGCACGCGCGGGAAGGACACGGGGTTGCCGATCATGGCCGCCTGGGCGACGCTCGGGCGTACCGTGACTGGCTTCCACACCCTCTGGTCCTTCGGCGCGCTGTAGTAGCGGTACACGGGATCCGCGTGCTCGCTCTGCACGCCAAAGATGCGCGGCAGGGTTTTGATGATACCAAGATCCAGCATCTTCAGGAAGCCGGACATGATGGCCGTGATGTTGCCGGCATTGCCCACAGGCACAAAGAGGCACAGCCTGTCCACATCCCAGCCGAACCACTGGGCAGTCTCGTAGGCAAAGCTTTCCTGGCCCAGGATGCGCCAGGAATTCTTGGAGTTGAGCAGGGCCACGCGATAGCTTTCGGCCAAAATCTCGACCACCTTCATGCAGTCGTCGAAGACACCGGGAAGCTCAAGCACTGTGGCGCCGCTGCCAAGGGGCTGGGCCAGCTGCTGAGGGGTCACCTTGCCATGGGGCAGAAGGACCACGCTCTTCAAAGGCTTTCCCACATAGGCAGCGTACAGGGCAGCCGCAGCGGACGTGTCACCTGTAGAGGCACAGACCGTCAGCACCTCGTCCCAGGAGTTTGCGCGGCACAGCCATTTCAGATAGCTGAAGGCACAGGCCATGCCCCTGTCCTTGAAGGACGCGCTGGGGTTTTGGCCGTCGTTCTTGTAGCTGAAGGCAAGGCCCACCTTGTCCTGCAGGGCAGAAGACGCAGCCACAATGGGGGTGTGCGCCTCGCCAAGGTACACGATGTCTTCCTCCTCCAGGATGGGGGCAAGAAGCTCGTAGTAGGCAAAGACGCCGCGCAGGGCCGTTGTCCTTGTCATGAGGCGCTTGTCGAACACATCGCGCCAGTAGGCTCCGTCGTGCTTTTTGAGCTCGTCGAAGTTGTTGTCGTGCAGCAAAAAGACACCGCCACAGTCGGGGCATGTGTACAGCAGGCTGTCGCCGGGGTGGGTCTTGCCGCACCCAAGGCACCTATACTCCATCTGTCCTCTGTAGGACGGGAAATCCTGGGACATTTTCTCCTCCGTGTATACGCTAGGGGGCTGCCAGTCTTCCCAAGGGCTGCAGGGTGCTGGCGCAAGCCACAATAGGTGGTCACAATAATTGGGTTTCGGGATTGATCGTTTGTCTAGTTTCCCTTGTTCTGCCGATCAAGGGAGCCTGTCTTCGAGAGCACAAGGCGGTTTTCCCTGCCCTCGCGCAGACGGACTATGTTTTCCTTGTGCCTGTAGGCAACAACAAGGAAAAGGAGCACTGCCAGGGGGATCCAGCATGCCGCATCACAAAGCCACAGTGTTACGGGCAGCGAGGCGAGAAGGCACAAGGAGCCCAAGGACACAAAGCGCGTGACGGCAATGATGCCTATGCACACAAGGCAGGAAATCAGGGTGGGAAGGAAGGCTATGGGCAAAAACACGCCAATGCTTGTGGCAACTGCCTTGCCACCGCGAAAGCCCATGAAGCAGGAAAAGACGTGGCCAAGGACAGCGAAAAAGGCCACTGTGGAAATGGCAGCCGGGTCGGATGTGTCCCAAAGGGCCAAAAGCACAGGCAGCGTGCCCTTCATGATATCGCAAAAGAGCGTGGCTACGCCCCAGCCAAAGCCGCACAGTCTTGCCACATTGGTGGCTCCGGTATTCCTGCTTCCGGCAGTGCGGGGGTCAATACCGCAAAAGACCCTGGCTATGACAAGGCCCCAGGGTGCCGAGCCCAAAAGATAGGCGACAATGGACAATGAGATGACAAAGAGCATTACTCTTCTCCCGTTTGCGTGTTCTCGTCCATGCCAAAGCCGTCCATGTACTCCGCTGTCTGCGGCATGGCCTCTTCGGGCAGAACTTCGAGGATCTGCATTTCGTTGTACAGGGGATTGACCCGGCCTATGCGCAGGACAACCCTGCTGCCTGGCACGGTTCTTTCGTCAAAGAGCTTCTTTCTGCCGCGCAAAAAGATGTCGTAGTCAGGCAGGGACACGGAATACTGCGTGTCGTTTTCTTCCGTGACAACGCCGTGCCACCACGCGTCCTCGCCCTTCTGGCTGAAAAAGAGCAGCTTCCAGTAGCGGGGACGGAAGCGCTGAATCTGTCCTGCCCCATCCAGGGCAATGTGCAGCCCAAGCAGGATGTCGTCCAGCTCCTTTGCGGCAAATTTCGGCGCGCCACAGGCAAGGAAGGAGAGGATCTGGGCCTCGTTCACAAGGTCTGCGTAGCGCCTCAAGGGCGAGGTCATGGGCGCGTAGCAGGAAAGGCCCAGGGCCGCGTGCATGCGGGGCTGGGTTTCCAGTATGGAAGGCACCATGCAGTGCATGATCTCGGTCATGCGCACGGGATCGTTCCAGATACCTGCGTATTCCGGAGGAATGTCCGCGCTCTGGGTGCGGAAAACAAAGGGCACGCGCTTTTCCACTGCCCACTCTGCCGCAGAGGCGCTTGCCAGGATCATCATCTCGGCCACCATGTCCTGGGCCTCGCAGGATGGCTTTCCGGGACAAAGCTCGACCTTCACATCCTCTCCTTCACCAAAAAGAAGGATTTGAGGCTCCCGCTTGTCCAGTATCACTGCCCCGCGGGAAATGCGGTAGGCCTTGCGCTTGCGGGAAAATTCCGCAGCCAGTTTGAGCATATCTGCATAGGCAAGGGAAGGATTGTCCTCGCTTGCCGTGCCATCAAGTACTTCCTGACATTTTGCGTAGCGCAAATTGGCTGCCAGCCGGACCTTTCGCACCTCGAAGGAGCACAACTCCCTCACGGATCCGTCCTTCGCGATATCTTGCCGAAAAACAAGCGCTGGCCTGTCCTTGCCCGCAAAGAGGGAGAGGGCGTCCGTGCCAAGGAAGCGGGGCAGCATGTGGTAGTCCCCTTCGGGCAGGTACACGGATGTGCCGCGGTAGCGCACAAGGCTGTCGAACTTCGAGCCAAAGGGCCAGCCAAGGGCCGGGCAGGCCAGGGCCAGGGTGAGCGTCATGCTCCCGTCCTCGTGCCCTTCGATATAGAAGGCGTCGTCTATGTCCTCGGTGGAATCGCCGTCTATGCTCACAAAGGGCAAATCGCAGGCCTCAAGTGCGGCAATTTCCGGATTGTCTGCAAGGGCTCTTGCAGCCTCCTCCTGTTTTTGCCACCACGTATCCCCTGGATCGTAGCCAGCCTTGTCCAGCCAGTAGTTGTGGTGCGGCTCAAGCTTGCCCCAGGCAAGCAAAAGCCTGACTGAAAGGAGCGGATCGTCGTTCAGCCCCTTAACCAGGGTCTGCCACAGGGTTGTAGATGAGTCCGGATCGACCATCTGCTTGCGCAAAATCTCTTCCAGCCTTGCCTGCACGTCTTCGCAAGGCCACTTGTCCCTTGCGGGAAGCTCTGCCTTGTGCGAGGCCACTGCGAGCAAAAGGCGCACAAAGGGGCCTGCCTCGTTTATGAAGCGATCGCGCTCTTCCTGCTTTTTCTTTTCCTCTTCCCTGCGGGCCACGGTCTCTGCGTCATAGATCTCGAAATTCGGGGGCACAAAGCGAAAGTGGGTTCTGCAGGAAAGCAGGGCGTGGCCTGTGGCTGCCACTGCGTCCACCGAAGGCTCGCTGTCAAGAAGCTCTGCAAAAAAGCTGGCCTGGGCCTTGTCCACCTCGCCTTGGGCAAGCTCCCAGAGGGAGATGACGTCCATCTCCTCGCATATCTTCGCACGCCTTGCCCTTGCCTTCTCAAGGACCTTGACCATCTCGTCCCTGCTCATGGAGGAAAAGCCCTGCACCGGCGCGCTTATCCAGGGGAGCACGCGATTTGCCGCGAGCTTTGTCTCGCGTCTGTTGGGCAGCATGAGGCGCAGCTTGCCGGAAACTTCTTCAAGGACAATGGCAATCTGCATCGCGTTCGCGTCAAAGTATTCCACCACACAGCCCACAGCCGGGTACTGCACGCATGACGACATAAGGTGCTCCTTTGGCTAAGAAATCCAAGCTGTTTTCCTATATCCTTTGCCCATGGCTTGCAAGATCCGGGAAAGCCCAAGGCAAGGAAGAAGACAGGCATTGCGCGCTTTTGCCCTTGAACACCAGCAAGGGGGAGCAAAGGGAACCTAGGGCCTTTCGCACTCGCCCCCTCCCCGCGCAAAAAAAAGAAGGCAAACATGTTGACAAGCAGGGGGCCAAATATCAATGGTTCATACGCGACCCCGGCTCCTTGTCAAAAGGCCTCTTGCCGGAGCCGTCTGCCTTTTTGCGCAGACAGACAAACTTTTGCTTTTCAAAAAAACTGCTCCCGAAAAGCCCTTCTTTCCCTTTCGGAGGAGACATGCCCCTTCTGCACCCCAAGGTTTTGAACCACTTTACCCTGCAGGACATTACGCAGCCGCAACTGTACCGCGAGCTCTATCCCTATACCAAGATCTGCCGCACAACCTTTGACGACGTAATGCTTGCCCCGCATCCGGCAAAGGAGATGCACATCACGGACACGACCTTCCGCGACGGTCAGCAGGCGCGTCCGCCCTACACTGTTGCCCAGATCAAGAAGATGTTCGAATTCCTCTACCGCCTAGGCGGCAGGACTGGCCTCATTTCTGCTTCCGAATTCTTCCTCTATTCGGAGCGCGACCGCAAGGCCATAGAGGTTTGCCGCAGCATGGGCTACCAGTTCCCGAAGATCACTGCCTGGACGCGCGCCAACAAGCAGGATCTTGCCCTTGCGAGAGACATGGAATTCGACGAAGTGGGCATGCTCACCAGCGTTTCGGACTACCACATCTTCCTCAAACTGGGAAAGACACGCCAGCAGGCCATGGACATGTACCTGGATGTGGCAAACCAGGCCCTGGAATGGGGCATTGTGCCGCGCTGCCACTTCGAGGACATCACCCGCGCGGACATCTACGGCTTCTGCCTGCCTTTGGCACAAAAACTCATGGAACTCTCCCGCCAGGCCAACCTGCCTGTGAAGATCCGCTTGTGCGACACCATGGGGTACGGTGTGCCCTACCCGGGCACAGCACTCCCCCGCTCCGTACAGGGTATTGTGCACGCCTTTACGGACGAGGCCGGTGTTCCCGGTGAAATGCTCGAGTGGCACGGCCACAATGATTTCCACAAGGGTCTTGTCAACGGCGTGACAGCCTGGCTCTACGGCTGCGGCGCTGTCAACGGCACCCTCTTCGGCTTTGGCGAAAGGACAGGCAACACGCCCGTTGAGGCCCTGGCCATTGACTACATTTCCCTGACCGGGGACGATGGCGCAGCAGACACCACCGTCATTTCCGAAATTGCGGATTTCTTCGAACAGGAACTGCGCTACAACATTCCCCACAACTATCCCTTTGCCGGCCGCGACTTCAACGCCACAAGCGCAGGCGTACATGTGGACGGCATTCTCAAGAACGAGGAAATCTACAACATCTTCGATACCACCCTGCTTCTCGGCAAGCCCGTGCCCATCATCATCACGGACAAGTCCGGACGCGCAGGTGTTGCCTACTGGATAAATCACAACCTGAAGCTGACAGGCACAACCAAGGAAGTGACCAAGAAGCATCCGGCAGTGGGCAAGATCTACGACGATATCATGAAGGCCTACGAAAACGGCCGTACCACCCACTTCTCCCACGAGGAGATGCAGCGCCTTGTGCTGCGCCACATGCCCGAATTCACCATCACGGAATACGATCGCATGAAGCAGCTCGCAGGCGAGCTCTCGGCCCACGTTATCTGCAACCTCTCCCAGGAAAAGGGCCTGCTCCACTTCGACGACGAGGCCACAAGGCTTCTGGAAAAGTTCTCTACCCAGCATCCCTTCATCCAGCTTATCTCGCTTACGGATGATCAGGGCATTCTCAAATGCATGGCCTTGACCACGGACAAGACCTATCGCGCCCTCTACAAGGATCTTGCCCCAGGCTTCGACTTCTCGGACCGCGAGTGGTTCAAGGAGCCCATGAAGACTGGCGATCTGCACATCATGGATGTCTACCCCTCGCGCTTTACCGGCAAGCTCATCATCACGGTTTCCTGCGCAGTGACCGACGCAGAGGACAGGATCGTGGGCGTGCTCAGCTGCGACATGCAGGTCGAACAGATCCTGAAGCATGCCCAGGAACTCGTGCAGGACGAAGACTAGCGAGGTATTCCGCCTATGCTGAGCGTACTTCCCGTATTCATTGTCACGGCCCTCATGTTCGCCATGCTGCCGGGCCCGGACTTTGCCCTTATCGTGCGCACAGCACTCATCCACGGCAAAAGACACGCGCTCTTCTCATCGTTGGGGATAGCAACGGGTTTTTCCGTGCACACGACTCTGGGCGTTTTGGGATTGAGCGCCATCATAGCCCATTCTCCCCTGCTCTTTAACCTGATCACCTGGGCAGGGGCTGCCTACCTTGCCTGGCTCGGCATCCAGGCTTTGCGGGCACGCCCCGGAAAGCCGGACAAAAATGCTTCTAGCGAAGAGCAAGGCAGGATGGGTACGGAAAAGCCCTCGTTCTCTCCTGCAAAGGCCTTTCGTCAGGGCTTTTTGACCAATATCCTCAATCCCAAGGTCATACTCTACTTTCTGACCTTCTTCCCGCAGTTTGTGGTGCACGATGCCGAGATGTCAGTGACAGCCCAGCTCTTCGTTCTTGGCGTCAGCTGCTGCCTTGTCACAGGCGGATGGTTCATATTCCTGAGCCTCATGCTCTCCCGCGTGCGCCGCTACTTCGAATCGGAAACATTCAGGCGCTGGCTTGAGCGCATCACCGGAGTCATCTTCCTTGGCTTCAGCGTGAAGCTTCTGGCCTCGTCCTCCTGATCACCCCATACCCTTCACCAAGAACACCACACGGATTTTTTACCATGATCACACTCAAGGACCAAAAAGTCGTTGTCTCGAAAGACAGCCTCCTTGGCGCAGAGGAAGCCGCTGCACAAGGCATCGACCTTGCAAAGGCCAGGGAAAACACCCTAGCCTGCCGCGTCATGAAGGCCCACAGCAAGGCTTCCGAAAAGGACGACCTCTTTCACATCTCCTTTGACGCACTCATTTCCCACGACATCACCTATGTGGGCATCATTCAGACTGCCAGGGCAAGCGGCCTTCAGGAATTTCCCCTTCCCTACTGCCTGACCAACTGCCACAACAGCCTCTGTGCCGTGGGCGGCACCATCAACGAGGACGATCATGTCTTCGGCCTTTCGGCAGCAAAGAAGTACGGCGGCATCTTTGTGCCCACAAACCTCGCTGTCATCCATCAGTACGCGAGGGAAATGCTGGCCGGTTGCGGCAAGATGATCCTGGGCTCCGACAGCCACACCCGCTATGGTGCCCTTGGCTGCATGGGCGTCGGCGAGGGCGGCCCCGAGCTTGTGAAGCAGCTGCTTTCGCGCACCTATGACATTCCGAAGCCCGAAGTCGTGCTCATCTGGCTTGAGAATGCCCCAAGGCCCGGCGTAGGCCCCCAGGACGTGGCCCTTGCCATCATCGGCGCTGTCTTCAAGAACGGCTTTGTCAAGAACAAGGTCATGGAATTCGCTGGCCCTGGCGTAAGGAACCTGTCCGTGGAATACCGCTGCGGCATAGACGTCATGACCACCGAAACCACCTGTCTTTCCTCCATCTGGAAGACGGACGAGCGCGTGCAGGACTACCTTGCCCTGCACGGCAGAAAGGACGCCTACCAAAAGCTTGGCTACGACGAACCCGCAGCCTTTGACGCCCTTGTGAAGGTGGATCTCGCAACCATCGAGCCCATGATCGCCCTGCCCTTCCATCCGAGCAATGTCTACACGGTGAAGGAAGTGCAGAAGAACGCGAAGGATATCTTTGCAGGCATCGAGAAAGAGGCCAGGGCCAAGTTCGGCAAGGCTGCGGCAAGCTTCAGCCTGCAAGACAAGGTGACTTCGAAGGGCGTGCAGGTGGATCAGGGCATTATCGCAGGCTGCGCTGGCGGAAGCTTTGAAAACATCACCCTGGCCTCCCACATCCTGGACGGCAGGAGCACAGGCATGGATGCCTTCTCCTGTTCCCTCTATCCTGCCTCCGCGCCAGTGTCCCTGGCCCTTGTTCAAAACGGCTCCTACACCCGCCTCATGGCAGCTGGAGCCCTTTTGAAGAGCGCCTTTTGCGGCCCCTGTTTCGGCGCAGGTGACACCCCTGCACACGGCGCCCTTTCCATCCGCCACACCACCCGCAATTTCCCCAACCGCGAAGGCTCCAAGCCAGGCAACGGCCAGCTTTCCGGTGTGGCCCTCATGGACGCCCGCTCCATCGCGGCCACTGCGGCCAATGGCGGCATCCTCACCCCTGCCACGGAGCTCGACTGGGAGAAGATTCACTGCGATCTTTCCTACAGCTTCGATCAGGGCATCTACGAAAAGCGCTGCTTCAATGGCTTTGGCAACGCCCACAGGGACGAGAAACTTGTCCTTGGCCCCAACATCACGGACTGGCCGGCCATGAGTCCCCTGCCCGAACACCTGGTTTTGAATGTGGTCAGCGTGATCACGGACCCCGTGACCACTACGGACGAGCTCATTCCTTCCGGCGAAACCTCTTCCTTGCGCTCCAATCCCTTAAAGCTTTCGGAATTCACGCTCTCGCGCAGGGATCCCGCATATGTGGGCAGGGCAAAGGACGTGCAGGCAAGGGAAACAGCCCGTCTTGCCAACCCTGCGGACAAGGCCCTGTACGATGAGATTGCCTTGGCCTGCGCTCCCCTGAAGGAGACAAATCCTGCCCTGTGGGAGGACGTCTTCGGATCGGGCACTCTGGACAAGACAGGCATTGGCTCCACCATCTTTGCCGTGAAGCCGGGCGACGGTTCCGCCAGGGAACAGGCGGCCTCCTGCCAGAAGGTTCTTGGCGGATGGGCAAACCTTGCCGAGGAATACGCAACCAAGCGCTATCGCTCCAATCTCATCAACTGGGGCATGCTGCCCTTCCTGCTGGAAAAGGGCATGGGCCAGGGCATGGTTCCCGGCGACGTTGTCTTAGTACCCCATGTGCGCAAGGCTGTTGCCAGCAACACCATGGATATGGAAGGCATTCTCATTCACGAGGGCAAGGCAAAAGCCCTGCGCCTTTCCCTGGGCTCTCTGACAGAGGACGAGCGCACCATCATCCTGGACGGTTGCCTTATCAACTTCTACAAGAGCGGCAACTAGCCTGTATTGCCACCAAAACAGACAATAGTTCATATATTGGAACTAAATAGTTCCTGACTATAGTACAAAAGGCCCCAACGCTTTGGCGTTGGGGCCTTTTTCCTTGTGCTACCTCTTGCAGATTGCGAATTTTGTTGCCTTGTATCTAGAGAAGGCGGGTGTCGGGTTCTATAACCTCAAGGCCGTCCATATAGGGAACCAAAACCTTGGGGATGATGACACTGCCGTCCTTTTGCTGGTTGTTTTCCAGAATGGCGGCGATGGTGCGTCCTGTGGGCAGGCCAGAGCCATTGAGGGTGTGGCAGAAGGCCGTCTTGCCGCCCTTGGGCTTGAAGCGGATGTTGGCGCGCCTGGCCTGGAAGTCGAGGCAGTTGGAGCAGGAAGAAATTTCCCTGTAGGTCTTCTGCTGCGGGAACCAGACTTCAATGTCGTAGGTCTTGGCGGAACTGAAGCCCATGTCGCCAGTGCACAGCACTATCTGGCGGAAGGGCAGCTCAAGCTTTTCGAGCAGATTCCTGGCATTGGCTGTCATGATTTCGAGCTGATTGAAGCTGTCGTCCGGATGGGCAAAGCGCACCATTTCCACCTTTGTGAACTGATGCATGCGGATGAGGCCACGGGTGTCCTTGCCGGCGGAGCCTGCTTCCGAGCGGAAGCAGGGGGTGGCTGCCGTATAGGCCCTTGGCAGATCCTCCTCTGCCAGAACTTCCTGGGCGTGCAGATTGGTCAGGGGCACCTCGGCCGTGGGGATGAGGTAGGTCCCCTCGCGCAGCTTGTAGAGATCTTCCTCGAATTTGGGCAGCTGTGCCGTGCCGGTCAGGGTCTGGGCAGTCACGATGGCCGGAGGCTGCACCTCGATGTAGTCCTCTTCCTTCGTGTGCACATCGAGGAAGAAGTTCACAAGAGCCCTGTCGAGGCGGGCAGCCCAGCCAAGGGAGACCACGTAGCGGCTGCCGGACATCCTGACCGCACGCTCGAAGTCCAGCCCTTTAAGCCTTGTGCCCACATCCCAGTGGGGGAGGGGTTCGAAGTCGAATTCGCGGGGTGTGCCCACCCTGCGGATTTCCACGTTTTCGGTCTCGTCCTTTCCCACGGGCACGGAGGCGTCGGGAATGTTGGGAACGGAAAGCATCCATTCCTCAAGCCTGGCTATTGCCTCGTCGGTCTTGGCATCAAGTTCCTTGATGCGGTCTGACACATCGGAAAGTTCGGCCAGAAGGGCGGAGGCGTCCTGCCCCTCGCGCTTCATGCGGGCAACTTCCTGGGAGGCCGCGTTGCGGCGGCTCTTGAGTTCTTCCACCTGGGCGATGTTCTTGCGGCGAACAGCGTCTATTTCCTGAAAGGTCTCTATGGTCAGATCCGAATGGCGGTCTGCCAGGGCCTTTGCCAGAATCTCGGGCTGTTTCTGTATGCGTTTGAGATCAAGCATTGTCTGTCCTTACGCTGATTTGTCCTTATGCTGATTTGTCCCTTGTGCCTTCTTCTCCGCAAGACCATTGGGGAAGGGGGCCCGGAAAAACCGGTACAGGCAAGGGACTTTTTGCCTTTCTTGGTTCTTTGTGCTAGCAGAATTTCTGAAAGCAACAGCACACCGTGGTGCTTGCGGCCCTTGCGCGGCCTTTGTGTATCCTCCCTGTCAAAAGGTGGAGGAGAGTCTTCGGGGCATGTCCCGAAACCGCGTGACTCGTTAGCACACAAAAGGCGGAAAGGCAAAATTCCGCTACTGGTCCGCCCCGCATCCTCCCCTGAAAAACCGGGCTTGCAGGGCGCTTCAAGTAACGTCTGCAAGCGTTTGCAGACTTCCTCAGGGTCTGCGGCACACGGCGAAAAAAAGCAAAATTCCCTTTCTTCTTCCCCACAAGTTTTTTCCGAGGCCTCCATGACGTACAAACGCATCTTCCTCGTTTTCAGCCTGCTTGCCCTGCTTCTTCTGGTTTCTGCCTGCGGTCCGAGCAACACGGTCCGCCTCCTGCCCATGAAGCCGGCAGCCTCCGTCCTGCCCACGCCCTCTGCCTCGACCATCGCCGTAGTGAAATTCACGGACAAGCGCGTGGACACGTCCTCCCTTGGCCTGCGCCGTGACAAGAGCTACTTTACGACCATGGACGATACCGCAGACTGGGTGAGCAAGGCCATTGCCGACCGCCTCTCCGCCAGTGGCTTCCAGGTCTCCTATACCATGAACGCTTCCAGTGCCAAGCGAGCAGCCCCCGACTACATCCTGAACGGTTCCATCGATCAGCTTGAGGTTCGCGAGACTTCCGCCACCTCCTTCGAGGCCAAGATTCGCGTAAACTACGTTTTGGCCAACAAGGACAAGGTCATTCTGCGTCAGCCGCTCATGGCAGCCGGTTCCACCACCACCTTCCCGAACAACAGCGCTGTCGAGAAGCTCCTTGCCGAAACGCTCAAGGACATTGTGGAACCCATGAACGAAAAGATTTCCACCATCGTTCAGCATTAGATGCAGCATGAGTGCGTGCCTTTTGGTATGCACAATCTTGCAGCAAATTCAGGGGGCGGTACCACTGGTGCCGCCCCTTTTTGGACATCTTTTTGCCCCCGTATTCTGCGCACAACACATCTGGAAATAATCATGAGCCAACCAGTTCTTCTCAAGGTCTATGCGGCCTTCTTTCCCGTATCTTCGGACCTTGTCGAAAAAGTCCGCGAGGCTGCCTCGCAAGCCCTTGCCATGGAAGGGGATCCCGGCCCCCATGTCTTTTTTGAGGATACCATGCTGCGCATAAGCTTCGAGGGCATCTATTTCCCCTGGGAGGATGTCGTTCCCCTGCTTCAAGAGGCAGTTGCAGCCGGTGCAAAGGGCAAGATGGACGTTCTTGACATGGAAGCCTGGACCATGACGCGCTTTGAGGCCTGTGACTGTGACAGGACGCATGCGACACCCTACCTTCGCGAGGGCACTGTCTCCCTAAACCACGTGCTGGACTATTCGGGCCTTTGACGTCCTCCCCCGCCTGAAGGCGGAGGATTCCCTGCAGCAGCAATCGTGTTAGCGATTACTGCCTTGGGTGGTTCCTGCTTCACGGGGGAGTGAAAGCTCCCCAGATCCATCAGTGATGACGGCACGCCCTGCCGCCAGTATGTTCAACGCAGCGTTGTGGTCCGCGTTGAGTTCAAATCCGCAGGATGTGCATTTGAACTGCTCCTGCGTGGGCCTGTTATTTT
>NZ_NFJC01000025.1 GCF_002159665.1 Desulfovibrio sp. An276
ACAGCCTGTGGAGAGGCTCCTTGCCTCGTTGAAGCGGAACCCGCCCAGGGATCAAGCTAGCTTGTTTCCGCTGGGAATCCTCCGCCTTTAGGCGGGGGAGGATGTCAATATGAGATGCGGGTGTTCATAACGGATGGTTTTTGGCGTTCTCCCCCGCCTGAAGGCGAGGGAGAACGCCAAAAATTTGTAACGTGGCTGCAGGAATGTCGGCGATTCTCCATCTTTTGTCATAAAAGAGTTCAGACCTGTCTCGTGCTCCGAGGATAGGAGCCAGGCACAAAAAAACAGGGCGATTCAACATGGTTGGCCGCATCGCACAGACAGATGACGGAGTTTTTTCCTGCAAGATGCAGGGGCGCCGATGCAATCGGACAGTGTCAGCCGGGGTGACGCAACCATTGGATCATACGCTGTTTGCCGCAAATTGCGCAGGGAAGGAATACACTTTTTTTGCATGGACGCACTATTGACGTAAATGCGTAACGCTCTCCCCCTAGCTTTCTAACCTGCCCAATATGGCTTGTCGGATAAGCACATGGGATTTTTTCAACCTGGCAACGGAGGAGAGCCTCCAATGGACAAAGCTCTTGCCTGTCTCGGCCTGTTTCTTTCGATATTAATCTGTTCCTGCGCGTCCAAGCCTGTGGATCCCAAGGATCTCCCTGCGGAGAGCCAGAATGATGTTGCTGCCACGCGCTGGAGCTATGCCGAGAACGGTCTGGTCATGGAACTGGCATCAACGGACACGCTCAATCTCTTCGAGGGGGCTCCGCATACACTTCTTTTGTGCGTGTACGAGCTCTCGGGCAGAGAAGGCTTCGAGGCTCTGGCCCAGACCAGATCCGGCATCGACAAGCTGCTCGAATGCACAAATTTCGATCCATCGGTGGTCATGTCCCGACGTCGCATTGCCCATCCCGGAGCAACAGAAAGTGTAGTCATGGACCGCCACGAAAATGCGCGCTATCTGGGTATAGTCGGAGGCTTCTACAATCTGACGCCCGCACGTGCGACCATGCTCAAGGCAATACCGCTTGTGGAGGAGCACGACGGGGCCCTGTGGTGGAGCAAGCGCAGCTTCCAGCCAGCTGTTCTGAACATGCGCCTTGAACTGGGAGCGGACGGCTTCAGGCCGCTGCCGGCACAGGAAAAGTAGTATGGAAGATCTTCGTCCCATTTTCTGGTTCCAGGGACTCTTTTTGCAGCCGCAGCACTTTCAGGTCTGGCAGCGTCAGAATGAAGTTCGTCTGGGTGAGACGCTCGCTGCCTCAAGGCCCCATGCCTGGGGCATCCTGCAGCTGGAGATCAACACGGATGCCTTGCTGTCATCACAGCTTGTCCTTGCACGCTGCAAGGCAATCCTTCCGGACGGCACCCGCATCGACTATCCGGACTGTGCGGAATGCGCACCGAGACTGATAGACAGAAACGCCCTAAGCGCCGAACAGCCTACTTCCGTCTACGTGGGAGTTCGACTGTGGGACGAGCATGGCGGCAATGTCACCATTGTGCCGGAAAACGCGCCCTGTGATTCCGTGCAGACGCGCTACATGGCACATCAGGATCCCGAACCCCAGGTCGATCTGCTGATGCCGCGGGCGCCCATGGGCAACGTGCACCGCATGCGTCCTGTCATGAAGATTTTTCTCGAACAGGATGCAGTCCAGATGTCCGGGTACACGACACTGGAAATTGCCCGTCTCGTGCGCAAGGGCGAGCAGCTCCATCTCGTGGAAACCTTTGTGCCCCCGCTCGTGCGCCTTGGGGCAGGCTCTGCAATCTGCGGTCTTGTGCGCGACATCCGCGACATTGTCATCTTTCGTGCCACCCAGCTGCAGGAATACAAGCTGCACGGCGAGCAGCGGACCAAGGATTTCGATCCGGCCTACATCATTTTTCTGCTCGCCCTGCAGACCATCAACAGATACGTCCAGATCCTCATGCACCTTGCCGAGACGGATGATGTGTCGCCCTGGGAGGCATACGGCGTTCTGCGCCAGTTCATAGGCGAACTTTCCGTCTTTTCCAGGGATCTTGCCCCGACAGGGGAAACAGCTGACGGACGCAGGGTTCTTCTGCCCTACAACCACCGCGATCTCTACCCCTGCTTTCTCAATGCCAGGGACCTCATACAGCAGCTCATAGCCAAGCTCGGTACAAGCATAGAGTTCCTTGTGCGTCTCGAGCCCAGGGATCTGCTGCTTCATGCCGAGCTGCCAGAGAGGATCTTCAGACCCTGCAACCAGTACTGGCTCATCGTGCAGGCGGATCCGGAAGAAGACGGAGAGAAGCTTGTGGAGGAAGTGCTGCGTTCGGCCAAGCTGTGCGCTCCCTTCAAGATGTCGGACATTCTGGTGCGCGCCATTCCGGGCATAGGTCTGACCCATCACCACATGCCGCCGTCCGGACTGCCGAAGAGGGCCGGCAGCTACTACTTTCTTGTGGACAGGCAGAGTCCCTACTGGCTCGAGGTCGAGGAAAGCCGCGAGATCTGCCTTTTCTGGGAATCCAGGCCGGAAAACGTGGACGTTTTTCTGGCAGTCGTACGTTCCGACTAGATGGGGGAAACATCCATGCCAAGACAGCCAGGCAGCCGCCTTGTCGACGCCTTTACGGAGCTTGTGGCCTTCACTGTCAGCACCATGCGTTCACCCGGCGATGCGCCGGATTTCGAAACCATGCGCGACAGCGTTGAGCAGCTGCTTGTGCAGGCCGAAAACCTTGCCAAGCGGCAGCGCTTTTCTGCAGTAGACTTCGACCAGGCCAGATTTGCCGTGTGCGCCTTTGTGGACGAGACCATACTCGCCACTTCCTGGGATGGACGCAAGCGCTGGCTGCAGGCTCCCCTGCAAAAGATTTACTACAACACCATCAATGCCGGCGAGGAATTCTTTGTCCGTCTCCAGCATCTGAATCGCGCGACCATCGGAACGGACGATAAGGACATCCTGCTGCTGTCCGATCCCCTGCCGGAAAATGCTCCCAGGGATCACGAGGGCATCATGACCAACGACAGGCCCGCAGTGCTCGAAGTGTACGCCCTGTGCCTGCAGCTCGGCTTTCGGGGGCGCTACTTCAACGATCGTCAGCGCGTGCGTCTCAACGCCCTGCGCCAGCAGGCCATACGCAATGCCCTGCCGAATGCGAAATGGCTCTCGCCGGAGGTCGATTGCGACATGGTCGGCAAGGCTCCCCTGGCTCCGGAAGCCTATGCCGTGCACACGCCCACACAACCGCGCAAGTTGCCCTGGGCGCGTTCGCATCTTGTCACCCTGGCTCTGTTTGCAGTGCCTGTGCTGACTGTCGGCGTGCTCTACCTCTCCTACAACATTATTCTTGACATGTCTCTTGACCGTTTTGTGAATACCGTCTTTATGTAGTTTTCCGCAACGAGGATTCTGATGTTCCGCTCCAAGCTGTTTCGGTTCCTGCTCATCCTCCTGTTATTGCTGCTCCTGGCTGTCGGTCTCTACTACCTTGGTCTGTGGCTGCACTGGCCCCTGTGGTTTGTTGCGTCTGTCTATGGAGGTATTGTCGGCCTGTGCGTGCTGGCAGCGCTCCTGCACAGATGGTATTTCCGGCACAGGGAGCGCCGCTTTGTAGAGCGTGTGGTGCGGCAGGATCTCTCGCGTCTGCCCCAGGAAGAGGAAGAGCAGCAAAACTACAAGGACATGGAGAAGCGCTTTCTTGCTGCGGTGGATGTTCTGAAAACATCCGAAATGAGCAAAAAGGGCAATCCTCTCTACGTGCTGCCCTGGTGCATGGTGCTTGGCGAAAGCAATTCCGGCAAGACAATGGCCCTGCGCCGTGCCAACCTTCTGGCCATACAGACGCAGTTCAACTCCATAGGCAGTCCCACATCGAGCTGCGACTGGTGGTTTTCCAACTCCGAAGTGATCCTCGACATGGCAGGGCGCTTCTCGGAGGCGGACTGCGGCGAGGATACATCCGTGCGCCGCGAATGGGAGACCTTTCTGACACTGCTGGCCAAGCATCGCCAGCGTGAGCCGCTCAATGCCCTGGTGGTGGCAGTATCGGCGGAACGACTTGGTGGTGACGCGGAGCAACTCGACGACTATGCGCGGCTGCTGCGCAGACGCATCAACGAACTCATGCGTGTGGTCGGCGCAAGATTTCCCATCTACGTGCTTGTGACCAAGATGGATCTTGTGCCGGGCTTCAATGCCTTCACGGATCAGATCGACATGTCCGCGCGAGGGCAGGTCATGGGGTCGCTCAACTGCGAAGAGCTGCCCGGCGACAGATTTGCCCACGACTGTCTGGATCATTTTGTCGGGATCATGAACGATTTCCGCATCATGGCAGCCAACGCCAAGCCGGATTTCGATCTTTCCCTTCTGTCCCTGCCCGGACATCTTGCCAGATTCCAGGGGCCGCTACAGCGATTCTCCTCCATTCTCTTCAGCGCCAATCCCTATCTGGAAACGCCCTTCTTCAGGGGACTGTTCTTTTCCAGCGCCAAGGCCAACGACGAGAAGTTTGCCAACAACCCCATGGCCACAAACAGGGGCGCCTTCCTGCACGATATCTTCTCCAAGATCATCCCCCGTGACAGATACCTCTTCACACCTGTCAGGGAAATGCTGCACTGGCGTACAGTTTCCGGTCTGCTTGGCTGGGGCGCCTGGATGCTGGTCTGCCTTGGGGTTTCCTGCCTTCTCACCCTCTCCTTTGTGGAAAACAGAAAGGCCCTGAACATTCTCTCCGACCAGTTTGCGCCCTTTGCCGCAGTAGCGAAGGCGACCTCGGGTTCGGTGGAAAACCGCCTGCTTCCCCTGGATCAGATTTCCAGGGGCATCCTGAACATGGAAATGGTAAACAGGAACTGGCGCATTCCCCGTCTTGGACTGACCCAGAGCATAGAGGGCGAACAGCGCATCAAGGAGTACTACGGGCATCTGTTTGCAGGTACGGTGCAGCACCCCTCGGACCTGACCCTGCTGCGCAACATCAACGCGGTCAATGCCTCTACTCCCGAGGCAGTCATACCCATCTACATCGAGCATCTCGTCTGGCGCATGAATGTCCTGCAAAAGGGTATAGACGGTGCCTCGCTCGAGGACATGGAGCGGGTTCCCGCACCCATGCGGCCTGCGCTCTTCCGCCAGGGCCTCGGTCTGCCAGCCAAGAGTGGCCCGGTATACACAAGCCTCTACCTGCGCAATCTTGCCTGGAACTCGGGCAGCCAGAACTTCGAGGAACAGCTGCGAACCTGGCAAAACGCCCTTGCCGACCTTGTGAGCTTCCGTGGCGGCAGGCTGGACTGGCTTGTGGGCTGGGCCAACGAACATCCCCTGCTACGGCCGGTCACCATGAGCGAGTTCTGGGGCAACAGCCAGTTCATCCTGCGCAAGGACACCCTTGTGCCGGCTGCCTACACGGTGCGCGGGCGAGAGGCCATTGCGGACTTCCTCGACAAGATACGCGATTCCTCCAGGGACAAGGAGAGCTTTCGCATGGCCGAGAAGGCCTTCTGGGAGAGCTACGCGGACCAGTACTTCGCAAGCTGGTACAATTTTGCCCTGTCTGCGCCCACAGGCCAGGAAATCGTGGCACCAACAGAGGAAATGCGCCTGGTTTCCGGGCAGATGTCCGGCTACGCCAATCCCTATTTTGCCCTGCTCGAGCGCATGAACGAAGAGCTGCGTCCAATGGCGCTCGTCACGGACACGCCACCCTGGTACGGCACTGTACAGACCTTCAACATGGTCCTGCGTGAAATACGCCTCAAGAAAACGCCCGCATCCATCGGAAAGGTCCTCTCAGACACGTCCCACACAGTGGACAAGCTTTCGGCAAGCATGGATCCGGCACAGCGCGAGCAGGCCATGCAACTGGCCCAGGTCACACGCCAGCTCGAGGAGTATCAGAAGGCAGTCAATGCACTCCTTCCGGCCATATCCTCACCGGCCACATCCTTTCAGTTTGTGTCCAAGGTCCTGCGCGGTCCGGACGTGGCCTCGGGCGTGAGCTTCCAGATTCACAATGCCAAGCGTTCGCTCGATGCCTTTGTGCGCACAGTCTGCGGTACCAGAGGTACACCCGAAATCCTGCAGCGCCTGGTCGGCGGTCCCTACCTGTTCTTCCATTCCCTGCTTTTGCGCCAGTCCCTGGAGGAACTGCAGCGCATCTGGGTGGCGGACGTGTACACAGTGGCAGAGGAAACGCCTGTGGAAAAGCAGTACCACGCCCTGTGCGATGCCGCAGACGGGGCCATTCCGGCCTTCCTGAAGGGATCCGGACAACCCTTTGTGATCAAGCGCGGCAAACGCTACACGGCGGCCTCCTTTCTTGGCACGGATTTGCCCCTGGCATCGACCTTCCTGGGCAGTCTGACATGTCCGGCAAGGCAGCCGCTTGCCACAGGAAGGCAGCATCGCGTGCGCCTTTTGGCCGAACCCACCACAGTCAATCGCGAGGCCAGGGACATCCCCTTCCTGACCACTGTCTCGCTCATGTGCCAGGACAGGCCGGTCCAGACCCTGGAAAACTACAACAACCGTGTCTCTCGCAACTTTACCTGGAGTTTCGACGAGTGCAACGAGGCCCGTCTGGACATCCATCTGCGCACTGTGACGCTGCGCAAGGAATTTCACGGCCCAGGGGCCTTCCCGGAACTCTTGCGCATGTTTCGTTCGGGCAGGGTGACCTTCAGGGCGGACGACTTCCCTGCCTATGAGGAAGAGCTGCGCGATCTCGGCATAACCAGTCTGTCCACAGGCATGAAGATGTCCGGCGCAAGACCTGTCATCAACTTCATCGAGGTGAAGAAAATGACGCTTCCCCAGCGGATAACCAGCGGGAACTGATATGGACGCACCCTCTTCGTTCACGGATGCCGGAAGAGTCCCGGTCTTCGGCTGCGAAAATCCGGCAGGCAGAGATCCCTCGTCCGGACTGGAATACCTCTATCTGCAGGACCAGATCCGCCGCAGGGGCAAGGGACTTGCCCCGCAATGGGATCACGTTGCCATAGTCTGCAGGGAAATTCTCTGCTCCCAGGGCAAGCACCTGTACGCCGGAGTCTATCTCGCCATAGCGCTCATGCGTATCTTCGGCCTCGAGGGGCTGTGCTGCGCAAGCACGATGCTGCGCGAGCTGACCTGCCTGTACTGGGAGAGCATGTATCCTGTCCCAGAGCGCGAGCGAGCGCGTTTCAATGCCTACAGCCTGTGGGAGGACGAGACACGACTCTTTGTGGCAACCTGCACGCTGGACAGGGCCCCGGAAAGCGGCATGGGCGCAAGGCTTGAGGACGATGCCCTGACCCTGCAGGCTTTTCTCGGCACGCATCTGGACGCTCCCGGGCTTTTTGCCGACCTTGTGGCCTTTGCCCGCAGGCTGCAGATTCCCGTCATGCCCGGGCTGCCCAGCGAGAGCCAGGACACGATCCAGCCTGCCCAGCCGCTTGTGCCCCTGCCACCACGACCGTCCAGCCCAATCCTGCGCATGGCAGGGCTTTTGGGATCCTTTTTCGGTTTCGGGGGGAAGAACAGGCGATGAATCTTTCCGATGCAGGGCGTGCAGCCATAGAACACCCGATCCATCCGGAAGACAGCCACGAGTTTCAGGAGCTCATGGACTGCGCAAGCCATCTCGGCAAGGTGTCCGCCTCTGGCAGGGGCACAAACTGGGAGAACATGGCCACACTTGCGGACACGGTGCTGCGTACCTGCTGCAAGCACTTGCAGGCAGCTGTCTATCTGGCAGTGGCGCTCATGCGCACGCAGGGCCTTGCAGGTCTGGTAGAGGGTACAGGGATAGTACGCGACATGGTGTGCCTGCAGTGGGAGAGCATGCAGCCGCCTGTGCAGCGCATGCGGGGCAGGGTCAACGCTCTTGTCTGGTGGCATGAGCAGGCAGGAGACTTTGTGCGCCAGTACGTGGACGAAACGCCCCATGCGGACCTTGCCAAACTTTTCGGGAACATGGTGCGCGATCTGCAGGAAGCCCTGGATGAACGTCTGGGTGAGCGGGCTCCAATTTTGCGCGATCTGCAGCGCTTTGCGGAACAGTTGCGCGGAGCCGAGGAGAGAAATGCGCCGCCCCTGCCGGTCCTGCAAAAATACCTTGAGGAACAGGAGGCGCAGAATGCCCTTGCCGGGAAAGAAGGGGAAGACAGGAAACAGCAGGACAACAAGCCTGCGGCCTTGGCCGCACCCCTCACCCGGGTCCCTCCGGACACTCCGCAGACCTCTTGGGCCCAGACCCGGACAGGGACCCTGGGCTCTTTGCCTGCGCCAGGAACAGTGCGGGCGCAAAGAGGGCAGGGTGAGCAGGATGAGCAGGATGCGGACGGGAACGTTTCCGCAACGGTTCTTCTGGACAGGGCCCTGGAGCAGCTGGCCCTTGCCGCAGAACGCTTTGCAGGCGAGGGCACATGGCATCCGCTGCGCTGCGCTGCCCTGTGCCAGAGCCTCTGGCTTGCCATTGCCAGGGCACCGCAGGCAGACGAGGAGGGAATAACCAACATGCCAGCCCCGGAAATTGCGCAGCGCGAGGGCATCCACCAGCTGCAGGAATCCCCGCGTGCGGATGCAGCTGCAGCGCTCAGGGCCGAAAGGGCTCTGCGCGAAAACCGTTTCTGGCTTGACGCAGCCCATGCCCTGGTCCGTGTGCTCGAGGCCATGGGAGAAACGCAGAGTGCGCAGCGCATGGCAGGGGAAACGGAACATCTTGTGCGTCTGTACCCGACACTCCTGTCAGCACGCTTCGCCGATGGCTCCCCCATGGCCGGAGAGCTTTCCTCAGCCTGGCTTCGACAGCGCCTGGGCGTTTCCCCAAAGCCAGCGCCCGAGCCTGTGTCGGAAAGAACGCATGCAGTGTCCGACAGCCGGGACGATCTGCCTGCGCACCTTGCAGCAGAAAAAAAAACGGCAGGCCCTGCCGCAGGATCCGAACAGCTTCCAGAAGGCACGACGGGTGTCCCGGAGGGCACAGATGCGCACGAAAGGCTCGCAGGCCAGGGGAGGGCGGATTTCTGTCTTATGCTCGACGCAGCCCGCAGGGCTGCACAGAAGGGAAGAAAGGACATTTTTGCAGTCGTGGCCGGGCAGCTGCGCTCCAGCCTGCTTGGCCACGATCTTGACACATGGGAATCCTCCCTTGCCTGGGAAGCCTGGGAGATCCTCGCACGTGGCGGTGCGGGCGACATGCGCAGCGAGGCCCTCGGACACATGATCCGCCTGCGTCCTGCAAAAGCGCTCTCCCTTGTGGAACAATCCATGTCGTAAGTCACATCCAGCGCATGTCTAAAGGCGCCGATGTCTTTCTTGCAACCTCTAACCCTTATGAGAAGTATCAATGTCAAAGGAAACTTCCATTGCTCCCAAGGAACGCATCAATATTGTCTACCGTCCTGCCATAGGCGACGTGCAGGAGGATGTTGAGCTTCCTCTCAAGACACTTGTCATCGGCGATTTCACGTTGCGCGCGGACAGCGTTCCGGTGGAAGAGCGCAAGCCCATCAATGTGGCCAAGGACAATTTCGACGAAGTCATGCAGGGACAGGGCATCACGCTTGAGATGATGGTTCCCAACAGGCTGCAGGACTCTCCGGACAGCGGTGAGCTGGCAGTCAGCCTGAAGTTCGAGAACATGAACGACTTCAGTCCGGACGTCATTGTGGACAGCGTCCCGGAGCTCAGGCAGCTCATGGAGCTGCGCGCGGCTCTCAAGGCCCTGAAGAGCCCTCTGAGCAACATTCCGGAGTTCAGGAAGAAGCTGCAGAGGATAGTGCAGGACGAGGCATTGCGTGCGCGTTTGCTGGCCGATCTCGGCCTTGACGAGGAGTAGAAGATGGCTACGGAACAACTGCTGATGCTGAGCGACGAACAGGGAGCAGCACACAGCGAGACACTGGATCTCATAGACGAAATCATGGAGGCCACAAGGCTGAAGCCTTCGGATGAGGGCTTCTCCTCCACGCGTTACGGGGTGCAGGCCTTTATCGGGGAACTGTTGCGTCCGGAACGGGAAAAGGCAAAGGTGTCCGGCGTCCTGGTCGACGACATGATTGCCGAGATCGACAGGAAGCTCAGCGCCCAGGTCAACGCCATCATGCACAACGAGAAGTTCAGGAGGCTCGAGTCCGCCTGGCGTTCCCTCAAGTATCTGGTAGACCACACGGACTTTCGGGAAAACAACCGCATCGAGCTTTTGAGCGTCAGCAAGGACGAGCTCAGCTACGACTTCGAGGATTCTCCGGAACTCGTCAAGTCCGGCCTCTACAAGCAGGTCTACACAGCCGAATACGGCCAGTTTGGCGGCAAACCCTACGGTGCCATCATCGCCAACTACGAATTCGATCACTCTTCCGCAGACGTGGCCCTGCTCAGGGATCTTGCCGGCGTGGCAGCCATGTCCCACGCTCCGGTCATTGCCGGTGTGGCGCCCTCCATGTTCGGCCTGGAAAACTGGGGCGGTCTTGCAAACCTGCGAGATCTCCAGTCTATCTTCGAAGGCATGCAGTACACAAAGTGGCAGGCCTTTCGCGAGTCCGAGGACTCCCGCTATGTCGGCCTTGTGCTGCCCCGCTTCCTTCTGCGCAGCCCCTATGGCAGCGACAGCTGCAGGGCCCGCACCTTCAACTTCAGGGAAGCGACCATGGAGGACAACGATTTCTGCTGGGGCAGCGCGGCCTTTGCCTTTGCCTCGCGCCTGACCGAAAGCTTTGCCAGGTACCGCTGGTGCGCAAACATCATTGGTCCCCAGGGCGGCGGCACAGTGGAGGATCTGCCTCTGTACACCTACGAGGCCATGGGCGAGGTACAGAACAAGATTCCTACCCAGGTGCTCATTTCCGAACGCCGCGAATTCGAGCTGGCAGAACAGGGTTTCATTGCCCTGACCATGCGCAAGGGCAGCGACAATGCAGCCTTCTTCTCGGCCAATTCCTGCCAGAAGCCGAAGACCTTTGGCCTGTCCAAAGAGGGCAGGGAAGCGGAACTCAACTACCGTCTTTCCACCCAGCTGCCCTACATGTTCATCATGAACCGCCTTGCACACTACATCAAGGTCATACAGCGCGAGCACATCGGTACCTGGAAGGAGCGCCAGACCCTGGAGAGCGAGCTGAACAGGTGGCTGAGCCAGTACGTGACGGAAATGGACTCTCCGGCTCCGGAAGTGCGCAGCCGTCGTCCCCTGCGCTACGCACAGATCGAGGTGCACGACGTGGCAGGCGAACCGGGCTTCTACAGCGTGACCCTGAAGGCCCGTCCGCACTTCAAGTACATGGGCGCTGCCTTCACCCTGTCCCTGGTCGGCAAGCTCGACAAGGCCTAGCCGGCACTGCAGGCAGTACGCCGTGGCATCTCCCCGGATTCGATCCAGACATCTGCTTGCAATATTCATATAATGTCACATAAATCATGGCTTTTTGTCATGTATACCCCAAAAAATTTCTCTATATTTTCCCTGTAATCTCTCTTTGGTCGCCAGTGTATGTCATGGTATATGCCTGTCATTACATAAAACTGTAAATATTACATGATATTTATTAGATAAGCAGTACAGTGCAAGTAGCATATGAATGCATCATTTATAACAGATACAATATATTTAACAAAACAAGGCATTGTCGTGACTTGACATACAGGTGACAGAAGAGAGTGTTGTTCGTCGCGTATCTACTTTTTTATGGAGATTCATCATGGCTCTTACTAGCTACATGAAGGTAACTGGCAAAACTCAGGGTGTCATCAAGGGAGATTGCAATCAGGCCGGCGACAAGAAGGATTCCATCCTGGTGTACAGCATGAACCATCGGGTAGAAATCCCCAAGGATACTCACACCGGTCTCCCCACAGGGCAGCGCATTCACCATCCCTTTGTCATTGTGAAGCACAAGGACAAGGCTTCTCCCCGTCTGTTCCAGTGCACCTGCAGGGGCGAGCAGTGCACGGTTGACATCGAATTCTACCGCATCAAGCCCACAGGCGAGGAAGAAAAGTATTTCACAGTCAAGCTTGAGGACGCCATCATCGTGTCCATGAACGAGTACACCCCCACCACCTTCCTGCCCGAGAACAAGCCCTACCACGACATGGAAGAGGTGTGCTTCACCTATTCCAAGATCACCTGGAACTACACGGACGGCAACGTAGAATTCACTGATTCCTGGAACGCCTAGTCCGCATTCCCTTCGCACATCCGCAACTTGTTCCTGCGGGTCCGTCGGCTACGGCCGGCGGGCCCCTTTCCCCGTATTTCGTGGAGAGCCGCCATGTCAGAAATGCGCTTTTTCGAACGTCTTCGGGCCCTGGAGGCCGATCCCGGCAGGAGAGGCAGACAGAATTCGGATGCAGTGCTCAATTCCATCATCTGGAATCTCGGCAAGATTCTCAACACCCGCAAGGGAACTGTCCTGCTCGACCCGGACTTCGGATTGCCGGACTACACCAACTTTGGCGCAAGCTTCAGCGAAGAGACCATAGGAGTGCTGCGCCGCTCCATGGAAAAGCTCGTGCGCCGCTACGAACCCCGTATACAGCAGCTGCGCATACAGCCGCATCAGGTGTTGCCGGACGAGCTGGAGCTTGCTTTCGACATTGTGGGCGTGGTGTCCATGGAGGACGGTGCGCTGCCCGTGAACATGAAGACGTACATTCTCTGCAATGGCGAGGTGCGCATCGCCAGACAGGAAATGTCCTAACCCTATGAAACCGGAACGTTTTCAGCGCGAACTCGAGCATCTGCGGGACATTTCCAGGGAATTCGGCAGGCGTCATCCTGCCATTGCCCCCCTGCTGCTCACGGAAAGTGCGGACCCGGATGTCGAGCGCATTCTAGAGGGAACGGCCTTTCTTGCTGCCATGGTCGCCGAGAAGATCGACGATCAGCTGCCGGAAATCATCCATACTCTGACGCAGATCCTCTTTCCCCACTATCTCAAGCCCCTGCCGAGCGTGACAGCCATGCGCCTTGCGCCGAGACCTGGTCTCATGGAGCCCCTTGTGATCCCAAAGGGCACGCGCTTTGCCTCGGTTCCCGTAGGGGACATTTCCTGTGTCTTTTCCACAACGTCCGACATGTCGCTCCTGCCCCTGACCCTGGCCGACTGCAGCTGGCGCGAGGACAGGGAAACAGTCCTGCGCCTGCGCTTCGCGACCCAGGGCGTGCCCATGAACTCCTGGGACACGGACAGGATACGGCTGTTTCTGTCCGGAGAATACGCTCCTGCCTGCGAACGCTACCGCATGCTGACAGGACACGTGCAGCAGGTTGTCCTCACAGAGCACGGCTCGCAACGCAGCCTGCGCCTGCCCGGAAACGCCATCTGCCCTGCAGGCTTTGGCGACGACGAGGCCATACTGCCCTATTCGCGCAGATCCTTTGCGGGCTTTCGTCTGCTGCAGGAATTCTTTGTCTTTCCCGAAAAGTACCTCTTCCTCGATGTCGCAGGCCTCGCCCCCTTCCTGTCCGGTGCCTCGGGCAAGGGCTTCGACATGGACATCTACGTGGACAGGGCCTCCTTCCGGGACACTGTGCCCTTCCGCAGGGAACACGTTTCCCTGCACGTGGTGCCGGCCATCAACCTCTTTGCCCACGGCGCTGAGCCCGTACACGTCGACTTCACCCAGCCGGAGTACAGAATCGTGCCTGCGGACAATGCCGGCCATGCCTACGAAATACACTCCATTGTCGGGGTGACCGGCCTTGCGCAGGGCGGCAGCGCAGAACGCAGCTACCGTCCCTTCGAGATCTTTGCCAATCTCGATGACACGACACCAGGCTACACACAGATTTTCCGCTCCGATGCCGCAGGCGGCAGGCTCGACTGGTACATCTCCTTTGCCCGCCCTGGCGAAAAGAATTTCGAGAAGGCCTTCAGGCCGGAAACCCTGTCCGTGGATCTGCTCTGCACCAACGGGACAGTGCCCGAATCCCTGAAGGCAGGGGATGTGCGTCTTGCCACAGCCAACTCGCCTGTGCTGGCGGATTTCGAGAACATTACCGTGCCAACACCCTATTATCGTCCCCAGGTCGACGGCAACGCGCTCTGGCACCTTGTCTCGCACATGTACGTAAACTACTTTACCCTTGGGGATCGGCGCAGCCTGCAGGCTCTTCTGGGTCTCTATGTTCGCAACACCATGCGCGATCAGGGTGGCTACAGGGCCAGGCTCAAGCGCATAGAGTCCATAGAGGATCTGAGCATGCGCAACGAGAACAGGCTTGTCCACGGCGTCATGATGCGGGGCAGCGCCATCAGCCTGCGCGTGGATCCCGCAGGCTTTCCCTGCAAGGGGGACATGCTCCTGTTCGGATCCGTACTTGACCGCTTCTTTGCCTCCTATTCCGGGATCAACAGCTACACCCGCCTCTGCATGGAAGAACGGGACAGCAGGGAAACACTGACATGGCCTCCACGTCTGGGCAGCCGCTCTCTCCTGTAATCGCGGAGCTTGTCCGCGCCCCGCAGAAGTTTTCCTTCTTCCAGGCAGTACAGCTGCTTTCGGCCTACGCCAGAGCCAGGCACGGTCAGGATACGGAGGACTTTCTGGAAAGATCCCTGCGCGTGCGCGCAGATCTCTCCCTGGCCTTCCCGGCCTCGGATCTCGTGGGCTGCGAGGTCCTGCCGCCAGACGGACCCGTTGCCGGTGCCCCAGAGACCTTCCAGCTTGTGACTACGTTCCTCGGGCTGTACGGCACAGGATCGCCGCTGCCGACCTACTACACCGAGGACCTTTTTGAAGAGGCAGGCGAGGACGGCAGCGTTGTCAGAGACTTTCTCGACATTGTCGGCAATCCCTTTTTCAGCCTGCTCTACCGCGGCTGGACCAAGTACCGCCTCATGCTCAAGGTTGAGGTAGAGCGCGATGACGTCTACCTGGAGGAGCTCTACAGCTTTCTCGGTCTTGGGCACCCCCTGCTGCGCGAGGGGCTCAGTGTGCACAGAAAGGCCCTGCGCTATATGGGCCTGTTCAGCCAGCACCCGCGCTCGGCCTCTGGACTCGAGAGCATTGTGTCGGACTTTGCCTGCGTGCCCAGCGTGGAGGTGGAGCAGTGCGTGCGCCGCGAGGTCGAGATCCCAAGGGATCAGCGCACCTTTTTGGCCAGGCTCAACCACAGGCTTGGCGAAAACGCTGTGCTTGGCTCGACTGTTGCCGATCGCTCGGGAAAGATCGTCATTCGCCTGTGCAGGCTCGACGCTGCACGTTTTCACGCGCTGCATCCGCTCACCCGGCTCTACGAAGAGCTGAGACAACTTGTTCGGCTGTACCTGACGGATCCTCTGGAATACGAGCTGCACGCTGTCCTTAAGCAGGACGAGGTGAGAACGACCTGCCCTGGCAACAGGGACTGGGCCTGCCTTGGCTGGAACACCTGGCTCTTTTCCGGGCATGCCAGCAGGCAAGCAGTGGCCACCATTCCCATGTGGCACCTTGGCCCGGACGGCCCGCTTGCCCCAGAGGCCAGGGGCCTTGTCTTTCACAGCGCATGTACTTGTGCGGAATGGCAGAATCCTGCAGACAGCATGTGAGTGCGCGTGCAGGTCAATTCCCGGACACAATGAAAGGACTCAAAGCACAAGGAGAAGAGCGTGCAACCCCTGAACGTCTTTCCCATGACCTGGACGCCATGCCCGGACGATTTCGATCCGGCCTGGTCTCCGACCTCCATCCGCTACTGCGCGGCGCGCTTTGGCGCAGCCCTGCCGCCTCCGGGGCCGGGATACGCATACTGCGACATTGGTGCAGGCGCCGGAGCCCACGTGGCAGCACTGGCCTGTCTGTATCCCGAGGCGTCCTTCTGGGCCGTGGAGGCCAATCCCACAGCGGCCCTGCAGGCAGGAAGGCTCATGAGCGCCACGCAAAGGGCCAACATGACAGTGGCTCCCCTGGATCTCGAGCGCTTTCTCGAGGCAGCGACCCCTGCCTTCGACTGCATGGTCGTGCGGGCAGGGTACTGCACACTGTCGCAGCAGGAGCGGGAGCTTGTGGCCGAAATGGCAGCCCGCAAGCTCAAGTGCGGTGGCGCCCTGGTGCTGGCCTACGAGGCCCTTCCCATGGCAGCTCCCTTCCAGACCCTTGTAGGTGTGCTGCGCTCGTGCTGGAACGCTGTGGCAGGCAGCGAGGAGCAGCGCCTGGGCAGGGTACTGGACATTATGGAACGCCTGCTTGGAGAAGGTCGCGGGCTCTTTGCCCAGGGCCAGCCGGTAGCCGCTGCCTGCCGCATGCTGCTGGACATGGACAGGCGCATTCTGCTGCACCGCTACCTTGCACCATACTACGAGCCTGTCTGGTTTTGCGAACTTGGCGATGCCCTGGCGCGCCGGGGCCTGATCTTTCGGGGCAGCCTCGATTTGACCTCGCGCCTTGCGCAGACTGGCCTTGCGCAGGAAACCGGGCAGCTGCTTGAGGAAGTGGGTGTATTGTCCCTGCAGGAAACGCTGCGCGACTGCCTGACAGGCACGTTCTTGCGGCGCGACATCTTTGTTCGCGGCCACAATCCCCTGGCAGACGCGAACGATGTGCTGCAGCAAACCCCTTTTTCCGCGGACATGCACGAGGGCGACTATGCCGAGGTCTGCAGATCCGCACGCGGAGAGATCAGGCTCGACATGAGCGCACACAGCCGGGTACTGGACAGCATACTAAGCCAGGGAGCCTGCACTGCAGGCCAGCTGGCAGCAGAGCTTGGCATGAGCCATGAGCAGGTTGACGGCGTCTGCGCCCTGCGCCTTGCCATGGGCGATTTGGTCACAGCCCCGCAGGCTCCGGACAGGGCGGCAGTGGCTGCCTGCAACATGCACCTTGCCAGACGGGCAGTGACAGACAATGCCATGGCGACCCTGGTGTCGCCCCTGGGCGGCTGCGTCCTGCTCAACCCTGTCTGCGCGCTCTTCCTTTTGGCCATTGCAAGCGGTTGTTCGCCACTTGATCATGCCCTGCAGGCCATTGATCCGCAGCGTGCCGCAGGCAACGAAGAGGAGGCAGTGCGCCTCGAACAGATGGTGCTGCGCCAGTACGAGGAATTTGCCATGCACACTCTCCCGGAACTGCAGCGGCTGCAGATTGTGGCAGCAGAACAGGCTGACACGGGACTGGGTAGCTCCATGGCTGGTCGGGACGGCTTGAGCGATCCAGGTGAGTCGGACGACTCCGGGAACAGGTCATGAAGCTTTCCGATCTCTTGAACAGACATGCCGAGAAGGGAGACCAGGAAAGGGCAGGCAAGGAACAGGCTTGTGACACTGCGCCCTCTTTCGAGCCTGGTCCTGTCGCATCCTCGGCGTCCCACAGGGCGCCTGCCGAGCCCAGGCTCAGTGATGCTCCCGTGGCGCAGGGTGGATCCGGTGGAGTGGCGGACATTGTCTTCCTACTGGACGTGACAGGGAGCATGCAGCCCTGCATCGACGCGCTCAAGAACAATATAGCGGCCTTTCTCGGCACGCTGTCGGAAAGGGACGGGCCTGCCCCTGTGCGCGACTGGCGTGCACGCGTTGTGGGCTACCGCGACTACAACTACGACGACGCGCCGCCCCTCGAGGTCTTTCCCTTTGTGCGCAGCACAAGCCTGCTGCAAAAACAGCTTGCGGCCCTGGAGGCAAGGGGCGGGGGCGATGAAGAAGAATCCCTGCTCGATGCACTGTACAAGGTGGCAAGCTGTGCGGCAAGCAGGTCAGGCGAAGAGGATGCGCAGCTGTGGCGCAGTCGCGCGGACGCAGTACGCATTGTGGTGGTGTTCACGGATGCGCCCTACAGGCAGGTCATGAGCCTGCCGGAGGCGCGGGGCGGCACAGTGCAGGACGTGGCAAACCTGCTCATGTCCGAGCGCATCGTGCTCTCCGTGTTTGCCCCGGACATGCCCTGCTACGACATGCTGGCGCAGACGGACAAGTCCGAGTACCACCCTGTGCCCTACGATCTCGGGGATGACTATGGTCCGCAAAAGGCTCTGGCCCTCTTTACTTCAAGGCCCGAGGCCTTTCGCCAGACGCTCATGCAGCTTGCGCGAAGCATTTCCAAATCCGCGGAGACACCGGTACTATGATGGAAACACTGTCCGCTTGCGGCACCTCGCCCTGGATTGCCTCGTGCCTGTCCATTGCCGGCCTGGCAGGTGCTGCCATACTTTGCGTCATGCTTGTTGCGCTGGGCCTCAGGGGCATTGTACTGCGCATCATGCGCGAAATGAGCTTCTCCAGGCGCTTTGGCAAGCTTTTGTCTGCAGGCCTGCCCTCCCAGGCTGCGACACTGGGGCTGTACCTTGATGTCTTTCCGGACACGATCAAGGCCAGGGGCAATCTCGCAGGCCTTATGCAGCGCCAGATCCTGCGCCTGCATTTGCTCGGCACGGACGAAGCCCTTGTGAATGGCGTGCGCCATCTTGCAGCACAGCTTGCCGCGCGGGACTGCCTAGACAGGCTGACACGCAAGGATGCCCTGGCCCTGGCAGCTGCCGCAGAACAGGCAGCGCGTGAGCCGGGGAAGGCCTTTTCCCACATTGTTTCCCTTGCGTCCGTGCTTGAGCGCAGGCAGCGCAGTGTGCGGCGCCTGCGCCGTGGGACAGCGTTTTGCCTACTTTTGCTCTGCGTCCTGCTTGGCGCGTGGACCTTCCCGGGAATCTTTTCCGGGCTGCCCCTTGGGGCTGCCAGACAGCAGCCCGCATCCCTTGTCCATAAGGAACCCCTGCGCCTTGAGGTGGAGATTTGCGCCGATGAATAGCCTGTTTGCTCCCTGGTCCAGCACTCATGGGGCCAGCACCTCCGTCATGTGCCTTGTAATGTGCCTGATGATTTTGCTGAGCCTGCCGTATCCGGTGCGTGCCGGATACAGGGACGCAGAGGCAGCCTTTGTACGCGGCGACTACACTACTGCGCAACGCCACTGCCAGAGTGTTCTTGACGCGCGCGAGTCCACGCGCAGGGATCGCGCAAGAGCCTCCTATCTTGAGGGCCTCATGGCCAGAAACGGGTTCGGCATGCCAAGGGACGCCTTTGCGGCCTGGCTTTCCTACAGTGCGGCAGCCTCCCTTGGCAGTCCCAGGGGCAGATACGGCATGGCTTTGATGCTTTGCGAGGCAGGCAGGGATCTGGCCCTGCCTGCCTCGTTTCGTGCAGACAGACTCTTTGGGGAGGCCTTTCCGGGCCTGCTTGAGGAAGCCCGCAACGGTGAGCTTCTGGCCCAGGCCATGGTGGGACGCATGTACGAAAAGGGCTACGGAGTCTCCAGAGACGAGGGCGAGGCCTTTTCCTGGTACCGCAGGGCAGCGGAAAACGGCTCTGCGGCAGCCCAGGTCAACCTAGGCCTGATGCTGCTGCACGGGCGCTCCACAGCCAGGGATACGGACGCGGCAGGGCGCTGGTTTCGCCTGGCAGCACAGCGCAACGATCCCAGGGGCCAGCTTTTGCACGGTATGGCCATTCTGAACGGGTGGTCGGAAAGAATCAGTCTGTCCAGGGCCATGACCTGGGTGCAAAAGGCTGCGGATGCAGGCCTTGTGGAGGCCTGGACAGTGCTTGGCTACATACTGGCAGGCTCCAATCCCGAACACGATCTCTCCAGGGCCATCGCTGCACTCGAAAGGGCTGCAGGGGAAGGCGACGGACGCGCACGCCTGCGCCTGGCCTCGCTGCTCGAAACAGGCGATCCCAAGCGCGCCAGGCTTTTGTACACCGAAGAGGCACAGGCAGGTTGCGTGGAAGCCCAGGCCGCCCTGGGGCATTTTCTGGCAGCCTCCGGCGACCCGGAAAACTACCCCGAGGCCCTGCGCTGGCTCAGAACCGCGGCAGAGCAGGGCAGTGCCGAGGCACGTCGCAATCTGGCAGTCATGTACAGAAACGGCTGGGGCGTGCCGCGCAGTGTAGTCGATGCCTGGCTGTGGGGAGAGGCTGCGGCAAGGGTGGACGATGATCCACAGTCTACGCCGGACAGTCCGCTGCAGTGGCTGCTGAAAGTGAAGTAGGATCTTTCAGCAGCAGGGCGTCGGATTCTTCGCCCCTGTCCATCCTGCTCATCCCTTCCATCCTACTCATCCCGCTCGTCCCGTTCATGGTGGATGCGAAACAGCTCCACCATGCCTGTGCCGTCCAGCCTGACACAGCCTGCACACGGGCCTGTGCCTGTACAGGTGATCACCGCGCAGCGCCCGTGCACGCGCTGCAGGTCTATGCCCTGCGGCACATGGTCGTGGCCGCGAATGAAGGTGTGCACGGGGATCTGCATCTGCCTGGCAAGAAATTCGTGCCAGTCTGTCAGATCGCCTGCGCCGTATTCGGCAGAGAGCGTGTGGCGGTTGACCAGGCGGCGTTCCACATCCGGGCGAAAGCGCCCCCAGACACAGTCGCTGCGGCATCTGTCGCTGTCCATGTCTCGCAGGCTCTTGAGACCTGGCCAAAGGTCCCTGAAGGGAAAGCCCCCGTGCGCGGCCCAGATGCCCCCGGGCAGAAAGAGCAGGTGCGGACCTGTGGCTGCCAGGTGCAGGCAGGCATTGCCAAGGGCGCGAACGTCAGCAAGGTCTCGCTTCTGTTCGAGCCACTGGGCAAAGTCGCAGGGCAGGACAGAGGAGCGAAAGTGGCCGTTGCAAAGCGCAAGGCCCATCTCGTGGTTGCCCGGAACAAGGAGTACAAGGCCTGGGCGCGCGCAGGCCAGGGCGAGGAGAAGCGAGAGGCAGGCAGCACTGTGCGGCCCCCGGTCCACAAGATCGCCAAGCAGGACAATGCCGTCGCGCCTGTCCGGATCCTGTGCGTTGATATGGGCGAGTATGGCCTCGAAGGCCGAGAGATTGCCGTGCACATCGCCAACAAGCCACAGATGCGGCACAAGAAGCCTTTCCGCAACCCAGACGCGAGTCCCGAAGCCGTGTCCGGCAAAGAGGCGCGATCCGTCCAGGGCCGTAAGACCCGCTGGGACAAGCTCGCCAAGTTCCAGATCCGTGTCCGGGAGTGAGGCGTGAAGGGAACCTGCGGCAATATCGCGCAACACAAGGCGGGAAAAGTCCGCAACTGGTGCCGCACGCCCCTGTTCCCTGTTTTTCGGCTCGTCCGCAGGATCCTGCCGGGCCTGCTTTTGCCTGCGGAGTCGCGGCCGTGAGGTCCTGGCCTGGAAGCGGATCCCTGACCTGCACTCTTGCGTTGTCCGCCTTTTGCCAGTGCGCCTGAGAGCATGCAGCATGCGTGCGCTATACTCGTCCCACAGAGGCGAGTGTGGCAGGAGCAGAGGAGGCGGCTGTTCTCCCCTGCTCCAGGCCCGCAGGAAAAGTCCCCTTGGGCCGCACAGTGTGTCCAGGCCGAACACGGCCGAGAGGGCACGAGCTCCAGGAAGGCTTTCGCATTCGTGCGCCATGGCCCGCGTGCTTTCCTTCAGAATGCGGGACCTGTGCTCCTGCCACAGCATGTCGAGGCCGGCATGCTCGAAGACAAGCCGCAGGGCGCAGGCATCAGCCTGCGGCATATGTCTGTCAAGGCAGAAACGGACAAGGCGGGCGAAATGGCGCACCGTGCGCCGGCGTTGGGAGGTCAGAGGCAGCGTCATGGCGTATCCTGGCGATTGGAGCGCTGCATGGCCTGCGCAAGGGGCAGGCGCACGCGCACAGGAAGAAGGGAAAGCCCCCTGGACTCGCGGCCTATGCTGACAATATCTCCGTCACGCAGGCGCAGCCGGCCTTGCAGGCGTGCGCCGTTGACCAGGGTGTCGTTGACTGCGGACAGGTCAGGCTCGATGAACCACGTGCCGTTCCCGGGCATAAGGACAAACTGACCGTGACTGGCGTAGCGGGCATCCGGACCAAAGGCTTCCAGAAGGGCACGACCCACAACACTGCGGATGCGCACTTCAAGCCTGCCCTGTACCTCGCCTTCGAGCAGCAGACAGTCGGCAGCAGGGGGCGAGTCCGCATGGGGCACAGGGGAGAGAAGAGTTCTGCTGCCAGGGCTGGGGCGTGTATTGGGCTGCGGGTTGGGAGAGCCGTTATCGCACTGGAGACGGTTCAGGGCTGCCCAGAGGTCGGCAGGCGTCGGCCTGTCGGCCGCAGCAGGCGCAAGGCAGGCATGCATGCAGTCCTGCAGGGCACGCAGCTCCTCTCCATGAGCAAACATGTCCAGACGCGGTGGCCTGGCCTCGAAGGCGAGCATGGCCTTCATGTAGGCGTGCGCGTCGTCAAGGGCGTAGGGGTGTTTCCTGTCGAGCAGCTCGTACAGGACAAGGCCGCAGGAGTAGATGTCCGATTGCCGGCATGGCACCAGATTCTGCACGTGTTCGGGAGAGTAGTAGCAGGGCGAACCCTTGTACCCCTGCTGGTTGTGCCAGGGTGCTGTTTCGTGCTCGAGTAGGGAGAAGTCGAAGTCTACGAGCTTGGCCTGTTCTGCGTGGCTCTCCGCTCCCTGAATTGTGTGCGGCACAAGCAGGATGTTGGCTGGCTTGAGATCCGCGTGCACAATGCCTGTCTTGTGCAGCCTTGCAAGGGCTGCCACAAGCTGGCGGGCCAGATTAAGACGTCTCTTGGGCGTGATTCCACAAGGTTGCGCCAGCAGCTGTTCCATATCCGAAGAGTCTGCAAGGGAAAATATCTGGAAGAAGGTTGGCATCCCTACTGTGCTTTCGAAGGCCGCGACAGGAGCAATCCAGGGCACGTCCCTGCCGCGCAGGCGCATGCCTATCTCTTTCTGGTAGCGCTTGTAGGCCTCGTACCAGCCAACCAGACAGCTCGGGGACTTGTACTGCTTGAGAAAGAAGAGCTCGTCCTGCGAGCGGACACGGTAGGAGATGGCGTCACGGCCGGTGTACAGGTGTTTTTCCACCACCAGACCGGCAACTCTGTCTCCAGGCTTCAGCAGGCGGGCCATGATGCGTCTCCCTGTCCGTCTGCCCGGACGCTCAGCACAGGGCCAGGGTAGTCAGCTGGCTTGGCACAATGGTCACGCCAGCGGCATTGGGCAGTACGAACATGCAATTCTGGGCAGTGATGCTTGTCAGGCGCTGGGCAGGGGTGCCTCCCACCCACAGGGCGACACAGCCGAGGATGTAGTGCAGATCGCCATTGATTCTGTGGGAGATGATGCCAAAGCCCATGACGCCTGGCGAGTCAAGCTGGCTTGCGTGGCCTGTCGTGAGCTGATTGACAGTGGGCATGCAGGTGTGCAGCACCTTGGGGTAGGTGAGAGAGCTTGTGGCCGAAAACTGGATGTTCGGATAGGGGACCGGAATGGCTGTTGGTGGCGTGAGACAGACATCCGGAAAGGACAGGCTCATGCCGAGGCCCTGGCTCAGAACGAACATGGAAAGCCTCCTAGACTGTATTTCTGTTGACTGTATTTTTTTGTGGACTGTGTTTCCTGGTGCGTATGCTGTGTCTTTTTCCGATCATGCGCACATGCCGTGAAGTGTGATGACAGGGACATGCATGTTTTGTCCGGTGGACCATGGCTAGCCCATGTGTATCTTGTCCGCGTTGACAACAATGTGACGCTCTGCGTTGATTCTGGCATTCTGCCCCTGGATGGAGACAAGATCCCGCGCGCTGGTGAGGCTCGATCCGGCAAAGACTTCCTCGCGCTCGCGCACCAAACGCTGCGAGTGGGTCAGTTTCTGGGTCAGGGTGCCCACAACCTGGGTGAGTCCTTCCGCGACCAGGCTGGCCTTTGCTGCAACGCTTCTGAGACACTGGGCCACGATTCCTGCCTCCCTGACGCTGAGGGTTGCCCTGTCGGCCACGGCCTGCATGGATGAGGCATCGAGAGCCAGTTCCGCGTCGCTGCGTATGCGCACGTTGCGTCCGTGCAGCTCAAGCGTGTCCGTGCTGCTCATCACAAGCTTGCCCTGCAGGGCAAGACGCGCTGGCACAGTACTCGGGCGCTCGCAGATGGCCAGCACAAGGCCACTCTCTCCTTCCTTGTCCAGGGCCACAAGCACCCTGTCGCCGGGAGTGGGCTCCACAAGGCAGCTGAAGGCCGTAGTGGCGAATATGGAGGAGGACATGGGAGGATCCATGGTGACGATCCAGCCATCGTCGCTGGCCACAAGGATCCTGCCCTGGTGCAGGGTGGCGCTGCCCCTTCCCGGAACCGCCCCTTCCTCAACTGTCAATCTCTTGTCCTGCGTGCCTGCAGGAGACGGAATTCTGTCGTGCTTCATGGCAAATACTGGCTCCTTCTGTTCCCTGGAGAAGGGCTTCTTCCTCCTTGTCCGAATCTGGTCTTGCATTCTGTGCCTTCTGTGTTGCAAAGTGTCCTGCTCATGCCAGCCCCTGCTTTCTTGCCTCGTCGAGCTGGTGCTGGGGCTGCCAGCACTCGGCCCGCGCGAGAGCCTCGTCCGTGCCGCGCACAAGCAGCATGTTGGCACCGGTCCACTGCGTGTGTCTGGTGTCCGCGCAGTGCAGGCAGGCCACGTACATGTTGGCTCCGCTAAAGTCCGCGCCGCGCAAATCCGCGTGGGAAAAGTCCGCGTTGCGGCAGTCGCTGCCCCTGAGGATTGCCGCACCTGCCCTGGCGCCATACAGGTTTGCGTAGGCCAGGCGGGCATTGTCGAGACGGGCACTGCCAAGCTCCGAGTTCCTGAAGCTGGATTCGGCAAAATCCCCGTCACGCATGTCCGCACGCAGCATGTTTGCGCCGTCGAACTGGCAGCGCAGGGCCACTGCCCCGCGCAGGCTTGCTTCCACCAGAATTGCCTCGCCAAAGACGCAGCCTTCGAGGCGGGTGCAGGAGAGATTCGCTCCGGAAAGGTTGGACTTCATGGCGTTGAGGCGTCTGAGCGTGCAGCCGGCAAGATCCTGTCCGCGCAGATCGCAACCCGAGAGGAAGGCTGCTTCCACGGACAGGTCCTTCAGTGCGACACCCGTCAGATCACAGTCCATGAAGGAGCTTTCCTCGATACGCGTGCCGGCAAGTCGTGCACCGCAAAGCCTGACTTTGGACAGCTCCGTCTTGCGAAGCACTGCGTCCTGCCAGGACGAGTTCTCAAGATGTGCCCTGTCCAGAACCGAGCAGAACAGGGTGGCGCTGTCGAGAATGCAGCGCTTCATGCTGCATTCAAGGAATATGGCGCGCTCAAGGCTGGCAGAGGAAAAGTTTGCGCCATCGAGGGTTAGGGAGCGCCACATGTTGCCCACAAGCCTGGTTCGGGAAAAGTCTGCGCCGGACAGGTCACAGTTGAAAAAGCCTGTTTTCGAGAGATCTAGGCCCTGGAAGCGTGCGCCTGCGAGGTTGCAGCGCTTGAAGCGCATCAGGGAGGGATCCACGCCGCAAAAGTCCATGCCCCGCAAGTCCTCGTCGCAGATCACCCTCAGGGCACGGGCCGCGTCAAGAATGTCCTGCATCTTCATCACTGCTCTCCTTCCCTGCCCCACGCGTTTTCTTCGTCAGGCTGCGGACGCCGCCTGAACCTGTTGCCCTGTCCCTCAATGACTGTGCGGCCGAGGTTTGCCCGATCAAAGAGCGTCTCGCCAAGCACGCAGCCGCGCAGATCCGCGCAGTAGAGGCTGGCGTCGCGCAGATCCGCGCCGCACAGGCGCGTTCCGCCAAAGCCGGCTCCGAGAAAGTCCGCGTAGCGCATGATGGATCCGTCCATGACGCAGTCGACAAAGCGGCTTTCCCTGCCCTGGAACAGGGACATCTTGAGTCCCATGGCCAGATTTTTTTCCATGATGCCCTGCACAAAGCGGGCTGCGGTAAAGTCAGACCTGTGGAGGAAGACCTGGTGGAAGCTGCAGGCATGCATGTCGGCATGGGAGAAATTCGCTTCGGCAAGGGTGCATACCGGGTTGCCCTCCGTGCCCGAGGACATGAAGTGGCCCCCTTCCATGCGGGCGTGCCTGAAGCTGCTGCAGCTGGCGCCAACGTCCGTAAAGGCTGAGTTGGTGATGCTGCATCCCTCGAAATCTGCGTGCTCGAGCAGGCAGCCCATGAAGGTGGTGCCGTTGAAAACAGTCTTCTTCCAGGAGGTCCTCCCTGCGCGATCCTCCGTGAAGGTGCACAGTTCAAGGCCTGCTCCATCGAAGACTGCGCTGGTGAGGACGCAGCGCATAAGGCTGCCGAGCCGTGCATCGACCCCGGAAAAATCGGCTCCCTCGAGATCGCATCCCACAAAGCCTGCCTGGCGCATATGTGCCCCGGCAAGGCGCGCGCCGTTCATGGTGCAGTTTGTGAAGGAGCACTGGCTGAGGGTACTTTGGGAGAGATCTGCATTGGTGAAGTCTGCCTGCTGCACAGCGCAGGAGGAAAGTGTGCAGCCGCGCAGGGAGGCGTTTGCGAGCCTGGTCTTCTGCAGTATCGCTTCCGAGAAGTCCACGCCGTCGAGACAGGCTCCGGAAAGATCCAGCCAGGAGAGATCGCGTCCCTTGAGGGAGCGCGTCCTTTTGGCAAGCAGCAATGCCTCGCTGCTGGTCAGGGT
Organism: Desulfovibrio sp. An276; assembly: GCF_002159665.1. Taxonomy (GTDB): domain Bacteria; phylum Desulfobacterota; class Desulfovibrionia; order Desulfovibrionales; family Desulfovibrionaceae; genus Desulfovibrio; species Desulfovibrio faecigallinarum. The sequence continues at coordinate 26,358 of NZ_NFJC01000025.1, forward strand.
GCGCACTTCCTGCGAGGGAAGTGCGGCAAGCTTTTCCCTGATGTCTGCCAGGGGGCCCGGAGCGTTCATGTTCTCCAGGGACTGTGCTGCAGGGGATGCCGGATCCGGTCCCTTCCCGGGTCCCTCCCTGAAGTCGTACTTGCGCACAAGGGAGGGCGCAAGATAGGCCATGGCGCTGGCAAGAAGCTCGGACGAGGGTTCCTTGCCAGAGGGAAGAATCTGTCTTTGGTCAAGCATGTCGAGCAGAGTCTTGCGGACATCGCCGCCCTGTTCCACGCTCTCGGTGAGCGTGCGCCCCCTTGGCAGTGTCACGTGGCGCACATTGGGACAAAGTGTGCGCACAAGACGTTCCCAAGCCTCGTGCATGCCCGCTGCATGCAGGAAATGACTGGAGGGGGTGCGCTCAAGCATGGTGCTCGTGTCCCTGTCCGGCGCCCAGCCAGCGCAGGGCAGGGTCATGATCTCGTACATCTCGCCGCACAGACAGTCCGCAAGAATGGCCTCGAGGTCGTTGCGTACCCATAGAAGGGGGCTTCCGGGAAGCGTGGATTTGATGCGCATGGGTTTTTGCGAGGAGCCTGGCACAGGCACGGCTGTTGTGCGCGCAAGGTTTTTGTCCGGCCATCCGGGGAAGATGCTTACTGCCACAAGCTTGTCCTGCGCAAAGCGCGGCACCACAAGGCCTGGCGCAAGAGTGGCTTCGCTTTCTTGCGCAAGATCAGAATTTGCAAGACCAAGTTTTGCAAGGGAAAAGGTTCTTGGGGCAGGAAGAAAGCCGAGCCAGGCGTTTTCGATACGCTCCCTGTCGAGCCCAAGGGCAGCAAGGCGCTCCAGCAGGTGGGGCGCCTGTTCCAGAGCTCTGCGGCAGGCAATGACAAGGCGCAGGAAATGGTCCTCCCAGGGGCCAGAGGCACGGACAGGCAGGGTAGCCTCGTCGAAGGGTACATCGGGCAGGGTCTTTTCCCTTGCGCGCAGGCGATCCCGCTGCTCCTTGAGCATTGCCATGCCCTCTTCCAGAACGACAAGATCCGCGTCCGTGTTCCCTGCCTGCTCGCGGATGAGCGCAGTCATGTTCTCGTGCAGCCTTGCCTGCCCCGCAAGCTGCCTGTCGTAGGCAGCAACAAGAGCCGCGTTGTCCTCCCTTGGCGTGCGGAGCATGACCGGGCGCGGCAACTGTGCCAGAATCGATTTTTTGACAGTGCGCCTGGCCATGGAGGTCTGGACAAGTGTCAGGCGCTCCCTGAAGCCGGGCTTGAAGAGGTCGAGGCCCTCCATGTCCTCGAACTCCACTGTGCGCGGCATGTTCACCTTTGCGGCATAGTGCTCGTCCGGCGTCTTTAGAAGTTCCCGCACAGGCCTTGGCCGCGTGTCCCTGCCTTCGCTCACCACGTGCAGGACCAGAATGTCGCGGTTGTCTTCGAAGAGGGAGTCCGTTGTTGCCCTGTGCACCACAATGCCGCTTCTGATCTCCGGAAAAAGCCAGAGCGTGTCCATGACAACGTCCAGCTCCTGGATGCGGACTTCCCTGCTCCTAGGCTCTGCCCGCTCAAGGACGACACGCTGGCGTACTGCCGGCAGGCGTCCCTTCAGGAGGGGAAAGTCCGGGTTCATGTTTTCTATCTCGAAGGTCTCGTTGCCGGCAAAGAAGCCGGGCAGAATCTGATCGTCGGACGCCCAGTTGAAAAAGTGCAAATCGCAGTCCATGGGCAGTCCCGGCCAGAGCGTGTCGCGCCACTGTGCGTCGCAGGTGCCGATACGGTCGCGCCTGGGTTTCCAGGATGGATCCACCAGCCCGAAACACGCGGGCTGTGGCCTGTGCGAGGGGTGCGTCACAAGGCGATCGAGATATTCCACGTTGGGCAGGGGCAGGCGCGTGCCCCTGGGACCTTCCACAGGCACAAGACCCTTGCCTGCGACATTCCAGGCAAAGTCCGGCCCACCGAAGGCCCGCTCCCAGACAATGGGCATGGAGCTGAAGGGTTCGGGATCGGTGATGCCTGTCATCATGCCTGCCACAAGCTTCCAGTAGCGATCGCCGAAGATGGCAAGGGTCTTGACAAGGCTGCCGACCCGCACCCGCACCCTGGAGGCAACCCTGGTTTCTCCCCGTGGCGCCCAGCATCTGCCTGCCACCAGAAATTCGCCCCTGGGTTTGAAGGCTCCGGTATCCAGCACCACTGGCGCGTTGCCGAACAGGGGAGGCACCTCCTTCCACATGCGTGTTTCGGACAGCAGTGTGTCGGGATCGTCAAAGGAAAAGTAGTTCAGAATGCCCAGGCTCCAGAAGCGCTTGCCGTGCACGGCCACCGGAGAGGGCATGAGAATGTGTTCGTCGCCTTTCAGAATGCGCATCTAAACCTCAAAATTTGCGCTGTCGCAACGTTTCCGCTGCAGGGGAAGGAGTACAGTGTGGCAGGCCGGGAGGCCGAGAGACAGCTTGCAGCTCCCGGGATTGTCTAGGGGTTGCCGTCGGGAATTTCCGGAAGAAGGGTAAAGGGCCGATCTTCCGGCACAGGGGCGTTCCAGGATTGCAGGATGGAATTGTCCACAGGTGGGACAGGCGCCATCCAGTCCGGTTCGGCATGGCTGGCGTGGGCGTTGTCCGCGCTTGTGCGTGCGTCTTCGTGCGCGTCGTCCATGGACTCGGACAGGGTTTCGGCAGTGCTCTGGTTTTGGGCAAGACGCTCTGTGTCGCTCAAGGGGGCAGTGCCTGTGGTGCCTGTATTCTGTGACTGTGGCTGGGGCTTGGGAACAAGGGAGACAGGATTGACCGTGGCGCTTGTTTGCGGGTAGGTGACATTGGTCATGTTGTCGACCATGTTTTCGTAGGCCGACTTGACGTTGTCCGCAGCAATGAAATGTGTGACATTGATGCCGAGGTTTGCTAGGAAGGGCCAGAACATCCTTGCGTCCAGAAACACTTCCTTGGCCACCCACAGCGGGTTGAGCAGTCCATTTGTTATGCCGGCCCAGCCAAAGACCGCCCCGAGGCACAGCTGCCTGATGGGTGCAATGTCCGTCTTCTTGCCCTTGGTGCTGATCTTGACAAGTTCCGTGCTGTTACTCGGGCCTGTGACGGACACCTTGTCGACCATGATGTCGATTTTGAGCAGTGTGCTGGCAATGGCGGTGCCCTCCAGGGAAATGTTGGCTACGGCGCAGATCTTGCCCGACAAGGAGTTGGACGCAACATTGAGGGGGCAGACGGTGAGATTGAGAAGGCCCAGCTTGAAGAGCTTTTTCATATCCTGCTGGTTCTGAATTGTGGTGATCGTACGCAAAACCGTGTTTTCCGTGTAGGTATTGGTCACTTCCTCCATGTGCTGCTGGGAGGTCATGGAAATGTTTGGTGCCTGCAGGTCCATGCTCGTTGCTGCTGCGTCCGTGTGCCTGGTGGCAGTGGTCCAGGTCATGTTCCCCTGCGCGTTGGAGTGCCAGTAGTCCGTCACTGTGGTCAGGGACATGTTTTTAGCAGTGATTGTCCTGTTGCCGCCAATTTCCTCTGTGAGGTTGTCGTGCACCACAAGCTCGGTGTTGCTGGCAACATCCAGGGTGCGGTTGCCGGCAATGGTGGCGTTGCGGTCAAGCATCGTCTGTTGTGTCTGGTAACCTGCCGTGTCCTCGATACGATTTGCGGACTGGATCTGCATGAAGAAGTCACCACCCACATAGCGGTACAAGCCTGCGGCTTTTCCGTCGTAGGAGCCGGCTCCGTCTATGACAATGTGCCGCTGTCCGCCCACAAAGTCGGCATAGGTATGGGGTGTGGACTTGAGAATGCCCGTATTCGACTGGAAGTGGCCATAGACAACCAGGGATTCCGTATCGGGATTGTGCATCTCTATGCGTTCTCTGCCTGAAAGATCTTCGTAGAGAACCGTGTTGCCAGCCAGGGAAACAATCTTTCCCTGGGACTGATTGCGTTCGGTAGAGACACTGATATTGCGGGCATTGGGCAGGGCGCACTCGATGTAGGGGCGATCCACGTTGCCGCCTGTGAAGGCAATGCCCACTTCCGAGCCCTTGAGCAGGGGAAAGTGCATGCCGTTGTGCGAGCCTGCGTAGGGCTGGGCCATGCGCACAAAGCAGGAGGCCCGGCCGCCCGGGTGCTCGAAGTTTTCGAAGGGAAGGATCACCTTGTAGCGCCCCTCGCTGTCAAGTTCCGCGTACGTTTCGCCTCCTTCGGCGTCCACCCGCGCCTGGATGACGCCGGCAATGCGCGGGATGGGGGTTGTCTGCGCAGGACGATAGGGAATGCTCGCTGGCAGGCAGGTGAAGAAGGTGTGACAGAAGGGCTCCCTGGCAGGGGATGCTGCGTCGTACAGGCCGTCCATGGAGAGAAGTCGAGCAAGGCTGCCGGACTGATCGCCTTTCAGGTGCGACGAGATCACCATGTAGGACGTATTGCAGGCACGCGAGGGATGCTGCTCCAGAGTGAAGACATGTCCCGGAAGCAGGGAGGCCGAGTCGGCTTCTCCCTCGAGGACATTGGCTGCTGCAACAAGCTGTTCGGCCCGCATTTGAGCAATAAAGGAGGCTTCCTCTGGCGAGCGCAGGAAGGTGTCAAAGAGATAGACGTCGCCCTGACCGTGCTTGTCCACGCCCTTTCGCGCGGCAATGGTCACCGAGGGCGTGTCCGGATTGTAGTCCCGTACGCGCAGGGAGCGGGGCGCCAGGGTGTGGTGCGTGGCAAGGCGGAAAACGGTCTCCTCCCTGTTGCGGTTGAGGCCCTGGCCTGGGTGCCAGACAAGGGCTGGCGGGGAAGTGCGGCGGTCGCTTTCCCCGTGCAGGGCCACAAGTCTGTCGCCGTCCTTGCCGTGCTCGAAGAGGAAGAAGATGCCGAGGTACTCCATCCAGCGGGCACAGAAGTCGCAGTTGCTCTCGTTGTACTGGCAGACATAGTGGCGCCTGAAGTCGACGCCGGACAGTCCGGAAAAGTCCCATGCATTGGCCTCGAGATTCAGATCCCTACACAGTTTCGGAAAGATGTCGCGTATCTGCAGGCCGCCAAGGGGAACGTTCTGATCGTCGCCAAGAAAGATGCGCGAGTATCTGCCCTGGCGCATCCTGACAAAGCGCGGCTCCAGGACCGCAGTGTAGAGCCTGCAGCGCCTGCCGCTGCGCTCAAGGGAGAGTCGCGTGACAATGCCCGTGCGCAGGCTGCGATCCCCACCGTCTGCGGAGAGGATTTCCAGATCGGCCCGTCTGCCCGGAATCGATACCGAATCAAGAGGTTCCTCACTCAGGAAGAGTACAGTGAAACGGTACAGGGTTGACAGAGCCTCCTCACCCTCGAAGCGTACAGGCACAAGTGTCGTGTCTACGCCGGCAATGCGAAAGGCCAGCTTTTCGGTATTTGCATAGATGCCCATGTCTACCTCATGTACGGTTGTACAGGCCGGTCACTCGCAGTATGAAGGCGGCATTCAGGCACTCGTCTGCAGTGGTCTTGGCCTTTGTCGCGGAGAGTTCCAACTTGAAAAGATCGCTGTCCTCCTTGTTCGTGGTCAGGGATTTTCTCAAGGCATTGTACGCGTAGCTAAGCGCATCGTTTGTTGTGGACACTGCGTTTACGGACATGTCCAGCAGATGGTAGAGATCCTTGTCTGACGCCTTTTCGCTGTAGTTCAAGTCACAGATGTCCATGTTCAATGCGCAGGCATTGATGTCCCAGGTCGCGTTCGGCCCGTTGAGCACCATGGCCTGTGTTGTCTTGACAAGGGAAATGCCTGCGGTCAGCGTGACTTTCGGAGAGGTTGCGGCAAGCTCCTTCTGATTGAAAATGGCCTTTCCTGCTGTCTCGAGTGTCAGGAACGTGCACGCATTGGCCGAGAAGTTTTCGGCAAGTGTTGTCTGTCTGTTGCCGCCATTTGTTTCGGAGAAGTAGCCTGTTTCCGTAGTCACCGAGCACTTTGCCCCCAGGGAGAGCGTCCGGTCCGAAAGGCATTCCGTGTAGTCGTTCTGACTGACCGTGTGGGAAACGCAGGAGGACACGGTCTCGGTAAAGTCGCCCTGCACAAACTCGTTGCGGTTGCCGTCAATGACAAGGATGCTATTGCCACCGAGCACGTCCTCGCGGTGCCGATTGACCGTGTTCTCCTCGGCGTGGCTGCCTGCCGAGAGCACATGGCAGCCTCCCGGACCCGTGTTTTCGTAGATGCCCTGTCCGCCGCAGTCCGTGGAACCGGTGGGCACATTGCCGTACTGGACCATGGCCCCGGTGGGCGAACTGGCCATCTGCAAGTGCTCGGATCCCCTGTTGTCCTCGATTTCGATGACATTGCGCTTCAGGGTTGTGACTACAAGGGATGTCTGCGTCGCTTCCGTGCGTGGACTGGGGGTCACGGGATTGGGGACGGCCGCGGCAATGTAGGGTCTGTCCGGATGTCCGCCCACAAAGCCGATCATGACTTCGGTGCCAGGGGGCAGGGGGAAGTGCATGCCCGATCCGTTTCCTGCATAGGGCTTGCCCATGTGCAAAAGGCAGGAGGCGCGCCCTTCCGGAGCATTGCCGATATCAAAGGGCAGACGCACGTGGTAGCGCCCCTGGGCGTCGAGCTGTGCGTACTCCTTGCTGCCCTGGTTTTCCACGTGTGCGCTGATAACCTTGGCTATGTGCGGCCAGGGCGTCCGGCGCTGGGGACGATACTGGCGAGCTGCCTCGAGGCAGACAAAGCTGTTTTTGTACACGGCCTCCCCGCTGCCCGCGTGCGCACCAAGATCTGCCTTGAGCAGGCGCGCGAGCAGCGCGGACTGGCTGATTTCGTGGCGGACGGACTCCACCCGGAAAGTTCCGTTGCACTCGTCTTCCGGGTGATCCTGCACTGTGAACACAAGGCCGGGGCGAAAGTCCGGCACTGTTCCCTGGCCCTCGAGAACACGCTTGCGGCACAGGTATTCCTCGCTGCGCAGTGTGCCTATCTGCCTTGCCTCGTCCGTGTTCTTCAGGTGATCGCCGTAGAAGTAGCTTTCGCCTATGCCCTCAGGGTCGCAGGCAACGACGGCAAGGACATTTTCGTCCGGATGTTCGGCATTGTAGTCGCGCATGACGACCTGGACAGGGGGAATGTTCCTCTTGCAGGAAAGGGCATGGATGTGCCCCTCGCGGCGGGCTTCAAGACCGAAGGCCTCGGAATAGGGAATTGCCTGGGCAAGAACGCCGGACTCGGCTTTTTCGTCGACAGTGAGCACGTCCGTACCGCTATCCTGGACAAAATGGAAGGCTGTGCCCAGAAATTCCAGCCAGCGGGCGCAGAATCTGAAGAAACTCTCCTCGTACTGGCACACGTAGCGTCTGCGAAAGGAAGCCTGCATGCGCCCAAAATCCAGGTTTCGGGCAGGCAGTCCTCCCTGGACGGCAGCTCTGGCAAGAATGTCCTTCAGGGGCGTGCCGGGATTGCTGTCAGACTGATCGCCGTCCAGGAAAACCTGGCTGTACTCGGTGTGTGTCAGCCACCAGGCATGGGGATGCAGCTCAAGCTCGTGGAGAACGCCTGTGGGCGTCTTGCCAAGCCCTGTCCAGGAGCCCACCACGCCGTGGCGCACGTGCTCCCTGTCGTTTAAATCCCTGAAGGAGAGGGTACACTCCTGGCCTGGCAGGACCTCAACGTCCTGTTCGCTATAGAGGACGCAGCGAAAGAGGTAGAGCGAGGAAAGTGCTTCCGTTCCGGACACGCTGACTACATGGAGTGTCGTGCTGGTCCCGGATATGGAAAGGGTACACCGAATGTCGTTGGAGTAGGCGGGCATGGACTTTTCCTCCCCGGGACTTGGCTGTCTCCGGGATCCTGGAAGAGGACATGGGGTCAGTTTTCAGAAACGCGCGGGTGGATGGCGTCCGTCGTACTTGGCAAGAACTTGGCAAGGAAATGATTTGGGGAAGTGGAAGTGTCCGGCAAGCCGGGGGCTGTTGCATTGAAAGCTGCATGGTACAGGAGGACTACAGGAGCAGCTGGAACAGAAAGTTCTCGCGCGAGAGCGTGTTGATGTTGCATGTTGCTCCAGATGCTTCCATCTGCACGACGGTAAAGCTGTCCTTGAAGCCGATAAGTTCCACCTTGCTGAGTGACACATCGCAGGATACGCCCTTTGAGGACAGGGAAACGCCCTTTATGGCACCGGCAATAATCTTGAGATCCTGCTTGTGTGAAGTGGAGATGGATAGCTTGGCGGACTGGAGGAGAATGTTTATCGGCGTGCGCACGTTCTTGTTCAGAACATTTGCCTGAAATCCCCGGGCATGCTTGTTCTTGAGTATGGATTTTTCCAGGAGGGTATCGGCCTTGATGGCAATGGATTGGGAGGAGTTTACAAACATGTCTCCCAGAGACTTCCAGGTTATTTTGGGAGACTGCAGCGCGATGCCCGTCTGCGTGTCGAGAGTATATGTTCCCTGTATGCTCTGATCCCTGTATGTCTGGCAGCTTATGGCCAGGGAATCGGTGATCGTGCTCTCGTTGTTGCCTGCAACCTTCAGCTTGCGATTCTGTCCGATGTTTGCGTACAGGGTGTCCCCACAGGTGGAGGACATGTTTCCGTTGACTGTCAGCGTGTAGTTGCCTTCGGTTTTTTCCGATCTGTAGCCGGAGGCGACACTGCTTTCGTAGTTGCCAGCGTGCACGCGCAGGATGCGGTCGCCAAGCACGCTTTCGAACATGCCTGCGGACACGTCCTGTGCAAGATCCGAGTCGGTCATGGCCACAATGCCCTGCTCGAGAGCCGAGCCCTTGCCGAGAAAGGGATTTGCGAGACCGCCTTCCATGGCGTTGCGTCCGATCTGGAAGGTGGTGTTCTGGACCGGACAGTGAAAGTGTATGTGCCCGAGCCCCTTCTGATCCTCTATGCGGATCAGTGTCTGGCTCAGGGAGAGCAGGACAAGCTGCGTCTGATTGTTCACAGTGACCGGGCTTCTGTTTTCCGGGTTCGGGATGGCAGCGTGTATGTAAGGACGGTCCGGATCACCGTCGGCAAAGCAGACAAGCACTTCCGTTCCCTTGATGAGGGGAAAGTGCATGCCGTTGTGCGAACCTGCGTAGGGCTGGGCCATGCGCAGGAAGCAGGAAGCCTGGGCGGCAGACCTGCCGGATTCGTCGAAGGGCATGATCACCTTGTAGCGCCCGTGCCTGTCGAGTTCAGCGTACTCCCCGCTGCCGGCCGCATCCACCTTCGCGTTGAGAGTGCCGATGACTTCCGGCCAGTCTGTACGGCGAGGAGGGCGATATGTTCGGTCAAGGCGGATGCAGGAAAACTCGCACCTGTAGCTGCTCTCCCCGGCTGCCGTGTCGTCCATGCCCATTGGATCCATGGCCAGATCCTTGGCGATCAGGCCTGCCTGCGAGCCCCTGTGGACAACGCGCAACACAAGATAGTCCTTGTTCATCTCCTGTCGCGGGTGTTCGCGCAGGGAAAAGACGTGTCCAGCGCGCATGCCGGTGATGGTTGCCCTGCCCCGCAGCGTGTGTTCGCAGGCTGCAAGCGCATCTGCGCGCAGGCCGGCAAGGAAGCGGGCTTCCTCTGGGCTGCGCGGATCATCGTCGTAGATGTAGACTGTCCCGTGCCCCCTTGGCGAGACAGGGGCACTGGCCTGCAGGAGTACGGTGGGCCTGTCTGGATTGTAGTCCTTGATCATGACCTGTGCCGGCACCTGCTGCCAGTGCTCGGCAAGGGCCCAGACAACTTCCTGGCCATGGGAAGGCAGCCCGGAGATTTCCCTGTAGGGCAGTTCGCCCAGCCTTGGCCACTCGCCGCTGTCAAGGGCCACAAGCCTGTCCGTGTTGCCAGCATGATCGAAGTAGTAGGATGCTCCGAGGTATTCGAGCCAGCGGTCGACAAAATGCATGTGCGTTTCGCGATACTGGCAGACATAGCGCCTGGAAAAGTCCGTTTGTATGCCCGAAAAGTCGAAGGTCGTGGGGGATGCGCCGGTGCCTGTGAGCGCGTCCTTCAGCACGTCCCGTAGGGGCGTGCCCCTGTCGTCCATGGACTGGCCGGGGGAGAGAAAGATGCGATTGTCTTCGGTCTGGGCCAGGGGCCACAGGTGGGAGGACATGCCGATTTCGTACAGACAGAGGCCGTGCGTTGTGTGCAGCATGCCGAAGGACGTTGCCAGACCGTGGTACACGGTTTCCCTGTCGCGCTCGTGCGAGAGAACGCGCAGCCTGAGATCGTGACCCACAATGTCTTCTGCGGCAATGTCGGCATCGTCGCTGACAACCTGGAGAACAAGGGAAAACAGGCTTGAAACGGCCTCTTCGCCCGAAAAACGGACGACAGTGAAGCGTGTTTCGTCACCACCGTCCACGCTGACAAGGAAGCGTAGTCCCTTCATATGTCACCCTCTACAGTCCATATCGCAGAGCCTTGGCCAGAATGCTGGAGCAAGTCCGCTCCAGAAGCCGGGCACCTGCATTGCAGTACCGCCAATCATCGCGCAGGCAGATCTGCCCTACATGGCGCCAAGCAGGCGCAGTACAGCCCGCAGCCAGTCGGAAATCATTCCTGTGCCAAGCAACAGGACAAGTGCTGTCGCAACCAGCCACAGCGCGACCACCAGCCAGACAATGGAGTGGGATGCGATAACGCGGCAGCGCGAGCTTCCGCCACGCAGAAGCTGCTGTTCACTTCCTGAAGTTTTGATCAGATGCACCATAGCAGGAGAACCTCCACAAGGCTCCGAAGGGGAAGAGTGGATAGTGACCCGAGAGACTAGATGCCGGGGTCTCTTTCCGTTTTTTTGAAGGAAGCATGACGTTTTCGCAGCAAGACGCTTTTTTTTATGGGAGACGCTTGTCCCAAAGGGCGAACCTGGGCAGCTCCTCGCGCAAGGCCCGCTCCGCAGACAAATGTCACGATCGTCACCGGAAGGACACGGTGCTGTCGAAAGTCTGCCGTCTACTGCGAGAAAGCGGTTTGTCGGGCATGCGTCTTCACTCCATGTTCTGCCCGGTTGCACATGGACACGTCCCGATCTGCCGGACCATGAGGAGGAGCCATGACATCTGTTATATCGCAAGAGAGGGAGCTGCAGGATCTGCTTGCCCAGGTCCGCGCTCGGGTCGATGTCTGTCGCACCCTGGACGCAAGCCTGCAGGCGATGTGTGACGCCCTTGCCGGCAGCTGCGGCTTTCGTTCCTGCTCACTCTGGCAAGCAGTCGACGATGACGGGAAGATGCAGCAGCTTCATGTTCTTGCCCTTGCCGGGGAAGGGCAACCAGCCCTTCTTCGCAAGGCAACGCAGAGCGAACTGCACTGTCTTGCGCAACAGCCAGGAACAAGTGTCCGGGATGAAAGCGACATGCTTGTAGCCATGAAGGAGTGCGGGGACGTGAACCTGCTTCGCCTCGGCCCCTGTGTTGCCCTGGCCGATGACGACATGGATATGCTTGCCAGGGAATTGTGTGCCATCCTGCAGCACACTGTCCGCATGCACATTCTTGCTGGTCACATAGACAGGATGCTCTCCAGTGTGCTGCGCATGTCCTAAAAGAGACAGTCTGCAAAAGCAGGACAGGCAGACGGGTAGCCTACAGGATGCTGTTTGCCGGCAGACTGGTGTTTGTCCGGCACAGGCTTTTCAGGAGGGTAGGCAAAATTGAAGAAGTGTTCTCCGGTCTCGCGGCCCCTGTTGTGTGCAAGCAGGTTGTACTCGTCGTTTTCTGCGCTGCTCGTTCTCTTTGCGCTTGTCCAGGCAGCAGTGCTTGTCTGGTTTCTGTGGCCACTGCAGCCCATGCCCGCGGCTGCCATAAACGCGCCTGTCTTCCTCCCCGGGGACTGGGCCGAGGAAAGGGAACCCGGGATCCTGCGCGTGGGGCTGTGCCCCGTAGCCTCGTTGCAGGCCTTCTTTTCACCCTTCGGCCCCGGGCTGGAGCGTGAGGTGCTCGAGCGCTTTGCCGGAGAAGAGCGCCTTGTGCTGCGCTGGTTCTTTCCACGCAGTGCCGAAGAGGGCCTTGCCATGCTCAGAAATGGCGATCTTGACCTTGTGGCAGGCTACGACGGTCCGCTGCCCTCCGATCCGGAGCTGAAGTACACGCCCTCCTATCCCCTGCAGCAGGTCCCGGATCTGCGCGGTGCGGACCAGACAGGCGCAGCAACGAGAGAGCGCTTGCAGGCAGCCCTTGCGGCAAGCTCTGTCCTTGTGCGCGGAAACGGTGGAGATGCGTCACTGCCATCGCTGTGGAAGACCCCGGCCCCTCTGGTGGCTTCGGACGGACTGGTTGTGCGCAGCTATGTCCCGCAGTTTGGCGCCGGGGCAGCAGCTTTGTCCTTCAGGCCTGTGTCCCGCCGGTGTATCTGGCGCAAGGACGCCTTTCTCACGCCGCAAAGGATGGCTGCATTCTGGGAGCGCATCGAGAAGGAGGGCAGCCTTGCCAACCTGCGCGAGCGCTATTTCGGCTTCTGGAATGCCAGGGAAGATTCTCTGCCAAGGCTGGGAGAACTCTCCAGAACCCTGGAAACGCGGGTGTCGCCCTATGTGCGGACCATACGCGAGGTTTGTCGGCAGTATGGCGTGGATCCCCTGCTTGTCATTGCCCTCATCTATCATGAGTCGCGCTTTGATCCGGACGCGCAAAGTCCCACCGGACCAGGTGGCATCATGCAGATTGCCATGCAGACAGCTCGCTTTTTGCATGTTGATCCCTGGAACGCGCACGCAAGCATAGAGGCAGGCGTGCGCTATCTGTGCATCATCTGGAACGATCTCGAAAAATTTGTCATGGATCCATGGGATCGCTGGTTCGTGACCCTGGCTGCCTACAATCAGGGCCCTTCCTTCGTGGAGCGGGCATTGCGCCTGTACAGGAACGAGTTCGGCACAGGGAGCGAAAAGATTGCTTGGAGCGACCTCAAGCGTGTTGCCCGCGTGTCTCAGGGCGGGGACATGGCCCGCATGGCCGAGGCAGTCGGCTATGTGGAGCGCATACGCTACACCTACGCACTTCTGTACGGGGCCTGCGCAACACGCTTGCCCCTGTCCCCTGCTGTCGGGTCCCTTGCAGACCCTTCATCCCCGATCTCCTTCGCCCCTTCTGCCGCACGGTCCGGGAGGTAACAATGCTCGACCATATCTCGCCAATCCTTTTGCTCATCACTATCATTGTTGTCACAATGCTTGTCTTTTTCGGGTTGTACAAGACTCTATCCCTCTTTGTTCCCTGGGCCGAGGTGCGTTGGGGTGTGCTCTTTCTGGTGGCTCTTTCCCTGCTTCAGCTGGTCTATCATTTTGCCACCACAACCAGAGCAGAGGATATTGCTATTGTACATATCTTCAGCATGTGCATTGTATTTTTTTCTTTGCTTACATTTTTATGTATCTTCATTGCTGTTTGGAACTTGGTTATGCGTTTTGTCAGAAACTATTAGATATTATGTATTGTATATGTGTCAATAAATATTTGCCAATATCAACAAGATGTGTAGAACTTTTTGCAGTCACGCTAGAAATAGCGCACGGGACTTGCCAAATCCTGCAAAAGTGCCAGAACGCTCCAGGCAGTCATGGTGCTTGAGCGCGGGTTTTCCGGATCCGGCATGGAGCCAAACTCCATCACTGCCCGCACGCCAAAGCCTTCTGCCGTAATCCTGTGCACATTTTCCACAAGTTGCGGATCCGAGGAGATGGTCACTCTGGTTTCGTCAATGCCAGCCGAGGCAACTGCAGCGCCCACTGCCACGTTAACGTTTTTCGGAAAGCCCCTGATGGCCTCCCTTGCGGAGCCTGCAAAGACCTCTTCCCTGTTCTCTTCCAGGGACTTTGGAGATATCCCTTCAAGCCCTGGGGCACCGGCAAGGCTGTGGGGATTCTTCACGTTGTCGACCTGAACCCTCAAGGGCGCCTCTTCACCCCTTGCGCGCAGCTGCTTTTGTCTGAAGGCCAGGGTGCGCAAAAGATCATAGCCGCCAATGGCGCCGCTCGGGATATGCAGGACGCAGCCACCCTGTTTGGCAGCATTTTTGAGGTGCACCACAAAGCTTTCATCTGCCAGTGCGCCGCAGGAAAGCAGGATGAGCGAGGAGCCGGAGGCAAGGATTTTTTCCGCGTGCTCACGTGCAGCGGCAACACCTGCTGCCTCCACCACCATGTCGGGCTTCTCGTGAAGCATTGCCTCTACATCCGCAAAGGCCACGCAGCCTGTCCTTTGCGCCAGGTCTTGCGCGTGGGAAAAGGTGCGGGCCACAACGCCCAAAAGCCTCCACGAGCCTGCAAGATCCTTCACTATGCCCTCTGCCACAATCGAGCCCAAAGAACCGCTCCCAAGTACTGCCACGCTCTTTTGCATGTTTCCTCCCGGCTGCCGGGCCATACTTTCCCAAAATAGCCAAATGCCCGTTGCATGCCCAAGGACATGGTACGCGCAAATTCCCCGTTTCTCCAGCTGGCAACAGCCGGGGATTTTGTTTTCTCTTGCAGTTTTTTTGTGCCCTGCGTAACGTGACAGGACATGATCTCAGGCGGATTTTTCCCGTTTTCGAATCTTTTCCCAAAACATTGCCCACGCACGCAGGTTGCCCATGCAAAAATACACCCCCTTCACAGACGATCTCCAGATTGCCTTTGGTCGCTGCCAGGCACGCTTCAAATGCGCTGTTGCAGTAGTCCTTGTCATTGCGCTTTGCGCAGTGTGCGTGACTCTCTGGCAGATAGGGCGGGCAAAGCCCCTGGTTCTGGAAGAGTCCACAAAAGAGCTTTTGCTCAAGGAAGCTTCCGTAGACAGGAAGTTAAAGGCCTGGTGCGACGATGTGGAGGCCTTTGCCGACAACATAGCAAGGCAGTCCCTTGTGCAGCTCTCCGTCTCCTCCTACGCGGCCATGAGCAAGGAGGAGCGATCCGCCCTGAACCAGAAGGAGGGAGGCTACGACGAGGACAAGGCCCTCATGGCCTACCTTCGGGACATGTTTGCCACCTTTGCCAAATCCCACGACATGGAAGAAGGCCTTCTTGTCATGGCTGACGGGGACATTTTGCTTGGGGCTAGCCGCACCCCTGCCTTTTCCGAGGCCTGGAAGGGGCTTTTGCAGCGCGTTTTGGCAACACAAACGTTCCAGTACGGCTCCTTCCACAGCACCGAGGGCAAGGCCTACATCAACGTGGGCGTGCCCATCTTCCCTGCAGTTGACGGAGAGGGTGCCAAGCCCATAGGTGCGCTCATCATGGCCCTGCCCCTGAACAGCCTCTTCAGGGATCTTCTGACACCCCCTGCGGACAACAGGGGCATACGCCGCATGGCCCTGGTTCAGCTGGAAAGAAAGGAAGGGGGCACGCTGTGCATAGGCGTCGAGAGCAGGGGCAATGTCTTTATTGTGCACAGGGAACTTCTGCACAGGGAACTTGTGCTGAAAGAGAGGATTTTAAGCGAGGATCAGATGCAGAGGGAAGACGGGCAGAACTACTACGTCATGTTCTTTCCCTCCAAGACAGGCCTCGATGCCCATGTCTGCGCCATGGTGCCCGAGGGCGTCATGGACCAGGCCATCGAGTCGAGGCGCTACATGACCCTGGTCTGCCTGTCCGTGGGCATTGCCTTTCTGGCACTTGTCCTTGTGCTTGCCTCCCTTTTGCGCGACAGGGCAGTGCGTGCCCTGGTGAACAGGCGCATTGCAGAGCAAAAGGCCATACTCGACAGCATCAACGCCTCCATTCAGGACGGCATGGTGCTCCTGGACAAGAATGGCCGCATCATCTACATGAACGAGCACTTCTTCACTGCCGAAGGCAAGGCCCGCTGGGTAACGCTGCACCTTGCCGAAGTGCTTGAGCGCGAGTCTGCTGACAAAATCCTTGACTGCATGCGCAACGTTCTTGAAAGCGGTGCCGAAAGCAGCCTCGAGATGCAGTACACGGACGGGAATCTCTATCGCGTGACCATCTATCCCGGCCAGGAGAGCGAGGGGCTTTCCAGCAAGGTGAGCCTTGGCTGCGTTGTCTTCTTCAGGGACATCACCGAATTCCGCAAAAAGGCCAGGGAGAGCCAGCAGCGCATGCAAAAGATCCTCGACGTTTTCTCGACCATCGTGGAGAGCGTGGACGCAGGCCTGCGCGGCCACACCGAGAAGGTCATGGCCGTCATCGAGGTACTTGAGCCGCTTTTGCGCTTCTCCCGCGAGGAGCTCGAGACCTTGCGCATAGCAGCACGCCTCTTCCAGGTTGGCAAGCTCTTTGTGCCGCGCCACCTCCTCAACAAGCGCGGCAAGCTCACGCCCGAGGAGTACGCCCAGGTCAGCAGGGCGCCCGAGGCTGCCTACGAGCTTTTGTACAGCCTGAACTTCGGCCTGCCTGTGGCAGAAACAGTGTACGAGATGGGTGAGCGCGTGGATGGCCGTGGTCCGCACGGCCTGAAGGGCGAGGAAATCCTCTTTACAGCCAGGGTGCTCTCTGCTGTGAACGCCTTCTGCTCCATGGTGAGCCCGCGAAGCTACCGCAAGGCCCTGAGTGTCGAGACTGCCCTCGAACAGCTGAAGAAGGACAAGGGCTTTGATCCCGAGGTGGTGGAGGCCCTTTGCACCATTCCGGTCAAGGATTTTCAGACCATAGTGCGCAAGTGCACTGGCGAGGGCGACAGCTTCCAGAACGCCATGGCGCTCTGGGATCAGATGGATCCCGCCTCCCCTGCCAATTCCGACAGGTAGGCTCAAGATTCAGAGTGCGAGAAACGGGCATTTTCCGGGCACAAATGTGTCTGGAAAATGCCCCTGTACGGTGCTATTTCCCTGCCATGATACGCCCCAAGGGGCATACATGAGGTTTGAGAGATGGAATACCGTATCAACCGCCGCACAGGCGATGCCATAAGCGTTCTTGGTCTTGGGACAAGCGTCCTTCCCGCAGGGGAGGAGGGCGTCCGGATTCTTGAGGCCGCAGTGGAAGGCGGCATCAACTACTTTGATCTGGCAACAGCCGAATCCCATACCTTCACCACCTTCGGCAGGGCCCTTGCCGGCGTGCGCAGCAAGGTACGCTATCAGGTGCACTTTGGCGCGCTTTATGGCCCCGGCAAAAGCTACGCCTGGACCCTGAATCTCGACAAGATAAAGGCCTCGGTGGACTGGCAGCTTTCCGAGCTCAAGACGGATTACATAGACTACGGCTTCATCCACTGTCTGGACGAGGAAAAGGACTGGGAAAAATACCGGAAAAACGGCGTGCTCGACTACCTTCTGGAGCTGAAGGGCCAGGGTGTTGTGCACCATCTGGGCTTTTCCACCCACACTCCGAAGGTTGCCAACCTCATCCTGGACGCGGACGTGGCGGACATGATGCTCTTCAGCATCAACGCTGCCTACGACTACCAGCATGGCGAGTTTGCCCACGGCAGCGGCAGCGAGCGCATGGAACTCTACCAGCGCTGCGAGGCCATGGGTGTCGGCATTTCCGTCATGAAGCCCTTCTCGGGCGGCCAGCTTCTGGACGAGCGCACCTCGCCCTTTGGCAGGGCCCTTTCGCCCTGGCAGTGCCTGCAGTATGTGCTGGACAAGCCTGGCGTCCTCACCGTGGTGGCAGGCGCAGGCTCAATGGATGAGCTTGAGAGCATCCTGGGCTTTTTTGCTACAAGTCCCGCAGAGCGCGACTATTCCCTCATAGCAAGCCTGACACCCGTGGATCTGCAGGGGCGCTGCGTCTACTGCAACCACTGCCAGCCCTGTCCCGCAGGCATAGATGTGGGTCTTGCGAACAAGTACTACGATCTGGCACGGGCGGGGGACGATTTGGCAGTGGATCACTACCGCACCCTTCACGTGCACGCCGATGCCTGTACCCAGTGCGGCCACTGCAACAGCCGCTGTCCCTTCCACGTGGACCAGGTGGCCCGCATGCGCGAGATGGACGCCTGGTTTGCCGCTCGCTAAACCCTCAAGGCAACAAAAGCGCTTTTGCGATTGAGAGGGCGCAAGCCTTTTGTCTTCCCCCAAAAAGAGGGAGTGAACAAAAGCTTGCGCCCCTTTTGTGTCCCGTGCTAGACCAATTTTGCCCTGGCCTTGCGGGACTGGGATGAGTCACCTTTTTTTTTCGCGTGTACGGGGAATTTTGCCCATGGAAACAGCGCTTTTGGCCCTCGTGGCCCTTGTAGTCGGCTTTTTTTGCGGTTGTACCAGTATTGGCGGGATACTGCTCATTCCAGGCATAGTGCTCTTCTCGCACCTTGGCATACACGAGGCCATGGCAACCTCGCTCTTTTCCTTTGCCATCATGGCCATGCTCGGAACCTATTTGCACGGCCGCAAGGGAAGCATACGTGTGCGCGAGGCACTCGCCATCTCCCTGGGAGCGCTTGCCAGCGGCTTTGTGGGCGCCTTTGCCAATGCCGCCTTTTCCGCGCAGGCCCTGAACCTTGTGCTTGCCATCCTCATTCTCTTTGCCGGTATAAGCACCCTCAAGTCCGGGCAAAGGCCCCTTTGTGACGTGACAGGCACATCGCAAAGGGCGCAGTTTTTCATCCTCCTGAGCTTGGGTCTTTTGGTGGGCTTCATGTCCGGGCTCACGGGCATAGGCGGGCCTGTGCTCTCTGTGCCCTTCATGATAGCCATGGGCTTTGCGCCCATTGTGGCCGTGGCAGTTGCCCAGCCCCTGCAGCTTGTGGCAGGCATTTCGGGCAGCATTGTCTTCATGGCAAACGGCAGTGTGGACTACCTTTTGGCAGCCTGGATCACGGCACTTGAGCTTGCGGGCTTCTACTTTGGGCTCCGCCTTGCCTACAGCATGAACGCAAAGACCCTCAAAGTCTGCATATCCGCACTCTGCATAGCCACAAGCCTGTACCTATTTGTCCGCTGAAAATCCCGGAACCCAGGGGAGGAACACGTGCTGCGACGCGACTTTCTGAAATTCCAGGGAGCCTTCCTCTGCTGCTGGTCTTGTCCTGCCCGGGGCTGCAATGGCGTCAGCAAGGGGTCTGCCACGCCGGACACAGCAGTTGCAACCGGGGACACCTTCCGCTGCCACCAGGGCAGCAGTGGAACTGTTGGGTGGCATGTCCCGCTTTGTGAAACCAGGCCAGGGTTATCAAGCGCGCCGTAAAACCTCTCGCTTCAGGGGGAGGATATAAGGCGCCCCTAGCTTGGCAAGTTTGCCTTTAGTTGGGAGTTCTTTGGGATTCGATATACTGCTTAAGGACGGAGAACGGCGCTCCACCGCAACTGCCTGCAAAGTAGCTTGGTGACCAGAGAGAGCCACCCCAAAGTTTCTTTTGGATGGAGGGATATCCTTTTTTTCTGATCAGCCTGCTGGAA
>NZ_NFJC01000026.1 GCF_002159665.1 Desulfovibrio sp. An276
CGTGTGATAGGTTAATCATTTAATTTCAAATAGCTATCATACATTTAGGCCGATGGGTAGATATGAATTTTTGACGTCACCTGTTACCTGATTTCAGGAAATTCACGTATTTTGTATTGCAATCATGGAAGTTGCATTCTTGTTCACGCATGATGGGAAGCCGCAAGGGCACTTCCCGGCTGTTGCAGGCAAGCCTCTTGCTGCCTGCAAAATCTGAGATAATCACCAATTCCCAAAGGGCAAGGCACGCATATGCTTTTTGTTGCAGCTGCGGCGCATGTCAGAGGCCAGCAAAAAGGGACCCGCAATTTGCGGATCCCTCGGTGCTTATCCATAGAGCTTGGTCATGGAACTCGTCCATGAAAAAGGGATTAGTCGCGGGATGTGGCAATGCCTATGGGTTCCTGAGGATGCCAGTCTGCAATCTTGGCTGGCTTGCACAGGACCATGCGGCCATCATTTTTCATGCAGCCGAGCTCAGTTCCGCCATTGAGCCCGTAGATTTCCCAGTCCCCGCGCTGGATCCTGCCTGCACTGACCATGAGGATGAGGTCCTCGTGGGCCCTGGCAGCCGAGCAAAACACGGGAAATTCCCTGGCAGCAGGATCAATATAGATGTCCGATTTTGCTGCCAGCTCCATGACAAGAAAGCCTGGGGCATAGGTATAGAGCTTTTCGCACGTCTGCACAGGTCGCGGAGCAGATTCGGACTTCTGTCCCGCACAGGCAGGAAGGACAAGGAGTGCGAGGCAAAGAAGGGCAGCCAGGGAAAGGCCAGTCTGGGAAGACATGGTTCAAATCCTATAAATCGCCGAAGCGGTTTGTGCTTTTCCTGGGGGCTGCAGGGTGCTGTGCCTGAGTCTGGGCAGGCATATGCCCAGCCATCTGCGAGAGCCTTGCAATGCGATCCTCGATGGGGGGATGTGTCGAGAAGAGCTTGGCAACAGAAGAGGGAAAGAGCGGAGCGACAATGAACATTTCCGCGGTGGTCGGATTGCCGTTTTGCATGGGCGTCTGGGTTGCGGCCATCTGCAGCTTGTTCAGCGCAGAGGCAAGGGAAAGCGGATCGCCACAGTAGGTTGCGCCACCCCGGTCAGCCAGGTATTCCCGTGAGCGGGAAATGGCCATCTGGATAATGCTTGCGGCAATGGGAGCCAGTATGGCCAAAAGCAGACCTACCAGAGGACTGGTTCTTTCGCCCTCGCTGTCCCTTGCTCCGCCAAAGAAGGACGCAAACTGCAGCATATTGGCCAGCATGACGATGGTTGACCCCATGACTGCGGCAATGGTCTGAATAAGGATGTCGCGGTGGGCTATATGGGCAATCTCATGGGCAAGAACGCCGCGCAGCTCCGTTGGCGTCAGGATCTGCAGTATGCCTTCCGTGACGGCCACAACCGCATTTTGCGGATTTCTGCCTGTGGCAAAGGCATTTGGGGCCTGCTCGGGTACCACACAGACCTTGGGTTTCGGGATGCCTGCGTTGCGGGCAAGCTCCTCTACCATGTCGTGCAGCATGGGAGCTTCATCATAGGCCAGCTCCCTGGCCCTGTACATCTTCAGAACAATGGAATCGGAGAACCAGTAGCTGCCGACATTCATGACCATGGCAATGACAAAGGCGATCATGATACCGGTACGTCCGCCTACCATGCCACCAATGACGATGATTATTCCGGTAAGTGCTGCCAGCAGAAGTAGAGTCTTTAATTGGCTAGTCATTGTAGTTTGTTCTTTTCTTGCAGGGAAATGAGATTGACAGGAATGAGATTACTATGAAGGAAGAGCTGCGCTCCCTCATGCAGTCAGAAATTGTGCTGCTGCATGGCAGCTCTTCCAAATTGTCCAAAGATGAGTGTGTGATGAGCCATAAACTGTCCTGTTTGTACCAAAACATGGCATGGAAAACAGGGCATACCTGTGCCAAATCAGCGGGAGGCATTGTTGCGCCACCACAGCTGGAAGACCATCAGAGTCCAGAGAGGGATGCGCAGATCCCTTTCTCCGGAAAGATGGGCCTCAATGAGGCGGCGAACTTCTGTTGGGTTGAAGAAGTGATGCCTAGAGAGCATGTCTTCTCCGAGCAGTTCTTCCATGAGCGGGCGCAAGCGCCCTCGCAGCCACTGCGAGACGGGAATCTGAAAGCCACGCTTGTTGCGATGGAGAATCCTTTTCGGCAGAAGGTCGGCAAAGGCCTTCTTGAGCAGATACTTGCGCTTGAGGCCGCGCAGCTTGTAGTGGGCAGGAAGACTGATGACGAATTCGGCCAGCTCCCTGTCCAGGAAGGGCGCACGCACTTCCAGAGAGTTGAGCATGGAACAGCGATCCACCTTGACCAGAATGTCGTCGAGCAAAAATCCTCGCATATAGATATTGAAGGTTCTATCCAGGTCCGATGCGTTCTGCCAGTGATTATACGCATCAAGTGTCGGCCTGAACAGGGTGGGCAGTTCCAGCATGCTCTTGTCCGGATTGTTAAGCAGGACTTCCTGCAGGTCCGCGGAGCAGGCAGTGAGCATGGACTGTATGCGCATCCATGGGGGCAGCTTGGCTGCCCTGTGAAAGGTGTCCGTAGCAAGGCGCAGATTGACGTAACCCTGGGAGGCAGGAAGGCAGCGACACAGGGGTTCTATGATATTATGGCGCAGAAAGGCCGGTACGCGGTTGTAGCGCTGGGCTATGGCAAAGCCCACATAGTGCTCGTAGCCCGCCCACAGCTCGTCGGAACCGTCACCACCAAGAGCCACAGTCACATGTTCCCTGGTTATCTTGGACAAAAGCCAGGTAGGTGCTGCCGATGCGTCCGCCATGGGGACATCCATGGCGCTCACAATTTTGGGCAGAATGTCCGTGCAGTCCTCTTCCAGAAAGACCTTTTCATAGTGTCTGGTCCCAAAGGTTTTCGCGACGAGTCTGGCATAGCTGCTTTCGTCGTAACTGGCCTCGTGAAAGCCAATGGAAAAGGACTGTATCGGAGTTGGCGAACATTCGGCCATGAGCCCGGTCACAATGCTCGAGTCTATCCCCCCTGAGAGAAAGACCCCCAGGGGAACGTCCGCAACCATGCGGCGCTGGACAGCCCTGCGCATGAGTCTGCGCAATTCCTCGCAGGCCTCTTCCTCGCTGATGACAAGGCTTGAGCTTGCCGGAGCTTCCCAGTAGGTGAAAATGTCGAGACGCCCCTTTTCCAGAATCATGGCGGAAGAGGGGGGCAGCTGCTGGAACTCCCTGAACATTGTCTGGGGGCAGGGAACGTACTGGTAGGCCAGATAGCGCATGAGTGCCTGGGTATCCAGGGTGAAGGAAAGATCCGGTACCTGTCTGAAGCAGGACATCTCCGAGGCAAAGAGCAAAAAGCCCTTTTGCATCGTGTAGAAAAGAGGTTTCTTTCCAAAGCGATCACGAGCGGCAAACAGGCGCTTTAGCTCGTCGTCCCACAGGACAAAGGCAAACATGCCGTCCAGACGATCCAGACAGTCACTACCCCAAACCCTGTAGGCTTCCAGTATCACTTCCGTGTCGGAATTGGTGCGGAAGGATGCTCCCCGCGATTCGAGTTCCTGTCTGAGTTCGCGGAAATTGTAGATCTCGCCATTGAAGACAATGCTGAGCTTTCCGCACGCATCCTGCATGGGTTGGGCTCCGCCGGCAAGATCGATGATAGACAGCCTCCTGTGCCCAAGGCAGGCGTTGTTCACTCGCAGAATACCGCTTCCGTCCGGTCCGCGGTAGGCGATGGCGTTGGTCATTGCCCGCACGCAAGCCTCGTCTTCCTGTGAAAGCAGGACGCGCTCGTCAACAGCAACAATACCTGCTATTCCGCACATTTGCGCGACCTCCAGGCCCTGTTTGCCTGCACCAGAAAATCGGCCAGAAGCTCCCCGTTCTTCTGTGGGGAAAAAAGTTCTCTGGCAAGTTTTGTCCCGTTTAGTGCAAGTGTCCTGGCCTTTTCCGGATTTTCAATCAGTGTGCGCAGAGCCTGGGCGAGAGCTGCGGGATCCCTTTGCGGGACCAGAAGGCCGGTATGTTCATGACGCACGATTTCCGGCAGGGCACTTACATTGGTAGCTACCACGGGAAGGCCAAAGCTCATGGCCTCGATGAGGGTATTGGGAATGCCGTCTCTTGCCCCTCCGGAAGCAATGACGCAGGGAGCCACAAAGATGTCGTGGCTTCTCAGTATGTCCGGAAAGGCATCATGGTCCACAAGGCCCGGGAAGGAGACAATTTTTCCCAGGCCGAGCTCTCTTGTCTGTCTGTGGAGCCTTTCCTCCAGATTGCCAAGCCCCATGAGCTTTCCACCGCCGCCTACCAGGGAAAGAGTAAAGGATACATGCTGGTCACGCAGGATGGCGCAGGCATCAAGGAGTACATCAAAACCCTTGGTGACATCGAATCGGCCCACAGCTAGCAGCTTCACCGGCTTTTTCATGGCAAGGGGCGCGCACTTGTCCACGTGCAGGGTAAGGCAATTGTAGATGACCCTCACTTCAGGCGTGCCTTGTCCTGTATTGTGTGACAAGCCCTCGGCCAGCAGTTTTTCTATGCGCACACCATCCGCGCAATTGTTGGTCCTGATAGCGCAGGCATCAAGCAGTTTGTCCACGAGATCCGGATCCCTTGGCTCGAGGTTGTCGGCCCTTGCCACTGTTACATAGGGAATACCCGTGCAATGAAATATGACTCTTGCTGCCGTTGTCGTTCCCCTGGGCCAGGGGGCGTAGAGTATTTCGATGCCAGCCCTGAGCACAATGGGGGCAAGATGGATCCCGCACAGGAAAGCCCAGAGATTTTCTCCAAGGATTTCAAAGCTTTTCCAGCGACGCATCACATGGTTGCCGAAAAGTTGGGTATAGCGAAGAGGATGTCCAAGAAGAAATTTTGCATTGGAGAAGAGGATGGGCAGAAGCTTTTTGATTCCCAGACGCTGTGCGCTGCTCCCGGCCTGGCACATCTCCCTGGAGCACAGGCGCAGGTTTTCCCCATAGAGTGTGTATACGATGGCAGGAAGACGTGTCTTGATGGCCTCCACATCGCGGAATATGAAGGGCTGGGTAAAAAGAGGGTACCACAAAAGGATGATACCCACCTTGGGAGAAGCAGAATGAAAGGGAATCCTTGTGCTTTGCTCTGTCATGAAATCTGCCTTCAGGGCTTTCCTCTGTAACTCCAGTCCCCCGATGCACATGTGGCAACAGGCACATGTGCGCGCAGTCGCGTGTCAAGCTCGCTCAGGGTGACGAATTCCACCTCGAACCTGTTGCGCAGCCATTCGACGTATTTCCCAATCTTGTGCACAAGTGCCTGTATATCGCTGTCCTTGGGCAGGCGGGGATTTCCTCCTGCCATGAGTTCCGAGCTGTGCCACGTCAGGGAAATAACATTGTTGCCACGGGCGTAGGAAAGTTCCGTTACTGCCTTCATGGCCCACAGAGGGTGGTAGACCGGCAAAAGCGCCAGCACTCCCCATTTTTGTAGGCTTGCTCTTGCTGGCTTGGACAATCGGCTCACGGTAGCGGTTATCCAGGAAGCCAGAGGGGTGACTGTCAGCGGCAGTTCAAAGATGGTTCCCACGCAGGTTTTGACCAGATAGGGTGTATGCGGGGCAAGAAAATGATCCGGCCCGAAATTTTTCGCGTTTCCCTCGTGCAGGGGACGAACGGAAGCGTCTGCACAGATACCCGCCCTTGCCAGGAGCTCCCAGTGGCAGGAATGCAAATCCCAGCGTCCCATGCGAAACGACGTTGGCGCCGCGCCAAGCCGTCTGCGCCCCTGGCTCACAAGTGTGTCGAGCTTGGCTGCCAAAAGGTCATTGTCCACCCGTATGGAAGGGACCGAGTTCGTGGCCGCCCTGCACGGTGTTTCCAGCGGAGGCGTATTCCAGTGGTGCAGATGCAGGCCCACTTCTACGTTGCTCCTGCTTGCCAGAGCTTCCACGTGGGCCCATGCCGTATCGTCGGCCAGAACCGGATAGGCACAGAATAGTGTTGCATGCAGCCCCAAGTCCATGAGGGGCTGCATGCGACAAAGACAGGAAAGGTTGGTGACCGAAGGCTGGACAATGGGATAGTTGCCGCGGAAGAGCCCCTCTTCCTCGACATCCAGAGAGCAGCACACGTAGACGTGCCGATTGTCCACCTGTTGCCTCCGGTTAGTAGTCGTATCCCTCGGGATGCGCTTCGTTGTAGGCCCTGACCTTTTCCATGGCCTTGGGAAGTTCCTCTTCCAGGGCATCGAGGGTGATGCGCACATTCTCCTCGGTCTGCGAAGCAGAGAGGAAGAAGCGCAGGCGGGCTTCGCCTTCCTTTACGGCAGGGAAGGTGATGGGCATGACGTAGATGCCGCGCATGAACAGCTGGGTGGCAAGGAAGCCCGTGACCATGGAGTCACCCGTGATGACAGGCACTATGGCATAGCCCTGGGCTTCGCCGGTGTTGAAGCCTTTCTGCTTGGCATACTTGAGGAAATACTGGGAAATGTGTTGCAGCTTGTGAACACGCTCGGGTTCACGCTTGAGAATCTGCAGGGCTGTGTAGCTTGCAACGGCAAGGACAGGGGACAAGCCCACGCTGAAGACGAATCCCGGAGAGCCATACTTCAGATAGTCCACAAGTTCCTTGCGCCCGGCGATGTAGCCGCCGCAACCGCAAAGAGTCTTGGAGAGGGTGCTCATCCACAGATCCACGTCGTTGGGATCCACGTTGAAGTACTCTCGCACACCACCGCCGTGCTCGCCTATGACGCCAAAGCTGTGGGCCTCGTCTACCATGAGCATGCAGTTGTAGCGCTTTTTCAGCTCGATTAGACGGGGAATATCCGGGATATTGCCGTCCATGCTGAAAAGACCTTCGGTTACGATGACAGCGCGCTTGTGCTCGCCGCGCTTTGCCTTGAGCAGGCGCTCAAGATCATCGCAGTCGTTGTGAGCATAGGCAAAACGGGCTGAACTGGACAGGCGGGAGCCCTGGATCAGGGAGTTGTGAGCCAGATTGTCGTACAGAATGAGATCTCGGGGGCCGAAGAGAAAGCCCAGGGTGGACACGTTGGTAGCATGACCACTGACATAGACGATGCAGTCCTCGGTTCCCAGAAATTCCGCTATGGCTTTCTCCAACTGCCTGTGGGGAGTGCGTTCGCCTCCGACCAGTCGACTGGCACCAGCAGAGGTTCCGAAAACTTCCGCAGTCTTGGTCACAGCAGCGGTAATTTCCGGATGGGCGTTGATGTCGAGGTAGTCGTAGGTGGAAAAGTTGATATAGTCTTTGCCATCAATATGGATGGTTGCCTTGGCGGCGCGATCGGCGCACAGGAAGAGAGGGTTGTCCATACCCATCTTGGCGCCCATTGCTACCAGACGGTCAAAAGCCAGTTTGGAGCGGGCCTTGGAGAAAATGCTGGAAGTCTCCTGTGTCTGGGTCGCGGATGAAGATTCGTTTTTGTTCATCAAATATTTTCCGGCGCGTGTACACCTGCAGTCAAGCGGGGGAGGATGCGCCGCCTCCTCGCGGTAGGTTAAATGTTCTGTTCCTGAAAAAAGGCACGCGACATGCAGCCGCAGGCATTTTTTCAGGGGAAGACCTGCAGGCAGGGACGAGCCAGGAGCGCGTGACTTCGGGTTCACCAAGCTGCGGGTGACAAAAAGGCGGCAAGAGCAGGCAAAAGGGTGCCTAGATATTCCTTTTTTCATAGCCAAGAAAGAGGCGATTCGCAAGGGTAAAGCCCTGTCCTCGTTTGGCTCAGTCCGCAGCTGGCACAAACACAAAAAATTCTTTTTATACGAATTTCTTTCACAAGTAAAGCTTAAATCGGCTTCTTGAGCAAGAATCCCCATTGTCCACCACAATTGGCAAACAAAAACCTGTTCACATAGAAGGAATTGTTGTATATATTAATTTATAAAAAACATTAATCTTTTGCAAAACAAATATGAACACAATATAATAAAAATTTATATTATTTTTAAGTAATGTTTTTATGTTATTTTTATGAGACAAATTTCTGATAATAAATATAAAAACTACCCTCTTGTTTTTGAGTTTAAAATAAAATTATTCCTTTAAGACAGGTGTTTTTTATGCAAGTATAAAAGGTATTGTGAGTATTTGAGAAAAATCTTGTTATTTTGTGCTTTGTATGCCAATCTTCACGTTAGGGAATCGTGGGAGCTTGCGTTTCTGCCGGATTTCCCTGCCAATTTTTCATTAAGCAAACCTGACGTTGCTTCTCAACATGTTGCCGGCCCCACATCTTTTGATTTTGTAGGCAATTGAAGCCGTGGGGAGCAAAAAAGGCGTGGAGAAAATGAGCCATACCGACAAGAATAAGCTGGCTGAAGGTGCCGAAAAAGCCTCATGGAAACTGGCCCTCGACGGGGTGTGCTATGAACACATATGCCAGCCAGAGGGGTCTTGGTTGCTGGGATCTGTGCTTCCGGGATACGGGCAGTTTTTGCCCCTGGACCACCATCCTTCACCCGAAGAGCTTGCCTCTCTGGGAACAAGGGGCATCTGGCTTGCCCGGGAAAGTTCTCCGGCACCGAAACTGGCAGTCATGTGCTGCGGCCAGGGTTCGGTTTGGCCCGGCATGGGTAGGGAGCTGTATGACAACTTTCCGGAAGCCAGGGCTGCCATGGACAGGCTTGCAGCCTGCTCGAGCTGGGATGTTCTGGGGCTCATGGATGAAAGGGATGTGGAGACCATAGGTCTCACAAGGTGGCAGCAGCCCTATCTCTTCATGCTCGAATACGCCCAGTGGAGCCTGTATCTTGCTCGCGGACTCAAGCCGGACTTTATCTGTGGCCATTCCCTGGGCGAACTTATAGCCCTTTGCCTGGCAGGAGTGTACGAGCCGGAAGTGGGCTGGTACATTATGGAGACCCGGTCGCGCCACATGGCCGATCTGGAGGAAAAGTCCCGCAGGGAAACAGGCATGATGGGCGTGTACGCCGGCATGGACGTCATACGAGAGTTGCAGGGCATGTGGCCCGACCTCTATGTCTCCAACTACAATACTCCGGAGCAGAGCATCCTTTCCGGACCGAGAGATATCCTGGCAGAGGCCAGGCGATGGTTGCGCAAGAAGCGCATACCAGCTGTCATTCTCAATATCACCCTAGCCTTTCACCATCCGAGCATGCGTGTCCTCAGGGATCTTGATTACAGAAGGCTCATGAGCCTGGACATGCATGCCCCGAAAACTCCCATGCTCAGCTGTGTTACGGCCGGTCTTTACCCGGATGTCCAGTCGGAGATATGTCGCTACATAATGGATTTGGACGAAAACAGTGTGCGCTGGGTACAGTGCGTAGAAGCCCTGTGGGACAGGCATGGCATGCGCCACTTTCTGGAAATGGGCCCTGCGGACACATTGTGCGGCATGGTGGAAAAAATACGTCCGGAAGCCCTGTGTCTTTCCTCGTCGCTACGGGGCCACGAAAGGGATCTTGTACGCAAGACCCTGGCAAGGCTGTATTCTCTTGGTCATTTGCAAAAAAAGAGCCTGTTCCTGGCAAAGTCACTGCAGGAAAAAAGCGGGTTCGAGGCCAGGATTCGGGACGGACATGCGGACGTTGGGGATATCGCCGGCAGGAAGGATGCTGCAGCTGGCAGGTGCGGCATTCCCAAGCTTAGGGAACTTCTGGCAAAAGCCTGCGGGAAAAAGGCTGAAGATTTGCATGGCAGCATGGACTTGCGCTTTGACCTGGCCTTGCGCTCGAGCTTCTTCCCCGGACTCATAGAGGAAGCGCAGAAACTTCTGGGCAGGGAGGTTGCCTTCGAGGATCTTTTGCAGGTCTCGACAATTGCCGATCTGGAAAGGCTTTTCAGTGGCGACCTTGTGGAAGAGGGAGAAGAAAAGACCAAGGAACCCATGGGAAGGTCCGTACATCGCCCCTTCCTCGCCTGCTGCGTCAGAAAGGACGTTCAGGAGGGCGAGTCGACTGAAAGATTCCGGGAGCTGCCCAGCAACCCCTGTCAGCGCAAAATCCTTCCTTCTCCATCCTTGGAGGTGGTCGTGGTTGGCCAGGATGACTGTCTGCTGGCCAGCATGGTGGGCAGCATAGCTTCCTGGAAATGCAGTTTTACCCTTTGCCAGGGCTTGCCAGAGACAAGGGCAGTAATAGCAGGCATGGGAGGGCAGGCGCGGGAGACAACGGATAGCCCGAGTCTCCTGTCCGGCAAGACAGACATTCTCCTTCTGCAGGGGACAGGAGAAGACATATTCAGTATCATACGCGATTCGGATTGTGCTGACGGTACAAGGATTATACTTGTCGAGCAGAATCCCACAAAAGAGGGCGAGCTCAAGGATTTGTGGCACTCTGCGCAGGACTCGGGCTGTTCCTTGAACGCAGTCATGCTGGATGCGACTGCCGACCTTGATTCCCCTCTTGTGGGCGACATGCTTGCTGCGACACTTTTGCAGGGAAGGGCGGGTCTGTACTACTGGAAATGGATGGAAAGCGAGGATGACGATACTGTCTGCATCTTGCCACAGCCCCTGCTGGACGATGCGGACAATTCGCCGCGCGTTTGTCCAGAATCCAGACCATTGAAATCAAGGACAACTCCCTTCAGCGTGTTTTCCACACAGATCTCGCAGGACATTTTTCCTGCTCTCAGTGCCCTGCCGCAAGCAGATGGCAAGGCTGTAACCATTCCCCTGGGCCTGCATCTTGAGGCTCAGCGTGAAGCAGCCATTCTTGCTTCTCCCTGGCTTTTTGCTTCCGGAATGACGGATATACGCGTGCATGATCTGGGCTCAGTACAGCCTGGACTCGTTCGCGAGGCAAGGCTTGAAGTAGATACAGGCTTGTGGATGAATCACGATCGAGTTCCCTCGCGCATGAGCCACGTCATGACATCCCTGAGAGGAATCAGCTCTTCCGGACGCAGGACTCCGCAGTATGAGACGGTTGTGGAAAGCACTGTCATCATGACAGGAAGCCAAATGCAGATTCCGCCACTATGGAAAGAATATGCATGTCCTGCTCCCTCTTCCAGGGCCGTCGACACCAGCGACTGGTACGACACAAGGGGATATGCGAACTCTTTTCGCCTGCTGGAAAAAGTCTGGCTTTTGGACGATCATCTTCTTCTGGCCACACTGGCCCCGGATGCCATTCTTGCCCTCAGTGGAATTTGGGCCTATGATAACTCGCTTTTCCCAAGGGGAAGGCCAAGCCTTTTTGAGGCGAATACAGCCTGCATGCCAGGTCTTGAGGCCGTGCTGCAGGCAGTGACTCTGCATTTTGACATGGACCGGCCTTCTGTGCCCTGTGCCTTGAATCCATCCCTGATGGGATTTGTCCGTTTTGGCACAGCAGCATACGAGCCTTCCCTGAACCTAGCCCTCAGGCGCTGCTGGGATCGGGATCAGGTTGTTCGTTATGACGCTCAGGTGACCAATGCCGCAGGGCAGTGCCTTGTCAGTATCAACCATCTTGAATACAACGCCCTCGCCGATGAGCCGGAGGGTGTGGACGAAGGATGCCAGCAACGTCCGTAACGGACCCGAATGGTTATCCGGGCACATGAGAAGTTGGGAAAATCAGTTTGAGAGGAGAAAGGACATGACCGACGCTAAGGCAATTGCCAGGACAGGCAAATCGGGGAAGCCCCGGTCTGGACTTGCCAGCTTCGTGCGCAGGACAGGACCTGCCCTTTTGACTGTGGCCATGCTTGTACTGATTACGGCCTGTGCCTCAAGCAAGGCCGGCATGTCCTCGCCAGAGCTTCCGGCCAGGCACTGGCTGGATGAAGCTCCAGGCATACCTATTGAAAACAAGGAAAAATACGACGCAGCCATCCCCAATCTCTATAATCCCGACAAGAAGTTTGGTTTCGAGGACTGCGTCTATTTGACTATTCAGCAGTCGCCATCCCTGGTCAACAGTGCTGTTGACATTGAAATAAAGCGGCTTGATCAGACAACTGCTGTGTGGAAATACATTCCCGAGCCGCATATGACAGTACAGGTTTCCCAGAACCTGACCAACTTCAACAAAGATGCACATGATGTCCCTGGGGAATACGGCAGAACCCAGTTTGAAATAGGTTTTTACGCACAGTTTCCCAACCCTGTGGCAACCTATTTTGAAATCAAGGCTCAGGCCATGCTGACCGGCATTGCCATATCAACACACCGCAAGGCGGTGGGCGAAGCCATTTACAAGATTGCAGAGGCCTATTTGCGCCTGCAGGCCCAGCAGCATGTCCTGCAGGCCCAGCGTTCTCTCATCCCTGTGGCCAGGGAGCTTACGGAATACTGGAAGCAGGTCGAGTCTGTGGAAGGCAATCAGGGCTCGGCAGTCAGCCTTGCCCAGCAGCATGAACGCGAAGCAGAGCTTGGCCTTGAAAAGGCGGAAACAGAGGAGCTCATGCAGCGCACCAATCTGAAGGTTCTGGCAGGTCTTGATCCGTACCAGCAGTTCCAGGTGGATGCGAGCAATGCGAGCGAGATCCTCAAGGGCTTTGACGGCCATGCCCTGCGCTGGGACGAACGCTGGGCCGAGTCCGAAGACAGCCTGCTTTTGCGTACCCAGATAAAGCTTGCCGACTACAAGATCATGCTTGCCTGGGCTGAGTACGTGCCCAATATGACGATTTCGGTCAATATGAATCCGCCCCGTGGTCAGGCCCAGCCCGAATCCGGTACCGCCGACCAGTTCCTGCATCTGACTTTCGACTTTCCCCTTATTGACTGGGGACGCAGATACAGGGGGGTGCAGTCCGCTCGTATGGTCAAGGCCCAGGCCTTCCATTCCATGGCGGAAAAGCGCTTCGACTACCAGAACAAGTGGATTATGGCAGAGCAGAACGTCTCTCTTGCCCTTACGAATCTGAAGCTTGCCCACAACAGGTACAAGACTGCACAGATGCAGTATGACGAAGCACGCATCTCCTTTGAGAATGGCCTGGAGACATTGCCCAATGTGGCAAATCGCCAGGAAGCCATGGTGCAGGCACAGCTCAACTACATCAATACCGAACTAGATTACCGTCTTGCCCAGCTCGAATGGATGCACGTGTCCGGTCTTCTGCAAAAGCGTTTCCTCGGCCTGCCTGACAGGGAGCTGGACAAGCTTGTAGGCGGCAGCACCATGGCCAGTGCCGGTGTGCCTGGCGCTCAGCCTCCCCTTGCACCCGAGGACGAGAAGGTCTTTCCTGCGCAACCCGTCAAGGAGGACAGACGTCCCATAGGACGTCCGAGCCAGCTTGAGCTTGGTAAGCTCCCCGAGCTCAATGATTCCGCAAAGCCCCAGGCCGCTGCCGCCGGAACCGATACTGCCGATCTGAATACAGTGCCGACACTTGCAGGAAAGTAGGCAGTCAGCCGCTTGCGCCTGACAAGTTCTTGTGAGGACTGGCAGACTGCGCAAACAGAGGTCTTGTCTCGTCCCGGGCTTGGGTTTTCTGACTCCGGCTTTCTGGAAAGATAGAACATGGAGGCGGCGCTTTCTCTTCTGCACGACTGCCGATGGAGCCGCGCCGAAAATTGCTGATGAAAAGACATATTGTGTTTCAGTGCTGTCTTGTCATGCTTGCTCTCCTCTTGGGCAGCGCAGTTCAGGCAGCAGAAACGACAACCATACTGACAGGCAAGGTTCGAAATACCGTAACCCGTTCTCCCATAGTGCATTTCAGGGGTGTTGTGGACAGGGTCCTTGTCGCTCCCGGTGACAAGGTGCAAAAGGGACAGCCTCTTATGCGTTATGTCCTGCAGGACGAGGCTCGTCGCGCGTTGCAGAGAGAAATCAACCTTGGCCCCGGCACGGAAGCGAGCAAGGGACAGATCCTCGATTTGCAAAGCCAACTCAGCCAGGTGAGCGCACAGCGCAACAAAGCTAAAAGTCTTGCTGCAACAGGACTTGGCTCCAACAAGGCCTTTGGCCGTCTTGAGGCAGACGTGCATGCCCTGCAGACACGCATATCCCTGCTCGAAGAGTCCATTGCCAAGCAGGAGGCAAACTTTGCCCTGCGCATGGAAGAGCTGAGTGGATACTTTGACACGGAGATCAAGGAGGGTATGACCCTGCCTCCATACCTCTTTTTGAAGTCCCCTATTGACGGATATGTCCTGTCCATCTCCCAGACCATGAACCCAGGTGCCATGTTCGATGAGGGCTTTACGCCCGTAACAATCGGCCAGATGGATCCCATGGCCATTCAGGTCCCTGTCTATGAGGCAGAAGTGTCTTCCCTGAGCGTTGGCGATGAGGCAACTGTGGAAATACCTTCGCTGGGCAACAAGACCTTCAAGGCTACTATTTCCGAGATCGCCTGGGCCTCCAACGACATGGATGTCTCCAGGGCCTCCTACTTCAATGTGGAACTGATCATTCCGAATCCGGATCTTGAGCTCAAGCCCGGCTTCAAGGCTGTCGTGCGCTTTACCCTGAAGTAGTGGCACGTAATACCGCATGAAACTCAAGAGTATTCCTCAGCGTCTCGGCTATATTCTGGGGGCACAGTGGACCCGCGACCTGTCGTGGACCATCTTTACCATTCTGCTCGCGCGTCAAAGCCAGGGAACGCTGGGCCAGGTCATGCTGGCCCTGTCCTACGGCTATCTTGTGAAGACGGCCGCGGATGTGGGTCTCAATGATTTTTTGCTCTCCTCCTTTGCCAGAAAGGGTGCCAACAAACGCAGGCTGCTTGGAGAAGTGAGCTGGTTCAAGCTTGTCCTTCTTGTCGTGGCCCTGGTCGCGACTTGGCTTGTGACTGGCTGGCAGGGGTACGATCAGGACTTGCGGCTGGTCGTCTTGTGCATAGCCGCTGGCTTTGGCCTTGATGGTGTCAGCGACAGCTTCTTTGCCCTGTGTCAGGCCAGGGGAAGGCAGGATGTGGAAATGCGCATCCGCATTCCTGCAGCACTTGTGGGCATAGGCTACGGTATTGCCTGCGTGCTTATGGGTGCTCCAACACTTGCCATTGCCGTCTTTAAGCCTCTGGAATCCATTTTGCTCATGGCCTTTGCGCTGAAGGCCCTGGGGCGCAATCCTCTGGCTCACTTTGGCTGGGCCCAATTGCGCGATCTGCTCATGCAGCTGCGTACAGGACTGATTTTTACCGGCATGGCAGGCTGCGCCATGCTCTACAACAAGCTGAACGTCTTTTTCCTGAAAAAGTACGGCGGTGATGCAGTTGTGGGCGGATACAGCGTGGCATGGGAAACAGTAGAGGGACTGTCTGTCCTTGTTTCCGGCGCACTGCTCGGCAAGGTCATCTTTCCCCTCATGGCCAAGACCTGGGACGAGGACAGGGATGCCTTCCGCAAATTGTCCGGTCAGACTGCCAAGTCTCTCTGGGCTGCCGCGCTCCCCATCATCTTTCTCATCTTCGTGGAAAGCGATCGTTTCCTGACTCTTGTCTACGGGGCGCAGTACTCCACATCCGTGACAGCCCAGCAGCTGCTCACACCTTGCGTAGCCACAGCGTTTCTTCACAACCTCGCAGCCTATGCCATGATATCCATGCACAGGCACAGACTGCTTTTCGCCTTCTATCTGAGCGGTCTTGTCGTCAATATTATCTGCTGCTTTACGCTGATACCCTGGTCTCCCCTGGTAGGAGCTGCCCTTTCCCTCACCATTACCAAGGTATGGGTTGCCATCTTCACAGTAGGTTTTTTCCAGGCCACCGTTCGTCCCATGGGACTAGGACAGTGGTGCATATTGCTAGGAACAGGCCTAGCAGCCTTCCTTCTGTGGCACACCATTGCAAGCATGCCTGTGCGGCGTGAGTTGGCAGAACTGACAGGCCTGATTCCACTTGTGACCCTTTTCTGGTTCTGGCGTCCGCCATCGATTTTCGACAAGAAGGAAGCGGCCTGATTGCCCAAAAACAAGAACATGACATGAACAAGAGCCCTGCAGGATTCATCCTGCAGGGCTCTTGTTCATGAATCAGGTTGTGGAAAGCCTGTGGGGAGAGACTTGCTGCTTCTACACCGTTATGTCATCAGCCAGCCTTTCCCCTTGAATGACAGCATCTTCTTCCCGCATGGCTGAGGCCTTGAGCTGACCGCAGGCAGCGTCGATATCACGCCCCTTGCTCTTGCGTATGACTGCGGTGATGCCCGCGTCCCAGAGGATCTTTTCGAAGGCAAGAACGCGTTCTTCGCTCGGAGCCTTGTAGGGCGAGCCCGGGGTGGAATTATAAACTATGAGATTAATCTTGCTCTTGCGCACAGAATGCACAATGCGCACAAGCTGTCTGGCTTCTTCCGGGCTGTCGTTCACACCTCCGAGCAGCAGATACTCGAATGTTATGCGCTCGCGTGTCTTCAGAGGATAGCTGTTCAGTGTGGCAAGAAGGTCGTCCAGATGCCATTTGGCTGCACCGGGCATAATCTTTTCGCGCAAGGTTTGATTTGGTGCATGCAAGGATATGGCCAGAAAGGCAAGACCGCTTGAACCCAGCTCTTCCAGTCCCTTGCGAATACCACAAGTGGAGACAGTAATGCGTCTGGGCGAAAAGTTGAGCCCCCCGTTTTCATTGAGTGAGATCAACGCTCTTTCCAGATTGCGGTAGTTGAGCAATGGCTCGCCCATGCCCATGAAGACAAGGTTTCTGAGCACAGGCCACTGCGGTCTTGTATCATGGAGATGCTCTCTGGCTACCAGGATCTGGCCAAGAATTTCTGCATGGGCCATGTTGCGAGTAAAACCCATTGTGCCTGTCGAGCAGAAGGTACAGCCCATGGCGCAGCCTACCTGGGTAGAGAGGCATTGTGTCCAGCGTACATTGCCCGACTTCGAAGTGGAAGGGATGAGCACTGTCTCAACGCGCTCGTTGTCGGCCAGACGCAGCAGAAATTTGGTAGTGCCGTCACTGCTGACCTGCACCCTGTCGATTTCAGGCCAGCCAATATAGGCACATTCATCCAGCCTTTTGCGGAAATCCTTGGAAATATTGGTCATGGCAGAGAAGGATCGGGCCATATACTGCCACAGCCACTGCCACAACTGTACAGCCCTGAATTTCGGCTCCCCCATATCGGCAAGCCAGGCCTTGAGTTCGTCAAGGGTAAGTTCCAGCACGTTGATCTTGCCATCGGCAGCACGCCGCGCAAAATCCATGGTCTGCATGATCTCCGACATCCCTACCTCGAAAAGCGATAAATCTGAACCTGTTATGTTAGCAAGCCCGGAGGGAAAAGTCCAATATGAGTGAGCCTTTGCATGTTTTCTGCAGTTGTGTGGTGTAGTACAGTAATTTTCTCTTGAAAAAAGTTTTCCGTAGCAAGTATGCAGATTTTTTCTATATGTTCAGGTGGACTAATAGTCCAGTTTCCATTTGACACCGGCAGAAGTATTGCCACTTCCTGCTTCCATGGTCGCACTTGTTCGGGGGCCAAGTTCTATCTGAATGACAGCTGTGGTGTCGGCATTTTCACTTGTGTCCTGCTTCACGCCAACATAGACCTTGTCCATGACATAGCTGCCGAGTTCAAGCTGGGCTGATCCATCGTTTTGCGAGAAGTTGAGCACATCGAGTCCGGTTATCTGCCTGGCCAGATTTGCAATGCCGCTTCCTCCTGTGGTCCCGAAGGCAGCAAAGCTTGCGGCAGTAGCTCCAAGCCGCAAGAGTTCGAACTGACTAAGCTCGTTGGCTGGCTTGCCAAAGAGCATGTAGGCAAGGATATCGTTCCTGGGCATGGAGGGATTGCTTGTAAGATGCAGATTGAGCTTGGCTGCTGTGCCACTTACGACAACAGAAGTCTCAATGGCATTCACGACCGTAGTCATTTGTACATTGATGAGAGGATCCAGTCCTCCGGCGAATTTTACTGTTCCCTCGTTCAGGGTAAAGCGCTTGTTGAGAAGATCCAGGCTGCCACGCACTGCTTCGACCTGTCCTGTAATGCCGGGCCTTGCAAGTGGACACTGCATCCGCATGCCGGCCTTCCACTCGCTGTCGAAGCCGTATCCTGTAACAAAAAACTTGTTCACCCCAAGGGTAATGTCGAGATTGCCGAGAATGTTGGAACGCTTTTTCTGTTCCCTTGTCACAGCCTGTTTGCGCGCTGCCAGGATGGCTTCCTTCGGGCCTTCTACCAGGGGCAGCGTAGTGATACTGGAAGGCAGTTGCAGGGCATCAAGCTGAATTCTTCCCCTGTCTACGTTCAGCCTGCCAGTGATTTGCGGAGCTGTCAGGGGGCCAGATACGGAACAGTTGGCCGAAAGCACTGCGCGTATATCGCGCCTGCGCAAAGGGGCAAACTGATCCAGACTGGCCCTGGCTGTGACAGTCTGCAGATTGGTCGAGCCATTGAGCGAGAAGCTCCCCTTTTTGCGCCTGCCATCCTTTGCATCTATGGCAAAATCGATTTTTGTGGCTGCCAGCGAGCCTGCAAGGGAAGCATTGATGTCTGCGTTGATCTCGCGCACCAGAATGCCGTACTCGACATCCTTGAAAAGGGCATCCTTCAGGGAAATGTTCGCCTTGCCAGAGGGAGAGGCCAGCGTTCCGCCGATATCTGCCTGCAGCCGAAAATTGCCGGTAAGCCTGCGGTTTGGTTGCAGGGCAAGGAGCCAGAGTTTGGCAACGGACCCGGAGATATCAGTCTTGATGCGCAGAGGGGCCGTAGTTGCAAAGGCAAACCGGCCGTTTTTGTCAAGCAGGGGCACGTTTGCCTCGCAGACAAAGGTATCAAGCTCCAGGGCGTCCCGGCTTGCCTGGGCCAGATTGACAACAGCCCTTGCAGCTCCCTTGTTGTCCAGAGAACCTTCAACGTCAGCCGAAAGGGGAGGGAGCCCCTTGACTGGCAGAGTGAGGCTGTCTACGCGCACCCTGAGTTTCCCGGTGGGCATTTGGGGAGAACCGGCCACGTCCAGCACTGCGTCGATTTTGCCTGCCGGCAGTCCAGGAACAACCCTTGCCCAGGCAGAGGTATCGAGATGTGTCAGGAGTAGCTTTGCGCCAAGGCTGTCGCTGGAAAGATGGCCAGCAAGATCGAGTTTTCCTGAGGGTTGGAGGGCTAGGGAACAATTTTTCAGGTAACTCTTCTCTCCAAGGGCAAGGACAGTTTCCCCAAGGAGTCGCAGCCCGCAGCCATGCTGGGGAATGCCAAGATTGAACCGTGTCAGCCGTATCTCGGAGGCTTTTAGGGACAGCTTAGAAACAAGCTCTGTCTGGACACCCCCTGAAGACAGGGCCGAGAGGGCTACTTCGCTGGCATTTCCCTTGGCCTCCAGGGTGAAATGGACGGGTTTGATCGTAGATGTGCGGACATCCTTAGTGTCGATGCTGGCAGCAAGCTCCGCATTGTTCAAATCAAGGCCATCAATGGATGCCGTAGCGCTGGCAGAAGACAGGCTGACAATGGGGCTCGCCATCTTTTCTGCACTTGCAAGGGAGATATTTTTCCCCTG
This sequence comes from Desulfovibrio sp. An276, assembly GCF_002159665.1. Lineage (GTDB taxonomy): Bacteria > Desulfobacterota > Desulfovibrionia > Desulfovibrionales > Desulfovibrionaceae > Desulfovibrio > Desulfovibrio faecigallinarum. Next base: position 19,376 of record NZ_NFJC01000026.1, read on the forward strand.
CACAACGAGAGCGGCCCTTTGCCTGCCGTTTTGAAAGGCAAGATCAACTTTGGTTTGTACAAGGCCATGCATGGAGAGAGGCAAAAATTCTGCCAAGAGTGGAGCGTTTTCCAGAACAAGACGTACCTCTCCATCAAGTGCCGGAAGGAGATTTGCCAGATTGGGCAGTCTCGATACAGAAGCAGCCTCTGCTGCACTACCGCTGGTTTTGCAGGAATCTTCCAAAACATGGTTCTGCCTTGCCGGCAGAGAAAAATCGCTGCCAAGTTCAGTGCCGATCTTGCCATCAAGGGTAATGCCCGGTGATGATGCACAAGGAACAAAACTAAGCAGGAGCCTTTCGTCAATCAGCTGTGCGTAAAACTGCACGTTTAGGGCAAGCGGGGTGTTTTGCACAAGGGTATTTGCTAGAATTCCGATTTGTCCCTTTTCGCCTGCAAGAAGATTGGGCAGCGTGGAAGAGGGCAGAACAAGGCGCAGTGATGGGTTGTGCAGGGCAAGGTTGCCAGTCTGTACGGTACCCGCGCGTGTTTCTGCCGCAAGCCTTGGTTCGGAAAGTGAGCCCGAGAGAGTGATGGCGCAGCTAGCAACGTCAAGGCCTGTCCCGGCAAGAACAGTACGTACCGGGAAGTTGGTGTATGGCACTTGGCCTGAGTCTTTTTCGGCAGTTGTTGAACTGGCTTTGTCAGGGCCAGGTGATGCCTGCCTAGAGCCAGTATCCTCGGGAAGAAGAAGCAGGGAGATATCCCCAAAAAGCATGGGGTCAGCCCACTTTTTTTCTGCGTGAGGAGCAATTTTCGCCCTGCCGTGCAGGGCAAGGAGCAGGACATCGGCATCATTTGTTCGCGGACAGTCTGTTTCTTGCGCAACCTGTGTCCCCGTTTCGGAATGCTCGTTGGCTGTTTGGTCTGGGGGGCGGATAGCCGCTTCTTTTTGAGCCTGGAGCGATTCCGATTCCCGTGCATAGGCCTGATCGTAGAGGCTTCTTTGTACTCTCAGATGGTCAATGGCTAGGGAGCGTATCTCGATTCCCGGTATCCAGGATGGAAAGCCCGAAGTTGCGCCCGAGATGGTTTTTAAAAGGTCGCGTACATCAAGCGGCGTTGTCTGTTGTGCATGTGCGGGAGAAGAGTCGGGAAGACGGGCCAAGAGTCCCTCCTCCACACCCAGATCTACATGCAACAGGGCGGGAAAGTCGGAAAAATCCAGACCAAGGCTGGCATTTTTGATTTCAAGCCATGTTCCCCTGCTGTCGGCAAAGGAAAGAGCAAGCGAAAAGTCTAGGGGGATGCTTCCACGAAGTCCATGTATGCTGACGCCCGAAGCGGCCACAAGTTCGTTCAGTTTCTTCTCAAGGAAGGCCTGTCCGTTGCCTGTCTGCAACAGGCCAAGAGCCGCGATCACGCTTGCAAGCACGAGCAAAAGCAGAGAGCAGAGCACAAGGGCCGCGCGACGGCAGATTTTGCCCCAGGAGAGAGTGGGGTGAACCTTTGTGGTTTCGGGGGCGGGCGTCTGGTTGACGTCTGCCCCATGCTCGTTCTTCCTGTTCTCGTCCATACAAGGTACTTCCTCAGAAGGATTGTCCTATGCTGATATAAAACTGTACGGGAGGGTCTTCTTCCTTGAGTGGCATGGCCACGTCAAAACGAACTGGGCCAATGGGCGTATAGTAACGCACCCCTATACCTGCGCCCCAGTCCATGTCCAGATTGAACTCTGGCCATTCGCTGGTGTAGAGCTGGCCTCCGTCCAGAAAACCTACCAGGCCAAGGCTGTCCGTGAGCTTGTATCTGGCCTCGAGATTGATAAGCTGGTATGACCTGCCACCCGTAGGATCGCCATTGCTGTCCATGGGGCCTATCTGCTGATAGCCGTAGCCGCGAACTGTGTCCATGCCTCCCAAAAAATAGCGCTGGGTGGAGGGGATATTGCGCAATTGAGCTCCATTAAAGGCGCCAAAACCAGCCTTGCCGGCAAAGACCAGCTTGTCGCTTGGCCTTCCGCTGCGGCGTTTGAATGGAGCCCAGTAGCCGGTAAGGCTGAATTCCGTGCCAACTGCGGAAAAATCTCCGCTGTACTGACCGGACATGGGCTTGATTCTGAGATCCGCCTTGCTGCCCGAGACAGGGTTCATGCGATTGTCTCTCGTATCCCTGCGCAGGCGCAGATCCGCGCCATAGATAGTGTAGGCCTGACGGTCGTGTTCGTTGTTCTTGAGCCAGCCAGTGTCGGTGAACAGTCCCGAAAAGGTGATCCAGTGTCTGTTCCAGAAGCGCACAAGGCCTGCTTCGGCATTTACACCTGTGCGTTCGTAGGCGTCCGAGGTCTCGTCCATGGCAGAGGCTTTCACGCGGAACAGCTGGGTTCTGGTGATGAAGGCAGGCTTGCGGAACTCCATTTCCAGCCCCCTGTTTGTAGATGTGTAGGGGGCTGTAAGAGAAAGCTTTTCTCCGCTACCAAAGAGGTTTCTGTGTTCCCAGTGTGCTTCGGCGCCAAGGCCTGTGTCGGTTTCGTAGCGCAGCATGCCGCCAACTGTTCTGTGCTTGGCATCTTCCAGGGCAATGCCTATATTCTTTTGCGAGATTGAGCCATTGTTGTCTGCAGGCCCCCTGTCCTTCTCATTGACAAGCGTTACATTGGAAAAGAGGCCTGTTCTGCGCAAATGGGCAACATAACGGTCAACCTTGCGTTCATCCCACAATACAGGTTCCCGCAAAGTCCAGGGAACATGCTTGGCAAGGTATTCCCCTGAAACAGAACTTTCCCCATAGAAGACCACCTTCCCGAAGGTAGCCGGCGCGCCAGGCTCTATTTCCACAAGAATGTTCAGGGTCTTCCTGCTGCGATCAAGATAGTAGTATTCGCCAACTATCCTCGCGTCCGGAAAGCCATTGTTGTGGAGGCGAACAGGAAGTTTCTGGACACTTTCCAACACCTCGCTTGCTGTAACCGGTCTGCCCTTGCGTATGCGCGGCAGTCTGTCCGGAGCAAAGAGAAAATTCTTTTTCTTTGCCAGCTGGGCTGGAATTTCGGGGTAGGGGGTGAAGATTATTGAAATATCGCCGACTACATAGCGGCGTCCCGGACGCATGTAGATTGTGACGCTGGCCTTGCCGTCTTGGGGAATGCTCATCCCGAAATCTGCAGCTCCGTCATAATATCCCTCTGAGGCCATGTACTTGAGTGCCGCATCCACATCCTGCCTGGCACGCATTTCCAGACCGAGTTCTCCATCCGGTGGCGTTTCGTGCAGACGCACGAGCTGACTCAGCTTCTGCATTCCCTTGACAAGATTGGGACCATCCACTTCCGGATTGGGAGCTGCAACAGCAGGCGCTTCTTCCTCCTTTTGCTGACGGGCAAGATCCTCTGCTGCGCTCAGCGTGGACGGGTCATCATGGGAGTCATTCGTAGGGGCATCCTTCCCGTTTTTGGAGGATTCTTCCTTTTCGTTCTTGCCGTCTTTTTCGTCTTCTCCCTGCTTTTTGTCAGCGCTCTTGTCCTTCTCGGGTACAAGTACTTCCCTGCCGTCATCGGTCACAAGGACAAATTTGACTTCATAGGGAAGAGGCTGCGCAGAGCTTTCCACTTCCGCACTCATGTTGGAGCGCGGACGAGGAGCAGGCTTGTCCTTGAAAATGAGCCCGCAGCCACAGCACAAAAGCATGACTGTCAGCATAGGAACAAGGCAAAAGCACAGCCTTGCCCAAAAAGAGCTTGGGAAGGGGCAGGATTCGGTGGCAGGCCCGTGTGTCTTCTGGAGCTTTCTTGTTGCTGGCATGTCCGCGAAGTCGAGTTTGAAAGTTGTTTGCTGTGATGAAATGGACATAGCCCAAAAGAGAATACAAAAAAAGACAATAATAGCCGGATTTCCAAAAAGTCACAAAAAACGAAATTTTAAGAGTTGATACGGTACGTTGGATGTGGCATAGAAACGGAAACCCAAACCGTTCCTGTCAGTTTGGACAGGAGCCTAACCCATCAAGTACGGAGGCAGTGCTGAAACTTGATGCTTGCAAGTCCTTAAGTTGCTGTTCTTTCTGCAAAATGGAGGAATATTTTGGTGTTATGGACGAAACTAGTCGATACTGCCAATCATATATTCTCATGCGCTTTGAAAAAGATCTGCAAAACAAACTTTCTATGCAGCAAGTACACTTCTGAAAGCACTGAACTAATATGAACTACAATCTTCTTTTGCATGTGGACCTCAACGAGCCTCAGAGACTCAACTTGGCTTTTGACAATATTGCCAACTATATGAAGTACCTTGCGGAACATCCCGAGGCTAGTGAGGCAAGAATTGTTCTCGTAGCAAACGGCCCGGCGGTCAATCTCTTTATCAAAAACTGGGATCGCGCCGAACTTCAGGAAAGGGGCAGAAAATTTATGGAACAGGGCGTTTCCATTCGCCTGTGTCAGAATGCCCTCAACAAATTCGAAATAGCAAGCGATCAACTGTGGGAAGGCTGTGTTGCCATTCCCGGCGCGATTCCCGAGATTATCAGACTGCAAAACGAGGGCTACAGCTACATCAAGCCCTAGCCTGTTCAGAGTATACATCTATCAAGACAAAGGAGGCATGGGAGAGCGATATGCGCATCCCATGCCTCCTTCGTGCATAAACAGAGTGCGTGATTTTCTAGGCCATGCGCTTTCCGGCCTTGATGCCAGCCATCTGGTAGCGCTTCTGGGCGGAAAGGACGACCTTGCGAAGTCTGATGGACTGGGGAGTCACTTCCACAAGTTCATCACCCTTTACAAAGTGCAGGGCCCTTTCGAGGGTCATCTTGCGGACCGGTGTCAGAATGACGTTTTCGTCCTTACCCGCGGCACGCAGGTTAGTAAGTTTCTTGGCCTTGGTCGGATTAACGTCGATATCATTGTCACGGTTGTGTTCGCCAATGATCATTCCTTCGTAGACAGGATCGCCCGGTTCAATGAACAGTGAACCTCTTGGTTCAAGATTGAAAAGGGCATATGCCACGGCGCTGCCCGCACGGTCGGACACTATGCTGCCGGTAAAGCGGCTCGGGAATTCTCCGCGCCACTCATCATATCCCTCAAGATAGGCATTCATGATGCCAGTGCCCTTGGTATCCGTGAGGAATTCGTCCTGGTAGCCAATGAGGCCGCGGGAGGGAACGGAGAATTCCAGACGCACGCGCCCTGTGCCTGCGTTGTGGCAATTGATCATCTTGCCTTTGCGCTGGTTCAGCTTCTCCGTGACAACACCCATAAAGGACTCGTCACAGTCGACATACAGGTGTTCGATGGGCTCAAGTGTCTTGCCGTTTTCATCCTGCTTGAGGATGACTTCGGGGCGGCCGACAGAAAGCTCGAAGCCTTCCCTGCGCATGGTTTCGACAAGGATGGCCATCTGGAATTCGCCTCTGCCCTTGACGATGAAGCTGTCGTGATCATCGGACACTTCAAGGCGAATTGCCACATTGCGAAGGGTTTCCTTCTTGAGTCTGTCCTGGATGACACGACTTTGCACAAATTTGCCTTCGCGGCCGGCCAGGGGAGATGTATTGATACCGATGCGCACCGCAACTGTAGGTTCGTCAACGGTGATGCGCGGAAGAGCTGCCGGATTTTCTCTGGTGCAGATGGTGTCGCCGATGGTGACATCCTCGATACCGGCAAGAACAACAATGTCGCCTGGATCGACCTTGTCTACTTCTTTCAGGGTCACCCCCTGGTACACTTGCAGCTTGGTGGCACGAAGAGGGCGGGGCTTGTTGTCTGCACCAATGCAGGCCAGTGGTTCGTTGTTGAAAACCGATCCATGCATGATGCGACCTACTGCAAGACGTCCGAGATAGTCGGAGTAGTCAAGATCGGCCACCAGCATCTGAAATGGCTCATCGGGATCGTATTCGGGACCGGGGATCTTGTTCAAAATGGTTTCGAACAGGGGGGTGAGATCCTTTCTTTCGTCGTCCTTGCCGTACATGGCCACGCCATCCCTGCCGACAGCGTAGAGTACGGGGAATTCGAGCTGTTCGTCATTGGCACCAAGGTCAATAAAAAGATCGTAGATTTCGTTGAGGACCTCGTCGATGCGGGCGTCCTTGCGGTCAATCTTGTTGATCACGACCACAACGGGGAGGCCTGCTTCAAGTGCCTTGCGCAGCACGAAACGAGTCTGGGGCAGGGGGCCTTCGGAAGAGTCCACCAACAGAATGGCACCGCTTGCCATGGACAGGGAGCGTTCAACCTCGCCGCCAAAGTCGGCGTGGCCGGGCGTATCGATGATGTTGATTTTGACGTTTTGCCAAGAAATTGCGCAGTTCTTGGCTGCGATGGTAATACCGCGCTCCCTTTCGAGATCCATATTGTCCATTATGCGTTCGTTGACCTGCTGATCGGCCCTGAACACACCACTTTGCTTGAACATGGCATCCACAAGGGTTGTCTTGCCGTGGTCGACGTGAGCTATGATTGCGACGTTGCGCAGATGTTCATTTTGCATGGTTTTTGTTCTGTTTTCTGTTTTTTCGAGGCTGTGAAGTGACGTATGCTTTGTCCCTTATGGCTTTGGGAAGGGAGAGCGCGACAAAAGGCAGACTTTTGCCGATATTCTTGGTACAGGACAGACTGCAGCTGGTACAGTGTGCCTGGCATGCACAAGGCCGATGCAACAGGGGATGGAATCCTGGCCCGGAAGAAGGGCAACGCCCTTGTGAAGTCGGCTGGCTTCTACCTTTTTTTTGTTCCCTTGTCACCAATCTGTCCGGTCAAAAGCGTGCGCGCTACTGGACAGAAGCCCCTTTTTTGAGGAAAATAAAGGTTCAGCAACAAGCTTACTGCGAAATTCTGACTATATGGAGAACTGACCTTGGAGAACCCTAGAACCGAACTGAGCGGCCACAGAGTCCTTGTTGGCAACCGTGGTGAAATCGCCATCCGCATCATGCAGGCCTGCCTGAAGCTGGGCGTTGCCTTTACAGCCATATATACTCCCGAGGACAAGGAATCCACACATGTGAGCTTTGCCAGGGATCATGGCGGGGAACATGGCCTGTACATGGTTTCCTCCTATCATGATGCCAACGAGCTCATGGCAGTAGCCGATGTGTCGGGCTGCACGGCAGTGCACCCGGGATACGGTTTTTTTGCCGAGGACTTTCGCTTTGCCCGCAGGGTGACAAAGCGTGACAGAAAAATGATCTTCCTTGGTCCCTCCTGGAAGATAATTCGCGAGCTTGGTGACAAAATCAATACAAAACGTCTTGCCCGCAGCCTAGGGGTGCCTACAGTGCCCGGCTCGGACAGGCCCATCTATGACGAGATGGAAGCCGAGAACATCGCCGAGGATGTATTCGATTTCCAGTTGCAGCAGGGAATCGACCATCCCCTGGTGCTCATCAAGGCCTCTGCTGGTGGCGGTGGCATGGGCATCGAGGAAGTGGACGATATAGATCAGTTCCGTTCCGTCTATCGCCGCGTGCGCAACTATGCTGCTCGCCAGTTCAAGGACGAAGGCGTGCTCATTGAACAGCGCGTCACAGATTTCAATCATCTTGAAGTGCAGATAATAGGTGACAGATCCGGCAAGAATCAGGTGCATTTTGGCACTCGCAACTGTTCCATACAGTCTACTGGCCGCCAAAAGCGCCTGGAAGTGGCTCCGGGTTTTGACCCGTCTGAGAACGAATACAACTTTGATGCCCACGGGGTGCTTGACGCCATCACGCAGTACTCCCTGACCATGGCCAGAGAAGTCGGCTACGACAGTGTGGGTACGTGGGAATGGATTGTCACGCGCCAGGGAGCCCCCTTCCTTATGGAGGTGAACACCAGAATCCAGGTGGAAAATGGTGTCTCAGCCCGCATTGCCCGGGTCAAGGGGCAGGAGGGCGTTGATCTTATAGCCGAGCAGATCCGCACAGGCCTTGGTGAACCCCTGGGCTATACGCAGCACGATATTCAGTTTGACGGCTTTGCCCTTGAATATCGCCTCATAGCAGAGTCCCCGGAAAACAACTTCACTCCCTGGGTTGGGACCATTGATCGTTTCAGATGGAAGGAACATCCTTGGCTTTCTGTACACACCCAGGTGCCCAAGTCCGCCTACAATATTCCTACGGAATTCGATCCCAACCTTGCGCTTGCCATTATCTGGGGTAAGGACCTCAAGGAATTGAAGGAGCGCGGTCTTGTTTTCCTGAATGAGCTTGAACTGCAGGGCCATAATGCTGCAGGTGAAGCCATGAAGAACAATATCGCCTTCCTCATGGAAAAGACACCACAGATATTGAAGTTCTAGGTAAACAAGGCCCCAGTGGCCGCCACAGCAGTGCAGACAAGGACACAGAGGAACATGGACAACCTTTTTTTAAAGCGCATACAAAGTCTCACAGACAGACTTTCCTACATGCAGGATATATTTGCCGGCAAGCATGCAGACAGCGTGTCGTTACTGCAGCAAAAGCTGGATGAATTTACGGAAAAGGCCACTAGCGACAGCTTGGTCAATCCCTACGAGGAACTGGTGGCTCTTGAAGATCTCTTCAAGTATGTGGAAGCAAGACTGGACGCTTCCATAACGCCGCTGGACAAGGTGCGAATTGTGCGCCACCCACAGCGCATATGTCTGCGGGATATTCTGGAAAATGTGTACGACAATTTCACGGAAGTAGGCGGACAGGACGAGCACAGCATTGACCCCAGCATGGTCATAGCCCGTGCAGTCATTACCCGTCGTCGTGGCAAAAAGCGCTACACGCAATCTGTCATGGTCATTGGCCAGGAAAAGGGGCACGGTGCCGAAATTCGCAACGGAGGTTCCGTCAAGCCCTGGGGCAATGCCAAGGCCCGCCAGTTCATGCGTGTTGCCGAAACAGAGGGAATTCCCGTCCATACCTATATTTTTACCCCCGGTTCCTTTCCCATCGAAGACTATCCCGGGGCTGCCCAGCAGATTGCCCGCAATATCTACTGCATGGCAGGTCTGCGTGTTCCCGTAGTGGCGGTTATCTCCGAAGGCGGCAGCGGTGGTGCAGAAGCCATTGGTCTGGCCGACAAGAGACTCATGCTCTCGAATGGCTACTATTCGGTGATTTCTCCCGAAGGGGCTGCCGCCATCGAGGGCCATTGTCGTGGAGGAGAGCGTCCTTCGCAGGAATTGGTGGAAAAGTGCGCCTACAATCTGAAACTTACCGCAGAGGACAATCTGCGTTTCGGTTATATTGACAAGATAATTCAGGAACCTCCGCTCGGGGCTCGTTCCTACCACTTCGACTTTTTTCGTCAGCTTCGTCAGGAAATTCTGCTTGCAACAGACGAGGTTGTGCTCTCTGCCAAGCTGTCGCCCTTCAAGAAAATCGGTGTTTCACACCGCAACAAGCCGGGCGTCAATCTTGACGAGATGTACATGCGTTGGAGCCTGGGCAAGAGCGCCAAGACAAGACTTGTCAAAAAGCGCCAGAACAAGTTCCTGAAACTTTCCAGGGAAGCTGCTGTGGACAAGCGTCCCTTCCTCACAAAGGCTCTGCATACTCTGGATGATCTTGTGATGACTCCGGTCAATGAACTCAAGTACGAGTTCTACCGCAAGCATCAGCGCAAGATTCATGCATTCCTTGAGGAAGCCGAGAACGAATGGGATGTTTTCAAGAGCTGGCTGAAAAAACCCTTTGGCAAACAGGAAGAGCAAAAGGCCAAGGAGGCTGTCAACAACGAGCTGACCTCGCTGTCGACATGGGCCGATGCGCAGCGTCACAAGAGATGGAACTATCTCTCGCCCCGTTACAAGATCGATCAGGCCGTTACCTGCCCCAATGCATCGGTATACGGTTGTCCGGATCTGTGGGGGCCGGACCTCTTTGCCGAATTTGCAGGAGTTTGCAGCAATTGCGGACACCATTTCCCCATGGAGCCGGAGTGGTACGTGCGCAACGTCTTTGACGTGGGCACTGTCATGGAGTTCAATGAGGAAATAGAGGCTGGCAATCCTCTGGAGTACCCCAATTTTGACAAGTCCATCAGAGCCGCCCAGGAAAAAACGGGCTGCAAGAGCGGTTGCATGACCTTCGAGGCTCGCATCGACAATATCAAGGTCGTTGTCGCCATGCTCATGGGCACATTCCGCGGAGGCTCCTTTGGTGCAGCCGAAGGGTACAAGTTTGTTGAAGCTGCCCAGAGAGCGACCAAAAACCGCTACCCCTTTATTGCCTATGTTCACGGAACGGCAGGTATTCGTATCCAGGAAGGAACAAACGGCGTTATCCAGATGCCCCGCTGTACTATTGCCGTGCACAGGTACATAGAAAACGGTGGCCTCTACATGGTCCTCTACGATACCAACAGCTTTGCAGGACCGGTGGCCAGTTTCCTTGGCTGCTCGCCCTACCAGTTTGCCATTCGTTCCTCCAATATCGGTTTTGCCGGGCCTGGCGTCATCAAGTCTACAACAGGCATGGATGTTCCCCCGCATTACCACAGCTGCTACAAGGCCATGGACAGGGGACACATCCAGGGTATTTGGGATCGTCGCCAGATGCGTCACAACCTCATTCAGGCCCTGCAGACTATCGGCGGCCGAAATCTGTACTATCGCTAAGGATTTTCCGCGCCACAAAAAGCCGGAACTGAAGGTTCTCTATGCTGAATATTTCCGATTTGCTTGAACAGATTAAACAGAACCCATACAGGGAAATTGTCGTCAGGACTCCTCACACAGGTGTTGTGAACTTTGCCGACATCAAGCAGGGCGATGCTGTGCACGGTCCCGAGGGACAATGGAAGGAGCGCAGTGGAACTAGGCTGGCGACGCTTACCCGCGAACGCAATCCCAAGCCCATCTTTGCTCCAGAAAAAGGCGTGGTAGACAAGGTGTACAGCGAGTACGAAAATGCCTTTGTGGAAAACGGCACACCGCTTGTCACCATACGTCACCACCTGACCAGGGAAGAAGTGGAAGGCATTATCCTGAAAAGTGCCCTTCACCTCTTCAGAGCACCGGAAAGGGCAAAGTACTATTTTACCCCCGAGATAGATGCCAAAATGAGATCTTCCGATCCAGGCAGTGTTGTTATCAGGGATGGCCAGGAGCTCTTTATCATGAGCCGAATGAAGCGTGAGCTTCCCCTCTACTATTCCGGCCCAGAAGGAGTTATTTACGCTACCTACTTCAAGCCCAATGACAATGTAGACACTGATTCCCCCTTGATCGGCGTTTGTCCCAAGGATGAACTGCCCAATATCAAGGAAGTAATCATGCGCGTTCAGACCGAATGGCAGGAAAATTAGCGATTGTTCTCAGGAGATATATATGCTTAACAAGGTAATGCTTATCGGCAGACTTGGACGCGATCCGGAGCTCAGGTATACACAAAATGGCACACCGGTTACTTCGCTGAATGTTGCAACGGATGAATCCTACACTGACCGTGATGGCAACAGACAGGAAAGGACCGAATGGCATAGGGTTGCAGTCTTCCAGAAACAGGCAGAGCTGTGTTCCAACTACCTTTCCAAGGGCAGCCTGGTTTATGTGGAAGGTTCCCTGCAGACCAGAAAATGGCAGGATCAGCAGGGAATGGACAGGTATACCACAGAGATTCGTGCCCAGCGTGTGCAGTTTCTCGACCGCAAGGGTAATGTCGATGGGATGCAGCGTGGCGGAGACGATTACCAGCAGGGGCGTGGAGGTTGGAATGGCAATCACGGCCAGTCCTACCAGCAGCAGGCTCCTCAGTCGTATGCCCAGGAAGGTTACCAGCAGACAGGTTACGGCTCCTCTCAGACTTCCCAGCAGAATCGGTTCAGGGATGATGCCCAGATGAACCAGGATATGGAAGCCAACAGGGACAAGGATCTTGGCAGCCCGACTCCTTCGGAATCATCTCTTGACGAAGTGCCCTTCTAGACCATGCCAAGGCGTGCACGCTCAAGCAGGGCAGTGAAGAGCTGAAAAGTTCCGGTTTTTTTCGAGGACGGTAGAGTTTTTGCGACTTTGCCGTCCTTTTTATGATCTTTCACAAGCTTGTGAAGAAATAAATTTCCCTGTCTGATAAAATTTATACAATAATTTCAAGTTGTTACCAAAAAGAACTCGCGAAGAACCTGAACAGGCATTGACATTTCGTACATAATTTCACAAGATGCTCGCAATCCCGACAAATACGGCTCATTGGCCGTGTTATAAAACTCATGGAGGAATGGATATGTCCAAACTTGTCCCCCCGCATGGCGGTAAAGGTCTTGTGTGCGCTCTTCTTGAGGGCAAAGCTCTGGAAGACGAGATCAAAAAGGCAGAAGGCCTCAAGAAAGTCGAAATTTCTTCCCGCGCCAAGGGTGACCTTATCATGATGGGGATCGGCGGCTTCTCTCCGCTGGACGGATTCATGGACAAGGCCAACTGGAAGAGCGTCTGTGAAAAGATGCTGCTCACCGACGGCACTTTCTGGCCTGTGCCTGTTACCCTGGACATCTCCGCCGAAGATGCGGCTGAGATCAAAGCCGGACAGGAAATCGCCCTTGTTCGCAACGGCATGCTGCTTGCGACCATGAAGGTCGACGAGATCTACGAGATGACCGACGAAGACAAGAAGTTCGAGTGCGAGCTGGTCTTCAAGGGTCAGGGCGAAGATTCCCAGAAGTTCTGGGACGTTGCCCCCACCGACCACCCCGGCGTCAAGATGGTCCTTGCCCAGAAGCCCTTCAACGTGGCTGGCAAGGTGAAAGTGCTTTCTCAGGGCGAATTCCCCGAAAAGTTTGCTGGCACCTACATGACTCCCGCTCAGCTGCGTGAACAGCTTGACGCCCGCGGCTGGAAGACCGTTGCTGCCCTGCAGCTGCGCAACCCCATGCACCGCTCCCACGAATATCTTGCCAAGCTGGCTATTGAAGTGTGCGATGGCGTTGTGATCCACTCCCTGGTCGGCAACCTGAAGCCCGGCGACATCCCGGCCGAAGTGCGCATCAAGTGCATCAACACCCTTGTTGACAAGTACTTCGTGAAGGAAAACGTCATCCAGGCTGGCTATCCTCTCGACATGCGTTATGCCGGTCCCCGCGAAGCTCTTCTGCACGCAACCTTCCGTCAGAACTACGGCATCAACCGTCAGATCGTCGGCCGTGACCATGCTGGCGTTGGCGACTTCTACGGCATGTTCGAAGCTCAGGAAATCTTCGACAAGATTCCTCAGCCTGCAGATCCCGGCAAGCGCCTGCTCTGCGAACCTCTGAAGATCGACTGGACCTTCTACTGCACCAAGTGTGACGGCATGGCTTCCATGAGGACCTGCCCCCATGGCAAGGAAGACCGCGTCATTCTGTCCGGCACCAAGCTGCGCAAGTTCCTCTCCGAAGGCCAGCCCATTCCGGATCACTTTGGCCGTAACGAAGTCCTTGACATTCTGCGTGAGTACTACTCCGGCCTGACCGAGAAGGTCGAGATCAAGATGCAGCACGCTGCTTCTGGTCCTGCCGAATAGTCGTTGACTAAAAGACAGTTTTTGGGGCAATGATCGCAAGGTCATTGCCCCTCGTTTTTTTGTGGATGCAGAAAAGATGTGCGTCCGGTTCGCAAATCTGCTTGCAAAGGCCTTTCGTTGTCGGATAAGTGCAAGGACGCAACAACGACAGCGGACATGCGAACTTGTTTCGGAGGCCCAAGATGGAGCGTTACAAATATATCTACGGACCTGTGCTCTCCAGACGGCTTGGCAGATCTCTGGGAGTAGACATAATACCTTTCAAAACCTGCAGCTATGACTGTGTCTACTGTCTTTTGGGACGAACGAAGACGCACACAAGCAAACTGGCTGAATATGTGCCCTGTGATGCGGTGCTTGAAGAGCTCGAAAGAAAACTTTCTGAAGACAAGCCCGATGCCATCAGCTTTGCCGGGTCGGGCGAGCCAACCCTAAACAGTGCTCTTGGTAACATTATAGCTGGCATCAAGAAGATGACCGATGTGCCTGTTGTGGTCTTCACCAACTCTTCACTTTTGTGGAAGCCGGAAGTGCGGCAGAATCTTGCGCTGGCTGATATCATCAGTCCGTCCATGGATGCTGTTGTTCCACAAACACTACAGAAGGTGAACAGACCATGCGAGGGACTGAATTGCGAGCTATTCTATCAGGGGATTAAGTCCTTTTGTCATGAATACAGGGGACGAATCTGGCTTGAAATTCTCCTGGCTGCAGGCATGAATGATAGTGACGCCGATGTGAACGCTCTGGTAGGTGCAGCAAGGGGGCTTGAGAATCTGGAATGCATACAGCTCAATACGGTGGTACGCCCACCTGCAGAAAAACATGTAGGCGCTGTTTCCAGAGAGCGCCTCGAGGCCATAAGAAGACAACTGCCCGGCAAGGTCGAAATCATTGCCTCCTTTTTTGGGGACAAGGAAGGGGGCCACGGCAAGAAGAGTGTGTCTGCAGGCGAGATTGCCGATCTTGTTGAACGCCATCCCAGTACTCTCGAAGGCATTGCCGAAGGTCTTGATGTCGGAGTGGATATAATACGGCCCATTGTGGAGAAACTGGTAACAGACAACGTGCTTGCAGCCAATGAATGCGAAGGCAAGACATTCTACGTAGTGACAAATCCCAGCTGATAGGCGCAAACCGGACAGGAGGGGATAATTTCAGCCGCTCTCTTGCAACCGTTTGCCCTGCCAGCACAAGTCCTGTACACTCGTTGAGCAACGCCATATCACAGACACGGAGGTTGTGGAAAATAGGGTGAGTGAGGGGCAAGTCTCGCTGCACCGTATTTCTCTCTATTGATCATGAAATCCAAGCTCTATGTCAGCAAGCCCTCTGCACTGCTTTGCGCAATAGGTGTTCTCTTCTGCCTCTGGGTTCATGTGGGGCAGGTGGAGGAAGCCTGTTTTACCGCAGGCTGTTCCTTGTATCAGCAGACCAGCGTAGCGGGTATTTCACTGTGGGTAGTGGGCATGGTCGCCTTCGTTGTGATGGGCGCACTTTCACTTTTTGGCAAAGCCCACATTGCGTATTGGCTTGCCATGATTGGCGTGATCTGCGACTGCTTTTTATTGGCACTCCTTGTTCTCACGGCTCCATGCTTTTTCTGCATGATCTTTGCCCTGATTCTGCTATGTGTCTATTTGACTCTGCGAAATAGCGTTCAGCAAAGATCATGGAATCATGCAGAACGCAAATATCCTGCCCTTGTATATCTGTGGTCAGTGCTCTTTGTTTGCAATGTTGGAATAGTAGTAAAGACATCCATACCCTTGTGGGATATTAGCGACAATGTTGAGGACGCGTCTGTCTACATGTATTTTTCTCCTTCGTGTTCTGTTTGCAAGCAGGGGATTGAAGGACTTTCCGGAAATATAGATGTAGCATTCTTTCCTGTTGCGGAGAACAGTTGGGATGTAAAGCGTGTAGCCTTAATGGAAAAGTATCTTGAACAAGGCATGAGTGTGCGCGAAGCCTTTCATTCAGCCAATTCCGCCACGCCCCCATCCGGTCTTGAGCTTTACATGCCCTCCATGCTTTTCTTGCAGCTGAAGCTGCTTTTCAACAAGGCTCATGTCTTCATGCAGGGGGGAGGCAAGGTGCCCTTCCTGGAGTACAGGGGACTTCCAAAACATGTCCTGCAAAAAAGCGCCCCCCAGCGCCCAAGGTATACGGAAAGATCGGGATGGAAGGATCCGACGTTGCCTCTTGATTCCTCGGTAACCGGCTTTTGTACTGGCAGCAAACCCTGTGAGGATGGGGGGGATGCTCTCACGCCAGCCAGGCAGTATTAGCGAAGGGCTTGAGGCTTGCGATAATTGAAGCCGCAAAAAATGCTCATGATACCGCTTGCCTGAATCAGCTTTGCCAGACGGAATGACAAGTGTGAGGCAGGATTTTTTTGCCGGATTGCTCTATTGACCCATCATTTGTTTCTTTATAAAATTCTCCACTTCACGAAATTCGATTCGGATGTTGTCGTTCGAAAGCCGATGCTTTCGGGATAACGTTCAAAAACAAGACTTCGAGCAGTCTGCCTGTCTCCTGCAAACAATTTTTTCTATGTTATTGCAGGAAGTTGGCAGCCGGAGGAAGATGTTTCATGCAGTCCACGGAATATTTTTTCAGTGTGAGGGATGTGGTTCTTGAAGAATGGATCAATGCCATTTTTGATACATATCCCTTTCAGACGACAGGTTTCTTGCGGACAAACGATGATCCTTTTACCAATCCTGTCGCTGACATGACGCGTGAGGCCGCAAACACGGTTTATGAGGCCGTTTCCGGATGGGACAAGAAACCAGCAGACGTACGGGCAGCCATTGATCGTTTCGTCCACATGCGCGCTGTGCAGACATTTCTTCCGAGCCAGGCCATGCTTGTCTTCTACCTTCTCAAGCCACTGATGCGAAAGCATATTATGCCTGCCATGTCCAAAGCCGGCAAAATGAAGGAGTACCTTGAAGCAGAATCCCGTTTGGACACAATTGTTCTTCTGGGTTTTGACTTGTATACAAAATCTCGGGAAGTTGTTGCTCAAAACAGAATCAACGAGATTAAAAACCAACACGCCCAGCTGGTGCGCTGGGCGCAGCGAGTGGGAGGAGCCCCTCTTCCTGAAGAAGGGCAAAGCTAACACTATCGTACAGAGAGGTAGGGAATGTTAAACTCTTTACTGGTTGTGGCTATTGTCACAATCATCGCCTGGCTCGGTTCAGCAGTAGGTATGGGAGCGTTCTTTGGAATCGTTCTCCCCTATGTGGCAATCGTGGTCTTCCTGGCTGGCGTGGTATGGAGGATGGTCTGGTGGGCCAAATCCCCTGTGCCCTTTGCCATCCCCACGACTGGTGGTCAGGAAAAGTCCCTGGACTTCATCAAACAGGCCAAATTCGACTGCCCCGACACCACTTTTGGTGTCGTCAAGCGCATGTTCCTGGAAGTCTTTCTTTTCCGCTCCCTGTTCCGCAACGTGAATGCGGAAATCAAGCAGGACGATCCCGTCAACGGCGGTCCCAGAATCATCTACTACTCCTCGAAATGGCTCTGGGTTTTCGCTCTTCTGTTCCATTACTGTTTCTTCATTGTCTTTTTCCGTCATTTCCGCTTCTTCGTTGACCCCGTTCCCGGTTGCGTCAGCTTTGTGGAAATGATCGACGGCTTCCTGCAGATTGGCGCACCGCGCTTCTTCCTGACCGGCGGCCTGCTCCTTGTTGCCATTCTCTTCCTTATTGGCCGCAGACTGGTAAACCCCAAGGTGCGTTACATCTCCCTCTCGCAGGACTATTTCCCGCTGTTCCTGCTGCTCGGCATCGTGTGCACAGGTATCCTGATGCGCTACTTCCTGAAGACCGACATCACCCAGGTGAAGGCTTTCGTCATGGGACTGGTGAGCTTCCAGCCCATATCTGCCGAGGGGATAGATCCCATCTTCTTCGTGCACGTCTGTCTGGTGAGCGTGCTGCTCATCTACTTCCCCTTCTCCAAATTGACTCACATGGCGGGCATCTTCTTCAGTCCCACCCGCAACCTGCCGTGTAACACGCGGCGTGTTCGCCACGTCAATCCTTGGAATCCGCCCAAGGACTTCCTGACATATCCCGAATACGAGGATCTTTACCGCGAAGCTATGGCCGGTGCAGGTCTTCCTCTGGATAAGCCGCTGGAAGACGAAGCAAAACAAAAGTCTGGCGATTAAGGAGTCCTTCTATGGCAAAATTACCTACCCCACAAGAACTGGTCGCCAACAGGCCGGCTTTTCCTGCTGAAGGGTGGCTGGAGACCAAACCCAAGTTTGTTCCCGGCAGCTATTGCTACCCTGCTCAAAAGGCGACCATGGAGCTGATGCACATGCCGCATCCTCATGAGTGGGATCCGGCAGCAGAAGACTGGAATCTGCCTGACAACTGGGAAAAAATTTTGTGTGATGCCTTTGAGGAACGTCTGCAAAAACATCGTTCCCTCAAGGTTTTCATGGATATCTGCGTGCGTTGCGGCGCCTGTGCGGACAAGTGCCAGTTCTTCCTCGGAACAAACGATCCCAAGAACATGCCTGTGCTGCGTGCCGAGCTTCTTCGCTCTCTGTATCGTAGGGACTACGGTATGCTCGGCAAGATCCTTGGCAAGAAAATTGGTGCCCGTTCCTGGGATTACCAGACAGTCAAGGAACTGTTCTACTACGCCTACCAGTGCACCGAATGCCGTCGCTGTTCGCTTTTCTGCCCCTACGGCATCGACACTGCAGAAATCACTGCCATAGTGCGTGAACTCCTCCACGAGGTCGGCCTTGGACTGCACTGGATCATGGATCCTGTGAAAAACTGCAGCTTCACTGGCAACCACCTTGGCATCAAGCCCCATTCCTACGTGGAAATCGTGGAAATGCTGGCCGATGACTGCGAGGACATTGTTGGCGTGCGTCCCAAAACGCCCTTCAACGAGCGTGGACACGAAATCCTCTTCATCTGTCCTTCCGGTGACGTGTTTGCCGACCCCGGCATTTACACCTTCATGGGCTACCTCATCCTGTTCAATGAACTGGATCTGGACTACACCCTGTCCACCTATGCCTCCGAGGGCGGCAACTTCGGTTCCTTCGTGTCCTTCAACATGGCCAAGAAACTGAATGCCAAAATGTACGAGGAAGCTGAGCGTCTTGGCTGCAAGTGGATACTTGGTGGCGAGTGCGGCCATATGTGGCGTGTTATCAACCAGTACATGGCTACCTACAACGGTCCCACTCCTTCCCATATGACCACTCCCGTGAACCCCTACACCGGTACCGTGTTCAAAAACGCAGCTGCCACCAAGATGGTTCACATTGCCGAGTTTGAGGCAGACCTTATCCGCCACAACAAGCTCAAGCTTGACCCGAGCCGCAACGACGACCTTATCTGCACCTGGCACGACTCGTGCAACCCCGCCCGCGGCATGGGTCTTCTCGACGAGCCCCGATACGTTCTCAAGCATTGTGTGAATAACTTCTACGAAATGCCCGAGAACACCATTCGCGAGCAAACCTTCTGCTGTGGCGCAGGCTCCGGTCTCAATACCGAAGAAATCATGGAGCTGCGCATGCGTTCCGGCATGCCTCGCGGCAATGCCCTGCGCTATGTCCAGCAGAAATACGGCGTGAATCGCATGGCCTGCGTGTGTGCCATTGACCGTGCCACTCTGCCTCCGCTTGCCGACTACTGGGCTCCGGGCGTGACCATCAGTGGTCTGACGGAACTTCTGGCCAACGCTCTTGTCTGCAAGGGCGAGCACAAACGTACCGTCAACCTCCGCCAGGAGGACCTCCCCCATGTCAATGATGACGACGGGGATGAAGGAAACGAGGGGGAATAGCAGATGTACAACTCTAAAGCTGTCATAGCAGGCATCATCGCCTTTCTTGTGATCTGTACTTCCCCTTTCTGGGCCGGCATTGGTTCCGGGGATTACAAGAAGCCTGAAGTTGTTCTGCCCAAGAAGCCCGAGTGCGTTGAAAGCGCCGAGTTCATGCGTGCGGAACACATGCAGCTGCTCAATGAGTGGCGCGACCAGGCTTTGCGCGAGGATAACAGGGTCTACATTTCTTCCACTGGCAAGAAGTGGGAAATCAGCCTGCAAAATACGTGCATGAAGTGCCACAACGATTACGAACAGTTCTGTGACAAGTGCCACGTGACCAACAACGTCGATCCCTACTGCTGGACCTGCCACATCCTTCCCAAGGGGGGCAAATAGTCTATGAACAAGAACAGAAGATCTTTTCTCAAGGTGGCTGGTCTGTCGGTATTTGCCCTGACAAGTGGGGTTGCTGGACTGGGCTCTGCCCAGGCAGCCGTCTCTCCGGGCAAGTATGAGCATGCTGGCCAGGGCCTCAAAGCCAAACGCTGGGCCATGGTCATAGACCTCAGGGCCTTCAATACGCCGGATGACTTCAAGGCTGTCATCAAGGCTTGCCACGCGACGCACAACGTACCCGACATCCGCAGCAAGGCTGATGGCCACGAGGATCAGGAGATCAAGTGGCTCTGGACAGATTCCTACACACACGCATTTCCGGATGAGCTCAACGAGCATCTTGCCGAACGCGTGAAGAATCGCCCGGTCCTGCTCCTGTGCAACCACTGCACCAACCCGCCCTGTGTGCGTGTCTGCCCCACCCAGGCTACCTACCAGCTGCCCAATGGTATTGTTACCATGGACTACCATCGCTGCATTGGTTGCCGTTTCTGCATGGCTGGCTGTCCTTACGGCGCCCGCTCCTTCAACTTCATCGATCCTCGCGGCTATATGAGCGACCCGGTGAGCAACCCCGAGTACCCCACCCGCATGATTGGTGTTGTGGAAAAGTGCACTTTCTGCGTGGAACGTCTGGCCAAGGGGCTCATGCCTGCCTGCGTTGAAGCGTCCAATGGCAAGATTCTTTTTGGCGATCTTGATGATCCCAATTCCTCGGTGCGCAAGGCACTTGCCGAAAACTACACCATCCGCCGCAAGCCTTCGCTGGGCACGCAGCCTGGTGTCTACTACATTGTCTAGGGAGTCCTGCCATGGTTGAAAAAGTACTCGAAGGCTCGAAGCGCTATTATATGTGGCTGCTCTTCCTGGTCGCTGTCATAGCGGTTTGCGGCATTGTCTATCTCTTCCAGCTCTTTGATGGTCTGGGCGTTACCGGTATGAGCCGCGACGTGTCTTGGGGCTTGTACATCTCCCAGTTTACCTATCTGGTCGGTGTTGCTGCCTCGGCCGTGATGCTTGTGCTTCCCGCCTACTTCCATCACTACAAAAAGTTCAAGATCATGATCATCTTCGGAGAATTCATGGCAATCTCCGCTGTGGTCATGTGCTGCCTCTTTATTGTTGTTGACCTTGGTCAGCCTCAGCGCATGGCAAACGTCATGCTGCATCCCACGCCCAACTCCGTCATGTTCTACGACATGATCGTGTTGATTGGCTACCTGACCCTGAACTGCATCATTGGTTGGGTGACCCTTGAAGCCGAGCGGCATGAAACCACTCCTCCCAAGTGGGTGCTCTATCTTGCCTACCTCTCCATCATCTGGGCTTTCTCCATCCATACAGTGACGGCCTTCCTGTACGCAGGCATTCCCGGTCGTCACTACTGGCTGACCGCCATCATGGCAGCCCGCTTCCTTTCCTCCGCATTCTGCTCTGGTCCTGCAATCCTGCTGCTGCTCATGCTGCTTCTGCGCAGGCTCACGGGCTTCAATCCCGGCAAGGAAGCCATTCACACCCTGGCAACCATCATCACCTATGCGATGTGCCTGAACGTCTTCTTCTACCTGCTTGAAGTCTTCACGGCCTTCTACAGTGGCATCCCCGGTCACTATGATCCCCTGGTCTTCCTGTTCAGCGGCCATCATGGCGTGACCTCCTGGGTGACTCCCTGCATGTGGCTTGCCGTTCTGTGTACCATTGGCTGCCTCGCCATCCTCATTCCTCCGAAGACCCGTTCCGGCAAGTACATGCCCTATGCACTTGGGATGCTGGTGCTGGCTTCCTGGATCGACAAGGGCCTTGGTCTCCTCATCGGCGGCTTTACCCCCAACATGTTCGAATCCGTGACAATCTACACGCCAACTGTGCGTGAGATTGCCGTAGCCATTGGCGTGTATGCTGTTGGCGCACTTGTCCTTTCCCTCTTGTGGAAGATTGCCTTGAGCATCAAGTTCGAGACAGGCCACAACGACGGCGATCTGATCAAGTAGAGATTCAAAGTACGCTGTTTTTCGAGAGGGACCCCGGGATGTTCTCCTGAGGTCCCTTTTTTATGGCGTAGGCAGTGAAAGAAATGGGCGCTTGCCTTCGCTAAGGATCACCCGCCATACTTGCGCAATGCACGAATTTTTCAGGTTTTTCGCTTCCTTGCCTTTTTCAGTGGCACAAGGCATAATCACTTGCATATAAAGCCCTTGATGTAAGGAGATTGCCCATGCGTGAAGCTTTGAAAGAAGCAGCCGTGCTTTGCAAAACCCTGTTCCGCAACGGATACGACGCCCATGTCGTAAACGCGCCCCTGCAGGAACACCTTCTTGCCAATGCCGACAAACTGGCAGTGGATTTGGCCTGTGAGGCGAGCTATCCGGTGCTTGCCAAGATTTTCCCTGATGTCAAGGAAGGCAACGACGAGAGCAGGGTAACCGCTACCCTCGAACAGGAAGGCGTTCTCTTCCGTTTTTATCCTCTTTCTGTGGAGAACAGCGCTCATCCCGAGCTGAGTCTGCTTCGCCTGACACCGACCATGGCAGAGCTGATGCCGGCTGATGAACGTCACAAATTGTGTCTCACTGGCTTTGGAGGGCCTCAGGCAAACGAGGAGAAGGATATTTACGAGGGCTTTGAACCCCTGGCCTCCGGTGAAATCAAACTAGCTGGCTTGCCTGATGACACACTGCGTCACAACTATCTATTGGCTGTCAAAGCACTGCGTTTTGCGGCCAACTTTGATTATCCTATAGAAGAAAATACCCGTCTTGCCATTGTGCGTGCCTCTTCACGCGTGCTGGACTACGTCCCTGCCAAGGAGATTATGGCCGAGTGGCGACTGGTCTCTGCGGAATCCATGCACCTTTTTGTGCGGCATCTTTTCGACGTACATCTTTTGCAGGGGCTCATCCCAGAACTTGCTGCACTTTCTCTTCTGCGGCATCGGCGCAACAAGAAGTCTGCCGAAACCGAGGATCTTCTGACGCACACCATCGAATGTGTCCGCTGCTATCCGCTCAACAAGCTGCATTATGACTGGATTGGCACCATGGCCATGCTGTTCCATGATGTGGGCAAGCTTTTCACTGCAGAATATGTTGATGGTGACTGGACATTCTATCAGCATCACAGGGTCGGCGCCCAGGTGACCCGCAAGATTTTGCGCAGGCTGCACTTCTCTGCAGAAGACATTGATGTCATTTGCCATCTCGTACGCAATCACATGCGCTTCTACTCCATGATGACGGACAGGGGTATACGGCGTTTCATGGCACTGGATCAGTATCCTCGTCTTATCCAGATGGCTAGGGCTGATATTCAGGCAAGGGATGACGTGTATACATCCTTCAACCACAACATGAAGTATCTTGAGCGCGCAAATACTCCCGAACAGATGCTTGAACCTTTGCTCAATGGCAACGAAATCATGCAGGAAACACAGCTCAATCCCGGACCGCAGGTTGGCTACATTCGTGAAGCCCTGCTGCAGGCCCAGATTGCGGGCGATGTCAAGGATGTAGAATCCGCAAAGGCTTTTGTGCGCCAGTACGCCAAGACATTGGGCGAGTAGACATATTGCGAAAGGAAGCCCTTGGTCGCTTGACTAGGGGCAGAAATCAAAAGCGGGAAAGAATATTCTTTCCCGCTTTTGATTTGGTGCGCCCGGCATGGCGCAGTACTAGTATATCGTTCGACAAATTCGTTTAGCACTAAACTGCCTTCTCACTCTTGGGCAGGAAGGCATTTTCAATGTCCTCAAGCTTCCATTTCCAACGAAAAATGACTCGTTCACTGTTTATCTCCTTTAACCAGTCTTCGATTCGATTAATCAAATCTTGTTTGGAATTGACTCGTAAATGCCTCAGCATTTGACGTG
>NZ_NFJC01000027.1 GCF_002159665.1 Desulfovibrio sp. An276
GAGCCGACCAAGGTTCAGAACGACATCTACAAACTCCTGAAGGTTCACCCCGCAAAGGAATACCCCCGCGTTGGAAACTTTTAGGGGGCACGATGTGTGGTAAGAAAATTTACCCGGGAACTCAGGCTTATGGCTTGGAGAAACCGAATCCGGCCAGGATCTTCTGGCCTTCCTCGCTCAGCACGAAGTCGACAAATTTGGCACCGTCAGCGGCGTTCTTGCCGGTCTTGGCTACAGCGATGGGGTAGGAGACGGGCTCGTGGCCGCCCACGTTGGCGATGATCTTCACCTTTTCACCGGCCTTCAGGGCATCGGTGCGGTACACAAAGCCAGCGTCCACTTCGCCGCGGGACACGTAGTCAAGGGCCTGGCGCACGGAGGCGGAGTTGATGTACTTGGGAGCAAGCTTGTCCCAGAGCTTGGCATTGGTCAGGGCATCGCGGGTGTAGCGGCCTGCGGGCACGGAGTCGGGGTTGCCGATGGCAATGCGCTTCACCTTGGCGGAATCAAGGGACTTCACGTCCTTGATCTTGAGCTTGCTGTCGGAAGGAACGATGAGCACGAGGTCGTTGAGGGCAAAGTTCTTGCGGGTGGCAGGATCAATGAGGTTGTCCTTCTGGGCCTTGTCCATGGTCGCCTGGTCAGCGCTTGCGAACACGTCCACAGGAGCTCCTTCCTGCATCTGCTTGAGCAGCGGATTGGAGGCTGCGTAGTTGGTGAGGACATTGACGCCGGGATTCTTCTTCACGAAGGCGGCCTTGACAGCCTCGAAGGCGTTGGTAAGACTCGCTGCGCCGGACACGTAGAGATCGGCAGCATTGGCCGTTCCTGCGAAGCACAGGCCGGCTGCCAGGGTCAGACCAAGAAGGGATTTCTTGAGATTCATGACAAAACTCCTGTTGTGGGATGTTGTCGCCCGTGCCCACAAGACGCGGCACAGGCATCGGGTTGAACAATTTTGGCGCAAGGGCCGGGACTATACGAGGCAAAAAAGTTCCGGTATAGAGCACAGCGCCTCCAATAGCCCGGGACTTGGGGGACAGGGGCATTGATTTCACTTTCCAGGGATATTTTGGGATGAAGCAACTTACCAGCAAGGAACTGCATCAGCTCACAGAAGCATGGCTCTCATGGACCAGATCCGCTCCCAACGACTCGCAGCTGCGCAGCCGCGAGCGGCTTTTGCTCGTCTTCCTCCTCATCCGCCACGGCGCCCTGCGCCTTGGCGAGGCTCTGGAGATCAACGACCTCAAGGATTTCGACTATCCCACCTGCACCATACGCATAGGAGGAAGCCGAGGACGCGAGGTCCAGATTCCGGAAAAGGCCATGGAGGCCATACACGAACTGGTTGATTCCCCGCGCATGCTGCGCCTGCGCGGCAGCATCACCCATATGGACCAGGGCTATGTGAGAAAGCGCTTCTACGCCATAGCCCCCTTGTGCGGGCTCGATCCTGCCAGCGTCGGGCCACAGATCGTGCGTCAGTCCAGGGCATCGGAACTCTTGCAGGCAAATATCCCCCTCAATATAGTCCAGAAATTTCTCGGCCAGCGATCCCCTGTGCAGGCCGCAAGCTTCATCAGCTTCACGGACGATGACGCAAGGCGCATCGTCCACAACCACCTGCGCCAGGAGGCCCTGAAGCGCTCCTCGGCCCGCAATGCCTTCACGGGAACTGTCACGCGCCTTGTCGTGGACACTGTCACGGCCTTCGTGGAACTCACCACCCTGCAGGGCATTCGTGTCCATTCCCTCATCACTGTGGAGAGTGTGCAGCGTCTTGGCCTGCATGAGGGGCAGGTCCTGAACGCCACAGTCAAGGCTCCGTTCATCATGATTGCTCCCCAAAACGGGCAGGAAAAGGAAACCATGTCCGGCTGCAACCGCTTTGTCGGCACAATCAGCAGCATCAACAGGGGCGTTGTCGAGAGCAGCGTGGTTGTTGACGTGGCCGAGAAGACTACACTGTGCTCGGTACTGAGCACAGACGAGCTGGAAGAATACGGATTTGCGAAGGGAAGCCTGGCCTGTGTGTCCTTCAGCCCCTTCACGGTGGTGCTGGGGCTTCCCGAAGAATAGGGGCTAGGCACAGGCCCCCTGTCCTTCCTCCTGGTGAATGTCCTGCACAAGATTAAGCAGGGCCTTCTTGCTGGATTCGCCGCTGTCCTTGTATACGGACCAGTCCTCGCAGCGGCAGACGTGGCCTCCGGAAAAGACAACGAGCATGTCCGCGAAGGCCTCAACGTCGTCCGGATCGTGGGAAATGATGGTCACAGGAATCTGCCAGTCCTTGAGAAGAGTGCGAATTTCGCTGCGCATGCGCACACGCAAAAGAGGATCCAGAGCAGAGAAGGGCTCATCCAGCAAGAGGATGCGGGGCTCTGCTGCCAATGCCCTTGCCAGGGCCACGCGCTGGCGCTGGCCTCCTGACATTTCTCCGGGCAGCCTGTCCCAGAGCTTGTCCACCTCGAAACGCTCCAAAAGCTCGTGGGCGCGCTTTCTGGCTTTGGGTGTGAGCCTCCCAAGGGGGCCGGAAAGGGCAAAGCCCACGTTGTCCAGGGCGCTCAAATGGGGAAAGAGGGCATAGTCTTGCAAGAGGTAGCCCACATGGCGCGTCCTGGCCGGACGGTTGATGCGGGATCTGGAATCGAAGAGCACGTCCCCGTCCACCTCGATGTAGCCGCTGTCTGGGCGTATCAATCCTGCTATCATCTGCAGGGTAAGGGTTTTGCCGGAACCGGACGCGCCAAAGAAGACCATGTTCGAGGCTGTGGATTCCACGTCCGCCACAAGAGCAAAGTCTCCATGGTTTCCGTGCAGTTTTTTGCGCACATGCAGAGAAATCACTTGCTTGCCTCCGTCTGAGCTTTTTTCGCCTTGGAGCGTGACCTTTTTTCGCCTCCTATGCGTGCGGACAAAAAGGAGTCCGCAGCAACCAGGATGGACAGGCAGATAAAGGACGTGAGCAGCACAAGCGAGAGAGCCTTGGGATCGTCGCCTGCCTGGAAGGCGTCGTAGATGGCGAGTGCCAGGGTCTGGGTGCGGCCGGGAATGTTGCCGGCTATCATGAGGGTCGCACCGAATTCGCCCATGCCCCTGGCAAAGGCCAGCATGGAGCCGGCCAGAATGCCACGCCAGGCAAGCGGCAGGGTGACAAGGAAAAAGATCTTGGCTTCGCTCGCCCCCAACGTCCTTGCAGCGTCCTCGTAGCGTGGGTCAACGGACTCGAGAGCTGCGCGCGCGGACTTGTAGATAAGCGGAAAGACCACGACTGTGGCAGCGATCACAGCACCCTGCCAGGTGAAGATGACCTCGATGTTCATGTCGGCCAGCCATTCGCCGAGAATGCCCCTGCGGCCGACAACCAATATGAGGTAGTAGCCAAGAACAGTGGGGGGCAAAATCATGGGCAGGGTACACAACGCATCGAGAACCTTTGAAAAAAAGGATTTTCGACGCATCTGAAATCTTGCCACAGCCAGGCCCGAAATCAGGGCAACAAGTGTCGCAAGCCCTGCCACCTTCAGGGAAAGGTAGATGGGAAACCAGGGCGGCACGGGAAGATCCCAGAACATAGGCAATACTCTCTCATAAAAAGGCAAAGAAAATCGTGCCAAGTATAGCACGCGACATTCAACGCGCAAGACAAACACGCTTTTGCGCAAAATGAAGCCTCTTGTCTCTTCACAATCTCCCGGCCCTTGCTCTCCTGTCAGGGCCTTTTCTGGCCCCCCTTTCCCTGCAGCCTTTTCGGGACATCGCAAGTACAGTCTGAAAATACGGGAACTTGCCTTTCGGAAGAAGCAGTGGCCTTCTTTTTTGCAACTTCGTGACTTTTTTCCCAAGCTTGTGCCACTTTGGGGAAAGTTCACCCAAAAACCGTGTCATTTTTGCCTTTCTCTGCATCTCCTGCTTATGAAAGATCTGGATTCACTGCCCTCTCGCGCAAGACCATGGCCGCTGCTTTTCTGATGTCCGGAGGTATTGTGGGGTCTCTTTTTTCTGTCCCGCTCATCATCTTTCCTTCTGAGGCAATCTCTCTGCGGAGCTTTTTGAGGATGCTTCCTTCCACTTGCATGGGTCTTTCCTTGTCCGCAACGAGAGAAACAGGGATAACAGAACAGATGGACAGAAGGTTCTTCTTTCGCCCTTCCTTGGCTCCCTGACACGATTTTGTCAAAAAGAGAGGGACGGCCAGGGCATTGTGTTGCCTGCTGCCGTCCCTTGTATGTGACTTTCTTCCGTTTTTTCGGATGCCGAAATCATTTGCCTTCTTCGCTGCCCAAGACCTCGAAGCTGTCTCCCGGGCGCACCACACCGCCGCTCAAGATGCGGCAGAAGATGCCTTTCTTGGGCATGATGCAGGTACCCACCAGATTTCTGATTTCGCAGCCCTGGTGACAGGTCTTGCCAATCTGGGTGAGCTCCAGAAGAATGTCCTTTCCTATGCGGAAGCGTGTCCCTATGGGGTAGCTTGAAAGTTCCACGCCTTCGGTCGTGATGTTCTCGGCAAAGTCGCCTGGCTTCACGTCCGCGCCAAGCGTTCTCATGAAATCTATGTCTTCCTGGCCCAGCAGGCTTAGCTGCCTGTGTGTACCGTCCGCATGGGAGTCGCCCTCGATGCCGTGATTGGCTATGAGAGTGACCTCTGGACAGCTGTGCTTGCGCGTGCCCTTTTTCTCGCTGATATTGACTGCAACAACCCGCATGATGTGACCCCTTGGGTGGATTTGTTCGGATTTCGGGAAAGGGTCTTGCAACCACTCCCCCTGCTGTGTCCTTTCCTTCCAATAACACCTTTTTTCTTCCCGGAACAGGGGAAAACGGGAAAATTTTGTTCCAAAGCCCCTATCACCTTGCGCTCGCTCCCCTCGCTGTCTCAATTTTCCCGGCTCTTCACCGGCACCTTCTTCTGAGATATACTTGTCGAGGCAACAGGCAATACCGGGACTTTGGCTCCTTCGACCCGATACTCCCTATCCTCGTGGCTTCCCTGTCCAGAAATAGTCACGAAAAAGGATATGTTCATTTTTTCCGCCCCTCTGGCTTTGGGCGCACATTTTTTGAGGTAGTCATGGACAAGGAAGACAAGGCATTACTTGGCAAATACACCCCCGAAGAATATCTGGAAAAGGTACTGGCCTTTCACGGGCACGCTGCCCCTGGCGTCCTTCTGGGCGGCTTTCTGGTGAATGCGGCGAGAATGGGACTTCCCGAAGACTGCATCTTTGACGCACTGTGCGAATCCGCCCAGTGCCTGCCAGACGCGATCCAGATACTGACACCCTGCACTGTAGGAAACAGCTGGCTTAAAATACACGACGCTGGTGTTTTTGCCATTGTTTTGTACGACAAGTATACGGGAGAAGGTGTCAGAGCCTATCTTGATACGGACAAGCTTGCGGCCTTTCCTGCGACCCATGAATGGTTTTTCAAGCTCAAGCCCAAGAAGGAACAGGACAGCGAGGCATTGCGTGCCGAGATTCTGGCCCATGGAGCAGACATGATATCCACAAGACCTGTGCAGATGAAGCAGGAGATGCTTGTGCGCAAGAGCAAGGGCGCTATTGCCGTCTGCCCGGGATGCCACGAAGCCTATCCCGCAAGTCAAGGCACTGTCTGTCCCCTGTGCGCAGAAGGCAGAAGCTACGACTACAAATAGGGCGACAGGCTTCTGCCCCTTTTTTGCCGAAAGCCGGATTTTTCCGAACGTTTGAATTTCCCTTATCGGGGCTGCGAACTCCTTCGAAAACCACAGGGGAAAAACATGCTCTTTGTCAATCTGACTGCCTGCCCGGCAGGATCCACGCTGCCTCTTGCCACAGCCCGGCCCCAGGGTGTGAGCTGCCATACCCTTTCTGGCAAGGGCAGGGCCTGCGCTCCTGCAGACCTTCCCAAACTGCCCGTAGGCACAAGCCTTGCCGACGAGGCAGGGACAGCCCATCTTGTGGTTACAGGCCACGTGCTCCTGCCTTCCCCAGACGGGCCCCACGCGCTTTTCTGCCCCCTGCTCACGGCCCTCGTTGACTTTCCGGCAGGAGAAATCGCTCTTCTTCCGGAAAAACGAGGCACAAGCCTTGCCTGGATAACTCTCTCGGACTCCACCCACGCTGGCACGCGCGAGGACGCAAGCGGCCCTGTTTTGGCCAGCAAGGTGCGCGACTTTCTCGATATCGACTATGCGCAAGGCTATCTTCTGCCGGACAACGCCAGCGATCTGCGTGCCCTTCTCACCCACCTTGCCCTTGTGGAAGGCTACGATCTCATCCTGACCACAGGAGGTACGGGCGTTGCCCCCACAGACGTGACCCCGGAAGCCACGGCGCGTGTCCTAGACTACGAACTTCCGGGCTTTGCCCAGGCCATGACCATGGCAAGCCTTGCCAAGACCCCCATGGGCGCCATCAGCCGCGCAAGGGCAGGCGTGATAGGCCGAAGCCTTGTGGTCAACCTGCCTGGTTCTCCAAAGGCCGTACAGGAAAACCTGGAGGCTGTGCTGCCTTGCTTCAAGCACACCATTGAGAAGCTGCACGGGGACAGTACGCCCTGCGGATCCGGCTCGTAGGGCATAAGGAAAGCTCTTGCCAGTCCGTCGCGAAGAGGCCTTCCGGGCGGGTTTGCGCCGCAGATTTGCCCAAAAAAAACTTGACTCCGCTTGGCAGTCAAGCGAAAATGTCACTTTCATTGCAAGCGATCGCTGCATGTTCCGGCTTCCTGCCGCTTTCCCCCAAGAGCAGCCTCGCCTCTCGCACAGACATTTTCCAAAAGCAACGTATGGTGCGCCGGATTGTGCCGGCAGCCCTGTTGCCTTTTTTTGTGAGGCCCTCCCCCGGGGCTTTTCCCATACAGGCTGATTCTCATGACTCACATTCAGACACTGGCCATTCACGCTGGCTACAGCCCAAAGAATGGCGAACCGTCCGTGCTCCCCATAGCCCAGTCCACCACCTTCCGCTACACATCCACGGACGCTGTGGCCAGACTCTTTGACCTCCAGGAGGCAGGCTTCTTCTACACCCGCCTCGCCAATCCCACCACAGACGCAGTGGAGAAGAAGATTGCCGCTCTTGAGGGCGGCGTGGGCGCCATCGCCACCTCTTCCGGCCAGGCAGCGCTCTTCACAGCCGTGGTCACCATCTGTCAGGCCGGCGACCACATTGTGGCGAGTTCGACCATCTACGGGGGCAGCTTCAACCTGCTTGGCTCTTCTCTGAAACGTCTTGGCATAGACGTGACCTTTGTGGACCAGAGACAGAGCAACGAGGAGCTGGCAAAAGCCTTCCGACCCAACACAAAGCTTGTCCTTGGCGAGACCATTGCCAATCCTGCCCTGACCGTGCTCGACATCGAGCGCTTTGCCAGCCTTGCCCACAATCACAATGTGCCCCTTTTGGTGGACAACACCTTCGCGACCCCGTATCTGTGCCGTCCCTTCGACTTTGGCGCGGACATCGTGATCCATTCCACCACCAAATACATGGACGGCCACGCAGTCCAGCTTGGCGGCGTGCTCGTGGACAGCGGCAAATTCGACTGGGCCAGCGGCAAATTCCCCGAATTTACCGAACCAGATCCCACCTATCACGGTACTGTCTACACAAGGGATTTCGGAAACATGGCCTTTATCGTCAAGGCTCGCGTGCAGGTCATCCGCGACTTTGGCTGTGTGCAGACCCCCCAGGGCGCCTTCTACACGGACCTTGGCCTGCAGACCCTGCCCCAGCGTATGGACTGCCACTGCCGCAATGCCGAGAAGGTCGCGGCCTTCCTGGAAGGGCACGCCAAGGTGAGCCATGTAAACTACCCCGGCCTTGCCACAAGCCCGGATCACCATCTTGCGCAAAAGTATCTGCCCAAAGGCTGCGCTGGCGTCATTTCCTTTACCCTGGCAGGCGGACGCGAGGCAGGAGCCCGCTTCATAGACAGCCTGAAGCTCGGTACCCTGGAAGTGCATGTGGCAGACATCCGCACCTGTGTCCTGCATCCGGCCTCTTCCACCCATCGCCAGCTCAATGACGAACAGCTTGTCGAATGCGGCATCGACCCGGGCCTTGTGCGCCTTTCTGTTGGCCTCGAACACGTGGACGACATTCTGGAAGACCTCGCCCAGGCTCTGGACAAGGCCTGATCAAAAAATTCACCCAAAACCAACACCCATGCAAGAGAGCTCACTTGTCATCACCGGAATGGGAGCCGTGACTCCCATCGGCACAGGCACGGACGCCTACTGGAACAGCCTTGTTTCCGGGATCTGCGGCATCGACACTATCACCCGCTTCCCTGTGGACGATCTGCCTGTGCACATAGCTGCGGAAGTCAAGGACTTCGACGCTCAAAAGCTCATCCCCCACTCTCTCGAGCGCAACATGGCCCTCTTCGCAAAGTACGGCTATGTGGCTGCCAGGGAGGCTCTCAAGGACGCCTGTCTCGAGGAGGTGGACGATCCCGCCAGAGTGGGCATTGTCATGGGCACTGCCATGGACGGCATGAGCACTCTTGCCGCCACTCAGGCCCAGCTCTCCACAGGCTCCCTGCACAAGGTGGGGCCGCGCCTTGTGCCCATGGTCCTCGGCAACATGACCGCAGGCATTCTGGCCATAGACCGCGGCTTCCACGGCCCGAGCATCACCGTAAACACGGCCTGTTCCTCTGGCGGAGACGCCATCATGACAGCAGCGATGCTGCTCAATTTTGGCGAGGCGGACGCCATCTTGGTCGTGGGCGGAGAATCCATCCTCTCGCCTGTGCTCATCTCGAGTCTTGCAGCAGCCAAGGCGCTCTCAAGGCGCAACGACGATCCAAAGGCAGCTTCCAGACCCTTTGACAGGGACAGGGACGGCTTTGTCATCGGCGAAGGAGGGGGTGCCCTTGTGATCGAGACAGAGCGGCACGCGAAAGCGCGTGGCGTGACCTCCTACGCAACACTTGCGGGCTTTGCCAACACCCAGGACGGCTACCATATCACTGCCCCGGATCCCCATGGTGCTGGCGCTGCCAAATGCATGCACCTTGCCCTGGAACGGGCAGGCCTTGCTCCATCCGACATAGGCTACCTCAATGCCCATGGTACATCCACGCCCATGGGCGACAAGGTGGAGACACTGGCCATAGACGCTGTCTTTGGGAAAAGCCCGGACCACCTCATGGTCAGTTCCACCAAGGGAGCCACAGGGCACATGATGGGCGCAGGCGGCATCACGGAGATCATAGCCTGCATCAAGGCCCTGCAGACGGGAATACTTCCCCCAAACATCAACTACCACATACCCGATCCCGACTGTGCGCTGAACATTGTGGCGAACACGGCCTGCAGGGCAGACATCCACGCGGCAATGTCCAATTCGCTCGGCTTCGGCGGGCAAAATTCCAGCATCATCCTCACCCGGGAAAGTGGCAACAGGAGATAGCCCTTGCAGCATTCATACGACGTCGAGGCTTTCAGGCAAAACTTTGAACACCAGTACCTCTGGCTGAACGGCTTCATGCGCAATGTTTTGCGCAGGGCCGACAAGCCGGCGCTCTACTGTCCCCTGACCTCGCGCATGTGGACCTACAGGAGCCTGAACGAGGACGCGAACCGTCTGGCCCACGCCCTGCAAAAAGCCGGCGTTGGCCAGGGCGACGTGGTCATGTACGCCCTGCTCAACTCCGCGGAATTCGTCTTTACCTATGTCGCCTGCCACAAGGTGCGCGCTGTGGGCGCGCCCTTGAACTACAGACTCTCCCCAGGCGAGCTTGCCCTGCTCCTTGACGCTTCTGCCCCCAAGGTTTTTGTCTACGACCAGGACTTTGCGCCCCTCATAGCCGAGGCATTGAAGCTTGTGAAAAAAAGGCCCGCGACCGTGGTCATGGCGGATCTGGAAAACAGCGGGACCGCGCCCGAGGGCATCACAACCTTCAGGGATTTCGTGAAGGGCATGCCGGACACAAATCCGCCCCTGCCGGAAAGTGCGGACATCTACGACGAGACCACACGCCTTTTCACCTCTGGCACGACCAATCTGCCCAAGGCTGTGCCCATCAACGATCTCAACGAGACCCTGTCTGCACACGACATTCTCATGCATTTTCCCCTGAATGCCACGGATGTCACCATGAACCTCACCCCGTGGTTTCACCGCGGGGGACTGCACGCAGGCGGTCCGACCCCTGTTCTCTACTGCGGCGCTGCCATGGTCATATTGCGGGACTTTGCCCCGCGCCTTGCAGTGCAGTACATCAGCCGCTACGGTATCACCTATCTCATTGGCGTACCTACGGTCATCAATATGGTTGCCCGCCTGCAGGAAACGGCCCCCACGGACATGTCCTGCCTGCGCGGCATAGTGCTCATGGGATCGCCTTTGGACAGCGAGCCCTGCCAGCGTTACATGCGCCTTCTGACCCCCCACATCAACAACGGCTACGGCACCACGGAAACCCTGTGGAACACCTTCCTGCGCCCCTACGATCTGCCGGAACACGCGGGCTCTGCAGGAACGCCCTGCACGGACGACGACGTGCGCGTGCTCACCTTGAGCACCGAAGGGCAGACGGATCCCGAGGACATGGCTCCCATGGACGGCACGACTGTGGGCGAGGTGGCGATCTTAAGCCTTGCCAAATCCACCTGCTGCTACTTTGCGAACGAGGAGCTCACGAAGAAGAAGTTCAAAAACGGCTGGCTGTACACTGGCGATCTGGCTACCTGGGACGAGCACGGCTACATTACCATTGTGGGCCGCAAGGACGACATGATCGTCTCTGCAGGCGAAAACATCTACCCGACCCAGGTGGAAGCCATTTTGAACGAGCATCCCAAGGTTGCAGAAAGCCTTGTTCTGGGTATTCCGGACCCGAAGCGCGGCCAGATTGTGGTAGCGCTCATCAAGGCAAGCGATCCATCCCTGGACGAGAGGGAAATGAAGCAGTACTGCCTTGAGCACCCCATGCTCTCCCCCTACAAGCGTCCACGCATGTACAAGTTTGTGGATGAACTGCCCCACAACGCCACAGGCAAGCTCTTGCACAAGATGCCCGAGGGCATCACCTTCTAACACTGTCTCTTTTTTCGCCCTTTTTAGCCTTTCCGGAATCTTCAACTCCGCACAATCCAATTTTCGGGGCCGCCCGCCACGGGCTGGCCCCGCAGTTCCCCCTCTTGGGAGCCTTTCAAAGTCTCCTTCCCATCACCTCCCCTACTCTCTTTCGCAATGCCTTGCCCAGCAGGGCTTTTGACTGCCCTGCACGCCGTAGTCCGAAATTTCGGACATACGGATACTCCAGGGAGTCAGCCATGAGCACACAAGATTTTTCCAGGGAACGCTTCTCCTTCACCTCGGACGCCCTGTCCCGGGATCATGCTCTGCTGGTCCTGCGCTTTCATGGCACAGAGGGCCTAAGCTCGCTCTATTCCTTC
Organism: Desulfovibrio sp. An276; assembly: GCF_002159665.1. Lineage (GTDB taxonomy): Bacteria > Desulfobacterota > Desulfovibrionia > Desulfovibrionales > Desulfovibrionaceae > Desulfovibrio > Desulfovibrio faecigallinarum. Next base: position 11,402 of record NZ_NFJC01000027.1, read on the forward strand.
AACATATCCCTGGCCACACAGCTGGACAGCCTTCCCCTTGAGGACATGCTGGCTTCAAGGGCCAGATTTGTCATCAAAAAGGGAGACTCTGGCAGGGACGCTGTTTTCAGCGGCTACATTGGCAGCATTGCACAGACCTCGCGCTACAACGACTGGACATTCTACGAGGTTACCCTGCATCCCGGGCTGTGGTACGCGACCAAAACCGTACAGAACAACTTCTTTATCGACAAAAATGTACGCGAAATCCTTGAACAGTGCCTGGGAAAGCTGGAACGCTGCTGCCCGAAGTACGAATTCCGTCTGGCCCAAGAGTATCTTAAGCAGGATTTTTCCATGCAGAACAACGAGACGCTCTACGACTACATGGCATGGAAAATGGAGCGGGACGGCCTCTACTACTTTTTCGAAGAAGCGAACGACGGCGAGCGTCTTGTCATCACGGATTCTAGGCTTACGCACGTGAATGTGGAGGGAGTAAATCCCCTGCGCTATTCTCCGGGATCGGGCCTTGAAAACGCGCACAGGGAAGAGGTCATTCCCTCGTTTTCCCTGGCCTGCACGCCGCTGCCCAAACGGGTCATCCTGCGCGAGTACGACTGGCTCAATCCCAACAGGCCCGTAGTCGGCAAAAGCATTGTGTCCGAAAACGGCATGGGCGACGTCTACTATTATGGCGAGGGTTTCACGAGCACAGAGGAAGGCAATCGTCTGGCAAACCTTCGGGCAGAGAGCCTGCGCTGCCAAAGCCGCGTCTTTCAGGGCACAAGTGCCAACCCGCACCTGCGCCCGGGATTCTGCTTCAACCTTGAAGGACACTACGACACATCATTCAACAGGGAATATCTTTTGACAGAGGTACGCCACGAAGGAAGCCAGGAGGCCTGGCTCTCCCAGGCCATTGGCGTTCCCATAGACAACGCGGATCGTCTCTACTACAGAAATTCCTTTTCCTGCGTAGCCTCCAACGTGCAGTTTCGTCCCCAGTGCAGGACCGAGCGCAAGAAGGTCGCGGGCATGCTCACGGCCTTTATCGATTCGTCCTCGGATTCGGCAGTGGCCGAGGTCAATGCAAGGGGCTGCTACAAGGTGGTCTTTCCGCAGGACATTTCCGAAAACGCTCCAGGCAAGTCCTCCTGCTGGGTCAGACGCATGCAGCCCCATGTGGGCAAGGGGCACGGCTTCTCCTTCCCGCTTACGCCAGGCGTCGAGGTACTCATAGCCTTTGTAGACGGAAATCCGGACAGGCCCGTCATAGCCGGTGCCATGAGCAATCCCGAGAGCGGTTTTATGGAAAACCCCTCTTCGGCGCAGGCTGCGGCCATACAAACACCCGGAGGAAACGGTCTTGCATTCAACGACATGGGGACAAAACAGGGCCTTGTTCTTGGCACAGGCGGCAGATCCGGGCTCATGATGTCCTCGGGAAGCACGGACGCCCTGTTGGAGTTCTCGGACAATGCCTTCGAGTCCTTCACCACCTCCTCCCTTATTGAAGCTGGCATATCCCACAATCTGGAAGCCGGTTTCCGCCAGGTGATCAAGGCGGACCACGGCGTCTTCAGCAACCTCAGATCCAATTGCCTGCGCGGATGCATGCAGGCTGCCAGTGGGCTCGAATGGGGCGAAAAGTATGTGGAACCAGAAGAGGAAGAAGGGAAGGAAGAGAAGGAAGAGCAAAAGACTTCAAATATTCTCGATGGCCTCTCCTATTCAGCCACTGTGCTCAAGACCCTGGCTCAGACCGTATTTACCTATGATATGGCCAAGGAAATTTCAGAATCCCAGTATTCGGCAGTGCTTTCTTCGGACGACGAGGCATCGGAACTTCAACTCAATACCAGAGTCAGCGGAACCGATGTAGCCAAGTACATGGGATTCTGGCTATTCCAGGTTTTCCCAAAGTTTGCCTTTGACTCTGCGTCCCTGGGCGTGGGCGTGGATGGAGAAGAAGATGTCAACAAGAAGCGTTCAATGGGACGCAGTTACACGGCAGCCACTGCCGAGGCGCTGGCAGCTGAAGTGACTGCCCTGATTCTTCTGCTCAAAGCCCTGAGAGGGGAGCGTCCCAAGGGCATGCTCATACAAAGCGAGAATGGGCCGATTGTCAGCGCGGCAAAGGAACAGGGCATCCATCTGGCAGGCAAGGGCATGACCTTTGCGGCATTTGACATGATACACAAAAAGGCGTCCGAGCCTGCGGCAATGCTTGCCAATATGGTCAAGGAGAACGAGATTTCCCTGAGAGCAAAGACAATTAATGAACTCTCCACAGAAAACACCAATATTTTGTCCATTAACAAAATAACTGCCAGTTCCCCCAAGATCGTGCTGTCGAGCACAGCCGAGCATGACAGTGTTACAGAGATTCAGCGGTTTATCGCAATATATCCAAATTTAGCCAAGAGTGTTGAAAACTACTTCCAGAACGCCGGTTCTGGAGCAAGCATTTCCATGGAGAGAACGCCCCAGGACAGCAAGCTTTCCATTGAAAACAAAAACGGCCCCATGACCCTGGACAACGAGGGTACATTGACCCTCAAGAACAAGGGCACGACACTCATGGAAAACGAGGCTGAGCAAAACAGTTCCCTCATTGTTCGCTACAAGGCATCAGCAGGTGGCAAACAGTTTTCCCTGTCCATGGATGACAAAGAATGCAAGCTTGGGGATGAACAAAGTCAGGGGCTCCTACTTGGCAAGGACGGAAGCCTGGAACTCAAAAACTCGCAACAGTCTTTGAGTATGCAAGCAGGCAAGCCCATGACGGCCAAGGCAAACGAAATCTCTCTCCATGGCAACTCCTCCGTGACCGTTCAGGGCACAAACATCAAGATTTCTGCCAATTCTGACGTCACCATCAGTGCCGGATCCGGAAAGGTCAAGTGTACTCCAGCATTGGTACAGGTTGGTTGATGCAAATGCTGACCAGAAACAGGGAGGATGGCACTTTCTGCACAAATACAGAAAGACTGCGCTAGGATTTGTTGATGAAGAACTACTATTTGGAAGAACTGTCCTACTTGCGTGAGCTTGGGGCAGAATACGCAAAAGAGCATCCTGCCATAGCTCCCCTGCTTGCCTCGCGCAGCACGGATCCAGACGTGGAACGCCTGCTCGAGGCCACGGCCTTTCTCTGCGGTCTTGTCAACGAGCGCCTGGACCAGAATTTTCCGGAAATCGTGCAGGGCCTGCTCGATATCACGGCCCCCCACATGCTCAAACCCGTTCCCTCGCAAACGCTCATTCAGTTCTTTCCCCAGGGTCAGGTCAGGGGAGTACAGCGCCTTCATCCAGGCAATCAGCTGGACAGCGTGGAAGTGGCGGGCACACGCTGCACCTACACCCCCTGCCATGCCCTGGACATCTACCCCGTCACGGGCACTTCCACACGGATCCTTGAGCAAAGGACAGGAGAAGCCATTGTAGAGACCACCATCCAGGCCTGCGCAGGCCTTGGAAACTGGTGGCCCGGGGAATTCACCATCCATGTGCACGACACGTTCGGCTCAGCCTGTCAGTGGCTCTACCTTCTGGCAACGCGCTGCACACGGATAGAGATTGAGGCAGAAAGCGAGAGGCTTGTGCTTGGCCCCTCCGCCCTTTCCTGCGAGCTGCCGGCCTGGACCCTGTTCTCCGAAGATTCGCCCCTGCCAAGCGCCACAAGGCTTCGCAACTACTTTGTCCTGCCGGAACAGTATCTTTTCCTGCGCCTTGCTGGCACAGCAACCCTCGCCAGGGCTGCGGCAGCCACACGCGTTATCGTACGCTTTTTTATGCGCGCAGGCGACATCCCCCGCCATATCTCGCCCAATCTCCTGCAGCTCAATGTGGTTTGCGCAACCAACCTTCTCCCCTGCTCAAGCGATCCCTTCATCCTGCGCCAGGACAGGCAGGAATACCGCCTCTCCCCCCAAAAGGACAGCGCACGGCAGCTTGAAATCCATACCATACGCAAGCTCACAGGCATACGGCGTGGCCAGGAGCACCATGTGTACGAGCCCTACACGAGCTTTAGGGAGGATGCATCGGCAGGAACTTATACGGTGCGCAGAAAAAGATCGCAGATAAACGGCCGCATGGAACACTATGTGTCCCTGCTCTACAATGGCGGCCAGGGTCCTGCAGATGGCGAAACCCTGGTGAGCGAGCTTTTGTGCTTCCACCACACACTCCCCCTGCAGCTCCACGAGGGCGACATCCGCGTTCCCACGGACACAAGTCCTGCCATGGTCACCTTCAAAAATATCCTGCCCCCCTCGCCAGCCATGCCGGCCCCGGACGACACAAGCCTCAAGTGGCGCCTGTTTTCCTGCCTGCACGCCAATATGCTCCCCCTTGCCAACACCAAGGCCCTGAAGGAATATCTCACCCTGTGGCTTCCGGCTGCAGACCCGGATCCCACCCGTCTGACCCTGAACAGGGAGCGCATAGAGGCCATACAGGACTTTTCCTGCGAAAACGAGGAATATCTGTCGCGCGGACGCCTTGTGCATGGGCAGCGCCTTTGCCTGAAACTTTCCGGAGAGTGCTTTGCCAGGGCAGGAGAGCGCTTTCTTTTCGGCCTTGTGCTGGACGAAGTTCTTGCCCAGTACGCGACCATCAATACCTACACGCGCCTTGAAGTAACGGATCTGACAAGCGGAGAGACACTCTCATGGAAGCCAAGACTGGGCAGCCGCCGGCTCATGTGATTGAAAACCTGCTCGCAAGGCCGAGGTCCTTCAGCTTTATCCAGGCCGTGCGCCTTTTATGCAACTACCACGCTGGAGAATGGAAGAGCGCCGAGGACTTTTTGCGCCACGGGCTGTCCATTTCTCCGGATCTGTCCCTGGCGCACCCAGGCACGGACATAGCATCGCTCAAGTGTATTGAGCCAGCACAAGAATCCGAAAAGACGGACGCCACTGGACCTGTGCGCTACGCCATGACCGTGACCTTCCTCTCCCTCTACGGTGCGTCGAGCCCCCTGCCCACCTTCTACACGGAAGAGCTCATCGAGGAAGCCAGGGAAGACCGCGACGAGAGCAGGCGCTTTCTCGACATCTTCAATCAGGCGCTCTATGTCCTCTACTACCGCGCCTTCAACGCCTACAAGCTTGGGCAGCGCACCCTGGAGGAAGGGGACAAGGACCTGGCTCTTTTGCAAAGAGCCCTGCTCGGCTTTGGTCTTTCCGGCCTTGAGAAGGAGGCAGGAGCAGGCTACGCGGATCTTTCCTGCATCCCGATCTTTCTTAGGCATACGCGCTCGGCCCACGGCCTTGCCCTCACTCTGAAAATACTGCTTGGGGCGGGCAGGTTTGACATCGAACAGTGCCTGCCAAGAACTGTGTCCATACCTGGCTGGCAACGCCCCCGCCTTGGCTTCATGCTCCTTGGCGAGGACGTCATTGGTACAAGCGTAGTCGATCTTGAAGGCGCATTTCGCGTCCATGTGCGTGATCTTGAGGAAGGAGACGTTGCGGACTTTCTTCCCGGAGGCAAAAAACTTGCCCAAATGGGAGCCATCATTCGCCGCTATCTGCACAGTACCCTGGCCTGGGATATTGTGCTGCACCTGAAGGCCGGCACCTACAAAACCGCAAGCCTTGGCGGCTGTCGCCTGGGAGCCACGGGCTTTTTGTGCGAACTGGAAGGCTCCCGCATGCGCAGCTTTCGCTTCACCCCTTCCCGGGGAAGGCCATGAGACCCAAAAAGCCCCTGGCTTTTGCCTTTTTTGTTGCATTTGCAATATGTTCGCCACTTTTTTTCCTCTGGCGTCCGGGATAAAAAAAGGCTACAAAAACGAGTGTTCCACATTCGGGAACAATCCCGCATGCCTTCCCTGCCGACCCCTTCCTGGCTTGCGCTTCCCCCTCCCATTGCTCATGTCAGTGGCCGGCCAGACTTTCATTCCCAGGCAATCATCCCAAATCGAGGAGATATATCATGTCCAAAGAAGGTTCCGTAGCCCCGAAGGAGCGCGTCAACATTGTCTACAGGCCTGCCACGGGCAATGTACAGGAAGACGTTGAGCTGCCATTGAAGCTCATGGTGGTTGGCGATTTCACGCAGAGAACGGACGATCGCCCCATAGAGGATCGCGCACCGGTTTCCGTAGACAAGGACAATTTCAACGACGTCATGAAGGCCCAGGGCCTGCATCTGTCCGTAAACGTTCCCAATCGCTTGAGCGAGGAAGAGGACGCGCGGATGGCGGTCAATCTCAAGTTCGAGAAGATGAGCGACTTTTCCCCGGACGCAGTGGCAGCACAGGTTCCGGAACTGGCCAAACTGCTCGAATTGCGCGAGGCCCTGAAGGCCCTCAAGGGACCCTTGGCGAACATTCCGGATTTCCGCCGCAAGCTGCAGGAGCTGGTCACGGACGACGAGGCCAGAAAGACCCTGCTTGAAGTACTCGAAATCAGCGACAAGGATGAGCAGTAATGAGCGAACAACTGAAGGAACAGACGGAAAAACTGGCCACAGCAGAGCAAAAAAGCCTTCTGGACGAGATAGTCGAAATCACGAGGCTGAAACCCGGAGACGAGGGCTTCAGCGCTACAAAGACAGGCCTCAAGGCCTTTTTGAAGGAGCTGGTTGGCACAGGATCCCAGCCCAAGGTCTCGCCCACCCTTGTGGACAATATGCTGGCGGACATTGACAGACAGCTCTCGCTCCAGGTCAACGCCATCATGCACTCCGCCCCCTTCCAGGAGATGGAGCGTTCCTGGCGCGGGCTCAAATACCTTGTGGACAACACGGACTTTCGCCAGAACATCAAGATAGAGTTTGTCAACGCCTCCAAGCAGGACCTTTTGGACGACTTCGAGGACGCACCGGAAATCACCCGCTCTGGCCTCTACAAGCATATCTACACAGCGGAGTACGGCCAGTTTGGCGGTCAGCCCGTAGGCGCTGTCATTGGCAACTACGACTTTGGCCCAGGCAACCAGGACATGACCCTTCTGCAGAACATGGCAAGTGTCTGCGCCATGTCCCATGCTCCCTTCATCAGCGCTGCAGGCAAGGACTTCTTCGGTATCGAGCGCTGGGAGGAGCTGCCCAATCTCAAGGATCTCAAATCCCTCTTCGAGATGCCGCAGTATACAAAGTGGCGCTCCTTCAGGGAAAGCGAAAATGCCCGCTACGTAGGACTGACGCTTCCCCGCTTCCTCCTTCGCGTGCCCTACGGTGCGGACACCATGCCGGCCAAGACCTTCAGCTTCGAGGAAGAGGCTGTCAACAGCGAGGACTTTTGCTGGGGCAATACGGCCTTTGCCCTTGCGGGAAGGCTCACGGACAGTTTTGCCAAATACCGCTGGTGCGCCAACATCATAGGTCCCCAGGGCGGCGGGGCTGTGGAAAACCTGCCTGTCTACAACTTCGAGGCCATGGGCCAGCTGCAGACCAAGATCCCCACGGAAGTGCTCATTTCCGAAAGGCGCGAGTTCGAGCTCTCAGAGGAAGGCTTCATAGCACTCACCATGCGCAAGGGTGCAGACAACGCGGCCTTCTTCTCCGCCAATTCCTGCCAGAAGCCAAAGGTTTTCCCCAACACTCCGGAAGGCAGGGAGGCAGAGCTCAACTACAGGCTCTCAACCCAGCTGCCCTATATGATGATCATGAACCGGCTTGCCCACTACATCAAGGTAATCCAGAGGGAAAACATAGGCACATGGAAGGAGCGCGAGGATCTCGACACCGAACTCAACAAGTGGATAAGCCAGTACGTGACGGAAATGGACAACCCGGACGCTGTCACGCGCAGCAAGAGGCCGCTTCGCATGGCAAAAATCGTCGTAAACGATGTTGCCGGGGATCCGGGCTGGTACAGCGTGGACATCTTTGCCAGACCCCATTTCAAGTACATGGGTTCCAACTTCACCCTTTCCCTGGTGGGCAAGCTTGACAAGAGCTAGGCCATTTGCAGGGATACAACTGCAATTCCCCCAACAAACATGTGTTTTCGACTGTACAAAGATCAAATATGACAGTCAGCTTTGACAAGGAGTCACTATGGCACTTACATCGTACATGAAGATTGAAGGACAGAGCCAGGGCGAGATGAAGGGCGATTGCCCCCAGGGTGGCGACAAGAAGGACACCATTATTGTCTTCGCTGTTGACCATGAAATAGAGATCCCCAAGGACACCCATACTGGTCTTCCCACCGGACAGCGCATCCACCATCCCCTGACAGTGACAAAGCACGTCGATCAGTCAAGCCCCAAGATCTACAAGGCCTGCTGCACAGGCGAGCAGTGCACAGTGACCCTGGATCACTACCGTATTGGTCCGGTTGGCGTGGAGGAGAAGTATTTCACCATCAAGCTCGAGGACGCCATAGTCGTATCCGTGCGCAAGAAGACCCCCATGACCTTCCTGCCCGAAAACAAGCCCTATGCGGATATGGAAGAGGTTTCCTTCACCTATTCCAAGATCACCTGGACCTATAACGACGGCAATATCGAATACGTGGACGATTGGAAGAAGTAGGATTCCCTATTTCGGACACAAGCAGGACGTATAAGGCAGGCCCTTGTGCAACCACTGCACAGGGGCCTTACCCAAAAGCAGAATCGGGCCAAAAAGGGACGCTTCAAGAGCAGGGAGACGCAGTATGTTGGGCGTTGACATGAGGGGACTTATAGACAGATGCGGCAGCGTGTGCACGCGTGCCCTGCACAGGGCAGCGGAGCTGAGCGTAGGCCACACCCACTATGAGGTGACCTTTGAGCATTTTCTCATCTCCCTTCTGGAGGACGCGACCTCGGACGCAAGCCTTGTGCTTGCGCGCTCCAAGGTGGACAGCGGCGCCCTGAAGGAGGAGATAGCAAGAACACTCTCCCATTTGCGTTCGGGCAACACGGGCCGCCCTGTCTTTTCGCCCACCCTGCAGGACGCTCTCGAGGCTGGCTGGCTTTGCTCATCGATTGACCTCAAAAGCCGGACCCTGCGCTCCGGTGGCGTCCTTCTGGCCTTTCTCATGCGCCCGCGCCTCTACTCCCAGGGCGACTACCACCTCCTTGTGCGCTCCCTGGACCCGGCAGCCATTGTGCGGGACTTCGCCAGTTTGAGCGCTGGCTCTGCCGAGGAAGAGGCCCTTGTGGCGGACTCCGAACATGCGGAAAAAGGGGACGGGGAAGCAGCCAGGCAGGGCTTTATTGCCCGCTTTTGCGAGGATTTTACAGCCAAGGCCAGGGAAGGTCGTGTGGATCCTGTCTTTGGCAGGGATCAGGAAATACGCCAGATGGTGGACATCCTGGCAAGGCGCCGCAAGAACAACCCCATCCTGGTAGGCGAGCCGGGTGTCGGCAAGACCGCCGTCATGGAGGGGCTGGCCTTGCGCATACACGAGGGGGATGTTCCGGAAACGCTGCGCGACACGACCTTGCTTGGCCTGGACATAGGGCTTCTCGAGGCAGGAGCCTCGGTCAAGGGCGAGTTCGAGCGCAGGCTCAAGGGCGTTCTTGAGGAAATAAAGGCCTCGGCAAAGCCCATCATACTGTTCATAGACGAGGCACATCTGCTTGTGGGCGCAGGGGGCAGCGCCGGGGGCTCGGATGCGGCCAATCTCATGAAGCCTGCCCTTGCCCGTGGCGAAATTCGCACCTGCGCTGCCACGACCTGGAAGGAGTACAAGAAGTACTTTGAAAAGGACGCGGCTCTCGCAAGGCGCTTCCAGCTTGTGCGTCTGGACGAGCCCTCAGTGGAAACGACAACCCTTATCTTGAGGGGGCTCAAGGAAAGCTACGAAAAGGCCCACAAGGTACTTGTGCGCGACGAAGCATTAGAGTGCGCAGCGGACTTTTCCGCGCGCTACATTACGGGTCGCTTCTTGCCGGACAAGGCTGTAGATCTTCTGGACACGGCCTGCGCCAGGGTGCGCGTGAGTCTTGCTGCCAAGCCTGCTCCCCTGGAAGATAGTGAGCGCAAGGTGCAGGCCCTTGAGCGCGAGCTTTCTGCCCTGAAAAGAGACCAGGACGAGGGCATAGCCGTGGATGCGGTACGCCTTGAAAAAATCGAGGCCGGCATAGAGGAAAACAGAACAGCGGCGCGCGCTCTTGAAAAACGCTGGCAGGAAGAAAAGGGGCTTGCCATGGCTGTTGTCGCTGCGCGCGAAAAGCTTTCCAAGGCAAGGGCTGCGCAAAACACAAACGTGTCCAGCCCCACTGAAGACAGCGCAGAGCCCCAGGAAGAGATACTCGATCCCGAGACGGCACTGGCAAGGCTGCAGGAGGCCAGGGAAGCCCTTTGCGCGCGCCAGGGCAACGATCCGCTTGTGAGCGTGGAGGTCACAGCGGACGTTGTGGCAAAGGTTGTCTCGGACTGGACAGGCATTCCGGCTGGCAGGGTGGCCAGGGATCAGGCAGCCCAGGTCGCAAGCCTGCACGAAACGCTCTCCGCTTCCATACGCGGTCAGGATGCGGCTCTTTCGGCCATTTGCGAGGGCATACAGGCAAGCCGTGCCGGCCTCAATTCCCCAACCCAGCCCATGGGAGTCTTCTTGCTTGTGGGCCCCTCGGGTGTGGGCAAGACGGAAACGGGCCTTGCGCTTGCGGACGCGCTCTTTGGCAACAGGGAGAGCGTCATCACCATCAACATGAGCGAATTTCAGGAGCGGCATACGGTCTCGCGCCTTGTGGGCTCCCCTCCAGGCTATGTGGGCTTTGGCGAGGGCGGACTCCTCACGGAAGCAGTGCGCAGGCGCCCCTACTCCGTTGTCCTCCTGGACGAGGTGGAAAAGGCACATCCGGACGTCATGCAGCTTTTCTACCAGGTCTTCGACAAGGGCGTTCTGAACGATGGCGAAGGCACACAGGTGAGCTTTCGCAACACAGTCATACTGCTCACCTCCAATCTTGGCACGGACATCACCCAACACCTATGCGCGGACTCAAGGTCTCTGCCAGATCAGGAAAGCCTCATACACGCGCTCAGACCAACGCTTTCAAAACACTTCCAGCCTGCCTTGCTTGCGCGCATGCGTATCGTTCCCTACACAAGCCTGCACGAGGACGTTTTGCAGGATATTGCAGGCCTCAAGCTTGCGACCCTTGCCTCGCGCGTGGCTGCCAACAACGGCATGGTCTGCACCTTTGACGCGAGTGTTGCTGCCTGGCTTGCTGCCCGCTGCACGCAAACCGATACAGGCGCGCGCAACATAGACTATGTTCTGGCAGGAACTGTGCTGCCTACGCTTGCCAAGAACATCCTGCGGCACATGGCGGACGACTGTCCCCCGGACAACGTGCATCTGAGCGTCGAGGAAGGCGAACTTGTGCTGGATTTCTTTGAGGCAGGTGCTACGCCCAAAGTCGAAAGTGACGCCTGCCAGGATACTGACAGCGCCAAGGCTTGCGCTGCGCTTGAAAAGTCCTGATGGAAACCTCACTCTTTCCACATCTGGCCCTGACGTCCATTGCCCAACCTCTCCCTGCGCAGGACGGGTCGGCCCTCTTTCAGTGCCTCACAGTGTACCTTGGCTTTTCCCTTCTTGAGAAGGGCAGTGTTGTGCCTGTGGAAGAGGCCCTGCAGGCAGCTGGCTCTGCCTTATGCGAGGGAAGCGTCCTTGATCTCGGACTTCCCAAACAGGGGGCAGAGTGGCTGTGCGCAGGGTGTGCCATGGCAAAGGACAGGGAAGCTGCGCGCTCCCTTGTGGCGAGCATACGTGTAGGGAGCCTTGAGCGCTCCTTCCTTGTCCTTGGGGACAGGGTTGACGATGGCCTGAGAGGCCTCAATCCTCAACCCTTCGAGCGCATGCCCCTGGACTGGAAGCACACCTATGGTGGCCCGGGGTTTGCGGAAAATCCCAAAGGGGTGGGCGCTTTGGAAACAAGGGGCCTGCGTCCCCTTCCCAATGTCCTTGCCCTGTCCAATGCGGGAGAAGCCGAGAATTTTCGACCAGCCTGCCCCATGCCGCAGGATATGGCGGCAAGGTCAATCCCCAAGGGAACCTTTGACGCACAGTGGCTTGCACGCCATTGGCCTGCTCCGCCTGTGGATTTCGACTGGTCCTGGTACAACCTTGCGCAAAGGGAGCAAATCCAGAAAAGCCCCTTTGAGGGCCTTGAGGAAATACGCGTGCTTGGCATGCACGAAAAAGGCGAGCTTCACTCTTCCCTGCCGGGATTGCGCGTGCGCCTTTTTGCCCAATACGCGGACAAGGGAAACGGATCGTCCAGAAAGCCCGGATGGTACGAGTTTGCCGCAGCCGCAGACACGGTCTGGCTTTTCCCGAACAAGGCGCTTGGCCTGCAGCTTTGGCACGCCCTTGTGCCAACGCTTGACGAAAGGGGCTCGGACATACAAAAAATCCTTGTCTGCCACGAAAGGGTCAACGGTCCAAGAAACGACCTTCATACACTCCTGGCCATGAAGGCCGAGCTCGACGCGACAGAGGCGAACGCGGCAGAGGAAGCCATGGGGGCTGCAGCCCCCGAAGCCTCCCTGGCAACGCCCGCGTTCGCAGCCCCACAGGCTCCGGATACCCCGAATGCCCCGGGAAAATTTCCGGAAGGCGGGACAAATCCTGTGCCCGATTCCGGGCAAGTTGCCAATGCTCCCGCACCTTCCCTGGAAGAGGCTGTGAATACGGCGAAAAAAAAGGCCAGCGAGGATTTGCCTGAGCTGCTTTTGACCATTAATCCCATACTCGAGCGTCAGGGAATGCGCCCATTGAGCGTCGAGGAGGTGGAGCGCGAAATAGCCCGCCAGGCAGGCGCCATGAAAGAAATCGGAGGCGAACTGCAAAAGGCTGACATGGCTGCGGACACGGCCAGCGACGCTTTTCTTGACCCGGGTGTGCTGCGCAAGGCAGGCCTTCCTGCGGACTACGGGGAGCGCCTTGAAAGGGTTCTTGCCATGACCCCGCCAAGGTTGGAGGACTATGCGAGCATGGAGGCCTATGACGCTGCCCTTGCAAGCTTCGGGGACCAATTTGCCTCGCTTGTCAATGCACCTTCCAGCGTGCGCGACAACCTTGTGCGCCAGCTTAAAATCGCAGCCCAGGGAAAGATTGCGCCAACGTTTTCTGACGGCCCGGACCTTGAAAAGGCACTGCACATGGCTGGCCTTAAAGGGGACGGCAAGGGTCTCGAAAAGGCCCTCTCCCCGCTTGACTCCGGCTTTTTGGGGGACGCGGCCATACTCTCGGTGTGCCAGAATGTTGCCCTGGCCCTGGGCATTGACCCAGGCCTTGTAACGGGACAGATGACTGGTCTTCTGGCAAGGGCAAGGCAGGGTGTCTACCAGGATCCAGCCCTGCAGGACGCTTTGCAAAAGCTCTTGCGGACAGGTGGGACGAACGAGGACACAATCAGTGCCCTGTTGGCCAGGGTCGCGGACATGCCGAAAGACAAAAGCCTGGATCTCGCGGGCCTTGCAAAAGAGTGCGGCGTATCGGGCGCGCTTTGTTCCGACATACAGGCCCTTGATCCCCTTCCCGCTGTTCCTCTGCCAAAGCCTGCCGACAGCATTCCTGATGAGGCAGACACAGGGGATGAGGCTGGGCAGGCGGAAGCCGAAGCTGTTCCAGATCCTCAGGAAGATCCTGCGCAAGCACCAAAGGGTGAGGATAACCAGGCAGATCATCCGGGCATAACGGACTTTTCAGGACAAAATCTTTCCGGAACAAGCCTTGCGGGGCTGAATCTGGCAGCCGCCCTGTTCGATGGGGCCAACCTTTCCCATTGTGATTTTTCCGGCTGCAACCTCGAGGGCGCGGACTTTTCGAACGCGGATCTTTCCCACGCCACTTTTTCCGGGGCATGCCTTGACAGGGCCGAGCTCAATGGCTGCCGCCTCAAAGGCACAAATCTCTCGGGCGCAAGGGCAAGGGACGCGGATTTTTCCGGCTGCGTCTTCGAGGAAACTGTTCTTTCGGGCCTTGATGCAAGCGAGGCAAATTTCACAAACATCAGGGCAAGGGGAGCCGACTTTTCCGGATGCCGTCTCTCACGGGCCTATTTCGCAGAGGCAGACCTTGCTGGTGCACACATGGACCGCGCGCTTCTTGAAGGGACAACCTTCGAGACATGCACCCTTCAGGGATGCTCCCTTGCCAATGCGCGCATGAATGGCGCGCGCATCTATTTTAGCAGCCTCGATGACGCTGCCTTTTCAGGGGCAAGCCTTGTGGACAGCAACTGGCTTGAATGCAGGGGCAGGGGCATTGACGCGTACGGGGCACATCTTGAAAAGGCCCTGTTCGAGACCTGTGTCTTTCATAAGGCTAACCTTGCAGCCATGACAGCCCACGAGTGCCGCTTTCTTTCCTGCGACCTTTTCGGCAGCGATCTGCGAGGGGTCGATCTTTTGTTCGGTGCCTTGCGGGACTGCCGTGTGGGCAATTGCGACGTGCGGGGGGCCAACCTCTTTGGCGCTGATCTGATGAACCTGGCAGTCAATGAGCGGACCAGACTTCAGGGCGCCAATGTGGCTCGGACCTCGCTTGCAAGGGGTGCCGTATGACAGCCAGCATGACAGACACGGATTCCCTTTCCGGCAATCCGCAAAACACGGACAATGCAGGCAACACGCAGGACCTTGTCCAGAGGCTCAAAAATGCCCAGGGAAAGCGTTTCGAAAACCTGTCCCTTAAGGGGCTTGACCTTGCAGGGGCCCAGATTTCCGACTGCGTCTTTCAGGACTGCAACCTTCAGGACTGCAACCTTTCCGACGCCCAGCTTGTGCGCTGCACCCTTTCTTCCTGCACGCTTGCCGACACAAACCTTGAAAACGCTTCCTTCGAGGAAGTGACCTTTGCCCACTGTCATCTTGCAAACCTGAACCTTGAGGGGGCCCTTGTTGGCAAATGCCGCTTTGAGGAGGGAAACCTTCTTGAAGGACTTTTGCTCAAAAAGGCCATAGTCGAGCGCTGCGAGGGGCTTTCCCAAACAAGAATACGCGCATCAAACCTCGCCTCCTGCCTCTTTCTTGCCTGCGATGTTTCCGGCTGGAAGATTGAGGAGTGCAAAGGGGATTTGTGCATCTTCAGGGAATGCCAGGCAGACGGCCTGACTCTTGTACAATGCTGCCTTCCCCAGCTCATCTGCCTTGATATCAGCCTCAAAAAGGCAGTTTTTGAGGAGTGCGAGCTTTGCCACGCGGGCTTTTCAGGCTCGGATTTGTCCGGCGCAAGCATTGTCTCCTGCGACTGCCAGGGGCTTTTTGCCCAAAACGCCAACCTCAAGGGAGCCCTGTTCGAAAAGACCAGGCTTGAAAAATCCGTCTTTTCCAAAGCAAACCTTGCCCTTGCTTCCCTTGAAGGGGCAGATCTTTCCATGAGCGACTTTTCCCACGCCTGCCTTGATGGCGCAAATCTGGCTTGCGCGAACCTGACCCAGGCCAATTTCCACGCAGTCTCCCTGCAGGGCACTGTGCTTGACGGAGCACTTCTTGACAATATCCGCTCCACGGATCGGGAACTTCTTGCAGCGGAAAGCTTTGTCCCCGGACATATGCCCCTGTAGCGGATGTATCCTGCCCCTCACGAGTACAATAATGAAAAATACAGCAAACAATCAGGCAAGGCTTCCAGACGATGCTCCCTTCATGGGGCAGTGTCAGCTGCACGAAGCCAGTGTCTTTTCCGTCCTTGGGGACAGTTTTCTTGTGAACGGCCCCCTTGGCCTTGTGAAGGCCAAAAGAGCCTCTTCCTGCCTTGTTGCTCCCGACAGGGGCGATTTGGTCCTTCTCTGCCAGACACAAGCGTCCTCCTACATCCTCGCAGTCCTTGAACTTTGCAATGAGAAGGCCGACATTGTCCTTCCCAAGGAAAGTACATTCAAGGGCCAGGACATTTGTCTTGAGGCGGACAGGGACATTCTTTTCAAGGGATGCGGTGTTCGCACTGAGGCGAGGCACATGGAAGTGCAGGCAAGCCTTGTGCGCCTGTGCGGACTGCGCCTTGAAAAGGCCTTTCGCAGCGTGCAAACCAGAGCCTCAAGCCTTGTGGCAATGGCCGGCCGCGCCTTCGGCTTTTTCGGGCGCAGGCTTGAAAAGGTGGACGGTGTGTGCGAAACCGAGGCCCAGCGGATGCGCGTAAGCACAAGCGAGCTCATGCGCGTGCGCACCCGCTCCCTGGACATGCGCTCGAAAGACAGCGTCATCCTGGACGGACGCAACATCAGGATCGGCTAGTCCGAATAAATGCAAAAGCCCTTGGGGGAGACATGTTTGCCTTGACAAATCAGGGTGGCAACCTCACAGCCCTCGCACCGGATGTCTGCAAGGTCCCAAGCCCTGCGGGACCTGTGCCAACACCCTTTCCCAACATGGCCGTCTGTTCCATGGTCAACCCTTCATCGGCCTGCACCAAGGTCATGGTGAGCGGAGGGCTTGCCCTCACGGTGAAATCAAAGACCATGCTCTCCAACGGCGACGAGGCTGGTACCCTCATGGGCGTTGTCTCCAACAAGATTATGGGCGAGGTGGCCTTTGTGCAGGGCTCCATGAAGGTCCGCCTCGAGGGCAAGGCAGCCGTGCGCAACGCGGATCCGACCACCCACAATGCCAACAATACCACAGGCATTGCAGCAAGCCCCACCCAAACAAAGGTCATGGTCTCCTAGGCATGTCCCCGCATTCATCCCAAACCTCCAGCGCAAGCCCAAAGGCGCATATCGTCCCTTTTCTCCTTCTCTTGGCCCTCCTCTGCCTTTGCACGCTTTGTGGCTGCTCGTCCAAAAAGGATCCCTACGCCATGCCAAAGCCCATGCCGGCAGAAAGTCCGGAAAAGGTCGTCTGGAACGAAGAGCCAGGCGCTATCACGGTGATTCTTGACGCGCAAAGCGATGCAAACCTCATCGACGGTGAGGGGCACGCCACAAGCCTGTGCGTCATGCAGGTGCCGGACGGGGAAAAGATTCGCGCCCTTGGCGCAGACGAGCAGGGGTTGCGCTCGCTTCTTTTGTGCAAGCCTGCACCCCCGGACATCATTACTGCGACCCAGCTCTTTGTGCAGCCAGGAGAGTACCGCGTCTTTCCCCTGGACCGCGCGGCAAACGCGAAGCACATTGCCGTGGCAGCGGGCTTCAACACCCTTTCAACTTCCGGCTGCCTGGCTGTTGTCCCCATCCCCGTACACGAGGACAGCGAGCGATCCTATCTTTTCTTTTCCCACCCGGTCTTTACGGCAGCAGACATGAATCTTGCCATAGACATAGGCCAGGCCAGCATCAACGTGCGAGGAGTCGAGCGTGACAACTGAACCGCGTCTTTTCTGGGAACACGGAACCCTCTTGCAGCCGCAGCACTTCCAGCTTCTGGAAATGTCCAGGGCTACGGACTGCACGCTTCTCGCCTCCCTTTCCTCGCCCTACCCCTGGGGGGTGCGCGAACTTCAAATCGACGAGGATGCTCTGGCTCTCGGGATCGTCAGCCTGAAGGCTCTTGATGTGATCTTCCCGGATCTCACCCACGCTGTTCTCGGACAAAACGCCCTCATCGCCCCCCAAAACTGCGCTGAGTTTTGGCCCAACCGCGAGGAAGCGCTTATGGTCTGTCTGGGTCTTCCGGCACTCTCCCACGCAAGTCCCAATGTGACCGAACTTGCGCGCCTTGAGGGTGAGGAGCTTGCAAGGGCCTCCACCCGCTTTGTGGCAAGCCATGACCCCGAACAAAGACAGGATCTTCTGGCAGGGGGTGCCCCCGCGGACGTGCGCTTCATGCTGCTCAACCTGAAACTTGTCTTCAGGCAGGAAGGTTCGGAAAGGGCCCCGGGTGGAGATCTTGCACTTCTCCCCCTGGCACGGCTGCACTCGAATGCCGGCACCATTGTCCTGGACAAGGGCTATGTCCCTCCTTGCGTCGACATTAGGGCAAGCAAGATTTTGCAGGAGTACGTAAAAGGTGTGCGCAACACCCTTGCCTCAAGGCTTCAGCAGTTTGAGGACTACAAGCTCTCGGCAAGGGAAACCTCGGGCAGAAGCGGGCGTCTTCCGCTCACAATCCAGTCCCTTGCCCTGCACACCATGCTGCAGGTCCTTGCCCGCCACCTTCCCCTCTTTGAACATGTGTGCGAGACAGGCTTCGGCCACCCCTGGACTGTCTACGCCATGATGCGCTCCCTTGTTGGCGAACTCTCCCTCTTTAGCCCAAACGTCAATGTCCTTGGAAAGTCCAGGGACGGGACAAATTGCCTTCCAGCCTACGATCACCTGGATCCGGCAGGAGCCTTGGGCAGGGCAAAGGCCCTTGTGTCCGAACTTGCGGCCCACCTTGCCACAGGCCCGGCCCACGTTCTTTCCTTCGAGCGCAAGGCTGACTTCTGGACGCTCTTTTTGCCAGAATACGCCCGCTCGGACTACGACTTCTGGCTGCAGGTGCGCAGTGAGGACGTCTCCTTCCTTGCAGGCCTTGCTTCCAGCGGCCTGCGCTTTGCAAGTGAGGATCAGATAGCTGCTCTTTTAAGCCGCTCCCTGCCAGGCGTTCCCCTCACCGAGGAGATGCAGCCCCAGGGCCTGCCGCGCCGCGAGGACACGCGCTATCTTCTGCTAGGCACTGCCTCCCCCTTGTGGTCTGCCATCCAGCAGGGCGGAAAGGCTGCCCTCTTTTTGCCAAACGCGCCAGAAGACACGAGAGTGCACCTTGTGCTCATGTCCCCCAGCGCCCGCCCTGGACAATAGCCCCTTTTTCGTCCGAACACGCCCATCCAGAGCATTCTCTTCCGCCTTCAGGATACCGTCATGCCGCACACGTCCCCATTTTCATCCGCCATGCCCCATGCAGGGCAGCCGCAAGGTCCTTTGGCAAGGGATCTTTTCGCGCAGCTTCGCAGACGCTTTGAACCAATGCTCTCGCTGGCAGTAGCGCACGCATCCGCAGATGGCGAAAGGGACTATGAAAAGCTTTCCGGTATCATGGCCCAATTGTGCGACAAGGAAGAGCGCGAGCCATCCGTCCTTGCCCAAAACCAGCTTGAGGCCTGCCGTCTTGCGGCCTATGCCCTGGTTGACGAGATATTGCTTGGCCTTCCGCAAAGCGGCTGGTTTGCCCACGGCCTTCAGCTGCAGCGCCTTGGCAGGACGGATGGGGGAAACGCCTTCTACGCGGCCCTTTTTGCCATGCTCACTGAGGCCCTTGAGACGGAAAGCAGGGACGCGGACATTTTGCTTATGCACCCTGTGTACAAAAACCCGGATAGGTCCCATGCCCCTGCAGGACTGACAGGCCTTGCAGGCCATGCTGTGCATGACACGCGCGACATAGCCCATGCCATGGCCAACCTTGCCGATACCTGTAACGCAGATTCCCACAATCCGGCACTCGCGGCAGCGTCCTTCATGGCGCTGTGCCTGCTCTACGGTTTTCGCGGCTGCCTGTACGCCGAAGAGCGCGCAAGGGAGCTGGAGGACATGCTCTCCTCTGCAGCAAGGCTTTGTGCAAGGTTTTTTCCCAGGAATGAGGCCAGCATTCAGGATATCCCCCAAAGGGCACCTCTCCCAAAAAGCCTTTTTGCCAGACTCAAGGCCAGGCTTGGGCGTCCCGGGCCCATCTTCCTTGTGCTCTTCCCCATCCTTGTCACGGCGCTGTGGTACCTTGTCTGTGCAAGCTGTATCAACAGTCTGGATCTTCCCTGGATAACGCGCTCCTGACAGGGGAGTCCCAAAATCCGTACAACAGGAACTGCACGCAACTCAAGGGACACACACATTTTCCGCATATAAGGAGGAGGCGCTTATCTCCCTGTACTTTTCCAGGGGATGCGCCCATATAATGATGACGGCTCTCAAGGCTCTTCTCACCGGCATTCTCTGCCTCTTGCTGCTTGCCCTGCTCGCGGGGATAGTCTTTTTGGCGTCCCTTTTCCTGGGCTTCGAGCTCAAAAGCCTCATTATGCCCCTTGTCGTACTGGCAGCCCTTGTGGTGCTCTTTTTTGCTGGCAGAAGGCTTTGGCTCTATCTTGCAGGAAGACGCTTTCGCAAGACGGTCCTTGCCACGGACACAAGAAAGGTTGCGTCACAAGTTGTCGACGAGGCAAACGCCAACGCCATGGAAGAGGCCTGCAGGGCAGGCCTTGCCCATATGGATGCGATGAGTCTTGGCCGCAATCCCCTGGTGTTTGTCCTGGGATCTGCGCAGGGCAATGCTCATGGGCTTGCAAGTGCCCTTGCCACGGAAGCCCCGCAAGGTGTCGCAGGCCCTAGCCCAATGCTTGCCTGGCACTTTTCCGACACCTTAAGCCTCATTGTGCCGGATCCAGCGCATCTTTCCCTGAAGGATGGCACATTTCGCCAAGGCTTTGAGCGCACCCTGGATCTTCTCAAAGGCCACAATCCCGCAGAACCAGTATCCGCCATTCTTGTTGTTCTCTCGGTGAGGGAACTGGCAGGTATCGACCAAGACGACATGGGAGCTGGCATGGCTTCGGGCCTCGCAGACAGGGAGCTTACGGAAAGGGCCCGGATATTGCGTGCACGCTCAGAGGACATCCTGCGCGCCCACAGGGCCCGCATGCCATTGCATGTGGTAGTCACCGGCATCGAGGAGATGGAAAGCGTAGGAGAGCTTTTGCAAACACTCTCCCCTCTCTCGCGCGAGGTTCTGGCTGGCAGGGACTTTGCAGGGGACACATCTCCAAACGACTGCGCGCACGCTGCCCTTTGCGCATGCTCTAAAACCCTTTCGGGTCTGGTTCTTGCCGAGGCCTGCCAGGGAAGGGCTCCCAGGGGCAAAATGCTCGATGCTTCACGCGACATATTTGCCCTGGAATCCGGACTTGCCCTCTTTTTGAGGGCCCTGCTCCTGCCAGTGGTTGAGGGAAAGACACCCTTCTTGCGCAGCATACGCTTTGCAAGCCTTGGCGAAGCTCACGAAAAGCCCCAAAAAGTCAGGGAAGCAGCCACTCCCCTGGCTGCCCTTGCCAGGGACATTTCCGCGCAGCCCGGCACTCAAGCCCCCAAAGCCCTTGTGCCGTCCTTTGTGCAGGGGCTTGGCGCTGTCATTGCCCGGGATCGCAGCCTCTATGTGAGCCTTGAGGAAGGAAGCGCCCACGACAGGCCAAGGGCCCTTGCCTATGGCGCATGCTGTCTGGCGCTCCTCGGAATCTGCGCCCTTGCAGCCCATGCAACGCTGCACACAACACAGGGCCTCAACGAGGCAAAAAGGCTGTGGCTAGAGGCGCAGGACAACACGGCACCCATGGCACGCCTGCAGGACGAGGCACAGGCCATACGCTTCCTGCAGGGAAGGCATTCTCCCCTGCCAGGCCTTGGCCTGGACACAACAGACAATGAGGTAACCAGGGCAGGGCGCGTGTTTGCCACGAATTTCGAGCCCATTCAGGAAAGGGTCCTTCAGGAGTGTCAGAGCCTTGGTCTGGGCAACGAGGCGCAGGGCTTTGCAGCCATGCAGCGCGTGCTCTGGCTGAACCACGTGATAGACGCGCGCCTTAAGGGACAGGAACCCTCCCTGCCCTTCCCCCTGGAAGGCGAGAGCGTCACTTCCGGGACAAGCCTTTGGACACCGGATTTCGGCAATCTCTTTGCAGTTCACACATCCCTTGCCTCTCAAACCGAGCTCGAAAACCTGCAGGGACGCCTTGCCGCCCTGTCCGGCCTTTTGGTCGGCCGCGACGCACAGGCCATTTTCCATCGCCTGTGCGCCCTGGAAAACGCCAGGGCTCCGCGCGGCGAATTCCCCACTTCACGCTACTGGCCGGGATCCCCAAGGGGCAGCGCGGGCTTCTCCTCTGTACCGGCCATCTATACACCCCAGGGTTACGCATCGTTGCACGACAATCTGGAGGCCCTGAGCCGCGAAGCAGGAACAAGGCTTGACGAGCAGCCCTTCTGGAAGCGCTATCTGCAGGACTACGCAGACGTCTGGGCCCAGTTCATCAAAAAAACGGACAACGCCTGGCTTGTGACGGACAATGTGGAAAGCCTTGTGCGCATGAGCGCCCAGGGCGAGGGCAAGAAGGATCCCTATTTCAGACTGATAGCGGACATTTCCCTGCAGCTCGAACCGCTCTTTGCGGAAAACGCGGCTCCCCCTTGGGCAGACGATCTGCGCCTTGTGCGCGACATGCTCCTTGTCTGCGAGGCAAGGGGAAGCCAGGACGCAAGATCCCTTGCCTCTGTCCTGTGGGATGCGACAAGCCTGGAGCGGCGCGATCTGCGCATTTTGCAGGAGGAAATTCGCGAGCGCAGACAGGTAGGCTTCCTTGTGGACGGCGTCAATGCCTTCGAGGCCTATCTCGCTGCCCTTGAAGAGCTTAGGGGCACCCTGGCGGACCAGGAAGGAAGCCTTGCCCTGGCAGCCATAGACTTCGGGGGCAGGGAGTACGGGGATCCGGCAAAGACGGCCTTTGCCCGCGCAAGAACTGCTCTTGGGGAACTGAGAAAGACCCTTGGCCTGAAGGCACAGGAGCGGGGTAGCCGGGAAAAAAGCCCTGCCTTCATGCTTGTGTCAGGCCCCCTGCGCTTTTTGGAGCAGGCCATCACCTATTCGGCTGCAAGCTCCCTGCAGCGCCTGTGGGAGAGCGAGGTCCTGCCCCAGGCAGCCCTTTTGCCTGCCGAAGAGGCAGTGGAGGGACTTTTCGGAGAAAAGGGCCTTGTCACGGCCTTTGCCACCCAGCATCTGGCGCCCTTTGTCAGCCGCAGCGTAGGCGCCTACAGGGCCAGGACCAGAGGCCTTGTGACCTTTCCCTTTGCAGACGCATTCCTGAACTTCATGCAGGAGGGCAAGAGCGCCCAGGCCAATCCCCTGCGCGAAAGCTACAGCGTTGCCATCAAGACCTCGGCTGCGACCATCAACCCAGACGCTGCCGAAAGGCTTGAGTACTACGAAGTCTCCCTCACCTGCCGCAAGGGCAGGCAGAGTGTGCGCAACGCAAACTACCCCAACGATGCCGTCTTCGAATTCGAGCCGCAAAACTGCGGGGAGGGCAGGATATCCTTCAGCTTCCCCTCCTTGAAGCTTGAGTATGCCTACAGTGATTTCAGGGCCCTGCTTGAGGATTTCTCCCTTGGCGAACGTGTCTTCAGTCCCAATGATTTTCCGGAACAGGCCGATCGCATGGAGCGTTTGCGCATACACAATGTGCGCGTACGCCTTCTCGCGGACGATGCACCGAAGGTGCTCTCGGCCTTCACAGGCGAGCTTGTGGTGCCCACGCGCATTGTGAGCACCTGGTAGCCTGCATGTCCTGCCTGCAATCCTGGATTCCAGCCGAGCGACATCGAAGAGCAATGTCGCAAAGATACACGGGCAGAGAAGAAGGCAGGCCCGGGCGATAGTCACAGATCTTTCCCTGAGCGAAATTCAATTCCTTGCATAGTTCCCTGTCCGTACCTCATAGTACATTGGAGTGCCCGTTGATCAGCAAACGCCTTACATCCTACATGACCCAAATCCTTCTGGTATGGTGCACTCTCTTTGCGGTTCTTGCCATCATCACTGTGCAGGGGCTCGACTGGGAGGCAAAGGTTCCGATTCCAAGTAAGGAAATCCCTGTGCAGACTGCAGCCGTGCCCCCTCCACTTCCCCCAAAGGTCCAGGCAAAACCAGCTCCTGCACCATACTCCCTTCTGCCCGTGGGCAAGGAACAGGGACAGGGGAGCCTTGGAAATTTTTCGTTTTCCTGGAACAGGGAAAAGGCGCAGCTTTTTCTTGCCATACCCTATACGGGCACATTGGGCGCCTACACGACCTTTCGCTTCGATCGCGTAAAGGCCCTTGTCTTTGATCTGCACGGCCAGTGGCAGGCCCAAGCAACGACCATGGTCGTACCCGCAAAGGACTGCCCTGTGCGCAGGATTCAGCTTGGGCAACACGGGAGCTTTGCCCGCTTCTCCCTTGTCGGAAACTACGAGACTGAAAGCGAGGTCCGCTACACAAAAGACCAGCTGACCATAGTCCTGAGCGGGGTGCGCGCAAAGGCCGATACTTCCGGGACAAGAGCCGGGAAATAGCTTTCCATGGAACGCACACGCCTTCTCGAACGCATCCGCAGCATGGCCCGCAAACCCTCGGAGAACAGGGATCTGGGGGGAACGGACATGGAGGCCTTGCAAAACTCCATTCTCGGGCACCTTGTGCGCCTTTTGAACACAAGGCAGGGGTCGAGCATCATTGCCCAGGACTACGGCATGCCCGATCTCACCTACTTGTGCAGCACGGACAACGTAGGCAACATCGCCAAAATCGAATCCATTCTCACCAGTGTCATCCAGCGCTACGAACCAAGGCTTTCCGATGTCAGGGTGCGCTTTTGCAGGGACAAAAACGAACCCTTCACGCTGTGCTTTGCCCTCACTGCCACACTCACAGGCAGACAGAATGACACCATGTATTTCCAGACTGTTCTCACTCCAAACGGGCGCATCAATGTGCGCAGATACAGGGAAGACGAGAGCGAAGAGAACGGAAATTCGGTCCCGGAAAAGACAGGTTTGGGCAGACCATAGCAACTGAACAGGCAATACGGATATAGAGCAGGGAGCAGACAGTGAAACTCACACGAGCAAAAAAAGACGAAGAAGCTTTTTCCGCAAAGGTCCTGGTGTACCGCGTAGACGGTGCTCTGGACGGCCTTGAGGCAACAAACTTTCTTTCCTCGGTCACAAGCGACATGGATGCGGAAGAGCCCAATCACATTGTCCTTGTCTGCGACGACATGCCCTATCTCACAAGCTCCGGCCTTCGCTCCATCATGACAATCGGCAAGAGGCTCATGGGCAAGGGGGGCAGGCTTGTCCTTGCAGGGCTTTGCGGCCTTGCGGAACAGATTGTCGCAACCTCCGGCTTTTCCACCATATTCCCGGTTGTGGCAGATCTTTCAGAGGCAAGAAGGACGCTGGGAGGCCAGCCTTGAAAACCTGCGAATACCCGGCCATACAGGAGAACCTGCGTCCCGTGCTCTCCCTGCTTTCCGAGGAGATGATAGCCTGCGGCACACAAACGACAGTGCGCCAGAAGATTTTCATCATTCTGGAAGAACTCTTCTTCAATGCTGTCGAGCACGCCTATGCAAACGCCCCTGCGCCTGGCCCTGTGCGCGTGACCCTTGTGGCTGACATGGATGCTGCAGACCTGGTTGTGGAAGACAGAGGGACTCCCTTCAATCCTCTGGAGGTGGACGATACGGACAGACTCAAAAATCTGGCAACCCTGACCGAGGGACACGCTGGCATCTTCCTTGTGAAGACACTCGCCACATCCCTTGACTACAGCTACGAAAACGGCTGGAACAGGATACGGGTTCTGGTCAGCGACTGACCCTTGCCCGAAGCAAAACCAGTCACACAGATTTTCACTGCCATGAGCCTGCGCCTTCGTCTCACCATCATAGTCGTTGCCGCTGTCAGTCTTTCCATGTGCCTTGTGCTCTGGCTGTCCTGGGAGCGCATCGGCCAGGAAATGACCGAACAGAGAAAAAGGGATCTGGCCTCCATGCTGCAGGCAGAGGAATCTCTCCTTGAAGAGGGCGTCAAAAACTACCTTGCCTACAGGATGCGCCTGACAGGGGAGCGCCGCTCCCAGATGCAAAACATTGCCGCAACCATCAGGGGGCTTTCCTTGCACTCAAAGGATGCAAGCCCGAGCGATGGAATGCTCAGGGCCCATTTTTTTGCGGAAATAGCCAGACGAACGCCCTTTGCCCTTGCCATTGTCCTTCCCCACAAGCTGCAGGGACAGGATGCGCCCTTCATCCTTGGCGGTACAAAACTTCCGGCACAGGGCTTGGCACTCCTTGTACAGAACGTTTCCGCAAACGGGGATTTTCTTGTGGCAGACGAAGAAACACTGCCCGGCCTTGACGGACCAAATCTTCTCCTTTTTGCCCTGCCCCTCGAAAACCCTGCTTTTCCAAAACCTGCCACGCATGCTGGCTGCACAGGCCCTTTGCTCCTTGTCGCCCTGCCCCTCTCCGATCTTGCCATGGCATCCGAGTCCTTCAAGGCAAACCTGCTTTTGCGCGTCTACACCCGCTACCTCGAAGACGAGCTGGTTCAGACCGTCATCTGGGACACGGACGGACGTGTTCTTGCCTGTACAAGCCACGATCTGCCAGCCATATCCGGAGATGCGGTAGCGGATTTTGCGCAAAAGGCCAATGGTACAAGCCCGTCTGTCAGCACAATTGTGGAACAAAACGACAGGGACTATCTGGTTGTTGGCAAGTACTTCAAGAGTGTTGGCTGGACGCTTGGCATGCAGATTGACATGGAGACCATCACGGGTCCTGTCACAAGGGCATTCACAAGCCTTGGCTGGCTGACCCTGGCCTTTTTGCTTGCTGCCCTCATCTTGAGTGTGCTTGCCATGCAAAAGACCCTGCGCCCCCTTTTGCAGCTCACAGTGAAGACCAGGAAGCTTGCCCATCTGGACATGAGCGGCAAGGGTGCCCTGGAGGAACTGGAAAGGACAGCCACAAGCCACCTCCCCCTAAGGCGCCACGACGAGCTCGGGGAGCTTGCCAGAGCCTACGCCTCCATGGGGCATGCTCTGGTGCACAATATCAGGGATCTCATGCGGGAGACTGCGGCAAGGGAGCGCATGGCAGGCGAAATCGCGGCAGCTGCCAGCATTCAGAAGGACATGCTGCCAGGAAAGGACCTGGTCCGTTCCCTGACAGGAGGACATGCTGCCGCCTTCCTGCGCCCGGCAAGGGAAGTGGGCGGGGATCTCTACGACGTCCTTGCCCTGGACGACGAGCGCGTAGCCTTTGTGATCGGCGACGTCTCGGGCAAGGGAGTGGCTGCTGCACTCTTCATGGCCAAGGTGGTGACCCATGTGCGCTTTTGTGTGCGCGAATGTCCGGATCCGGCAAGGGCCATAACAAAAGTCAACACCCTTCTTGAGCACAATAATGAAGCCAACATGTTTGTCACCCTGTTCATAGGCGTACTTGACACTGCAACAGGGCACCTTGCCTACGCCAACGGAGGGCACTGCGCGCCACTTTGCGTACGTAAAAATGGCAGTATCACACCTCTGGCGGGGCTCAGCGGTCCAGTGGTCGGAGTTGTGCCCAACCTTGTCTACCAGGGATTTTCCCAAGATCTGGACAAGGGGGACAGGGTGTATGTGTATACGGACGGTGTCACCGAGGCGAGGGACAGGGACGGCAACTTCTTTGGCGAGGCAAGGCTTTACAATAGCATCGCAAAGGCTTCCCAAAGCGCTCCCGACGCATCCCTTGCACTGCTTGTCGGGGATGTCGAGAGCTTTGTCAAAGATGCTGGTCAGGCAGACGATATCACCATCCTCTGCCTTGAACAGGGGGAGCTGGGCCAAGACACGCATTGTTGCGGGGAGGAAAGGGCATGATTCGACTTTGTGTTGCCATCCTGGCTCTTCTCTCTCTTCTTTGGATAGCTCCCAATCCCGTGCACGCAGAGCACCCTGACCGGAGCATGGCTCAGCAAGGGCCCTTGCGGCTCCTCTGCTGGGAGGCAGGCCCCCACGCAGACCATCAGCTCATTTTGCAGGGCCTTGCAGAGGGGCTTAAAGAACTCGGGCTCATCCAGACAAGTCCTGTTCCCGAACCCGTGGACAACAGCACGGCACCCCTGTGGCAATGGCTTGCAAAAAATGCCAGGGGAAGGGTCGTCTTTCTCGAGGACGGATTCTATTCCGCTGGCTGGAACGAGAATCTTCGCAACAAGGTCAGGGAAAGCATAGCCACAAGAGGCAAGGTTTTGCGGGACTTTGATCTTGTCCTTGCCTTCGACACCTGGACTGCTGTCGACGCGAGTGTCATGGATCCGGATTTTCCCGTGCTTGTGTCCTCGGTCACTGCCTTTGCCAACACTGAGCTTGCCAAAAGCCTTGGCAAGGGCACAGGCAACAAAGTCTGTGTTGTCCACGAACAAGACAGACTCTACAGACTGGCAACGCTCTTTCACAGCCTCTTTGGCTTTGAAAGGCTCGGGGTTGTTTGGGACAACGGAAAAAACGGCCGCGACATGGCTGGCCTTAACGAGCTTGACAGGGCAGCCAGGGACCAGAATTTTACGCTTGTCTCTTGCGCGGAGTCCCTGTGGGGCGAAAAGCCCGATGTTCTGGAAAAACATCTTCTTGCCTGCAACAGGAAGCTCGCAAAAGAGGGCGTGGACGCTGTCTTCCTCACCCTTGCCCCTGAGCCTGCCAGTCACTTGGACGCTGCAAACGCCCTTTCGCCCCTGACCAAGGCAGGCATCCCCACCTTTTCCCTTGCCGGGGGCAGGGAGCTCAAGGCAGGTGCACTCCTTGGCACAGGAAAGCGCATGCAGCTTGCTCTCGGAAGATACCTTGCCCGCATTGTGGCGGACATAATCGGGGGTATTCGTCTGCCCAAGGACCTTGTCCACGTCTCGCCCCTTGTCCTTTCCCTCAACATGCAGTCAGCCCTTGTCCTTGGCTGGGATCCCCCCCTAAAGGTTCTTGCCATAACGGACGAATATGTGGATATGGACGGCGAGTGGCGGGAAAACGGTTTGCTTCCCTGACCAAGCCCCAAAGCCCTGCAGGACAGGTTAAGGAAATTTCCGGCACGCGGTACAATTGCACGGGGGACATATGGACACGCAGGCACTTCTCATACCCCTTCCGGGCGACAATCCCGGAGGCAGTGATGCGCGCTACGAGACAGAATACACGCGCATGCTCGAGGAAGTGGAAAAACTGACCTCTATTTCCCATTCCCAGGAATGCCGCTGGGATGTGGTGGAAGAGCAGGCAACACTTGTTTTGCAAAACAGGGCCAAGGACTTTCAGGCCGCAAGCTACCTAGGCTATGCGCTTTTCAGAAGACACGGCCTTGAAGGCATAGCAGACGGTACAGAGATTCTGGCAGGGCTTGTGGAGCGTTTCTGGGATACGGGATTTCCCATCCTTCGCCGCGTGCGCGGCCGCGTCAACGCCCTCTCCTGGTGGCGCGAGCGCATGGAGCTTGCCCTGGACGGCCTTGTGGCGGACACGGAGGCAAGGTTTGACCCGGATCTTCTCGACCGCCTGACTTTGGCCTTGCAAAGGCTCGATGCGGGAATAGCAGAACATCTACCGGACCAGCCCTCCCTGCGCAACCTCATGGACAGGGTGCAGCGCCTTCAACCCAAGCCCAGGGAAAATCCCCCAACAGGGACTCTCCAGCAAGCCGAACAAAAGACGGAAGATACTGCAGCACTGGCACAAGGCACTGTCCTGCTTTCCGAACAACCGGACGTGGAACAGGCTGGACAGGAAAGCCGGCCCCTGGCACAGCAAGCAGCAACGGCTACTGTGCAAGCGCAAGCCCCCAAAGCTCCTTTTGTTCAGACAGTGGCAGTACCTGCCCCTTGTGACAACGCTGCCGAAAACCGCAAGAACTTTCTGCGCTACGCAGCAGAGTTCGCACTCGCGGAAAAAAATGCAAACCCGCTCTCTCCCCTTGGCTGGCAGGCCACCTGCCTGGCCCGTCTTGGGCAGATGGAGGCACTCCCTCCGCAAGATGCGGGAAAAACCGCCCTGCCCCCGCCCCCGGAAAGCGAAATGGCTGCCGTGGAAAGACTTGTCCAGAAAGGCATGGCAGCAGAGGCCCTGAGTGCAGCGGACAATCTCTGGGGAGCGCATCTCTTCTGGCTGGACGGGCCACGCATCATCACCTGGGCCCTGCAGGCCCTGGGAAGCAGCGCGCATGAGGTGACAGCCCTTGAGACCCTGCTTCTTGTACGGCGCCTTGAAGGCATAGAGTGCATGAGTTTCAGCGACGGGACACCCTTTGCAAACGAGGCGACACTCTCCTGGCTTGCCTCAGTAGCCGGGACAGACGAACAGTCCGAAACTGTCCGCAATTCTGGACAGGGAAACGGCCTCAACGCAGATGCCGATCCCCTTCTCCGTGCCCGTTCCCTTTTCGACGAGGGGAGGCACACCGAGGCTCTGGATGCGCTCGACAGGGCTCTTTCCTGCGCAAGGGACAAAAAGACCTTTCTGTCCTTGCGTCTGGAACAGGCAAGGCTGCTTCTCCGCCTTGAGCAAAGCCAAGCTGCCCTTACCATTGCCGAGGATCTGCGCAGACTTGCCAGGGAAATGCGGGCCGAAATCTGGGCCAGTGACATCATGCTGGACATATTGCGCCTTAATGTACAGTGCCTTGGAGATATGCCGGACAGCAGCCAGAAAGTTAGGGAACTGCTTGCGGAAATGGCCCTCATAAGGCCCTCCTCTATCCTGTAGACAGACAAAAAAGCCCTGCAATTTCATACAGAAAGTCTTCTTTGTCTACACCTGTGGAGACCATTTTCCGCTCTTTTGGCTATTGACACGAAAGGACGTTTTTGGAAAATTCTGAAGGAACCACAAGCCTTCGGAAGAATGCCTTTTGCAGGATGCTTTTCCTCAAGGCTGCAACACTTTGGCAACGCATTGCCTTGGGCAACCACACCTCAAAGGCCCGGCAAAGTGTTCTTCATTCACAGAGTGTATGTCCGCGCATGTCTTGCGCACATGCCGCAAGCTCCACGAGGCCCACACGAAATGAGTCACAACAGAATCCCCATCTTTCCCGGTACAGTCAGGCGCCGCATGCTCGGCTGACTCTGGGTACACATATCCCAAACCGGTGTTTTCTCTCTGGACAAGGCTTGCGCTCAAGGGTGCTGGCCCTTCTTTTATCGAGCGCGCCGTAAAACCTCTCCCTTCAGGGGGAGGATATAAGGCGCCCCTAGCTTGGCAAGTTTGCCTTTAGTTGGGAGTTCTTTGGGATTCGATATACTGCTTAAGGAC
>NZ_NFJC01000028.1 GCF_002159665.1 Desulfovibrio sp. An276
TTTTTTGAAGTCATAAAACACTGTAACAGCAAGAAATATCTGGAAATATTTGAGGACTGAGCAGGATTAAAACGCACCATCAGGTATCGAGATTCTGGAAATTCACGAATATAGGTCAGTCCTTGTGTCTCACGCCTGCACAAAAGCTCTTCCTCAAAAAAAGCAGAAAAGCAGCCCCTTCTTCTGCGCTCTTGCGTGCGCCAGAAGTTTTGCATTGGAACAGGAACAATTTCAAAGCAACGCACTCGTATTTTCTTCCTTCGTGGGGAGACAAAAACAAATGTTACAGAAGTGTGACGCAGACAAAGTCAGACACGAGAGTGCGCAAGAAGTCTGGACCAGTAACAAAAAAGATAGTATTCTGTCGACACTAGGCATACATGTATCTTCCCTGTGACAAAATACGGCAAATTGTCACCTTACGCTTGTCACTAGCAAAAATTGTCCTGTACTGGCTTGCGCCGGAATGCTTTCCCAACCTTTTTTGCTACTCCTCCCAAAGGAAAGGACGACAGGCTTGCAGGAAGGCACCGTACCTGTCGCGGGGGAAAAATAGTCACTTCGGGGCAAGTCCCCTTCGCTCAAGGAGTTTAGCAATGTCAGCGATCAAAAATGTCTGCGTTATCGGACTCGGTACCATGGGTATGGGAGCGGCAAAGTCCTGCATCAAGGCCGGGCTCAATACCTACGGCGGAGATATCAGCGACAAGGCTTTGGAAACACTGAAGGAAGCAGGTGCTGTCAAGGTTTCCAAAACCCCCAAGGAATTTGCCTCCGAGCTCGACGCAGTGCTTGTGCTTGTGGTCAACGCGGCCCAGGTGCGCAGCGTGCTTTTCGGCGACAACCCCGAGGATTGCCTGGCCTCTGCCCTGAAAAAGGGGACTCCTGTTATGGTGTCTTCCACCATGGCTGCTTCGGACGCCAAGGACATTGGCGAAAAACTGGCCTCTTACGGCCTTCCCATGCTTGACGCTCCGGTCTCCGGCGGCGCAGTCAAGGCCAATATTGGCGAAATGACTGTCATGGCTTCCGGCGATCCTGCCACCTTCGAGGCACTCAAGCCCCTGCTCGATGCGGTGGCAGGCAAGGTCTACAATATCGGCAGCGAAATCGGCCTTGGTGCCAGCGTGAAAATCGTCCATCAGCTTCTTGCAGGCGTGCATATCGCCGTTGCCGCAGAAGCCATGGCCATGGCCGCCAAGGCTGGCATCCCCCTGGACATCATGTATGACGTTGTCACCAATGCTGCCGGCAACTCCTGGATGTTCGAAAACCGCATGAAGCACGTCCTTGAGGGCGACTACACCCCTCTCTCCGCTGTGGACATCTTTGTGAAGGATCTGGGTCTTGTGACCGACACTGCCAAGGCCATGCACTTCCCCATTCCCCTGGCCTCCACAGCCTTCTCCATGTTTACTTCCGCCTCCAATGCCGGCTACGGCAGATGGGACGACAGCGCAGTCATCAAGATTTTCAACGGCATCACGCTCCCCGAAGAAAAGAAACACTAGGACGAGGACAGCCACATGACTCTTAAGATAGGCGTGATTGCCGATGACTTCACCGGCGCCACGGACATTGCGAGCTTCCTTGTCCTGAACGGCCTGAAAACCGTGCAGCTGTGCGGCGTGAGCGAAGACCTTCCGGCCCCGGACGTAGAGGCCGTGGTCATCAGCCACAAATCGCGCTCCTGCCCGGCAGAGGAAGCCATCCGGGAAACCCGAACTTCCCTGGACTGGCTCGTGAAAAACGGCTGCAAGCAGATCTACTTCAAGTACTGCTCGACCTTCGACAGCACAAGCAAGGGCAATATCGGCCCTGTCACGGACGCTCTCATGGAGAGGCTTGGCACAGGCTTTACCATCTTCCAGCCTGCACTTCCCGTGAACGGCCGCACTGTCTTCAAGGGCTATCTCTTTGTGGGTGACGTTCTGCTGGAAGAATCCGGCATGAAGAATCATCCCATTACTCCCATGACGGACAGCTCCCTCTTGCGCCTCGTTGAAATGCAGTCAAAGGGCAAGTGCGGCCTTGTCAGCCTCGAAGTGGTGAAAAAGGGCCCGCAGGCCATCAGGGATCGCATTGCCGAGCTTGAAAAGGCCGGCTTCAGCTACGCCGTGCTTGATGCCACGGACGAAAACGATCTTGTCGCCCAAGGCGAGGCCCTGAAGGACATGCCCCTTGTGACCGGTGGCTCCGGCCTTGCCATTGGCCTTGCCCGCGCAGTGCGCGAGGCTGACGCGGATCCGGAAAAAGCCCAGCAGGCAGGCTATCCCGCAGGCCAAAAATGCGCAGTCCTTTCCGGTTCCTGCTCTGTCATGACCAACAAGCAGGTGGCCTTCTACAAGGAAAGGGCAGCGGCAAAGCTCGTGGATGTGGACGCCCTGCTTTCCGAAGGCACAAACATGGACACCATGGTTGGCGAGTACAGGGACTTTATCCTCTCCCATCAGGAAGACGCCCTGGCACCTCTTGTCTACGCCACTGCCAACCCAGAGGAGCTCGCCCGCGTGCAGGAAAAATACGGCGTGGAGGCATCCTCCAGGGCTGTGGAAAACTTCTTTGCTGCCCTTGCAGCGAGCCTTGCCAAGGATGGCACGGAACGCTTCATAGTCGCAGGCGGCGAGACCTCCGGCATCGTCACCAAGGCACTGGGCGTTCAGGGCTTCTACATTGGCCCTGCCATTGCCCCTGGTGTGCCGTGGGTGCGCTCCATAAACAATCTTGTCAGCCTCACTCTCAAATCCGGCAATTTCGGTCAGGAAGACTTCTTTGTCCGCGCCCAGGAAAACTTTCCCGTCTAGGGTCTGAACCTGGCACGACACCGCTATACGGAGGTGGTGCGGGTTCCGGCCGGAGCCCGCACCAGACAAACGATGAAATACGAAAGGGAAATTGTCGAATTTGTGGAAGTCGGCAGGACACTGTACGACAGGGGGTATGCCACGGGATCTGCCGGCAACATGAGCGTACTTTTGCCTGACGGCAATATTCTTGCCACGCCCACAGGATCCTGCATGGGCAGGCTTGATCCCGAAACGCTTTCTGTCCTCACCCGGGACGGAACCCTTGTTGCCGGAGCAAAGGCCACCAAGGAAGTGCTCTTCCACATGGCCCTGTACGACAACAATCCCGACATACGCGCTGTTGTCCACCTGCACTGCTGCTACTGCACAGCTCTTTCCTGCCTGAAGGATCTTGACGAGAAAAGCGTCATACGTCCCTTTACGCCCTACGTTGTCATGCGCATGGGCGAGATTCCGCTTGTTCCCTACCACAAACCGGGCTCACCCCTGCTTGCCGAGGATCTCGGCAAAGTGGCCCCGGGACATCTGGCCTTCCTCATGGCCAACCACGGCATGATCGCCTGTGGCAAGGATCTCACAAGCGCAGTCAACAATGCAGAAGAGCTGGAAGCAACGGCAAGACTGTATTTTGTCCTTGCAAACGACAGAGATCGCATTCGCTATCTCACTGAAGAAGAAACAAGGGAGCTTAGATAATGCCCAAATTTGCTGCCAATCTGACCATGATGTTCAAGGAAGTGGACTTCATGGATCGCTTTGCCAGGGCCGCACAGTGCGGCTTCAAGGCTGTGGAATTTCTCTGGCCCTATGACTACGACAAAAAGGATCTTGCCAAGGCTCTAAAGGACAACGGGCTTACTCTCGCCCTGTTCAACACCACCGCTGGCAACGTGGCAGGCGGAGAGTGGGGCCATGCAGGCCTGCCCGGCCGCGAGGCCGACTTCAAGTCGGAAATAGAAGAGGCTCTCGACTACGCCATTGCCCTCGACTGCCGCACAGTGCATGTCATGTCCGCAGTGGTTCCCTATCCCGAGGAAAGGGAGCTGTGCCGCAACGTCTTTGTGAAAAACATGCGCATGGCTGCAGACCTTTTTGCAAAGCACGACAAGGTCCTCACCATGGAGGCACTCTGCCCGGACATCAAGCCCCGCTACCTCTACCACAGCCAGTACGAAACCATGGCCCTGCGCGAGGTCATTGGTCGTGACAATGTCTTCACCCAGCTCGACACCTTCCACGCCCAGATGGTGGACGGCAATCTCACCCACCTCATTCGCGACTTTGCCGGTGCCTACGGCCATGTGCAAATCGCTGCTGCCCCGAGCCGCCACGAGCCGGATGAGGGCGAGATAGACTACAGCTACATCTTCAGGCTCTTCGACGAAGTTGGGTATACCGGATACATTGGCTGCGAGTACAACCCTCGCGGCAACACGGAAGAAGGCCTTGGATGGTTTGCCCCCTACAAGGGCTAGTCATCTGCCGGGCTAAAGTCCCGGCCCACTCTACTCACACTTCTCGGCCTGACAGGATACGCCTATGTCAACAACAGCGTTACTGTGCATAGCACTCTTCTCGGTGCTTCTGCTCCTCTTTCTCGTGATCAGGATGAAGGTCTCGGCCTTTGTGTCGCTCCTGCTCGTGTCCATGATCACGGCACTGATAGCCGGCATCCCGGTGGACAAGGTCATGCCCACCCTCATCGCCGGCATGGGGTCAACCCTTGGCTCCATCACCATCATCGTGGGCCTTGGCGCCATTCTCGGCAAGATGATTGAAGTCTCGGGCGGCGCGGAAGCCCTTGCCTCCTACTTCAGCAGACTGCTTGGCGTGAGCAAAACCGTAGCTGCAGTCACGATCGCCGGCTTTATTCTCGGCATCCCGATCTTCGTGGACGTGGGCTTTATCATCCTGGCCCCCATTGTCCTGGGTTTTGCCAGATTCACCAAGGCCAACCCCATAGTCTACGGTCTGCCTGTGGCAGCAGCCATGCTGACCGTGCACGTGGTGGTTCCGCCCCATCCCGGCCCTGTTGCCGCAGCCAACATTCTCCATGCTGACGTGGGCATGCTGACCCTGCTCGGCATCCTCCTCTGTATCCCCACCTCCATCTGTGCCTTCTACTTTGCCCGTTCGGTCATAAGAAAGCATCTGGCAGCCAAGGGCGAGTCCGCGGAAATCCGCACGGACATCACCTCCCTGAACATGGCTGACATCCAGTCC
Source organism: Desulfovibrio sp. An276 (assembly GCF_002159665.1). Classification (GTDB taxonomy): domain Bacteria; phylum Desulfobacterota; class Desulfovibrionia; order Desulfovibrionales; family Desulfovibrionaceae; genus Desulfovibrio; species Desulfovibrio faecigallinarum. The sequence goes on from NZ_NFJC01000028.1 coordinate 5,031, forward strand.
GACAGAGTCAAGCTCGACAATCTCGAGCCTCCGAGTGTGGGCCTTATCCTTACCCTGGTCATCCTGCCCATCGCCCTCATCATGCTGGGCACGGTCTCGGCGACCGTCCTCGACAAGGCAAGCTCCCTGTACAGGGTAGCCCAGTTCCTGGGCTCCCCCGGCACGGCCCTCATGATTTCCATCCTGCTCGCCTTCTACTTCATTGGCATCAAGAGGGGCTGGGAACTCGGCCGCATAGGCGAAGTCATGGACGACGCCCTGCCCACTGCAGCAGTGGTCATCCTGGTCACTGGTGGTGGCGGCGTGTTCGGCAAGGTTCTCACCGAAACAGGCGTCGGCACGGCACTTGCCAACACCCTTGTCTCCCTGGGCATCCCGATCCTGCCCGCAGCCTTCATCATCGCGGCTGCACTGCGCGCCTCCCAGGGATCGGCCACCGTGGCCATCCTGACTACAGCCGGCCTGCTTGCAGACGCTGCAGCAGCCTACAGCGACAACTACCGCGTGATGATCACCATAGCCATCGGCTTTGGCGGCTTCGGCTTCTCGCACATCAACGACAGCTTCTTCTGGATTCTGACGAAGTATCTGAACATGAGCGTGAGCGAAGGCCTGCGCACCTGGACGCTGATCACCTCGGTGATAGGCATAGTTGGTTTCTTCTTCACCTGGCTTGTGACAATGCTCTTCTTCTAGCAAGAGAGGCTTCGTTGCCCTGAGAGAGGGCAAAGCCCAAAATGGAGGGGCGGACAAGCAGCTCAAAGCTGCATGTCCGCCCCTTTTCGTGGAGTTGTGAAATTTTTGTCCGCTAGAAGAACTTCTCGCAGACAGTCTTGTCCTTTCTGAATTTTTCCAGATTGCCCAGACGGGGATCTGGCAGATTGGCCAGAAATTCCCCCTGCGGCTCCCCGACAATGCTTGCGGAATGCAGGACAGAAGCGGCCAGTTGGCCGCAGTACCAGTCAGCGGGCAGGGACTCCCTGCTCCCCTGTGTCTTCATGCACTGCTTGCACACAGCGTTGAACTCGGGGCTCTCGTTGTTCACGGCAAGCTCCGAGCCAAGCAAAAAGAGTGCCGATGCGTCGCCGCTTGAGCGGGCGTACAGTATGGCCTTTGCGAGCTCCTGCCCCATCTCCTTTTGCTGCTTCTGGGTTTTGGCCTCCAGACTCTTCAGGATGACAAGCCCCACGTAGCCCAGGGGATCCTTTTGGGACGCTGCCCAGCCGAAGAGCTCCCTAGCCCACTCGATATTCTGCTCGCCCTTGCCCCTGAGGCCCTTGATCCAGCCAAGCTGACGTATGGCTTCCAAGGCAAGAACACGCGGATGAGGATGTGGGTGATTCTCTTGCGCAAGCAGGCTCTGAAGAAGCTCAAGCCCCTTCTCGGTATCCTGTTTAAGCCCGTGCAGACCGCGCAAAAGGGAGTCGGTAAACCAGCAGTTTGCGTCCGAATTTCCCTTCATTGCTGCTTCGTGAATGTTTTTCAGCGCGCGTTCGACGGAGTCCTCGCTATTGGGGAAGAGAATCAGCATTCTCCCCCTAGCAAAAAGCACGGCAGGGATCTTGTCCAGGCTCTTGTCGTCAAGAAGCGTGTCCTCGTGATACTCTATGAACTTGTCCCCCCAGAGAAATTCCGCAAGGATCGTATCACAAAGATCTTCCGGATAACCGGCTTTTGCTGCCTGAAGCAGCAGCTTGTCTCCCTTTGGATCGTCGAGAGTGCGCAAAAGGCGCCCCTGCAGACCGTGGATCCTGGCTGCGTAGTCGGCACCAAGATTGGGATGGCGGAGTATCCCTTCCAGCAGGAACACATCCTTTTCCGCAAGACCTACATAATGCGACCCGACAAAGTTCGCCTGTATGTACTGGAACAGGGCTCCCAGATCGCCCTGCATGAGAGCTCTCTCGTAAAAACGCGTCACACGCGGGTCCGGAAACAATCTGGAAGATTGATGCTCACAGCTATCCAGAGACTCTGCGAACAGGCGCATGGCCCCTGTGTGCTCCTGCTCAATCAACGACTGAATGAGCGGCATATGCTTTGTGAAGGAGCTCACCGCCTCATTGTGCGCCCTGAATTTTTTGATATTCATGAGCATGACCAGGGCATCCCAGCTGTGATCCAGGGCCAGTGCGTACACGTGTTCCAGAACACTCTCAATCGCCTTCTGCTGCGTCTGTGTAGGGCAAAGCAATCCGTCTGCGGAGGCAAAGACCATCTCGTCGAAGTTGGCATCCAAGGCTTTTTGGACCCATGACTGCGCAGCTTCAGGCTCCCCAAGAGCATTGTAGGCGAAAAAGAGCATGCAATAGGCATAGGAAAAACCGCCGCTGGCTGCGACATCCAGCAGTGCCAGAAATTTCTCCCTTTTCTCTGTATCCGCCTTGCCCAGCTTGTCCAGATACATGTCTCCGGTCAGCTCAAAGAACATTTGCAGGGCCACAAAGCAGGAGGCGAGAACAGACCCCTCCTCGGCCATGGATTTAAGCTGGGCTACAACCTTTCCGCCAGTCCGAACTTTCGGAAACTTTTTCTCCTCATCAAATGTCCGTATCCCGGAATTCCGAAAACTGTAGGGGTTGCCATACTTCTTTTCGAAATCAAGGATGCAGCCGCAGGCTTTCCCCTCAAGTTCCAGATCAAAGCCGCCTTGCTCACTGTCAGCCTCGCGCTGTGCCTGAAGCCATCGCGTAGCCTGATCCCCCAGGGAGCGTGTTCCGAAATACAGGCTTGATGCATCAAGCTTTGGCGCGCCGGAAGCTGTCTTACCGCGCCCCTTGCCCCTGGATTTTGCTATTCTTTTTCTTGTTGCCATATAGTCCTCTTGGCTGATTATGAAATTGTGGGCATTTGCAATGCACTGACTTTCGACAATTTTGCCTGCCTATTTCCACTCTTCCCGGACAAGACCGGTCAAATCATACTCGCCGCTCTCCACAATATCCGCCCGCACCATGGCGCCAGGTTCGGTTCCGGGGCCGCTTATGTAGCATATGCCATCCACGTCCGGAGCCTGGAACCACACACGGCCGTTGTGCAGGCCGGGCCATTCGGGATTGATGCTGTCTACAAGCACGTCCTGCACGCTGCCCACCTCGGCCTCGAGCCTTTCCCTGCTTATTTCCTGCTGCAGTTCCATGATCAGCGCCCTGCGCTCCTCCTTCACACTGTCCTCCACCTGGTTGGGCAGGGAGGCAGCGACAGTTCCTTCCTCGGGCCAGAAGGTAAAAACCCCAAGCTGGGTAAAGCGCATGCGCTCTACAAAATCGTACAGATGCTTAAAGTGCTCGTCCGTTTCCCCGGGGTAACCCACAATAAAGGTTGTGCGCAAAGCCGCATCCGGCAGGGCCTCGCGTATGGTTTCGAGCACGCGCTCGGGCTCTACGGCAAAGGGCCTGCCCATGCCGCGCAGGATATCGGGATGGCTGTGCTGCAGGGGAATGTCAAAATAGGGCAAAAGGGCATCCACGTCCTTCACTGCCTGCAAAAGTTCCCCTGTTATCCCCTTCGGATAGAGGTAGAGCATACGCAGCCAGGCTATGCCGTCGATGTCTCCGAGCCTGCGCAAAAGATGGGGAAAGGCACTGGCGTCGTCTCCGAGATCGTGGGCATAGTCGCTGAGATCCTGGGCAATGAGCACAATCTCCCTGGTCCCCTGGTCTGCCAGCATATGCGCCTCACCCAGAAGTTCCTCCATGGGAGCGGAGTGCAGGGGACCACGGATGGAGGGAATGGTGCAAAAGGCACAGCGGTGCCTGCAGCCCTCGGAAACCTTCAGGTAGGCGTAGGACGGAGGAGTGGACACAAGACGTCCAGACGATGCTGCACCTCCACCAAGGGCGGCAAAAACCATTGCCCCCCAGTTCTCCCTGGATGCCGGCTCAAGCCACAAATCCACCTCTGGCAGGCCATCGGCAAGACTGTCCCTGCCGTAACGCCCGACCAGGCAGCCGGCAACGCACAAAAGAGCCTTTTTCCGTTCTTCGGCGAGGTCAAGAATGGTGCGCACGGATTCCCTGACTGCCGGCTCTATGAAGCCGCAGGTGTTCACAAAGACAAGGTCCGCTTCTGAAGGCGTATCCGTGAGCCGGACATTCTCCCCAAGCTGACCTACAAATTTTTCCGTATCCACCCTGTTCTTGGGACAGCCAAGGCTCTTGCAGTACACGACAAGCCCTTCCCCTGCCTTCTCTTCCATAACTGCCATAGTATCTCCAGGCCCGCAGACAGGGGCCCCTGTCTGCGGGAATGCATTGCAAAACAGTACTCTACATTTCATGCCATGGCTGGTGAGGACAAGTTTGCCAAAAAAACGGCTCGCAAAAAGCGCTCTCACGCGCCTGTCCCGCAAGATCCGGCAGCCGGCAGAAGCGCAAAAATCTGCCTGCCTTTTTCAAAAAGCAACCGGTCCACTGCCAAGGCAATGCTTTACAGCAGGTGTCAGCATAAGGTATAAATAAATTCCTGTCTATCACCATATCACAATAACTTGATATATGGATATGCAAATACTCTCTTCAGCTCAAGCACTAGCCGACTGCTGCCGCAGCTGGCACAAGGAAGGCAAGACCATAGCCCTTGTACCCACCATGGGCTACTACCACGAAGGGCATATGTCGCTCATGGACAAGGCCCGCACCCTGGCGGACAAGGTCGTTGTCAGCCTTTTTGTCAATCCCACCCAATTCGGCCCCAATGAAGACTACGCTTCCTATCCTAGGGACATGGAACGCGATGCTGCCATAGCCAGGGAACACGGCGCAGACCTTCTCTTTACGCCCAGCCCTGACGAGCTCTACGCACCGGACGCCGGCACATGGGTAGAAGTTCCGGAAATGGGGCAGCTTCTGTGCGGTATCTCGCGCCCCATCCACTTCCGCGGCGTGTGCACTGTGTGCACAAAGCTCTTTTTGCTCAGCCAGGCCGACTACGCGGTCTTTGGCAACAAGGACTGGCAGCAGCAGGCCATCATCCGCCGCATGGTACGAGATCTCTTCATCCCGATCACCATTGTTGGCGTGCCCATTGCCCGGGCCGAAGACGGCCTCGCCCTCTCCTCCCGCAATGTCTACCTGACAGAAGAGGAGCGCGCTCAGGCGCCCGAAATCCACAAGGGCCTTGTCTATGCCAAGACAATGGTCGAGCACGGGGAAACCAGGGCCAATGTGCTGAAGGAAGCCGTGCTGCGCCGCTGGGCCTCCACGCTGCCCCTTGGCCGCCTCGACTACCTGCAGGTCATTGACAGCGCAAGCCTCAGCCAGGTTGAGGAAATCACAGGCCCTGCCACAATGGCCTGCGCCATCAAGATGGGCAAGGCCCGTCTCATAGACAACATCCAGCTCAATTAGCGTTGACTCTTCCCGCAAGGATGCCCTGTCGGCATCCAGGAGAAATCATGCAGACCAAAGGAACCTATTTCTTCACCTCGGAATCCGTCACCGAAGGCCATCCCGACAAGGTGGCAGATCAGATCTCCGACGCAGTTCTCGATACCCTCCTTGCCCAGGATCCCGATGCCCACGTGGCCTGCGAAACCCTGGTGACCACGGGCATGGCCATTATTGCCGGCGAAATCTCCACCAAGGGCTACGCGGATCTGCCCCATGTTGTGCGCGAAACCATCAAGAGCGTGGGCTACAACAGCTCCGACATGGGCTTTGACTGGCAGACCTGCGCTGTGCTCTCCACCATTGATCATCAGTCTCCGGATATTGCCCAGGGTGTCCTGCGCGAAAATCCCGAGGACCAGGGCGCCGGCGACCAGGGCATGATGTTCGGCTACGCCTGCGACGAGACCCCCACCCTCATGCCGGCCCCCATATTCTGGGCCCATCAGCTCTCGCAGCGCCTGACCAAGGTTCGCAAGGACGGCACAGTGGGCTTCTTCCGTCCCGACGGCAAGACCCAGGTTTCCTTTGAATACCACGACGGCGTTCCGGTTCGCATCAACAACGTCGTGGTGTCCACCCAGCACGAACCCCACGCAAGCCAGGATGACATCATTGAGGCAGTAAAAAGCCAGGTCATCCGTCCAGTGCTCGAACCTTCTGGCTATTTCAACGAAAAGGACTGCGAAATCTTCATCAACACCACAGGCCGCTTTGTGGTGGGTGGCCCCATGGGCGACTGCGGCCTGACCGGCCGCAAGATCATCCAGGACACCTACGGCGGCACAGGCCACCACGGTGGTGGCGCCTTCTCCGGAAAGGACCCCTCCAAGGTGGACAGGTCCGGCGCCTACATGGGCCGCTACATCGCCAAGAACATCGTGGCCGCAGGCCTTGCCAAGGTGTGCGAGGTACAGATTGCCTACAGCATCGGCGTGGCCGATCCCGTGAGCATCCTTGTCACTTCCCAGAACACCAGCGAATATCCAGACAGCGTCCTCACCGATGCCGTGCGCGAAGTCTTCAATCTGCGCCCCTACTACATCACAAAGCGCCTTGACCTGAAGCGCCCCATCTACAGCAAGACCTCCTGCTACGGACACTTTGGCCGCGAGCTTCCCGAATTCACCTGGGAAAAGCGCGACGCAGTCAACGATCTTGTCACAGCTGTGCAAAAGCACTAGACCTTTCGGGCGCCGCGCTTGCGGCGCCCTTTTGCTTGGCGCAAGGTCGCTTTTCCCCCGCCGCTCCTGCGCCCTGGAGGGCATATGGCAGTTGCCTTCTCTTTTGACGAAACAGAACAGCGCATCCTTTCCGGCATCGTTTGCGATGCCATTGAAAAGCGCCTGCAGGGCGAAGCGCCGCTTCCCCCTGCCTCAAAAGACTACAACGCCAACCTTGTTCAAAACCTCGGCTGCTTTGTAACGCTCACCATCATGGGGCATCTGAGAGGCTGCATAGGCTCAATCGTGGGCACGCAACCCCTTGTTGTGTGCGCCTGGAACATGGCACAGGCTGCGGCCTTCAGGGATCCCCGCTTTCGTCCCCTTAAGCCCAGTGAATGGCCGCACACAAGAGTGGAAATCACCGTTTTGGACCAGCTTTCCCCCTGCCCCAATCCGGAAGCAATCGAGATTGGCAGGCATGGCCTTGTCCTGCAGTACATGGGCCGCAGCGGCGTCTTTCTGCCCCAGGTGCCGGTAGAACAGGGCTGGGATCTTGATCAGTATCTGACCAATCTCTGCTACAAGGCAGGCCTTCCGGACGGTTCCTGGAAGAAGCAGGGAGCACGTCTTTTCTGGTACGAGGGCTTCAAATTCCAGGCCCGCGGCTAAAACCGTTTTCCACGAGAAGGGGGAGAGGCTTTTGCCCCTCCCCCTTTTCGTCATGCATAGAGATTGGAAACGTATTCGCGCAGACGGAAGGTCAGCCTTGTGTAGCGCCGTTTCACATCCGCATTGGCAACAGCCCTCTCCAGGGCCCGCTTTTCGCCCACTAAAACCACCAGTTTCTTGCCCCTTGTCACTGCCGTGTAGACAAGATTGCGCTGCAGCATGATAAAATGCTGCATGAACAGGGGAATCACCACTGCCGGATACTCCGAGCCCTGGGACTTGTGGATGGAAATGGCATAGGCAAGGACAAGCTCCTCCATTTCCGAGGTCTCGTATTCGACCATCCTGTCGTCAAAGACCACATGGACGACCTTGCGGTCCGGATCGATATCCAGAATGGTGCCCACGTCACCGTTAAAGACGTCCTTGTCGTAGTTGTTGCGTATCTGCATGACCTTGTCGCCACGTCGATAGATGGTGTCGCCGCGCCTGACCTCGGGCAGGGCCCTGGGTGCGCGGCCCCCCTTCCCCATGGCCAGACCTCCGGGGTTGAGGGTCTTTTGCAGCTCACTGTTCATGCAGACAGTGCCCACAGCTCCCTTGTGCATGGGGGTAATAAGCTGGATGTCCTTCAGGGGATTCAGCCCGAAACGCTCGGGTATTTCCCTGCAGACAAGGCGTACAAGAACGTCCAGCCCGTCCTCCATGGTGGGCACTTCCAGAAAGTAGAAATCCGTGTCGCGCTCCCAGGGGGACACAAGATCGGGGACTATGCCGTTGTTGATGCGATGGGCATTGGTCACAATCTCGCTTGTCCTTGCCTGGCGAAAAATCTCGTTGAGCTCGCACACAGGCACCTTGCCCGAGGCTATGATGTCAGCAAGGACACTGCCTGGACCAACAGAGGGAAGCTGGAACACGTCGCCGACCAGAATGACGACGCAGCCCGTAGGCACGGCCTTCATGAGATAGTAGAAGATGAGGATGTCCATCATGCTGGCCTCGTCCACTATCAGAAGATCGCAGGCCAGAGGTTCTTCCTCGTTGCGCCTGAAGGTATTGTCCCCGGGATTGTATTCGAGCAGGCGGTGCAACGTCTTTGCGTCAAGGCCCGTTGCCTCTGCCATGCGCTTTGCTGCGCGCCCGGTGGGCGCAGCAAGGAAAATGCGCTTTGTGACTGCCTGAAACAGGGTAATGATGGCCTTGATGATCGTGGTCTTGCCTGTGCCCGGGCCGCCGGTGAGTACCATCACCTTGCTTTTGGCAGCCATGCGCACAGCCTCGATCTGGGCCTTGGCAAGGTTGTGTTCCTGCTTTTGCAGGGCGTCTTGCACCTGCTTGTCCACATTCCTGAACGTCACGTTCCCGGGCATCTGGCACAGACGCTCGAGATAGTAGGCTGTCTTGTCCTCGCAGCGGTAATAGGTTGCGAGATACACGGCCCTGTCCTCGCCCCTGCCGCCTGTTTCATGCGGCTGCAAAGGGATGGCGTCGACAACAATGCGGTTGTCGAGAACGAGCGCGTCTATGGCTTCCAGAACGCCTGCGGCGGGAACATTCAGCTCTTTTTCTATGCGCGCCACAAGCTCGGTTCTCGGCAAAAAGACATCTCCGTTTTCCGAGGCCTTCTGCAGGATGTAGAGCACGGCCCCCTGCATGCGCAGGGGACTGTCCCTGGGAACGCCGAGCTTTTCCGCCATGGCATCCGCTGTGAGAAAGCCTATGCCGCGTATGTCCATGGCAAGCCTGTAGGGATTTTCGCGCACCTTCTGCACGGACTGGGTTCCGTACTCCCTGTAGATGCGCACGCCGTAGGCTGCGGAGATGCCATGGGGCTGCAGAAACTGCATGAGATCGCTCAAGCTTCTGTTCTCGCGCCAGCTTTCGACAATGGTCGCGAGATTTTTCTTGCCTATGCCCCTGACGCTGGCAAGCTTTTCCGGCTCCTCGTCGAGAACGCGTATGGTGTCCTGGCCGAATGTCTTCACGACCCTTTCGGCCAAATCCGGTCCCATGCCCTTGATGAGCTTTGAGGAAAGATAGGCTATGAGCCCTGCCTCGCTGGCCGGGACCTGCTCGTTTGCACAAGCAAACTGGAACTGGCGCCCGTAGCGCGCATTTTGCACAAACCTGCCCGTAAAGGAAAGATTCTGTCCTGCCTGCGGATTGAGCAGGGTTCCCACGCAGGTCAAGCCCGACAGGGGAATACCCCTGCGCCCGGCTTCCTTCTTGTCCGGCACAACGCGCAATATGGCATAGCCATTTTCGTCGTTCTTGAAAATAATGCGCTCGATGCTGCCGCTGAAGGTAATGTCTTCCTGTATGGCCGGATCAGTGGCCAAGACTCCGGGTTTTGGGCCCTTGTTCGTGCTCTCTGGCATCAGTTTCTCCCAAGGCGGCGCTGCATGAGAAGCATGTCTGCCAAAACCAGGCTCACCATGGCCCTGTGCACGGGCACACAGCGGGGTATGGCCGAAAGATCGTGTCTGCCTCCCACGCGTATGGTCACGGCATTGCCGTTGACATCCACTGTCTGCTGCTCGCTTGCAATGGAGGAGATGGGCTTGACTGCGGCTCGCACCACAATGGTCTGACCAGAGGAAATGCCACCGAGGATACCTCCGGCGTGATTGGACGCAAAAAGTCCCCCGGGCAGCAAAGGATCGTTGTTGGCACTTCCCGTTGCGCGGGCTGCGGCAAAGCCGTCACCTATTTCCACGCCCTTGACTGCACCTATGCCCATGATGGCCGAGGCTATGCTTGCGTCAAGCTTTCCGAAGACAGGCTCGCCAAGACCGGCAGGAACGCCGTAGGCCTCTGTCTGCACAATACCGCCAAGGGTATCGTGTGCCTTTCTGGCCTCAAGCACCCTGGCGTCCCACTGGGCAACAACACTCTCGTCCGCGCTGTAGAAGGGACGATCGTAGGCGCCTTCGAGATCGATACTTGCCACGGCTATGCCGCCAAGCTCCACAGTGGCAGAGCGGACGCGTATGCCTTCGCTCTCAAGCAGTTTTTCGGCAACAGCTCCTGCAGCAACCCTGGCGATGGTCTCCCTTGCAGAGGAGCGCCCGCCGCCGCGGTGATCGCGAAAGCCGAACTTCTTGTAAAAGCCCCAGTCCGCGTGTCCGGGACGGAAAACGTCCTTCAGGTTGTCGTAGTCCCCGGAGCGCTGGTTCTCGTTGTAGACCACAAAGGCAATGGGCGTGCCCGTTGTCCTGCCAAGATAGGTCCCGGAGAGGATGTGCACGGTGTCGGATTCCTTGCGCGGAGTGGCCGTGGCTCCCTGGCCGGGTTTTCGCCTGTCCAGGGCCCTTTGCATGTCCTCCTCTGTCAGGGGGAGATTGGGAGGGCAGCCGTCCACAACGCCACCCACGGCCATGCCGTGGGATTCGCCAAAGGTGGTGACCTGGAAAAGAGTGCCAAATGTATTCTGGGACATAGCTGCCTTGCTCCTGATTGTGTATTTGTCGTCCCTGTCCGGGCAATACGCCTTGTGCCGGGTTATTGCATGATGCGCAAGCCCCTGGGCTTCACGGGTGTGCAATGATAGCAGTGCTGGCAGGCGCTGAAAAGGGTTGTGGCAGGCCTTGCGCCTGTCAGCCTTGTATCAGCCTCGCCTGCCCCTGTTGCGCAGCATGATGGTGGAGAGCACAAAAAAAAGGCAGCTCACCACAATGATGGTTGGTCCTGTGGAGGAGGCAAGCCAGGGCTGGGCAGAGAGCACAAGCCCGAGAAAGGCCGAGAGCATGCTCAAAGCCACAGCCCACCAGAACATGCCGAAAAGGGAACGTGACATGTTGCGGGCGCAGGCAGCGGGCACAATGAGCAGGGCTGTGACAAGCAATACTCCCACGGCCCACACGGAGAAGATGACCACAGCTGCCACGACGGCAGCAAAAAGATACTGCCACATGGCAACCCTGATCCCGTGGGCCCTGGCCATGATGGGGTTCAGGGCAATGGAAAGCAGGGCGTTGAAGCCGCAAAACTGCAAAACAAATACAAGGGGCAAAAGAAGCAGAAGGAAGCGTATTTCCTCTGGCCCTATGGTCAGGATGTCGCCAAGGAGAAACTGCTGCAGATTCCTTGCGCTGCCCTGTGTCCTGCTCACAACCAGAAGTCCGAAGGCCACCACAGCGGAAAAGACCACGCCAATGGCCAAATCCGAGGAAATGTTGCTCCGCCTTTGCAGGGCAATAATGCCCATGCCCACCAGTATGCCAAAGGCCAGCATGGTCATGCGCGGCTCAAGGGAAAAGAGAAGGCCCAGGGCCACGCCGGCAAAGGCCGAGTGACCTATGGCGTCGGAAAAGAAGGCCATGTGAAAATGCACTATCTGCACGCCAAGCACTGCGGCTATGGGCGCGAGCAACAAAAGGCCCAGCAGGGCCTGCTGCATAAACCTGTGCTGCAGGCAGTCCAGGGGAATACACCCCAGGGCAGAACACAAGACGTCTATCACAGCGCACCTCCCCGGCCCTGGAAGGGGGCCTCTCCCCGTATCCCGCACGGATGTTCCTGCTCGCACTGGGCAAAGGCGCCGCACTTGGGACACAAATGCTGCGGTACAGTGCACTGATCCGGGTAGATGTGGATAGGAATGCCAAAGACGGACATGAGATTGGCTGCGGTAAAGATCTGATGGGGCGTGCCCTCCTGGCAGCGTCCGTCGTATACGCAGACAACGTGGCTCGCGTAGTGGGCGGCCAGGGTCAGGTTGTGGCTGACCATGACAATGGAAATGCCGCTTTGCAGGCGCAATTCGTTCAGGATATCCCAGAAAAGGCGTTCGCCCTTCAGATCCACGCCTGCAGCCGGTTCGTCCAGCAAAAGGAGCAGGGGATCGCGCAAAAGGGCAGAGGCAAGGAGCACGCGCCGCATTTCGCCGCCGGAAAGCTCCCCAATGCAGCGGGTAGCCGCGTTCCCCATGCCCACGCGCTCGAGCGCCTTTGCCACAGCCTTTTTTCCTTCCTTTCCTATGCCAAGCCACAAGGGCCTTGTGCCGGCATTGAGGGCCAGAAATTCCTCGCAGGTGATGGGAGTGGAGGTCTGTGCCTCGAGATGCTGGGGCACATAGCCGATGCGCCCGAGGACCCCCCGGGCAAAGCGTATCTTTCCCCTGTGGGGCACCTCTCCCATGATGCTGAGCAAAAGCGTGGTCTTGCCTGCACCATTTGGCCCCACAAAGACGGTAAGTCCGCCCCGGGGTATGGAGACGCGGACGTGGTCCAGGACAGTCTTTCCCGCAAACTCCACGCTCATGTTTTCAAAGGCAATGACATGGTCTGTCATTCAATCTTCCTCTGTATCTTCCGTGTATCGTGCCAGGGAGCTACCCCCCCCCGCCAATGGCACGTGACAGTACTGACATTTTGGCCCGGGCAAGGTAGCCTTGCCCAAGGCAAAAGACAAGGCTGGCTTTTTCGGACACCCTGGCTTAATCGATGGTGCAGGGACAACAGCAACCTGCCTGTCCCTTCCCCAAAATCCATCCTGCGGAGATTTCCCTTGCCAGAACCCAATTCTTCCCTTGCGGGATTTTTCAGGGCTCTTGCCCCGATGATCCTTGGCGCAGCACTCGTTGCCCTGCCCTCTCTCTCCTCCCAGGCCCTTGCCGCGACTCAGGCAAAAGACACTGGTGTCGAAGCCGGGGCTTTGGAAAAAGCTCAAGCCCAGTCCCGGGCCCCGTCCGCTGCGAAAAACGATCCTTCGAAAAGCTCTGGCGAGGCAGAACAGGAGGCTGCAGAAACAGCAGGCGAATCTTCTGCAGGAGGCACGAACAAGGCACAGGAAAAAGCGCAGGAACAGGCGGATAAATCAGGCTCAGAAGAGGAAAAGGATAGTACCGAGGCGAGCTCCTACTCGAGCGAGGCCATGGCGCTTTGGCCGGACGTAGACAGCTTTGTCACCTCCCGTTTCGGGGAGCGGCGCGGATCCACGGTTCCCCTCCTGAGCGACGCTCCCATGCGCCCCCGCTTTCACAGCGGCCTTGACGTGCGCGGACACCTTGGCTGGCCAGTGCGCACGCTCAAAAGCGGCACTGTCCTTCTCGCAGGCATGGCCGGCAGCGCAGGCCTTACTGTGAAGATAGCGCAGACAGACGGCAAGACCGTTTCCTACGCGCATCTTGGCAAGGTACTTGTCAAAAAGGGCGACAAGGTGAAACAGGGGCAGCACATAGGCGAAGTCGGCTGCACGGGACGGACGTCCGGAGCACACGTCCACATCACTGTGCGCAACAGCAAGGGGCAGCGCACGGATCCGCGCAAGGAAATCGGGGGACTTTGGGAGCTCTACGATCCGCCTCTCGAGGATCTGAAAACTCCCCTGCAGGCCCAAGCCTGCGTGCGGCGCGGCTACAACAAGCGCCTTGCCGGCCAAAAGCAGTACTTGCGTATGCGCAAGGCCCTTCTTGAATCCGGCGCCTACAAGATTCCGGACATCGAGCCCTGGAAAAACTGAGCTCGGATGTCCACTAGATATCCACGAGCTCCACGTCTTTCTCGTCCAGCTTGCGGCCAAGGAAAAGCCCGCCTGTGGCGGCAAAACGGCGCACATTGTCTGTAGCCATGAAGCGCACACTGCCCTTTTCCCCTTGCGCTGCCATACCCTGTGTCTTAAGGATTTCTGCTACGGCCTCGGCTGTTGTGCGGGCAGAATCCACTATGGCAACATCCGGGCCCACCACATTGGCTATGGCCTTTTGCAGCAGGGGGAAATGCGTGCAGCCGAGCAGCAGCGTGTCCGGCTTGTCTTCACAGGCAAAAAGTTCTCCTATGTAGCGGCGGACCACACCCTCGACCACATCACCCTCAAGCCAGCCTTCCTCTGCAAGGGACACAAAGAGCGTGCAGGCGCGGCTTTGGATGCGCGCCTCGGGCTTTAACGCGTGAATGGCGTCTACATAGGCTCCGCCACGCACTGTGGCCTCTGTGGCGAGCACCACTATGTGTCCGCTTGACGAGGCCTGCACGGCAGCCCTGGCACCTGGCTTTATCACCCCCACCACGGGAATGTGCGGAAAGCGGTTGCGCAGGGCAGGCAGTGCAACGCTGCTTGCTGTGTTGCAGGCCACGACCAGCATCTTGACCGGCCCCATGTCCACAAGCTTGCCCGCAGCCTTCAGGGTATATTCTATGATGGTGCTGGCGCCCTTGGTCCCGTAGGGCAGGCGAGCCGTGTCGCCCAAAAAACGGTAGCTTTCCCCCGGCAGACGCTCAAGCAGTGCCCTAAGCACTGTCATTCCCCCCACGCCGGAATCAAAAATGCCTATGGGGTTGTCCGTATTGTCGACCACTTGCTCTCTCCTTGCAGGAAAGTCCTTGCTGTTTGTGCCTTTTGGCGGAAAGCGCACCTTACCCAAAAAGCAGTGAAGCGACAATATTGTCCGAAGGCACTGTCCCTGGCAGGAAACGTCCTGAAAAAAGGGCGTAAAAGAGCGCCATATGGCGTCAATTGGCAAGAATGGGAACTTGTGTTTTTCCCCTCAACGCATCAAAATGCCTTTTTTCTATGCCTTTTTTCTCAAGGTGCCCGACGTCCAGGCGGGCCAACCGCTTTCTCTCTTGGGGGGAGACATGATCGCAATCCTCGACTACAAGGCTGGCAACCAGACCAGCGTGCTCAGGGCTCTCAAGTTTCTGGGCATACCCTCTGTCATTACAGCCGATTCAGAAGTCCTTGCCAGGGCCGACGGCATCATTTTCCCTGGTGTCGGCTCGTCTGCCCAGGCCATGGATGTACTTCGCGGCGAACACCTTGATCTTTGCCTTGCCGATGCCATTGCCCGCAAGCAGCCTGTGCTTGGCATCTGCCTTGGCTGCCAGATTCTCCTCGAGCACAGCGAGGAAGGCAACACAAGGACACTGGGTCTTGTGAAGGGTGAGTGCAGAAAGTTTCCCGATACCCTGCTTCAGGAAGACGGAAGCCCGGCCCCTGTCCCCCACATGGGCTGGAACACAGTCTCCTGCACAAGAGACAATGAGCTTTTCCGTGGCATCGACGCCTCGGCCCAGTTCTACTTTGTCCACAGCTACTATGTTGCTCCCGAAGACGATCTTGTGCTCGGGCAAACCTCGTACGGAGGGCTGACCTTCTGTTCTGTCTACGGTAGATCTGGACTGTGGGCAGTGCAGTTCCATCCGGAAAAGAGCGGACGCTTTGGCCTTGCCCTGCTCAAAAACTACCACGACTACTGCAAGGAGGCCGCCAATGCTCTCTAAACGCGTCATCCCCTGCCTTGATGTGCGCAACGGCAAGCTCACCAAGGGCATCAAATTTGCCGGAAACGTGGACATTGGCGATCCGGTTGAAAGTGCCCGCAAGTACTATGAGGAAGGTGCGGACGAAATCGTCTTTTACGACATCACTGCTTCTGCGGAGGATCGCGGCATCTTCCTGGACGTAGTGGAAAGGGTGGCAGCCAATATCTTCATTCCCTTCAGCGTTGGCGGAGGCATACGCTCAGTTGCAGACATGCGGGCTGTCCTTCTGGCAGGCGCTGAAAAGATTTCCATCAATTCCGCGGCAGTGCAAAATCCCCGCCTCATCAGCGAGGGCGCAGACGCCTTTGGAAGCCAGGCCGTGGTCGTTGGCATGGATGTATTGCGCGTGCCCCAAAGCGAGGCTATTCCCTCGGGCTACGAAATAGTCATCAACGGTGGCCGCAAGCGCATGGGCATTGACGCCATTGCCTGGGCGAAAGAATGCGAGCGCCTTGGCGCGGGCGAGCTGTGTGTCAATTCCATTGACGCGGACGGCACAAAGGATGGCTACGAGCTTGCGCTCACAAGCACCATTGTGGACGCGGTCTCCATCCCGGTCATTGCCTCAGGCGGAGCAGGAAAGCCGGAGCACATGCTCGACGCTGTCACTCGCGGCAAGGCCTCTGCGGCCCTGATTGCCTCCATTGTCCACTTTGGCACCTACACCATACGCGAATGCAAGGAGTACATGGCAAGCCACGGAGCCCCGGTGCGCCTTGTCTGGTAGGCCTGACACATGACCCTCAGTGACTTTTTTGCCGAACAAAAACGCCTTGCCATAGCCTTTTCCGGAGGACTCGACAGCCGCTTTCTCTGCGCCAGCGCCCTGAAAGCCAACTGCGATGTCCTTGCCATCCACATCCGTGGCCCGCACATCCCAAGGGGCGAAAGCACAGGGGCAAGAGCCTTTGCTGCAACCATGGGACTGAGGCTCGAAGAGGTGGCGGTGGATCCCCTGTCTGTCCCGCAGATTGCAAACACGGATCCGTTACGCTGCTACTACTGCAAAAGGCTCATGCTCCAAAGCCTCGGCACTGTGCTGGCACATCTTGGCGAGGAGGAGAGGATACTCTGTGACGGAAGCAATGCAGACGATCTGTCCCGTTACCGTCCCGGATTAAGGGCACTCCAGGAAAAGGGCGTTCTCTCCCCCCTGGCCCTTGCGGGGCTTTCCAAGGCCGATATACTTAAAAGGGCAAGGGATATGGGCTTTCCCCTGCCAAAGGAACAGGCAAGGCCCTGCCTTCTGACCCGCTACGACTACCATCTTCCTGTCAAAAGGGATGAGCTTGCCCGTATCGAGGAAACGGAAGAGGCTCTGCTGCGCCTGAAGGACGAAAAGGGAAATACCTGCTTTGCCGACCTGCGCCTGCGCCTTACCCCCTCCCCTCTCCTGCAGGTCACCCGCTTTTTGCCGCAATGGATGGGGATGACGGACAAAATCATGGCTGCCAACGGCTTTGCCGACTACGCCGTAGTGGAAACTGCCAGCATAAGCGGCTTTTTCGACCAGGGGAAAAGCGGCACGGATTCAGGGAAGCACTAGTTGGACCTTGTGCAATCCGTCTTCCAAAAGGCTGTTCTCACAGCGGAAAATGGGGCAATATGGCCGCTTTCAGGCTTGCCAAACCGGCTGGAAATATTCTATAGCATGCCTTGTCTTGAGGCCGGACGCGGCCTTGAGCAGCCTATGCCAATAACAGGACAGCAAGACTGCCTTGTTTTTTAAGGAGAATACCATGGCTCACAAGAAAGTTGAACGCAAGAAGGAACTCGATCGCCGTCGTCATCGTCGTGAACAGCGCCTGAAGCAGCGCATTCACGAAGCTCAGGGCAAGAAGGCCTAGGGCTCACGCACAGTTTCTTTTTTGTCCTTAACAAGTCTGCCGTTGTCATGACGGCAGATTTTGTTCTCTATAGGGCCAAGCGCCCAAATCAGAATTTTTGTGGTCTCCTCCTGTTTTCAGGCAGGGGAGGAAAGAAGTATGCCAATTTACGAATATCGCTGCCCAAAGTGCAACAAGGTCTTCGAAGAGTGGTGCCCCCACATCACCGAGGATCATCCCAAGGAACCCTGTCCGGATTGCGGAACCATCTCGCCGCGCATTATCTCCAACACCTCGTTTGTTCTTGAGGGCGGCGGCTGGTATGTGACCGACTACGGATACCGCAAGGGCATCAAGGACGAGACTTCCGCGCCAAGCCACGGAACATCCGGCGCGTCCCATGCCCCGGAAAGTTCCGCCAAGGCTTCTGGTGAAAGCGCGACCAAGGCTGCTTCTTCGACTACAGCTTCTTCGAATACACCCGCTGCATCCGCTCCCAAGAGCACATCTGCCCCTGCCAGCACGGCTGCTGCCAAGTAGCCTGACCAAAGGGCATTGTTGCAGATCTTCAAATTCACCCCAAAAGGCAAGGAAGGCCATCGCAAGCCCCGGGGCAATCGCTTCGGCCCGGCCCTCCTGCGGGAGCAATTCTCATGATCGAACGCTACACACGCCCGGAAATGGGCAGCATCTGGACACTGGAAAACCGCTACAAATCGTGGCTGGACGTTGAAATTGCCGTGTGCAAGGCCTGGGCGGAAAAGGGACGCATTCCCGAGGAAGCGCTGCAGAACATCATAGACAAGGCTGAAATCGACGCAGACCGCATTCTCGCCATCGAGGAGATCACGCGCCACGACATCATCGCCTTTTTGACTGCCCTGGAAGAAAAAATCGGCCCTGATGCCCGTTTCATCCATCTGGGCTGCACGTCTTCCGACATCGTGGACACTGCCGGCAGCCTCCTCCTTGTGCAGGCAGGCAAGATCATTCTCAAGGACATCGACGCCGTGCTTGAAACCATCAAGGGCATGGCCATGAAGTACAAGGGTGTCCTGTGCATGGGCAGATCCCACGGTGTCCACGCCGAACCCATCAGCTTCGGCCTCAAGATGACAGGCTTCTACGCCGAATTTGCGCGTCATAAAAAGCGTCTCGAAGACGCCATCGAGGACATTCGCGTAGGCAAGATTTCCGGCGCTGTCGGCACCTACACCATCGTGACTCCGGAGGTAGAGGAAATCGCCCTTACCCACCTTGGTCTCAAGGTCGATCCCCATTCCACCCAGATCGTGCAGCGCGACCGCTACTCCCATTTCTTCACCACCCTGGCCATACTTGGGGGCGGTATAGAGCGTTTGTGCGTGGAATTGCGCCATCTGCAGCGCACAGAGGTTCTCGAGGCCGAAGAAGGCTTTGCCAAGGGCCAGAAGGGCTCTTCGGCCATGCCCCACAAGAAAAACCCCATTTCCGCGGAAAATCTCTGCGGACTGTCCAGGCTTCTGCGCTCCAACGCCATGGCAGCCCTGGAAAACCAGGCCCTGTGGCACGAACGCGACATCAGCCACTCCTCTGTGGAACGCGTCATCATGCCCGATTCCACCATTCTGGCAGACTACGCCTTAAACCGCCTGAACAGGTTGCTCGCAAACCTTACGGTCCATCCCGAGAACATGGAGCGCAACATGAACGCCTCCTTCGGCCTGTACTTCTCGCAGCGCGTGCTCACGGCCCTTATTGACAGCGGCCATCCTCGCCAGGAATCCTACGTGGCTGTCCAGAAGCTGGCCATGCAGAGCTGGGAAACACATACTCCCTTCCCCACCCTGGTCCGCCAGGACGAGCAGATGCAGGCTGTGCTTGGCAGCGACAAGATGGACGAGCTCTTTGATCCCAAATTCTATCTGCGCTATGAAGATACGGTCTACAAGCGCGTTTACGGCGATTGATTTTCGCCAAGCGAGCAAGTGCACGCTTGTCTCCCCTCAAAGCCATCTCCCTGCCCCAAGGCAGGTGCTTTAAGGAATAATTCCATGCATGAAGAACTCAAACGCAGACTGGCACGCATTCTGGTGGAAAGGTCCTACAAGGAAGGTTCCTTTCTGCTCGCTTCCGGTCGCCACAGTGACTACTACTTCGACTGCCGCGTGACAGCCCTGCATCCCGAAGGTGCCTGGCTCATAGGCAATCTCTTCTACGACGTCATTGCCGCACTGCGCGAGCAGGGCACGGAAATCAAGGCTGTTGGCGGCATGACCATGGGCGCTGATCCCCTGGTTTCCGCAACCACTGTCATTTCCTGGGAAAAGGGAGCTCCATTGAACGGCCTTCTGGTGCGCAAGGAACCCAAGGGACACGGAACCAACCAGTACGTCGAAGGTCTTGCCAACGTCTCCTCCGGGGACCCCATTGTGGTGCTCGAGGACGTGGTGACCACTGGTGGCTCCCTGCTCAAGGCCTGCCAGCGTCTGGAAATGAGTGGCCTCAAGATTGCCGCAGTCTGCACCATTCTTGACAGGGAAGAAGGCGGCAGGGAACAGCTTCTTGAGCACGGCTACAAGCTGCAGTCTCTCTTCACCCGCAAGGAACTCCTCGAATATGCCAAGGGCTAGTCAAGAGCTTCACTGCGCAAGACACTGACTATTACAGGCTCTCCCTCTGGGAGGGCCTTTTTTTTTCTGTTATACTTCGAGTTCAGATAACAAGGGAAAAGCATTTGTCTCTATACAGTTTTTGCAAAGGATATTTTGCTTTTCACTGTACAGTGAAAAGCAAATATAGGCCATTACAGGATGGCAAACTATAAAAACAAAGCAGTCTTTGTCGACTGCAAAGTCAAACAAAGACTGCTTACGTATTCCTGGCGGAGGAAAAGGGATTTGAACCCCTGGAGGACTTACGCCCTCAACGGTTTTCAAGACCGCCGCATTCAACCACTCTGCCATTCCTCCGGATGTACTTTGCTACTGGATGGCTTCCTTCAGCTGCTTGCCGGGGGTGAACTTGGCAACCTTGCAGGCAGGAATTTCCATTTCCTGCTGGGTGCGGGGATTGCGGCACTTGCGGGCAGCACGCTCAACAACCTTGAAGGTACCAAAACCGGTCAGGGTCACAGACTCGCCAGCAACCAGAGATTCGCGCAGGACTTCAATGGTGGCGCTCAGGGCCTTCTCGGCAACACCCTTGCTCTCAAGACCGGCTTTCTGGGCAATCTGATCAATCAATTCTGCTTTTGTCATAGCTATAAACTGCGAGGTTATCTCCTTGTCTTGTCAAGGAGTGGAAACGCAGCCTCCATATATTCCAAGTTAATAGGCAAGCGTGTGGCTTGAATTTTGGAAATTCACCAAGACGCTAACAACATACGATTTTTCGTATAACTCGTTGTGCTCCCCGGTCAGAAGAGAGGACACACAATACTGCAGCAAAAAAGCTCACGAAGCTCCGGCTGACACCGTTCCCTTCCATCCCTGCAAGGGATGTCCGACTGATCTTTTTTGGCGAGCAAGGCCGTGAAAGCGGCTTTACTCTAGGGAAACACCTCTTGTTCACCCCCGAAAGCGGACATAAAGAAAATCGCTATACAGGTCAACAAAAAAAAGCTTTTCCCGCGTATTTTCCTAGCCCAGGGGCTTCATGGGAATAACGCGGATTTCCGCCTTTGTTTCTCCCACTCTCTTGCGGAAGGACTGCCTGCGATCTTCACCGTCGATCAAACCTGCAATAAATTCGGCAATATGCAGTGTGTGATTCTTCCGCTTCATGTTGAGCATGCAGCGGGCTATGCCGATTTTGCAGGACGGGCAGGCCACGAGCAGGGGTTGGGCGTAATTGTCGCCCATAAGCTGACCCAGATTCTCCTGCTTGGATTTACGCAGGATGTTGTAGATCTCCGGCGTTGTCATGGAGCCTGTTCCAGATTCCGAGCAGCAGCCCTGGCTGAGCACGATATGGGCGCCACTGAAACTCTCCACTGCCTGCATGAGCGCCTGATGTCCCTTGATGATATTCACTCCCGTCCACGGGCAGTGGCAGGAGCCATGGTAGATCAGGCGTGTGCCTGCGGGCAGGGGCGGTGTCTTGCCCTTCTGGCTCTCGTTGAAAATGGGAAGGACAAGCTGGGTCAGGTCAATGGCCTGAAGGCCCTCAAAGCTCTCCTCAAGCCCCATTCTCTTCATGCCGTCGAGACAGGTGGGGCAGCTCGTGACAATGTATTTGCACTGGAAGCCCTTCTGCTGGCAGGAACGCAGGATTGCGGCCATGTACTGCCTGTTCTTGGCCTTGTTGTCCTCGTAGTGGATGTCGCTTCCGGCAGCAAGCAGGGGATAGCCGCAGCACATGTGCTTTGGCGGCACCACAACGGCAAAGCCAGCCTGCAAAAGCAGCATGACCGAGGAGAGGCCAATGCGATCGTAGAAAAGCCCGCCACCACAACCGGGGAAGTAGAACACCAGCGGAGTGTTTTGCACATCCTCGGAAGGAGAGAAGATATTGCCCTTGTGGATTTTCAGGGACTCGTAGAGATTGGTGTAGCCCATCTTGGGGCCAGGCCCGGAGAACAGGGGGCTTTGCATGTGCTTGCGCCAGGATGCCGGGGTAAGGCCCAGCACCTTGTTCTGCATCTTCTGACCAACGGAAGCGAGTTTTGCCACCTTGGGAACGCGATGGGGAACATCCTTCACGAGCCAGTCGAGCACCATGTCCTTCAGATTGTGGCCGCCTGCACCTTCGTGTTCCAGCATGGCGTGCAGGCTCAGGGAAACTTCTCCGGAAGGAATCTTCATGGGGCAGGTCTGCATGCAGCGGCCACACGACGTACAATGCTCGACCTGTGTGCGCAACTCCCGATACAGGGATGCGTCCACACTACCCTTGTTCACCTGCGAATAGTAGATGGCCTCCATGAGCATGCCATAGGCCATGTTCTTGTTGCGGGGATGAAACTGCAGGGAAGAACCCGGAATCGTCATGGGGCAGACACGCTTGCACTTGCCACAGCGCGTACAAGTCTGCACGCTGCGCAAAATGTCGATGAGCTTGTCCTTGTCCGCAAGACCGCTCTGGCTCAAATCACGGATGAGAGCGTTGAAGGAGAAGGTAAAGGGCTTTGTCGGCAGATCCCTGCTCACGAGCTTTGCGGGATTCATGACGTCACGGGGGTCTGCTCTCTCCTTGAAAGCCTTCAGATCGTTCATCTTCTTGGGTTCAAGGAAATGAATCTTTGTGATGCCTATGCCGTGCTCGCCCGAAACCTCACCGCCAAGTTCCTGGCACTTTGCCATCACATGACAGGCAACTTCCTCCGCGTGCTCTAGCATCTCCGGATCGTTGGAGTTCACGGGCATATTGATATGACAGTTGCCGTCTCCTGCATGCATATGGCTTGCCACCACAAGGCGGGAAGCTTCCATACTGGCTTCTATTTCGCCGATATTGCGGGCAAGACGGGGATATTTTTCGCGCATGCGGGCAAGAAATTCGTGCGCGCGATTCCAGATGTCCGTATCGGACACGTCCTTGCTGGACAATTCGCCCAGGGCACCCTTGGAGATGTAGGAGAACTCCCTGTTCATCTCCTTGTCTTCCATGGGAAAGCCGGAAAGCCTGCCTACGTCCTGCAGGGCCCTGCGATAGACCCTTGCGGTGCACGCTATGTTCACTTCCTCGAGGAACTGCGCAAATTCGGGGATGCGATCAATGGGGATGACTACGTCCTCGTTGATCTTGAAGCCGGATGTCCTCTTGGCAATGAGCGAGAGCCTGTGCCTGTCTTCCCAGAAGCGTTCGGCATCCTTCTTGTCGTGGGCAACATGAATGTCCACGTCTTCCTGCTTCTCGACAACCTGGACTATGTTGTCCACGCATTTGTCGAGCAGATAGGCGTCGTCGCCGTCAACCTGGACTATGATGACGGATATGGGATGGCCCTGATATTTCTTGCTCTTGGTCTGGTAGTCAATGGCCTGCACATACTTGGCATTGAACTCTTCCATGGCCGAAATGTGGGCGTAGTCGCCCTCTTCGCGTATGCGGTTGCGCAGGGCCACAAGCTCACGCACCACAATGGCAGCTGTTGTCATGCTGCGACCAAAGAATTCCAGGCACATGACGCGGCTGAACTTGGGTTTGGGGTGCGTTGTGAAGCAGGCTTCGGTAATGACGCCGTCCGTTCCTTCCTTCTGCACGCCTGGCAGGCCCCCAAGAGCCTTGTTTGTCACGTCCTTGCCAAGGCCAGGCAAACGCATTTCGTTGCCCTGCAGCCTGACCACATTGCGCACCCCCCCGCTGATATCCTTTACGGCAAAGACGGCCGTCTCTTCCGGGAGAATCTTGTGTCTGGGATGATTTTCGCGCTCGACGGAAATAATCTCGCCCGTAGGGGTCACCATGCGCCACCAAAGCAGATTGTCAATGGTGGTTCCGTATTCGAAGGCCATGGGACCACCGGCATTTTCGGAGATATTGCCGCCAATGGTGGAGGCTGTCTTGGAGGCAGGGTCAACAGAGAAGATGTTTCCTGCCCTGCTCACTGCGTCAATGACAGCCTGGGTGATGCAGCCGGCCTGACAGGTGACAGTGAGATTTTCCGTATCCACGGACGTAATCTTGTCCATGCGTGTCATGCTGACAATGACTGTGCGCCTCCTTGCGGGAACTGCGCCGCCAGTCATGCCCGAACCGCCGCCCCTGGGAATGAGGGCAAACTTCAGCTCGTTGGCCAGCTTGACGAGCTGCGATACCTGCTCGGTTGTGGCCGGTTCCACCACAAGAAGAGGCAGCTCCATGCGCAGATCCGTGGCGTCCGTGGCAGAGGCCACTATGGAGGCAGGATCCGAGAGGATGCAGTCCTCGGGAAGAAACTTCAGAAGTTCCTCCAGAAGACGGCTTCTGAACGCGACCTGTGCCTCCCAGGCAGACCAGAACATGGTAATGCCTTCGGTGATGGCCGTGGCATAATAGTGCGCAAGAGACAGTGACTCGCGCTCGTAGTGGGCGTTCACACTGCTGCGTACTGTATCTGCATTGATGAAGGGATTGTACGCTACTAAAAAGAGCTCTTCGGCTATAGAGATGGCAAGATCACGCACAGACTGCGGCCAGGCCTGAAAATCGTCTATATTGATGCGCAGTATGCTGTTGACCACGAAATCTGGAGAAATGGAAATATGCGGTCCCTTGTGAGCCATGAATTTTCTCCCTTGGTGATTTTTGGAAAAAGGCAGTATAGGCCTGCACGCCATGAGACGCAAGCAGGCAATCACCTGTCATTCTTGGGAGATTTTGCGCTGCAGGAAGCTTTTGTTTGTCAGTCGACTTGTCCGTCCTCTTCTGTCCTGCAATAGGCCCTGTAGCATCTGGCAATGGCAGAATCTGGGTCCATTTCCTGCAGACATGTGCCCCTGGCCATTCTGGGCAGTTGCACAGCCCTTGGCCTTGCGACAGGCTCACCATAGGCTCCTGCAAGGCCACGTCTTTCTCCGATAAGCGTTACCTTAACGTCATTGAAGAAAGAGGTTTCGAGGAAGGCATTGGCCCTGCTCACAATTTCGTGTTCCAGATACAGCAGTTCCTGCATGGCCATACTGTCTTCTGTCCCGAGTTCCAGCCTGTGCTCCCTGTGGCCCAGGGGCAGGCACAGGGAGGAAATTTCCTCACCCATGACAACGTGCCAGTTGCGCCAAAGTTCCACGAGCCTGAACTGTTCCGGACATCCGGCTATGGCGCTGAGGCTTTCCAGAAATCTCTGGGCCAGCGTCTCCACTCTTTCGGTGCGACGCTTGCGGATCGATTTTCTCTTGCTGAAGGACATGTCTGCTTAGCCCGGAAAAATCCTGTCTGTCTGAAATCACATCGAGAAATGCCCTTTTTTTGAGGGCACAGGGAGCTGTCAGGAACACCTGTCATGACAACGGAATATACATATTGTCAGGAGAAATCAAGGACCTGCCCACCTAAAGCCATCGCGCAAAATCGCGCAATAACCGAGTGTATCAAGTTTTTCAGCTATTGACATATAATGATATCTTGATAGACAAGGCTGCATACAGGCGTTTCAGGCAACTGCGCGCCAAGGATTTCACTTTCAGAGAATATATATGACTGTCACTCTCTTCAAGGCTCTTGCCGATGAAACACGACTCCGGCTCTTGCGTATCCTGCTTGCCCACGAGCTTTCCGTCAACGAGCTGGTTACAGTCCTGGAAATGGGGCAGTCGCGCATATCCCGCCATTTGCGCATTCTCACGGATGCGGGGCTTCTCACTTCCAGGCGAGACGGATTGTGGGTATTCTATCAGGCCCAGCAGGAAGGAGAAAATCGCCATTTTCTTTCTGCCATAGAACCCTTTCTGCAGGATATTCCCGAAGCCGCCCAGGACGTAGAGAACACAAACAGACTGCTGGAGGAGCGCAACAAGAAATCGCGCCAGTTTTTCAACGAGATTGCCGAAGACTGGGACAATCTCAACAGCGAGATTCTCGGCGATTTCGACCTTGCAGGTGCAGTCTGCAACGCCATGCCCCAAAACTGCAGGCTTGCCGTGGATTTGGGCTGCGGCACAGGAACAGTGCTCAAGCGCATGCTCGATCACTCGCTCGGTGTCATTGGCGTGGACAATTCGCCAGGCATGCTCAAGGCCTGCAAAAAGACCTTTGCGGACACAGCGGAGGCAGAACAACGCATTTCCCTGCGTATCGGCGAACTGGAGCATCTGCCCTTGCGCGATCACGAAGCGGATTTTGCCTCCATCAATCTTGTCCTGCACCACATCCATCAGCCGGACACGGTTCTGCAGGAAATCCGTCGCATCCTGACCCAACACGGCCTGCTTTTCATTTCCGACTTCAAGAAACACAAGGACGAGAGCATGCGCTCGCGCTACGGCGACCATTGGCTTGGCTTTGACACGAACAAGCTGGCCATGGCCCTGCGGGCAAACGGCTTCAGCAGAACAACAGTGCGCGAACAAAGGGTGAACAAGGGGCTGACGCTCATCATGCTCACTTCCTACGTCTCTGTACCCGGCTCTACTGGTGTCTGAGTTTCGGAACAAATCTCCCAATCCTTTCTTTCCCCTCCTACCATAAGACATTGTTGAGGCTACTATGGCTAAAGCACTTGATCTCTCGCTCGACTACAAAATCAAGGACATCGATCTCGCGGACTTTGGCAACAAGGAAATCCAGCTTTCCGAACGCGAGATGCCCGGCATCATGGAATGCATCAAGAAGTACGGCCCGGAGCAGCCCCTCAAGGGACTGCGCGTGACCGGCTCCCTGCACATGACCATTCAGACAGCCATGCTTATCCGCGCCCTGCACGCCCTTGGCGCAGACATCCGCTGGGCTTCCTGCAATATCTTCTCTACCCAGGATCACGCAGCCGCAGCTGTGGTCAAGAACGGCTGGGCCAAGGTCTTCGCCTGGAAGGGCGAAAGCCTTGAGGACTACTGGTGGTGCACGGAAATGGCCCTGACCTGGCCTGACGGCAAGGGGCCGGACCTCATTGTGGACGACGGCGGCGATGCAACACTGCTCATCCACATGGGCTACACCTGCGAGAAAAATCCCTCGCTCTTCGACAAACCCCACGCCAGCGAAGAGGAAAACATCATCTTCGATCGCCTGAAGGCCCGCTACGAGCAAGATCCGTCTCACTGGGAAACAATTGCCGCCAATGTGCGAGGTGTCAGCGAGGAAACCACTACCGGCGTGCACAGGCTGTACAGCTTTGCCAAACAGGGTACCCTGCTCTTCCCCGCGATCAACGTCAACGACAGCGTGACAAAGTCAAAGTTCGACAACCTCTACGGTTGCCGCGAATCCCTGGCTGATGGTATCAAGCGCGCTACGGACATCATGATTGCCGGCAAGGTGGTGATGGTCTGCGGCTACGGCGATGTGGGCAAGGGCTGCGCCAAATCCATGCGCGGCTTTGGCGCCAGGGTTCTGGTTTCCGAAATCGACCCCATCTGCGCCCTTCAGGCAGCCATGGAAGGCTTTGAGGTGTGCACTGTCGAGGACGCCCTGCCCATTGCCGACATCTATGTCACCTGCACTGGCAACCTCAACGTCATCACAGGTGCCCACATGGAGCAGATGAAGGACGAGGCCATTGTCTGCAACATCGGCCATTTCGACAACGAAATCGACATGCACTATCTGCTCTCCACCAAGGGCTGCGAAAAGACCAATATCAAGCCCCAGGTGGACAAGTGGAAGCTGCTCTCCGGCAGAACCATCATTGTGCTCGCCGAAGGCCGCCTTGTGAACCTTGGCTGCGCTACAGGCCATGCCAGCTTTGTCATGTCCAACAGCTTTACAAACCAGATTCTCGCCCAGATCCGTCTTGCCACGGACAAGACCCTTGCAAGGCAGGTCTACACCCTGCCCAAGGAGCTGGACGAGGAAGTGGCACGCCTGCATCTTGGACGCATCGGTGCCAAGCTCACAACTCTTACCAAGGAACAGGCCGACTATATTGGCGTCAAGGTAGAGGGCCCCTACAAGGCCGACTACTATCGCTACTAGGCCACGGGGCTCTGCCCGGGGGCAATACGCTCACAGGGGTTGCAGGACATGCCACAGCGTGCCTGCAGCCCCTTTTTCCTGTCTTGCATGAAATGCCTCCCTTTCCGCCTTGCCTTCCCCCTTGTGGGAAAAGGGGGCCAAATACCTCTAGTCAGGGAGAATTCCCCGTTGTAAAAAGGGTGAGCTTCTTTGGGAAGCAGACATGCCTTCAGAATGGCCTTTCCTCGTGCATGCCGCATTTTCACGAATTCAATCCTGTGCCACTCCAGCCTTTTTTGGATGTAGAACATGACCGAACAGACAACCTTCCAGCCAAAGCCGCGCAGCTTTCCGACCATCACGCTCGAAATGCAGCCAGGTGGGTGCATCTCGACAATTGAAAGACCCAAGACAGTGCGTCAGCTGCTCGACAGACTGGGCTATCTTGAAGAAACAGCCTTGGTGATCCGCGATGGTACCCTTCTGACGCCGGATCTTGCCATACAGCCGAACGACAGCATCATTGTGCGCGAGGTTACGTCACGGGGCTAATGGCCCAGATACAAATCCGCCACAAGATGCACTTCCAACAAGGATCTCCATGCTCGACATCTTTTCCAATACCGAACAGGCCCTGCGCAACTTTTCCATTGCCTTCATTCCGGCATTTCTCGGCATTATCCTGCATGAAATGGGACACGGCTACATGGCCCTGCGCCAGGGAGACTATACAGCCAAATTCATGGGGCGCCTCACCCTGAACCCCATTCCCCACATCGATCCTGTGGGACTCATAATGTTTGTGCTCACATCCATAAGCGGCAGCTTCGTCTTTGGCTGGGCAAAGCCTGTGCCCATTGATGTGCGCAACTTTCGCAACCCAAGGCACGGCCTCATGCTCGTGGCCTTGGCAGGCCCCCTGACCAACGTGCTTTTGGCTATACTCTTCGGCCTGCTGCTCAAGATAACCATCACTCTCTTTCCCATCCTGGCCTACCAGGACAGCAGCGCCTACATCTTTGTGCTCTCGGTGCTGCAGATGGGGATTATCATCAATCTGGGCCTTGCCCTGTTCAACCTCTTCCCCATTCCGCCCCTGGACGGCAGCAAGGTCGTCTCCTATTTCATGCCGACCCGCATGGCCATAAGCTATCTCTCCATTGAACGCTACGGCATGCTCATCCTGATTGTCCTTTTGGCCACAGGCATTCTTGGTCCGGTTCTTTCGCCCCTGCTTAGAGGCAGCTACCATCTCATCCTGAACCTCTTCGGGATACTGTAGAAAGGCGCCCTTGCCATGAAAATACTGGGCATAGACTACGGTCTTGAGCGCACGGGACTGGCAGCTACGGACGAGGAAGCAATCCTTGTCTATCCGCTTGCCACCTTCAGACTCAATGACTACCCAAATCGCAAGGCCTTTCTGGCAGCCTTGGCAGAGCGTATCCAGGCGGAAGGCACGAAAATCGTGGTCATAGGCCTTCCCCTGCTCGAAGACGGGACCGAGAGCATGACAACGCGCCAGGTGAGAAACTTCGCTCAGAGAATTCAACGCCGCATCAACTGTCCCTGCGTGTTCTACAACGAATACCTGACTTCGGAGGAAGCATTTCAGGATCTGCGCGAGGCGGGCATAGGCCAAAAGCGCCTCAAAGGAGTGCTGGATCAGCAAGCCGCAGTACGCATTCTGGAAAGCTATCTCAACGCGCCGTCCCGCGCCCTGCCCCTCGACGAGGGAATCTGAACAAGGAGTCCAGCCGTGTGGCAAACACTCAAATTTCTACTCATCAGCCTGGTATTTTGCGCGCTTTCCGCGGGAGGCTGGGTCATGTTCATGAGCAACCAGTTCATGAACACTCCCCCGGAAACACCCGGCCAGGATGTGCTGATTGACATTCAGCCCGGAGCCAGTCTGGGGAAGATTGCCGAACTTCTTGAGGAGAAGAAGGTCATCACCTCGTCCTTCAAGTTCCGCCTGCTTGCCCGATACAAGAAGGTCTCCACGGACCTGCAGGCAGGGCGTTTCAGATTCAACACAGGCTGGCTGCCCCAAAAGGTGCTCGACACCCTTGTAAGCGGACAGCCTGTCTTGAGCCGCATTACCATTCCCGAGGGGCTCACCTGGTGGCAAACAGCAAGGCTTCTGGCGGATGCGGGCTTTGCAAGCTACGAGGAACTGGCGCAGGTGGTGCAGGACAAGCAGTTTCTGCTCCACTACGGCATACCCTTTGACACAGCAGAAGGCTTTCTTATGCCGGACACCTATCTTCTGAAGACACCGGATGCGGAAAAGCCCAAGGATCCAAGGCAGGCCTGGAAGGTAGCCGGCAGGCTGGTGGACAATTTCTGGCAAAAGGCGGCAGCCGTATGGCCTGAAGGGAAGAAGCCCTCAAAAGAGGAGCTTCGCAAGTTTGTAACGCTGGCATCCATTGTGGAAAAGGAAACAGCCGTACCTTCAGAGCGGGCCAGGGTTGCGGGTGTTTACGCAAACCGTCTTGAGAAGGGCATGCTCTTGCAGGCAGATCCCACGGTGATCTATGGCAAGGGGGAAAGCTTCAAGGGCACCATCACAAAGAGCATGCTCAATGACGCAAACAATGCCTACAATACCTATCAGAAGGCAGGACTTCCCCCTGGACCAATCTGTTCCTTCGGTATATCCGCTCTTAAGGCAGCCATTGCTCCGGAAAAGCACGACTTCCTCTATTTTGTAGCCGTAAGGGACGGGGGCGAGCACAGGTTCAGCAAGACATTGAGCGAGCACAACAGCGCAGTACAGCAGTACCGCAAAAACCGCAGGGAACAGTAGGCTGCAAGCCATATCTTCCTGTGCACAGGCTTTGCAAAAAAAGCAGGAGAATTTTTGATGAAATACGTTATTGTAGAGGATTTTTCCGGTCAGGCTGTTCCCTTTATCTTCCCAAGACGTGTGGATCACGCAGACATGTGCGACCAGCTTCCCTATGGCAAGGTTTTGTCTGCAGGCTACGTGGAACTTCAGCCAGACGGAAGCTTTCTGTGCTACGGAGGCAACAACGAGCTTCAGATAAAATCCGATCCGCAAAGGGACGCAGCCATTTTGAAGGAAGCCTTCAGAAAGCGTCCGGAAAGCCCGGCCAACTGAGCAATCCTTTCCGACCAGTTTCCACATTCCCAAAAAAACAGGGTGCAGACAGAAAACTTTCTGTCTGCACCCTGTTTTTTTGAGCTTGAGCCTTGGCGGGATTATCCAGCCTTCTTTTCCTGTCCCACTATGGCTGCGTCTTCCACCACATCTTCCACCGCACCCTCTCCTTTCTTGCCTGCACCGTCACCCGTATCGGGAGCATTGGGTGCATCAGGCAGGGCCTTGAGCTCGCCGTTTTCGGAGCTGGCAAGCAGTTTGAGCTGCCCTTCCTCATAGCGCAGGGGCAGGCAATCCTTGTTCATGATGACTATGCCGGTGGTTTCAAGAACCTTCATGCGATAAGCGTATTCCTGCTCCATGCGTCTGTGCCTGGCCAAAAAGAAGAGCCTGCCAAGGTAACAGATGATGAAGAAGGCTACCACCCCCAAAAGTATCCACAGGATATAGGGCTTCAGGGCAGCACCCACAGCCATTGCCATCTGCATGGCACTGTCTATGAACAAAACAGCACAGCCCATGGCAATGAGGGTTAGCAGGATGACTATGGTAGGAGCGTGGCGCACGATGGCGTAGAAACGCTGGAACTGCTTGGGTACTTCCTCGCCCTGTCCTCCAGCTCCTCCGCTTCCTGGCTGGGGATCGCCACCGTTGAGGGAGCGGGAAAAAAACTGACCGGAAAGATGCAAAAGCAAAAGCAGGCCCACAGGAGAAAGTATAGCCGCGACCAGCCATCCTACCCAGGGGAATTTGGCCATTTTGGGACCGCCCGGCTCCACGGGCACAGCCTGGGTGACTCCGTAGAAAAAGGCTATGGCGCCCACAATGAGTTCAAGGCAGAAGACCGCTATAAGATAATAGACAACAATATCCCTGTTGCGTTCCTCAAACCAGGCGCGTCCGAGCCTGCTTTTTGCATCTTTCTTTTGCCTGGCGGATGCCTTTTGTGCCTCTGCTGCCTGTTCAGCTGTCTTTGCCGATTGGCTGGAGCTGGCCATTGCTACCTCCAAAAATGCTGTACTGATGACGCAAGGATCCGGATACTACTCTCCGCACACGAGGGGACAGCCAGTTTGAGGATCACGCATCGTCCTGCAGTCTATACCAAAGAGCTTTGCTTGCGTGAAGTCTTCTTGCACGCACGGTTTTGGCACAAAGTTTCACGTGAAACATTCTGCTTTTGAAAAACTCGAATTTGGAACTTCCATCAATTTGGCGGAGGAAAAGAGAGTTGTATCCATGGATGCAACTCCTTTGTCACCGCCAAACTCCCGAGGCATCGTCCAAAGCAAAAAAGGGCCAGAGATGTTCCCTGACCCTTGTCTTTTTTCGAAATTCCCAATCAGCCCGAGATACGGCGTATGGAAATAAGCTTGTCGCTCCAGTAGGGAGAGGAAAGCGATTCCATGCGCACCTTCGAGCCCTTGCGTGGAGCATGGATAAAGGCATTGCCTCCAGCGTACAGGCCTGTGTGCAGAGTTCTGCGCCCTATGCGGAAGACCACGATGTCGCCTGGCAGGGGAGCGTCCTTGCTCACACCATGACCTGCGCGCAGCTGATCCTTTGTGATGCGGGGAACCTTGACGCCATTCTTGCCATAGGCCCAGTAAATGAGCCCGGAGCAGTCAAAGCCCTGCCTGGGAGAGGCCCCGCCAATGCGGTAGGGCTTGCCCATTTGCGAGTAGGCTGCGCGCACTGCGCCCTGAGCCTGGGGAGAGACATCTCCTGGCGGCACGTTGTTGAATCCACCGCAACCGGCAAGCAGGCTCAAGATGGGGAGGATACAGATGAGGGCTATAGGAAAACGCTTCATGGCGGGCTCCTGCAAACAGAATGTTTCTGCTCACCTTATCGGCCCATTCCCAAAAAGGTTTACCCCTCCCGACTCTCCTTCTGAAGTAAGCCTATCTGAAGCAGGTCTATACGAGGCTTCCCAACGTCAGCTTTTTCTCCTCGTGGCGTACAACGCGCTTCTTTGAGAAGAGTGCGGCCATGTCCCTGAAAAAGCGCGAGGGCTCAAGCTCGATTTCCCGACCATAGAGTGTCCGCTTGCGGGACGAGGAAACATAGACAGCTTCCGAAGCCCTGGTCAGGGCAACATACAAAAGCCTCCTCTCCTCTTCGAGGGCTTCACCGACAAGCTCTTCTTCGCCCCCCTGCAGGATACCCCTGTCGTGGGGCATGAGACCATCATTGAATCCGGGCAGAAAGACAGCCCGAAACTCCAGGCCCTTGGCAGCGTGCATGGTCAAAAGACGCACGCTTTGCGCCTTTCCCTGCAAGACATCCGCTTCCTTGAGCCAGAGCACATGCTCAAGGAGCTTCTCCCAGCTGCCACATTTGCCAAAGGCCCTGAGCATCTCCTTCCATGCGTCCGAAGAAAGTGTTTCCTCGTCCAGCACACCCCTATCCCTGAAAACGGGCACAAGGGCTTCTGGTGAAAGCGTGCTCGCCCTTTCTCCGGCAATACTTGCAAGCCCTGCCCCAAGGCCTTGCGAAGCTACCTCGTATTCCATGAAGGAAAGGACCTTCTGTACGCCCTCATCCTGCCAGAAAAGCTCAAGCGCAGGGGCCTGCACCGGGATCCCCCTTTTTACAAGAGCCCTTGTGAGGGAGGGAATCTGTGCCTTGAGACGCACAAGCACGGCTATGTCCTGCGGAGCGATATTGTCGAGACCCGGACCTTTTTGCTCGTCCATGAGCGTGTGGGAGGACGATCCGAGCAGCATTTCCATCTGCTCGGCAATCCAGCGCTCTTCCATGGCTTGTGTAGGCGCGTCAAAGGCCGTGAGCGTTGCGGAAAGCTGTCTTGCTGCCACAAGATGTCCGGAGGCCGGCCTTTCCTGCATGGCACGACAGGCAAGATCGAGAATTTTCTGGCTTGAGCGAAAACTGGTCTTGAGGGTCATGGTCTCAAGATCAGGCCAAAGGCCTTGCAGGACGTGCACAACATCTCCCAGGGCGCCCCTGAAGGCATAGATGGACTGATCGGGATCGCCTATGCCAAAAAAGCCCCTGCCAGAGTCCGGCAAAAGAGCCTCAAGCACCTTCACCTGCAGGGCGGACAAATCCTGTATTTCGTCCACAAGGACGTGCTCGCAGGGAATGCGCTGCTCTGCCAGCCATTCCAGAAGATCGCAAAAATCGACAAAGCGCACAGGTCTGGCATTCTTGAGCCTCTTGTAGGACTCAAGCACATCCCTGTCCTGCCCAGTCTCGCACCTTTCGCGCCTGCGCCAGAAATCCTGGACAAAAGAGCGAAGCCTGTTTCCCTCAAGGCCACGCCCGCATAATTCCAGAGCCTGGCTCAAAAGGGCATTGGCTCTTGATTCGGACAAAAGGGCTACCCTTTTCCCCTGCGCTGCGGACGTCTTTTGCAAAAGGCGCCAGGCAAGGGCATGGAAGGTACCGCAATAGGGAAGAGCCCCCTCTACCCTGGTCTGAACCCTTTCAAGAATTTCCTCGCCTGCCTTGCGGCTGAAGGTCAGGGCAAGAAGATGCGAGGGTGCTGTCCCGGCCTTCAGAAGGCGTACCATGCGCTCGGTCAGAATACGCGTCTTTCCTGCACCAGGCCCTGCCAGGACAAGCAGGGGCGCACTCCCATGTGCGCAGGCCTTCTCCTGTTCCTCGTCAAGCGCAAGGCCTCCACTCTGCTCTGAAATCCGGTTTTGCTCCTTCTCGGCCTCGAGCATTTCCCTGAATTTCAGATTTGGCAAAAGGGGAGCCCTGGTCTGGCTGCGCCTTCCTTCGTCCCCTGTTTTCGAGGCTTTCGCTTTCCTTGCAGCAGAAAGCACTTTTCCGGAGCGATGAACCCTTTCCTTCAATTCCTCATCCGTGAAGACGGAAATGGTGCCAAACTCTCCGTCATAGCCTCCATGCAGCTCTATCCTGCCCTCGCGTATGCGCTGTACGGCCTCGCCAAGAATGCTGTCGTAGTCCGAGATTTCTTCTATCTCCTTCAGAGCCAGGATGGAGAACTCGCTTCCCAGGCGCTCCAATGCATCGCGAAAAAGCGGTTGCACCTTCTTGCTCGTGGGAGCAAGGCCATGAATTTGCGCAAGAACTGTTGGCAGAGGAATGATGGGATGCACGTCTGGCTCGTTTTCAAGGGCGACCTTCTCCCTCCTGTCCGCAAGTTCCCAGACCCTGTGCAGCACCCCAATGGTGAGAGGCTTGCCGCACACTGGGCAAATATTGTTCCTTGCCTGGGATTCCCCGGGCGTCATGACCACATTGCAGGCCCTGTGCCCGTCGAGGTGGTACTTGCCCTCCTCTGGGTAGATTTCCAGGGTGCCCATGAAATACTCGCCTGTATCCTTGCGTTCTGTCCTTTTGGCTGCCTTTCTCAAGGCCTCAAACATGCCGTCATAGGTAGGATTGCCGTGGAAGAGATTTGCCTCCCTGCCGAGGTTGGCCCCGGAATGGGCATCCGAATTGGAGATGAGGGCGTAGCCGTCCAGGGCAGACACAAGACGGTTCATGGCCGGATCCGAGGAAAGGCCGGTTTCAAGGGCAAAGATGTGCTGCGTGAGATCGCCAAAACAGTCCTCAATGCGGTCAAAACCGGATTTGGAGCCGAACAGGGAATACCAGGGCGTCCACACATGGGCTGGTATGAGAACTCCCTTCTCCGAAGTCTCGAGCACAAGTTCCAAAAGATCCCTGGCATCGAGCCCCAGAATGGGCCTTCCATCAGACTCTATATTTCCTGTCCGGGCAAGCTTGCGGGAAAAGTTTGCGACATCATCCAAAGTCGGGAAGAATACCAGATTGTGGATGCGGCGGGTTTTGCCATCCTTCTTGTAGATTGAGCTTATCTCGGTTTGCAGGCAAAAGAGCGGAGGCTTCGCGTCACCGATTTCCCTTTCCACCACAATCCTGTCTGCCTGGCCTTTCAGTCTGTAAAAACCGGACTCCTCGTCCAGTTCCAGATTCTCGCGCAGTTCCTTCTGCCACACGGGATGGGTAAAGTCCCCTGTGCCAAGGACATGTATGCCCTTGCACATGGCCCAGCCAGAGAGATGGGGCAGAGTCAGCTGCTTGCTTGTGGCCATTGAAAAACGCGAGTGTATGTGGAGATCGGCAATATACATGGAAGAACCTCGGTTCGAAATCAAAGTGCTCCTGAGTATTTCACAGGATGTACTTGTTGCCAAGAGGAAACAACCCGTACTGGAACAAACATTATTATTTATAAACAATGTTATTTCGGTATTACTATACGAAATCTTGCAATAACTTTTTCTTATACAAACAAATAGTACAAGAATTC
>NZ_NFJC01000029.1 GCF_002159665.1 Desulfovibrio sp. An276
TTCTCCGGACCTGATGCCGGAAAACTTCATGTTCTTGGCTGTCTGCTCGGCAAGCTTCCTGGCAGGAATGGGGTCGGGAGTAACGCTGATGCTCAGGGAGAGTGCCTTGCGTCCGCAGGCTTCAGGTTCTCCTGCAAAAAGGCCCTGGCCCTGGCAAAGCCGTCCGTGTCCACAGGTGCCATGATGGTGATGATGCTGCCCTGGCTGCCGTTGGAGGTGAAGTAGCTCATGCCGCTGATTTTCTTTCTCTTCTGTTCGAAGGCAATAGTACAGGAGTCCCCCTGCTGGACAGGTTCTCCGGACCTGATGCCGGAAAACTTCATGTTCTTGGCTGTCTGCTCGGCAAGCTTCCTGGCAGGAATGGGGTCGGGAGTAACGCTGATGCTCAGGGAGAGTGCCTTGTTTTGCAAAAGGACCGTCACGGCCCCGTTCTGGACAGGCGCTACTGTCTTGGTCCAGCCTTCAGGCACGTTCAGGGTAAAGTACTCATTTGTGATTTCCTCAGCCTGCACAGTGGATGCCACAAGGGCTATGGCCAGTATTGCGGCAAGACAAAGGGAAGAGAATCTGGACATGGTTTTCTCCAGGGGGGGCCGGACAAGGGTCCGGGCAGATGGTTTGCCAGACCACTGCAAGCCCGGCAACAACACTGGCAATGTGCGCTTCACGACAGGAAATGGCAAGGGCTTTTGCGTATTTCCCGCGGGGCAAGACAGGAGAAGAAGGGGGAGAGACGGGCAAAAAAGGGCAACAAAAAAGGGTGACTGTTACATCACCCTTGATATCGGCAGGATAGAAACTATCCCTGGTTGGCCTTTCTCATCTTCTTGAGAAGACGCTTCCTTGCGGCAGCCTTCTTCTTCTTGCGCTGGACACTGGGCTTTTCATAGTGCTCGCGCTTTCTCATTTCGGAAAGAATGCCAGCCTTCTCCACCTGCTTCTTGAAGCGGCGCAGAGCCAGATCAAAGTTGTCGTCGTCGAGAAATACTCCGGGCATGAAAATCACCTCCTTCCGTCTCGATGTCGGCGTATTGCCGCATATTCCCTTGCGGGAACATATGGACGCTACGGTGTCCAGTTGGGGTCTTCCTGCCCTTTTGCGAGACCATACGGTCCTTTGCGCAGGGCAAAGAAAAAATCCGGCAACGTTCGAGGAATTCGAGGTTGACGGATGTACGCATCAGCTTGAAAAAGCTGGTGTCGAGGGCGGGACTTGAACCCGCACGGCATAGCCACTGCCCCCTCAAGACAGCGTGTCTACCAGTTCCACCACCTCGACAACTGAGAAAGAACTTCTACAGGCAATTTTGGCAAATGGCAAGCGTTTTTTTGCAAAAAGTTGAAAAAACTGCCAGGCATCCCCAAATCTGTTACAGGAAAATCCCTTCCGACGGGCAATGGAACCCCTGAAGGGCCCCGAATCTTGCCCTTGCGCTTGCCCTGCAGGGCGGCTATTCTTTGAATCCGTTTTTCTGGCCGCGCACTGCGGCCCATCACCCGTCATACGCTCATTAATAGCTCTCAACAGCTCAACAACCCCTGGAGGACATCGTGGAACAGGCAGAGGCGGAAGCGCTTTTTCAGACCTGCTTGGCAAAAACCGGGCCCGTATTGTGCCTGGACA
This sequence comes from Desulfovibrio sp. An276, assembly GCF_002159665.1. GTDB lineage: Bacteria > Desulfobacterota > Desulfovibrionia > Desulfovibrionales > Desulfovibrionaceae > Desulfovibrio > Desulfovibrio faecigallinarum. The sequence continues at coordinate 1,625 of NZ_NFJC01000029.1, forward strand.
TAGGTACAGGCACCCAGGACGTCCTTTTGGCCCTGCCCGGAGTTTGCGTCGAGAACTGGCCCAAGTTTGTCCTGCCATCTCCAGCCTGTCGCATTGAACAGGAGCTTGTCCGGCTTGGGCAGGAGGGGCGCGATGTCTGGCTGTGCGGACAGAACATGGGTGGAGGCTTTGCCAAGGCTGCCCTCGCTCTCATAAGGAAGGGACATAGGCTTGCCGCAACGTCGGCTGCAGCCACTGCCCTGCACAACGATCCCGAGAGAGTCAGGGGTATGGGCATAGAGATAGCCGAGACCTGTCCGGCAGGCTTTGTGCCTCTGAGCTTGGGGGACTTTGACCTGTCCCTCTGGCAGACCCTGCTCGCGGCTCACCACTTGCCTTCACCTAACCTTGTGCTTTGTGCCGTGCAGGACCATGGCTTCCAGGGCAAGGGCTCAGGCAACCGCAGGGTGCGCATGGCCCGCTACGCAAGCCTTCTTGAGCAAAATCCCGATCCCGTCTCCTGGCTTTTCGACGTGCCGCTTTCAGAGATGACGCGCATGTATGCCGTGCATCTTGCAAGCGGAGGTCCTGTGGCGGACACGGCAACTGCGGTGCTTCTTGGCGCCATGCTCGATCCCGTCTTTCTCAAGCGGAGCTTTCGCGAGGGTGTTACCTTCGTGAACGTGGGCAACGGCCATATCTTTGCCGCCCTGGTCTACAAGGGGCTTGTGCGCGGCATCTACGAGCACCACACCTCCATGCGCACGCGGGATGAGCTTCTGGCCGATCTCGGGGAATTTCGCAGGGGCTTTTTGCCTTGCGACGTTGTCCAGCAGGGCGGCGGCCACGGCACTGCCTACGGGCCTGTCTGCGAGGAGGCAAGCTATATACCCACCTTCATCTGCGGGCCTGGCAGGGCCATGCTTTCCGGATGCGGCCAGTTCATAGCGCCCTTTGGCAGCATGATGCTGGCCGGATCCATGGGGCTTCTCTGGGCCTTTTGCGCAAGGATGGAGCAGGGGATCTCTGCGCAGTAGGCCATCAATACCATACGACCACAACCATTTCACATACCATCATACATCACTACCGTACAATCAGTTGGGGGAGAAACATGCACGCAGAGGCATACGATCCGGCCGAATTCTGGAGCCGCGATCAGATAGAGGCAACACAGCTCACGCGCCTGAAAAACGTGGTGAGCCGCGTCTACAACAAGTGCGAGTTCTACAGGAAGCGCCTGGACGAGGCCGGAGTGAGCCCGGACAGCATAAAAAGCCTTGACGACATAGAGCGCATTCCCTTTACCACCAAGGACGATCTGCGCTCGCAGTACCCCCTGGGGCTGGTCATTGTGGACAAGGCAGACCTTGTCCGCCTGCACTGCTCAAGCGGCACGACCGGAACACCCGTGGCCATTGCCCACACGCAAAACGATCTCAACACCTGGGCGGATCTCATGGCCCGCTGCCTGCACATGGTGGGCGTGCGCCGCGAGGACGTGTTCCAGAACATGTCCGGCTATGGCCTGTTCACAGGCGGCCTTGGCATACACGCAGGCGCAGAGCGCCTTGGCTGCATGACCATTCCCGCAGGCGCTGGCAACACTGCCCGCCAGATAAAGCTTGTGAAGGACTTCCACACCACGGTGGCGCACATCCTGCCCTCCTACGCCCTTATCCTTGGCGAGAGGCTGCGCGAGATGGGCGAGGATCCTGCGGACTTTCCGCTGCGCATAGCAGTGGTTGGCGCAGAGCCCTACACGGACGCATTCAGAAGGCGCATAGAGTCCCTCTTCAACATGAAGGTCTACAACAGTTACGGCCTTTCGGAAATGAACGGCCCGAGCGTGGGCTTTGAGTGCCTTGAGCAAAACGGCCTGCATGTGTGGGAAGACGCCTACTTTGCGGAAATAGTGGATCCCGAGACAGGCAAGCACGTAAAGCCTGGCGAGGTGGGCGAGCTTGTCATGACCACCCTTGTGCGCGAGGGCATGCCCATACTGCGCTACAGGACAAGGGATCTGACCCGTTTCCTGCCCGGTACCTGCCCCTGCGGCCGCGAACACCGCCGTATAGACCGCATCCTTGGCCGCAGCGACGACATGTTCATCTGCAAGGGCGTCAACATCTACCCGCAGCAGATCGAGGACGTGCTCATGCGCTTCCCCGAAGTTGGCCGCAACTACCTCATCTTGCTCGACAACGACAACGTGGGCGACGTCTTGCGCGTGCAGGTGGAGATCCGCGAGGAATACTTTGTGGAAGATCTGCGCGTTCTGCGCGGCCTGCAGGCAAGGATTGCCCATGCCCTGAAGAACGAAATCCTGGTGACGCCAAGAATCGAGCTTGTGCAGAGCAACTCGCTTCCAGTCAGCGAGGGCAAGGCAGTGCGCTTCAGGGATCAGCGCAACAGCAAGTAGGAAAACGACAGGCAGGATGCCTGACACCGACTGTCTCCCCCGGGACGCATCAGGTTTCGGGGGAGTTTTTTCATAGCCTAAGGAGTACAGTCTTGTGGAAATCTTTGCCTTTGGAATCACGGCCATAAGCGGGGTCTTCCTCTTTGTCCTGGGCCTTGTGATGCTGCTCACGGTCTTCGGGCTTCCCGGAAACTGGATCATGCTCATCCTGGTTGCCGTGTGGCACTTTGTCCTGCCCATGCCGAGCGCCCTCAACGTCTGGTACTGGATCATAGTCTTGGCTATTGCCGTGGTCGGCGAGGTCATGGAGTTCTTTTTGCAGGTCAAGCAGGCCAAGAAGTACGGCTCAAGCAACACGGGCACAGTGGGAGGCGTCATAGGCGCCATAGTGGGCGCCATACTGCTTGCACCCTTCCTCTTTGGCATAGGAGCCTTCATTGGCGCCATGCTGGGCGCCTGGTGCGGTTGCTTTGTCTTCGAGCTTTTGCGCGGCATGGACTGGAAGACTGCCGCAAGGGCAGCCCTTGGCGCCATGTTCGGCCGCTTCCTTGGCACTGTCACAAAGCTTGGCTGCGGCGTGGTCATCTGGGCCATCACCATGCAGTACATCTGGCCGGATCCGCAAAATCTTCCCTTCCACTTCCGCTGGCTTCCCGAAGTGCCACAAGGGCCTCTTCCGCATGACGGCCCCATGAGCACAGTCATGAATTTTGCGCAAAGTCTGGTCTGCTGAAGGAGGAAGGCATGGAATTGGAGAATGTGCGCGTGGTGCTTGTGAACACGCGCTTTCCCGAGAATGTGGGCATGGCAGTGCGCGCCTGCGCCAACATGGGCTGCGACGATCTGCGCCTTGTGACACCGGAACGCTGGAATGTGGAAAAGGCATCCCCCCTTGCCACTCCCAAGGGACAGTCCCTGCTTGGGCGCTTGCGTGTCGAGGAGAGTCTTGGCGAGGCCATTGGCGACACCCACGTGACCATAGCCACCACTGCCCGCACCGGGGGCTGGAGAAGAAGCCTCATGACACCCTGGGAAGTGGGCGAGGTGGTGGCAAGGGCCAGGGAGGAGGGCCGCAAGGTCTCCCTTGTGTTCGGCTCAGAGGACAGGGGGCTGGAAAACCAGCACATAGAGCTTTGCCAGCACATTGTGACCATCCCCACCTCCGGCGAGGCCTCTTCCCTGAATCTTGCGCAGGCAGTGCTCTTGACCCTGTACGAATGCCACAAGGCAGTGCGCGCACACGAAAGCCGCCTTCCGAAGGGGACAGGAACCTGTGAGGAGGCCGGCGCCTCCTTCATCACAGCAGCGGACGAGGAAAGGCTCATGAAATCGTGGGAAGAGGCCCTGTTGCGCCTTGACGTCATACACGGCGACAACCCCTCCTACTTCCTCATGCCCTGGCGCAGATTCTTTGCCAGGGCCAATTTGCGCAAGCACGAGTACGAGGCCTTCATGGGGCTGTGCCGCCAGATACGCACAAGGACAAGAAAAAAGGAAGCAGAGCAAAAAAGTTCTTGCAAAGAATAATTATTCCTGATAGAGAGATTCCTACCAAATCACTCATATATTGGAGGTTCGTCATGAAAACACTGAAGGACTTCGCAACATACGATATATCCTGGAATCTCACCCCCGAGCACGCGGTCACCATGTACCTCGAATGGGGCAACAACGACTGGCACTCCGAGTATCCGCCCGTGCGCTCCAAGAGCGACGAGTCCTACTACTTTGTGGTGGACACTTGGGGGCCAAGGCCCATGATTCGCCTTGTGCACAGGAATTCCGAAAACGCCCAGGACATCTACACCATGCCCGTGCCGGACATGCTTCTCGCAGACTTCGAAAAGGAAAACCACGGCCTCAAGGGCATCAGCGCTCCTACCGACAATATCAAGCACTGGCTGAAAAACGAGATGGGCATAGCCTGATCAAGCTCAAGACCACAATATGGCATCCCGCGTCATTCCCTGTATGGGGGAAGAACGCGGGATTTTTGGTTTTGTCTCTACTCAACTTCGACAGTGGGCTTGATTGGCCGGGCATAATATGAGTAGCATCGCGTGCGGTGGAGGCGTCCCTGTGAAACTGGAATTGTCGCCAATACGAGAAGCAAACGGTAAGCCCAAAGAGGCTGATGAAGAGGAGACATTTTCTGACAACTTTTGGCAGTCGATGTACAGATTGCCGAACTTGACTGAAGAAGTCTTTACAGGCCTCTTGGCACTCTTGTTTGCCCGATGTCCAACAGGGACAAGCAGAGACTTGGGCACAAATCTCTGAAGCTGAGTAACTATAAAAATTAAATTCTGTTGAGGAAAAATTATGTTTATTGGTACACTTGCAAGATGGAAAGAAGATAAAAAATATTTTCCTGATGCATTAAATAGAGCAGTTGATTTTTTGAAATCGCTTGATCCAGAAAAGGCATTGCCGGGTAGATATTTGATTCAAGAAAATGATATTTTTGCAAATATTGAATGCGGGACAGGTAAGAATGAAAATGAACGACGTTTTGAGCTGCATCATAAATACATTGATGTCCAAATGCTTCTAACAGGACATGAACGCCAGGATATCACTACTGCTTCATTAAATTCTCTTCCTGTTGAGGATAGAATACAGAAAGATGATATTGCTTTTTATTCTGTATCAGAATCGATTCATTCGATTACCATGCATTTGGGGATGTTTGTTATCTACTTCCCCGGTGAGCTGCATGCTCCAGGTCTTTTGATCGGTGATGGTAAATATAAAAAAGTCGTAGTCAAAGTCGCTGCAAAACTGCTTCAATAATTTTGATAGATATCCTCTCGGCGGAGCCGAGGGGATAATAGTAGTGTCTAAATTGAAAAGTCCGCAAACGTATATCTAGATAAAATCATTGAATTTCATTGCCGAAGTAGTATGGCGGATTTTTGCAACTAGACAGTAGCTTGGCTTTTGCGTAGGTCATGAGGCACGAACAACTCGTGCGGAGCTGAGGGAATCTACAGGAGCCCAAGTCGGATGTTGCAATTGATTCTGGAATTCGCGCTCTTCACAGAGATGAAAACTGTGGTTGGCGGGATGGGCCAATGAGTGGAGATTGGGAGCCCATCCGCAAATACCCTGAAGAGCAAAAAGTTATCAGTTGCACTGTCAGTTAGATTTTGTGGTTACATACACTTAACGACGCATATTTGCAACCTTGCACCTGCTTGACAAAGCGTCCAATCAAACCTGTTCCGATCAAATAAAACGTGCTGATTCTATACGCTTGCTTCGGATAAAGCTTTTCCCCACTTACTGACAGTGCAACTTTCAATCATACAGACCATTATGTACCCAAATGCTAGTCTTGTATGCTCTTTGTGGGGGAGAGTATTCGTATGCCAGAGCTCATTGAATCGGACGCTTGTACTTGTCCCAATGCTATCCGGCATGAAAGCCAGGATGAGGTAACATTTGCTACATCTGTCCTGCAGCAGGAGGCACATGCCCTGACTCTGATGGCGCAGGGACTCACTTCTGCTTTCTGCGATGTGGTGGACTGCCTGTTTGGCATCAGGGGGCGCATAGCAGTTACCGGTATGGGCAAGAGTGGTCATGTGGCCCGCAAGGTAGCAGCGACAATGGCATCAACAGGATCGCCCGCCTACTTCATTCATCCCGCGGAGGCGAGTCACGGCGATTTGGGAATGCTCACGACTCGCGATGCTGTCTTGGCGTTCTCAAATTCCGGCAATACGGCAGAGCTGTCGGATATTGTTCTGTATTCTGTCCGGAGAAGTATTCCTCTCATAGGTGTCACTCGCAATGCGGACAGCATGCTTGCACAGCATTCGACCCATACCCTGCTCCTGCCCCTTGTGCCGGAAGCTGATCCCTTGGACTGTGCGCCTACCACGTCCACGACACTGCAGATGGCCCTGGGGGACGCGCTTGCCCTGACATTGATGCGCCGTCGAGGCTGCACTCCGGAAGAGTTTCATCGCTGGCACCCCGGAGGATCTTTGGGACGCAAACTGCTCACTGTCCGGGAGATCATGCACGAAGGAGAGGAAATGCCGTTACTTTCAGTCTCCTCCCCCATGTCCGATGTTCTCTGCCAGATGACAGGCAAGGGATTTGGGGTGGCTGGAGTCCTGGAGGGAAATCGGCTTGTGGGCATTATCACGGACGGTGATCTGCGGCGTCATATGGGGCCTGGGCTGATGAACAAGACTGCGGGCGAGATCATGCATCCCAATCCAGTGATTGTTGAGGAATCTGCCTTGGCAGTGGCTGCAATGCGGCTTATGCAGAAAAATGAGATTACCTCGCTTTTTGTCATGTGTGATGGCATTCCTGTGGGAATTGTAAACGTCCATGACTGCCTGCGCGCGGGGGTGGAGTAGTGCGTCTGCATATTCTTGCACTCTTGATCTTTTGCCTCGCTTTACCAGCGTGTGCACTGCGTAGCGGCAATTATACTGCGCAGGAAAAAGAGAATCCTCCAGTACCGTCCTTTGCGGAACAGGTGGCCGGGCTTCCCAATGGTATCGCTCAATCCTTTGCCCAGAGCCCCTATGGGGCTGTCACCGTGACTGCCGGATCAACCTATATTTCGGGTCTTGGCAACCAGTGCCGCCCCATCAACATCGTTCAGGGCGCCATGCAGTACAGGGCTGCAGTCTGCCGGGAAGAGCAGGGCTGGCGCGTCATTCCCACCATTTTTGACAACATGCCGAGATGATGTCCCAGGCAGTTCCCACACCATCTGTCTCGTCCGCGCTCACCGTGCAGGGAAGGGTGATCTATGCCCTTGCCATGCGTGAGGTGCATACTCTCTACGGCAATACCAGGCTGGGGTATCTCTGGGCGATTATTCAAACAGCGTTCAATATCGCGATTTTCTGGGGAATGCGTGAATTTGTTGGCGCCCATGCCCCTCACGGCATGAGTATGGCCGTGTTTATGCTCTGTGGCTTCATCCCCTGGTACATGTTCAGTGATACGGCAGTGCGCTGCATGACTGCTGTGCGTGCCAATCAGGCTCTTTTGACCTTCCCCCAGGTGACGGAACTGGATCTCATGATCGCGAGGCTCATCGTTGTTTGGGGCACTCAGCTTCTCTGTGCGGGCATCCTTCTCTCCATCGCGGCTGCCTTGGGTGAGCCTGTGGAGCTGCGCCACCCGGAATCCCTGGCAGCCACTTTGTTCGTGGCACCCCTGCTTGGCTGGGGTGTGGGACTGGTCTTTGCCTCATTGGCACGCTTCTGGTCTACCCTTGAAAGACTTGTCCCCATCCTGATGCGCATTCTCTTTTTTGTGTCAGGTTTGTTTTTTCAGGTCTCCGAGCTTCCGGCTCGCTTCTCAACCCCTCTTTTGTACAATCCTGTAGCTCAAATCATCGAGTGGCAAAGAGCCGGTTTTTCTGCCTCTTGTGCGCCCCTTATGTACAGTATTGGCTACATCTTAGCATGGTGCTTTGCTTCCATCAGTCTCGGCCTGCTTCTTGAGCGCTACGCTCGTGGGAGGGAGATCAAGTGATTGAACTCTCCCACATCTATAAATCCTACCGTCTACCCCACGGCCAGGTAAAGGACGTCCTCTATGACGTCAGTATTACCTTTCGCACAGGCGTGAATATGGGGATCCTGGGCTTGAACGGACAGGGCAAGTCCACGCTCATCCGCATTATCAGTGGTACCGAGCGTCCTGACAAGGGAACAATAGTTCGCAAGGGACGAGTTTCCTGGCCCATAGGTTTTTCCGGCTGTTTCAACGGAAGCCTGACAGGACGGGAAAATCTTCGCTTCACCAGTCGCATCTACGGGGCGAACATCCAGGAAGTGACGGATTTTGTAGAGGACTTTACCGAGCTTGGCCCCTACATGGACATGCCCGTGAAAACCTATTCTTCCGGCATGCGCTCCAAGCTGGCCTTTGGCCTCAGCATGTCCATAGGCTTTGATTTTTACCTCATAGACGAGGCCTGGTCTGTTGGTGATGCTTCCTTTAGAGCCAAGGCGGAGAAGCTTTTCGCGGAGCGCAAGGCACACGCGACTCTTGTTGTCGTGTCGCACAGTGTCGCTACCATCCGCAAGAATTGCGACAGTGCGGCTGTCCTGAACAATGGCGTGCTGACAGTCTACGACAAGCTGACGGACGCTCTGCGCGTGTATACGGGGATCTGCAATGCCGGACACTAACAAGACAATCACAGCTCCTGAGGCGATTAAAGCTGCGTCAGCTGTGCCTGTGAAGCCTGCGGCTGCGGCAGCCGGAGAGAACAAGGCTCCGAACGCTGCGCCCACAAAGTTGGCATCTGTGAGCAACTCTGCTGCGGCCGCACCAACAGGGGCCGACAAACAGGCTGCGGTTCAGGTCCAGCCCAAGAGCCCGGCAGCGCCGAAAGTCAGTCCAGCGGCATCCTCAAAACCTGTGCCAACTGCGGAGAATAAAGTTTCGGCTTCAGCTCCTGCAGCGCCAGCATCAAAACCTGTTGGGACTGATAAGCCGGCTACGGCTCAGTCAAAGGCCCAGGTGGCTCCGAAGACCAGTAGCGTGCCTTCGGCAAAGCCTGTTGCTCAGGACAAGGGCAGTCTTCCGTCTGCTAGCACCGGAAATGAGCTAAAGGACAGCAAGGTTGTCCCAAAACAGGAGGGCAAACTCGTCATACCCGATTTGGTTCTGACGGCACGTCCGGTGATCACGACAGTAGAGAAAATCAGTTCGTGCTTGTCCCCCGGCATGAAGCTTGTGCTCTTTTGCCTGCTTGTGCCGACATTCCTGTCTCTCATCTATTTTGGACTATGGGCATCCCCCATGTACATAGCTGAAGCTCGCTTTGCAGTCCGTGGCGCTGACAATGGTATAATTGATTCTGGGGGACTTGTTTCGATGCTTTTACCAGCAGGCTCTACCATTGGTACGGATGTCAACATCGTGACCGAATACATTCAGTCACCGGACATCATGGAGGCCGTGGACAAGGAACTGCATATCTTTGATCACTTCGCAAGCCACGACTACGATATCATAAGCCGCCTGGAAGGAGATGCCACGCGAGATGAACGTCTCGATTATTGGCAGTGGGCAGTGAAGCCCTCCCTGGATCCAGAGACAGGCATAGTCGCGTTGAGCGTCAAGGCTTATGAGCCCGACGTAGCCCAAAAGCTTGCGGAAGCGGTGCTCGCCAAGAGCGAGGCTCTTGTCAACGCCATGAGTCGTAGGGCTCAGGACGATGCCATCACCCTCGCTATGCGCGAGGTAAAAACTGCGGAAGGGCGGGTGAGCAAGGCTCAGGAGGCCATGCGGGCTTTCAGGGATCGCAGTGGCATGCTGGATCCAACCAGTACCGCCGGAGGCCTGCAGGGCATTGTCAGCGAGCTGGAAAGCGAAGTGGTGAAGACCAAGGCTCAGATTGCCGAGGCTTCTACCTACATGAGCAAGGACGCTCCGGCTCTGGTGGGACTGAGAGCACGTTTGGCCGCAGTGGAAAAGCAGCTTGCCGCGGAAAAATTGCGTCTGGCTGGCGAATCCAAATCCGGGAGTATGACTTCCATTGCCGGGGAATACGAGGATTTGCAGATTGAGAGTGAATTTGCCCGTCAACAGCTCGTATCTGCCATGACCTCGCTGGAGGCTGCCAGGGTGAAAGCTGAGGCCCAGTCCCGTTACGTCGTCGCCTTCCAGATTCCGGTCTTGCCCGACGAATCTCTCTATCCACGTCCCTTCCTGTTCACGCTCTTTGTGTTCGTGGGTGCTCTCGTGATCGTTGGGATTTGTTCTCTGATTATCGCTGCCGTGCGCGAGCACGCGGGGTTTTGATATTAGCCATGAAAAGCCAACTTCTCCTTTCCCTTATACTGACGCTGACACTGGCAAGTCCTGCCCTTGCAGTAGTCGCTCCGCAGCAGACCGCCAATCAGGCAACCAGCCAGGCTACCTATGGTGGCACCATGGGCAAATCCGGCAATCCCAACCCCGGTGGTAGCGGTGGCATACAGGGCATGCCTGCCACAAGGCCTCCGTCCTATCTTCCTGGCGGCTACCAACAGGCAAATCAGCAGGGACAGCAACAATTCTCTGGTCAGTATGGACAATTTGGCCAGTATGGCCAGGTTGGAATGTTTCAGGGGCAGATGTCCCTTAAGGACATGCAAAAGCAGTCTGCGTCCGGCCTTCCTGCTTGGGCTCAAGGGCACTACCTTGGCGATTTGACGCTTGGCTTGCAGCCCTTTGGTGCCAATCTCTTCCAGGGAAACTTTGCTTCCACCTATGGCAGTGGGATGAATGGCGATTACGTCATTCTTCCCGGTGATCGGATAACTGTCCGCATCTGGGGGGCAAGAAGCTACGACGATGTGCTCTTTGTGGATCAGCAGGGCAACATCTTTCTGCCTGAGGTGGGACCAGTGCAGGTGGCTGGCCTGACACAAAGCTCTTTGTCCCAGGCCGTGCGTTCCAAGCTGACTGCCGTGTTCCCGGAAAACGTGAACATCTACGTGAACCTGCAAAGCGCCCAACCAGTGGCAGTCTATGTTGCAGGCAATGTGCCAAACCCCGGCCGTTATGCTGGCGGTCCTCAGGACTCTGTCATGTCCTATCTGGACAGGGCTGGGGGAATCCTGCCGGATCAGGGTAGCTACAGAAATATCAAGATATTGCGTGGCAAGAAGACCATAGGTCGCGTGGATCTCTACAAATATATGCTCTATGGCGATCTGCCCAATATTCGTCTCAAGGACGGAGACACCATATTGGTGGAATCCTTTGGATTGTCCGTGGCTGCCTACGGTATGCTGCGCCAAGCTGCCCGCTACGAATTCTCGGGATCTGCCAGGGGCAGGGATCTTTTGACCTACGCCATGCCCATGAACGGTGTCTCCCATGTAAGCGTGGTCGGCACTCGCAATGGTGCTCCCTACAATGTCTATGTGACTTTGAGGGAATTTCGCTCCCTGCGTCTTGAGGATGGGGACAGGGTAGAATTTGTAGCAGACACCCGTGGTCATACCATCATGGTGGCGGCCTCCGGCGCCATCCATGGCGCCTCGCGCTTTCCAGTGCTCAAGGAAACCAAGCTGAAGACACTATTAGAATACGTGTCTGTGGAGCCGGAGCTCGCGGACATCAATTCCATCTATATCCGCCGCAAGAGTGTGGCTGCAGAACAGAAGGTTATTATCCAGGACGCTCTGCGTCGTCTGGAACAGAGTGCCCTGACAGCAACTTCGTCTTCAGTCGATGAGGCCGAGATTCGCGTCAAGGAAGCAGAGCTCATCCAGAATTTCGTGCAGCGCGCTTCGCAGATGGAGCCCGATGGAGTCCTGGTCGTGTCCAGGGACGGCAAGATATCGGATGTGCTTCTGGAAGAAGGAGACGAGATCATAATCCCGAGAAAGACGGACGTAGTTCATATTTCTGGTGAGGTCCTCATCCCCACGGCAGTCACCTGGGAGAAGGGACTCAAGCTGAAAGGATATTTGAATGGAGCAGGAGGTCTTTCCGATCGTGCCGATTCCAGCAATATCCTGATTGTCGGCCTGAACGGTGAAGTGTCTCGAGCCAGGGGACAGGAGATTGAGCCAGGAGATCGTATCCTGGTCATGCCCAAGTTTGATTCCAAGAATCTGCAACTGGTCAAGGACGTGACCCAGGTGCTGTACCAGATGGCAGTCGCCGTCAAGGTCGCAGTGGGCCTGTAAGAAAGGAGAATATATGGGATTTGTATTTGAGTTTCATGGCAGAAATGTAGGGCAGGTGGACAATCAGGCTCCCTTGTTTTGCATTGCGGGCCCCTGCGCAATTGAGGGAAGAACACAGGCTCTGGAAGTGGCGTCTGCTCTTAAAGAGATTTTTGCCACAGTGGGTATGCCCTTTGTCTACAAGTCCAGCTTTGACAAGGCCAACCGTTCATCCAGCTCGTCGTTTCGCGGCGTGGGTATGTCCGAAGGACTGTCTATTCTGGCCGAAGTACGGGAAAAGGTGGATGTGCCGGTTCTGACAGATGTGCATTTGCCTGAGCAGGCAAAGCCCGTGGCCGAAGTGGTGGATATGTTACAGACGCCTGCCTTTCTTTGCCGTCAGACGGATCTCATTGAGGCTGTTGCCGCTACGGGCAAGCCAGCCAACATAAAGAAGGGACAATTCCTCGCTCCCTGGGAGATGGAGAACGTGCTTCAAAAAGCCAGGGCGACAGGCAATGAGCGTATTTGCCTGTGCGAACGCGGCACAAGTTTTGGCTATGGCAATCTGGTCGTAGATATGCGCGGACTTGAGATCATGAAGAGGACTGGTGCGCCGGTTATCTTTGACGCGACCCATTCCGTACAGCTTCCAGGAGCTCTTGGCTCTTGCAGCGGGGGACAGCGAGAGTTTGTGCCGCTCCTGGCTCGGGCAGCAGTATCCATAGGCATAGCCGGGATCTTCATGGAAGTGCACCCGGATCCAGACAAGGCTCCCTGCGATGGCCCCAATATGTTGGCTTTGAAGGCTTTGCCCAAGTTGCTCACTGAGTTGAAAGCATTTGATCACTTGGCAAAGGAGGAAAGAGCATGAAAGCAGTAGCTGTCATTCCAGCGCGCTATGGGTCAACCCGCCTGCCGGGAAAACCTTTGCTTGATATATGTGGCAAGCCACTCATTCAGCGCGTCTGGGAAGTTGTTGCGCGCGTCCATGGCTTGGATGAAGTCTTTGTGGCAACCGATGATGAGCGCATTGCTGAAGTGGTGCGGGACTTTGGTGGCAAGGCGTTGATGACATCGGCTGATTGTCAGTCTGGCTCTGATAGGGTGAGCGAGGTATCAAAAATTGTTGACGCCGACGTATATGTCAATGTTCAAGGCGATGAGCCACTCCTAGAATCATCGAACATTGAGAAGTTATTGAATGTCTTCACTCTGGATGATGTTCAAGTTGCTACGCTGTGTTGTCATATAAACAAAGAAGAGGCAATGAATCCAAATAATGTAAAGGTTGTTTTGGATCATATTGGAAATGCATTATATTTTAGTCGCTATCCTTTACCGTATATATGTGAATTAAACGATACAATGAATTATTTGAGACATATTGGTGTATATGCATATAGAAGAGAAATATTGCGCTCTTTTGTGAATTTACCTGTGTCTCCTCTTGAACATGCTGAAAAATTAGAACAATTGCGTTTTATTCAAGCTGGTATTCCAATATCTGTAATTAAAATTTCAACTATAAACACAGGTATCGATACGCAAGAAGACTTAGAAAAAGTAAGAGAAGTTTTTATAAAAAGAAAAAAGTATGAAGCAATTGAACGATTAAAAAGTGTAAAATTAATTGTCACAGATGTTGATGGAATTCTTACAGATGGAAGTTTATATTATGGACAAGATGGTGAAATTTTTAAACGCTTTAATGCAAGAGATGGATTAGGTGTAAAATTATTACAAAGTATAGGAATAAATGTAGCAATTATATCTGGTAGGGATTGTATAGCGCTTAGAAAGAGAATAGAAGAACTTAAAATTACTGAAGCAGTATTAGGCCAATTAGATAAATGTACAGCTCTTGTTAAAATTATGAAGCAATATGGAGTAACTTCAAAAGAAGTTGCATTTATTGGTGATGATATACCGGATGTAAAAGCATTTTGCTTATGTTCTGTATCTATAACAGTTAAAGATGCTCCTAAATATGTGAGAGAAAAAGCAGATATAGTAATACAAAAAGATGGCGGATGTGGAGCTTTTAGAGATGTTGTAGATTTAATAATAAATAATAAAACAAATAAATACTTTTAAAAAATATATTTTATTAAATTATTTTATTAATAATTTCTTATACCTTAATTTTTATTAGTCAATTATATCTGTTAATGTTTATGTGTCAAATAAAGTCAATAATATTTTTTTATTGTTATATGTTACAAAATAATATTATAAAAATATTTATATTTAAAATATTTTTATTTTACAAATAAAACATAAATAATAATATATTTAGAATATAATATCAAAAAAATAGATTAATATACTAAATTTTTATTTGAAGACATTATGTTGTATCATATATAATTGGATGAAATTAAGGTATATAGAAATATAAATAAACTGTCTACTTAATATTTTTTATAAATATGAAGTCAGAATTTCATAATATTTAAAAGAAAATATTGTAAGGGAAATAAAATGAAAATAATAATACCTCTTCAATTATGTTCAACTAGAGTAAAATTAAAAAATATAAGACCATTTTATAAAGGAAAAAGTCTATTTGATATAAAAATGGAACAATTATTAAAATGTATAAAGTGTGATAAAATATTTATATCAAGTGAAAGTGACGATGTAATTCCTTTGGTTAATAAATATGGAGCAAATTTTTTAAAACGTCCATATCATTTAACAGGAAATAATATAAGACAACCAGATTTAATTGGAAATATATTAAAGCAAATTCCTAATGATAATGAAGATATAATGTGGGTACAAGTTACACAACCATTGTTTGATAAATTTGATATAATGATTGAAAAATGGAATGATATAAAAGATAGTTATGATAGCATGATTGCTGTAAAAACAGTAAGACATCATATAATAAATAATTTTGGAATACCTTTAAATTTTAATTTTGGATATTGGCATAAAGTATCACAAAAATTACCTCCTTTATATGAAATATTATGGTCCTCTTTTATTTTAAAACGACAAACTATAGAAACTGTAAAATATCATATAGGTATAAATCCATATCTTATTACATTTGATGATATAACATTAGTAGATATTGATACAGAAGAAGATTTTAATATAGCATCAGAAATTTATAAAATAAAATATGGAGAATAATAAATATGAATATTATTTATTATATGGATCCATTTATTGATATGGATAATGAGTTTGATGATAGAAGTTTTGTAGCAAAAAATGATTTAAATGCAGATTATTTGGGAAGATATTTAAAAAAAACAAAAAATAATGTTTATTTTGTTGGATTAGATATAATATTAAATAAAAGAAACATAAAAGAACATTTGAAAGAAACCGGTGTTAAAATAATAAATATTTCAAAAAGTGAAATTGAAGGTATATTAAATATTAATAACATTACAATCAATATGATTATGTCTAAAATGATTAATGATGAAGTAAATAAAAAAATTAAAAACTTTTTATATCAAAAATTAAAAAATTTATCTCCAGATTTTATAATTTATTGGGAAAGTTGTATAGAACAAATTTATGAAATTTTTCCAAACGCAATTTTTTTAGAAGGTACACATACTGGCTTTTCTCGAATTGAACAAAATGTTGATATAATATATAATGTGTCTACATCACAAAAACGATATTCAGATATATTTTTTAATGAAATTAATAAATCATTTTTATCTGAAAAAGATATAATTGATATAAATAAATTTAGTTTGAATTTTAAAAGACATATATTATTTAAAACACAAATAAACAGAGAATTTTTAGATCCTGAGCATAAATTTAAATATTTAATTCTTTATGCAGGAAATTTTCCTTCATTGAGATTTAAATATTATTCTGGATTCACATCAAATTCTGAAGTTCTTCAATATTTGTTAAAAATAATTCCAGAAGATTGTGCTATTGTATACTCAAAACATCACTTAGATAATGAACAAATTAATTTTTTGGAACAAAATCAACGTATCATAAATATATCAAAATATAGAGAGTCAGATCCAAATATAACTTTGCGTGTTATGCCATATGTTGATGCTATAATAAATGTTTATTCTAATATATTTATGCCTGCTATGGTTATTGGTGTACCTGTATTTAGCTTTGGTAAAAGTCCTAATGCAAAATTTTCTCTTGATAGATTAGATAAATTAACATATTGGTTAAATAATGGAAAAAAAATAACATATGAATATCAACAATTAACTTATAAAATTTTAAAATATATAATTACACATAAAGTAAATACACGGTTTTTACATAACTGTAGAAATAGTTTTTTATACTTAAAAAAAATTAAATATAATATAGAAAATAAATTACAATATTTAGATTGGTTACCATCATTATCAACAATTCAAGGTTATACAGCTCAATTTTGTCAAGCTAGACTGGTGCAGGTTCCATTTGCTAATTGTTATAATCAAACTAACTATGAAATTTTACTTGGATACTTGTTAAATGAACAAATAAAAAATATAGGATTTGATATTTTTGATACAATGCTGTATAGGCCAGTAATAAAATCATCAGATATATTTGATTTAATAGAAGAAGATGTATATAAAATAACTGGATTAAGAAGTTTTAATTTTTCTAAAAGTCGTATTGCAGCAGAAAATATTGCTAGACAAGGAAAAATTGAGATTTCTTTTGATGATATATATAAAGAAATTCAAAATAATACTGGGTTTTCTGATGAAATAATAGCTAAAATAAAGCAATTAGAGTTAAATATTGAAGAGCAGATGCTTTTCCCCCGGGAATCTATTCAGAATTATTTTAATTTAGCTAAATTCCACGGGAAAAATATTTTTATAGCATCTGATATGTATCTCCCAGAAATAGTAATTCGTAATATTTTAGAAAAAAATGGTTATGAACTATCAAATGTGAAATTGTATATTTCATGTGAAGTAAACAATGTAAAATATAATGGTTCATTATTTAATTATATATTAAAGAAAGAAAAATATAATCCATGCGAAACAATTTTTATCGGAGATAACATTAAATCTGATATTGAACGTTCTAAAGATTTGGGTATAATTCCTTTTTTATATCCAAAAGCTATAGAACAATTAAAACAAACTAAAATATTTGATCCACAAGTATTGAATTTTTTAATGACTAAAAATTTTAATTTTCATATTGGATTAATCGCAAATAAAATTTTTGATAACCCCTTTATTTTATATGATAGAAGTACTATAATTAATAATTCGTTTGCTCTTCTAGGATATTATATTTTAGGACCGTTTGTATTAAGTTTAACATTATGGTTAATTGATAATATTAAAAATAAAAAATATGATAAAGTATTATTTACATCAAGAGATAGTAGAATAATAATCGATATTTATAATTTAATAAATAAAGTAATATATAAAAACAGTCTTCCTAAAAGTGAATATATTTATCTTTCAAGAACATCAACTCTACCAGCATATACAGATAATCCTAGAAGAATGACATTATTAACATTATATAATTCTCAATTAAATGTAAAAGATTATTTAAAAAAAGTATTTAATATCAATATAGAAAATGATGAAAACACTAAAAAAATACTAAAATCTATTAATTTAAAATATAATGATGATATTAAAAATAATTTTAATAAAATTATTAAATTTGTAAATTTATATCTTGAAAAAAAAGAATTTAGTAATGAAATAAAAAACATAAAAGAATATTTTTATAATATAATAGAAAATAAAAATGTAGCAATGTTTGATTTAGGAGCAAGAGGAACAAGTCGAGATATAATATCTGATTTATTAGGGGTAGATATCGATTTATATGTGTTTAGAAAAGTTAAATATAAATGTCATAATAATATTTTTGCTTATTTACATGAAACTCTTAATCCTTATAGGCATGGTATCAATACAGTTTTTCCTGCTTTTTGTGAATTATTATTATCTGATGCAACAATATCAACGTGTAAAGGTTATAAATATATAAATGATAAAATAGAACCTGATATTGAACTTAATGATATTGATAAAAATTTAAATTTAATATTATCTACACAAAATTATATTTATATATTTTGTAATGATTACATAAATATTTTCAATGAAAAAATAAAATATTTAAATAGCCAATCATTTGATAGTTATATATTCCCTATGTCGTGGCTATGTGCCCATACTACAGATACAAAATTGCTTCTTAAATACGAAGGATATGATCCATTATGGAAAAATTCTAAAATATCTATTATTGCTACAAAAATTAATTCAGTTAATAAAAATACTATAAACTATCAAAATAATCAAATATATAATACTGCTTTGTCTAAAATTACACAATGTAGCTTTATTAAATATATAAGGTTAAGTATGCTTAAATTATTTTTCGGCAATAATAAAAAATTATGGGAGGCATATCCTACGCAACGAGATATATTTATTTTTTGTAAAAGATATTTTTATAAAACACAATTAACACGTAAGATATGGGATAAAGGAAGATCTATTTATTTAAATTTTCTAAAAAAATAAAAATTTTAATTATTATTATAAAAGGACATAATAATGAAAAAAAAGTGTATGATTTATGGAAATTGTCAACATACTCATCTTGAACATTTTTTGGAGAAATCTGAGTTCGTTAAATATTTTGAATTAATTAAGATAAAGGATGTATATATAAAAGATAAAACATATCTTGATGATAATACATTAAAATCACTTGATTGTTTTATATATCAGCATATTTCTCATGATTTTGATCCTTTTTTTTGTACAGATTCAATATGTTCTAAATTAAGATCTGATTGTATACGTATTTCCATACCAAATTTTTGGCTTTCAGCATATTTTCCTCAACATATATATAATCCTGTGATTCGTCCTAATAAAAAATATTCTATTGCTCCTTCTGGTATTTTTCCTTACGGTGATGAAAATATTAATAAGCTCCTGTCTGCCGGTATATCTAATGATAATATTGTTAAAATTTTATCTGATCCTGACTTTTATGACTATAAAACTGTGATTTCAAATGTAGAAAAAACACTTTCTACACTTGAAGAGCGAGAAAAACAGTTTCTTATAGATATACCATCTGTTTATTGGATTCGAAAGTATCTTACAAGTAAACAGATCTGCGTAACTGTAAACCATCCAACACGCGATTATTTTATATGGTTAGCTAATAGTATACTTAGTCTACTAGAAATTCGTAGTGATTCATGTGATTATAATGATTTATTTCCATTTTCACATCATATTCATGTTCCTATATATCCTAGTGTGATAAAACACTTAGGACTCAATTTTATTACATCAGATTGTCGCTATGCATTTTATAATGAAAGTAATACATTTGAGCAGTATATTCTCCGATATATTGACCATGCTACCGGCTCAAATATCCCAGGTAAAGATAGTATTGGAATTGATAGAGTAAACGATATTTTTTCTGGAAAAATTAAACTACTTCCATGTGAGCGGAGTAAACAAAAAGTTGAAGAATTGAAAAAATTCTTTACAGGATATAATGAATTTTCCTCAGAGGCTAACGTTGTTATCTGGGGAGAAAAACAAATGACTTATCCTGCTAATTCCTCATGCAAAGATATACCTGGCTTATCTATTATATTTGATGGAACTGGTAATCTTATATGGATCCATAAAAAAGCTATATTCAATAAATCGATTTTTCGTTTACATAAAAATGGATATATTCATATTGGCAATTCTCGTTTTGGGAACTTATTTATAAGTAATAAATTTCATTGTGGGGGGGGGTGTTTCATTGATGATGGCTGTTGTATTTGTGGAGATGAGATTAAAATTAATCTATATGGTCATAACTTTTGTACTATTGGAAAAGGTTGTATTTTTGATGATAAGGTAAAAATCATGTGCTCTGATGGACATACAATCTTTAATAAAGATAAAAATATAGTAAATATAAATAAGCCAGTATATATTGGTGATCATGTTTGGATTGGGTATGGCGTTACATTACTAAAAGGTACATATATTCCTTCTGGTTGTTGTGTAGCGGCTGGAAGCATTGTTAATAAAAAATTTAAAGAAGAAAATTCTATCTTAGCAGGAACTCCTGCCAATTGTATCAAATCAAATATAGAATGGTCAATTAAAAATCCTGAAGATTTTTAATTTATATATAATATTTTTACATAAAAATAAAAAATATTTGCTGTGATAATATATTTTTCAAAAAAAATACCTTTACATATAGTAAAAGTTTTTTTGAAATACAAAGAAAACAATAACGATATATACCATTTTACTATTGGTTGGGGACATAAAATTACAGCTAACAAAGCACGACGTTATGCAGCTCAACACAATCTCCCCTATATAGCCCTTGAAGATGGTTTTCTGCGCTCGCTTGATCTTGGTTGCTCGGGAGTGCAACCACTATCCCTAGTGATAGATCATACAGGCATCTATTACGATGCAACCGAGCCTTCGGATCTGGAAAATCTTCTTAACTCTTCAGATTGGGAGAACCCAGCTCTGTTGGACTCAGCTCGCCGCGCAATGAAGGATATCAATCGCTACCATTTAAGCAAGTACAACCACGCTCCAGATATCTCCAGCGACCTCTGGGGAAATGCTCCAAGTCCTCATGTCTTGGTTCTCGATCAGACTGTGGGAGACGCCAGTGTCTCTCTTGGCATGGCATCTGAAGCTAGCTTCAAGGCCATGCTGGACGAGGTTCTATCGTTGTATCCTCGTGACAGTATCCAAGTCAAAACCCACCCAGACGTTATAGCAAGGAAGAAGCATGGCTTTCTAGCTGACTATGCAAAAAGTCGTGGCGTTCAGATCATCTCGCTTAACTGTTCGCCCCTCTCTCTACTTGCACAGGCGGATGTGGTCTACACAGTCACTTCGCAGATGGGCTTTGAGGCTCTCATGCTCGGCAAGGAAGTGCACTGCTTTGGCATGCCTTTCTATGCAGGATGGGGACTAACGATAGACAAGCAAATCTGTCCCCGCAGAACCAGGAGGCGGAGTCTAGAGGATGTCTTTGCCGCAGCTTATATGCTCTACGCTCGCTACGTGAATCCCATCCGGGAAGAGCGCTGCGATGTCCACGAGACTATCAGCCTCTTGGCAGAGCAGCGCAGGCAAAACGAGCGCAACCGCACGTTTCACGCCTGCCTTGGCTTTCGCTGGTGGAAGAAGCCCTACGCCCTGGCCTATCTGAAATCCACCGGAGGGGAAACAGCATTCTTCCGCAATCCCAAACGAGCCATTGCACAGGCCAAGGCTAGGGGAGGGGAGGTTGTTGTCTGGTCCTCTGCTGTGACCGATGCGCTGCAGCAACAGTGTGATAGGGAGTCCGTGGCTTTGGCTCGCATGGAGGATGGTTTTATTCGTTCCGTGGGCTTGGGCTCTGATTTCAACTGGCCTTATTCCTTGGTGGTGGACCGCAAGGGGATCTACTACGATCCCACGCGGCCAAGCGGTTTGGAAGACCTCCTCAATACTCTTCCAGACCATCCAGACCACAACGTATTGCTTGCTCGAGCAGCTTCCCTGCGTTCTCTGATCCTGGAAAAGGGATTGACCAAGTACAACACAGGCCTCACAGACATCTCTCTGCCGTACCTTCCGGAGGACAAGACAATAGTTCTTGTGCCAGGTCAGGTGGAGGATGACGCCTCTGTGCGCAAGGGCGGCTTTGGCATGGATAATCTGTCTCTCCTGCAAAGGGCTAGGGAGAAAAGGCCCGATGCCTTCATCATCTACAAGCCCCATCCTGATGTGGAGCGAGGAAACAGAAAAGGACGCATAGCGGAGGAGATTGCCCTGCGTTACGCAGACATCATTGTGCGCAACTATCCCATGGGGCAGCTTTTACCCAAGGTACACGAGGTGCACACTTTGACTTCACAGACAGGATTTGAGGCTCTCTTGCGTGGCGTCAAAGTCTGTACCTATGGCGGTCCCTTCTATGCGGGCTGGGGGCTTACAGAGGATACGCAGACATTTCCCAGGCGCACAGCGCATCTCACGCTGGATGAGCTAGTGGCGGGCACTCTCTTATTGTACCCCACCTACTACGATTGGCAGACAGAAAACTTTTGCAGGGCGGAGGATGTCTGTTTTCGTCTGCTGCAGCCCAACGGACAGATGCGTGGCCGTATCTGGGCCAGATTTGTCAATTTCATACGCAACAAACTGCGCCGGAGAGGCTGATGAAAACACATCTCTTCCTCCAGGGGCCACACGGCCCCTTTTTCCGCAGACTGGGAAGCGCCTTGCGAGAGCAGGGGGACAGGGTCATCCGTGTCAACTCCTGCGGCGGCGACGTGTGGGACTGGCCCCTGGCCAACACAAAGCGCTTTCACAAGAAAAACGTCTTCTGGGGAGCCTGGATAGCCGAGCTCATGGACAGGGAAGAAGTAACTGACCTCCATGTCTTTGGGGATTGGCGTCCCCTGCATAGGGAAGCAATTCTTCTTGCCAAGCTTCGAGGCCTCAGGGTCTGGGCCTACGAGGAAGGGTATCTTCGCCCGGACTACATCACCATGGAATCCGGTGGTGTCAACGGCCTCTCCTCCCTGCCCGGGACAAGGGAGGAGATGGCTCGTCTTGCCGCAACCTGTCCGACTCCAGCCGTTCCCAAAAAGCTCGGCAACCCCCAGGTCTACAAGACCTGGATGGCCATAGGGCACTACGCCGGGACCATATTCATGTGGCCCTTCTTTTGGCATTTCCAGACCCATCGTCCGCAGTGCGCGAGCCACGAGGTATGGGGGTGGTTTCTGCGTGTCCTTTCCCGAGCCCGCAGAAAAAAGCGCTCGGCAAAGGAGCTCAAGGCTGCCTATCGCTCCCGTGCTCCCTACTTTCTCTTTCCCCTGCAGCTGGACTCGGACTCGCAGGTCAGACGCTATTCTCCCTACAGCGGCATGAAGGAGGCCATAGCCTGCGTTTTGACTTCTTTTGCTTCCGCAGCACCGGGAAACACCCATATCATTATCCGCAACCACCCCCTGGACAACGGTCTCATCGACTACGCCACCTTCATTGACTCCTTTGCCAAGGCCTGCGGGATACGCGAGCGCGTCCACTTTGTGGAGGGAGCCAAGGCCAACCGCATGATGGACAAGAGTATTGGGGTAGTTGTGCTGAATTCCACCATTGGCATAACGGCCCTGCGTCTGGGCAAGCCCGTGTACTGCGTGGGCACGGCCATCTACGCCATGGAGGGTCTTGCCATAAACAGCGAGCAGATGTCCCTGGACGATTTCTGGCAACAAAAAAGGGCGCCCAAAAGGGACGCCCTGGCGGATTTTGAACGTGTGCTCAAGACCCATGCCCTTGTCAACGGCAATTTCTACACCCCGGAGGGGATCGACACGGCCATTGATGGAATCTTGCACAGACTGGGGAAGGACTTGGATTGATGATAGATGCTGGCAAGTCTGCGCAACATCTTCAGCATGCGTTCTGACAAACCGCTTTGGCGGTCTCGTGTTGTACGTACGGCTAGGTCTGTTCCCCTTTGCCGCATTACGCTGCAAGGCACGGAAGGCTCTCGCGGAATGTTCAACAGCTACGTCTTCATAAACTACCCATGGCATCTGCGCTGTCTTTTGATGGATGCCATCATTCAGGAACTGAGAGTGGTAACTCACGATGGCATTGCTCTCCTAAGTGACTGATATTTTTGATGTCTATCCCAGAAAAACCAATTGCGATTTACCACTCTCTAGGAACTACCTCTCTCTGACAATGCAGAGAAGCGTCTACGTGTGAGCTTTCAGCTTTTCGTGTGCTCAGAAAATCGTTGATCTCAAGAGTGAGCACAGAATCTGAAGAGAGTACAGGTCACAGCACACAAGATGTCTTTTCTGCCTTGTTAAGAAAGATCCAAGCCACAACCTGCGTCCATCTGAGAAAACAGATACTTGCCCCATTAAACCTTACCTTGGGGGACATGTGCAAAGCCAGTTTCAGGAAAGAGTGCCCGAGAAATTGACAGTTATACTGTCAGTTGAACTTTGCTGTTGCATACACTTAACGGGGCATATTTGCAACCTCACACCCGCTTGAAAAAACGTTCGATCAAACCTGCTCCAAGTGAATAAAATACATTGTTCCCATGCTCTTGCTTAGGATGATGTGAACTTCCGCTTACTGACAGTATAACTGTCAATCATACAGAGCATTGCGTACCAGAAAGTTGGTCTTGCGTGCTCTTTGTGGGGGGAAAGTATCCGTATGTCAGAGCTCATTGAACCGGGCACTCAGGCCCTTTGTCCTGCAAACAAGCAGGAAAGCAGGGATGAAGTGGCTTTTGCCACTTCCGTCCTGCAACAGGAGGCTCATGCCCTGACTCTGATGGCGCAGGGGCTCACCCCCGCTTTCTGCGAGGTGGTGGACTGCCTCTATGACATCAGGGGGCGCATAGCCGTCACCGGCATGGGCAAGAGTGGGCATGTGGCCCGCAAGGTTGCGGCTACTCTGGCGTCAACCGGCTCGCCCGCCTATTTCATCCACCCGGCCGAGGCAAGCCATGGTGACTTGGGCATGCTCACGCCCCGTGACGCAGTCATCGCCTTCTCCTCCTCCGGCAATACGAGCGAGCTGCAGGACATCGTGCAGTACGCGGTTCGCAGAAGCCTGCCCCTCGTAGCCATCACCCGCAACGCGGACAGCATGCTCGCAAGACACGCGACCCATACCCTGCTTTTTCCCCTTGTGCCGGAGGCGGATCCTTTGGACTGCGCGCCCACCACCTCCACGACATTGCAGATGGCCCTGGGCGACGTGCTGGCCCTGACATTGATGCGCCGCCGCGGCTGCTCGCCAGAGGAGTTTCATCGCTGGCACCCTGGGGGCTCCCTGGGACGCAAGCTGCTCACTGTTAGAGAAATCATGCACACAGGCGACGAGATGCCTCTTCTTTCAGGCTCAAGTCCCATGTCCGAGGTCCTGTGCGCCATGACAGGCAAGGGCTTTGGGGTGACCGGTGTTCTTGAGAACGAGCACCTTGTTGGCATTATTACGGACGGTGACCTGCGCCGTCACATGGGGCCCGGGCTCATGGACAAGAAGGCACGCGAAGTCATGACTCGTGAACCGGTTGTTGTGCCCGAATCTGCCCTTGTGGTGGCAGCGCTTAGGCTCATGCAGAAAAACAGGATCACCTCCCTCTTTGTGACCAGGGATGAAAGGCCTGTTGGCATCCTCAATGTGCACGACTGCCTGCGCGCGGGGGTAGAATAATGCGTATGCCTATTCTTGTGCCCAGACTTGCGCTGGTGCTGGCTCTCTGCATCATTTTGCCTGCCTGCGCCCTGCGTGGCTCTGGCAAGAGTGCGTTGGAATCAGAGGTTCCCCCGACGCCTACCTTTGCGGAACAGGTGGCCGGGCTTCCCAATGGTGTAGCACAGCCCTTTGCCCAAAGTCCCTACGGCGCTGTCACCGTGACTGCCGGCTCAACCTATATCTCGGGTCTTGGCAACCAGTGCCGCCCCATCAATATCGTCCAGGGCGCCATGCAGTACAGGGCAGCAGTCTGCCAGGAAGAGCATGGCTGGCGCGTCATCCCCACCATTTTTGACAACATGCCGAGATGACCCAGGCAGTTCCCACACCGTCAGTTTCGTCTGCCCTCACAGTGCAGGGCAGGGTGATCTACGCCCTTGCCATGCGCGAGGTACACACCCTCTACGGCAATACCAGGCTGGGGTATCTTTGGGCGATCATCCAGACTGCGTTCAATATCGCAGTCTTCTGGGGAATGCGTGAATTTCTCGGGGCACACGCGCCCCACGGCATGGGCATGGCCGTGTTTATGCTCTGCGGCTTTATCCCTTGGTACATGTTCAGTGATACTGCAGTGCGCTGTATGACCGCTGTGCGTGCCAATCAGGCATTGTTGACCTTTCCCCAAGTGACGGAACTAGACCTTATGATCGCAAGGCTCATCGTGGTTTGGGGCACCCAACTCCTTTGTGCTGGCATTCTTCTTTCTATAGGTGTTGCCTTGGGTGAGCCTGTGGAACTGCGCCACCTAGAATCCCTTGCAGCCACCCTGTTCGTGGCGCCTCTGCTTGGCTGGGGCGTGGGGCTGATTTTCGCCTCCCTAGCGCGTTTTTGGACTACCTTGGAGAGACTTGTCCCCATATTGATGCGTTTTCTCTTTTTTGCCTCTGGACTGTTCTTTCAGGTGTCCGAGCTGCCTGCCCGTTTTTCGGAACCTCTTCTGTACAATCCCGTGGCCCAGATCATCGAGTGGCAGCGCTACGGCTTCTCGGCCTCCTGCGCTCCCCCCATGTACAGCATAGGCTACATACTCGTGTGGTGCTTTGTCTCCATCAGTCTTGGCCTGCTTCTTGAGCGCTATGCTCGCGGGAGGGAAATCAAGTGATTGAGCTCTCCCATATCTATAAATCCTATCGTCTGCCCCACGGCAAGGTGAAGGACGTCCTCTACGACGTCAGCATCACCTTTCGTCCCGGTGTAAATATGGGGATCTTGGGCTTGAATGGACAGGGAAAATCTACGCTTATCCGTATTATCAGCGGCACAGAGCGTCCCGATAGAGGCACAATAGTTCGCAAGGGACGAGTTTCCTGGCCCATAGGTTTTTCCGGTTGTTTCAACGGCAGTTTGACAGGAAGGGAGAATCTTCGTTTCACCAGCCGCATCTACGGCGCGAACATCCAGGAAGTGACGGATTTTGTGGAGGACTTTACAGAGCTTGGCCCCTACATGGACATGCCCGTGAAAACCTATTCTTCAGGTATGCGCTCCAAGCTGGCCTTTGGCCTCAGTATGTCCATAGGCTTTGATTTCTACCTCATAGACGAGGCTTGGTCTGTTGGCGATGCCTCCTTCAGGGCCAAGGCTGAGAAGCTTTTTGCGGAGCGCAAGGCGCACGCGACCCTTGTTGTCGTCTCTCACAGCGTCGCCACCATCCGCAAGAATTGTGACAGCGCGGCTGTTCTGAACAATGGTATTTTGACTGTGTATGACAAACTGACAGACGCTCTGCGCGTGTATACGGGGATATGCAATGCCGGACACTAACAAGACAATCACGGCTTCTGAGGCAGTCAAAGCTGCGTCAGCTGCGCCTGTGAAGCCTGCGGCTGTGGCAGCTGGGGAGAACAAGGCTCCGAACGCTGCGCCCGCAAAGCCGGTATCTGTGAGCAAGCCTGCAGTGGCCGCGGCAAAGCCCCCACTGGCTGATAAAACAGCAGCGTCTTCAGTTCAGCCCAAGGACGCGCCGAAGACTCCAACAGCAAGTCCTGCAAAGCCTGCGGCAGCTGCGCAAGGCAGGGCTTCGGCTGCGGCTTCAGTCGCAAAGCCTGCAACAGTGAGCAAGCCAGAGGAGTAATCCACAATGCCCGCAGGCACTACTGCGACTTCTGTCCAGCCCGACGCCAAAACTGCTGCGCTCGCAAAATCTACAACAGTGAGCAAGTCCGCGACCTCAACAGCAAGGCCAGTGGGGGCCGCTACAGCTGCGTCTCCAGTTCAGCCCAAGGCCTCGGCAACGCCGAAGTCTTCAACCGCATCTCCAGCAAAGCCTGCAGCGGCCGCGCAAGGCAAGGCTCCTGCACAGCCAGCGAACAAGCCGGCAGCGGCCACAGCAAAGCCTACTGGGGCCGAGAAGTCTGTTGCGGACCAGTCACAGACCAAGGTTAATGCAGGGTCTCCTGCAAAGTCTGCTGGTGAGGACAAGCGGAACCTTCCCTCTGCCAGTGCAGGAAATGACCTTGAGAAAAAAGAGGATGGGAAGCCTGCCACCAGTCGAGGAGGCAAGCTTGTCATACCCGATCTGATCCTGACTGCTCATCCGGTAGTCACGACTGTCGAGAAGATAACCTCGCGCCTGTCCCCTAGAATGAAGCTTGTGCTCTTTTGCCTGCTTGTGCCGACATTTCTGTCTCTTATCTATTTCGGCCTGTGGGCTTCCCCCATGTACATAGCGGAAGCCCGCTTCGCGGTGCGTGGGGCCGAGAACGGCGTGATTGACACCGGCGGACTGGCTTCAATGCTGTTGCCAGCGGGCTCCACCATCGGCACGGATGTCAACATCGTGACCGAGTATATCCAGTCTCCGGACATCATGGAGGCAGTAGACAAGGAACTGCACATCTTTGCTCACTTCGCAAGCCACGACTACGACATCATAAGCCGTCTTGAGTCGGACGCCACGCGCGATGAACGCCTTGATTATTGGCAATGGGCTGTAAAGCCGTCCCTGGATCCGGAAACAGGCATAGTCGCGTTGAGCGTCAAGGCCTACGAGCCAGACGTAGCCAAAAAGCTTGCGGAAGCAGTGCTCGCCAAGAGCGAGGCCCTTGTCAACGCCATGAGCCGCAGGGCTCAGGATGACGCCATTACCCTCGCCATGCGCGAGGTGAAAACTGCAGAAGGACGGGTAAGCAAGGCCCAGGAAGCCATGCGGAATTTCAGGGATCGCAGCGGCATGCTGGATCCGACCAGTACCGCCGGAGGCCTGCAGGGCATTGTCAGTGAGCTGGAAAGCGAAGTGGTGAAGACCAAGGCTCAGATTGCCGAGGCCTCCACCTACATGAGCAAGGACGCTCCGGCTTTGGTGGGACTGAGGGCTCGTTTGGCCGCGGTAGAAAAGCAGCTTGCGGCGGAAAAATTGCGTCTGGCTGGCGAGGCCAAGTCTGGGAGTATGACTTCCATTGCCGGAGAATACGAGGATCTGCAGATCGAGAGCGATTTTGCCCGTCAGCAGCTTGTGTCCGCCATGACCTCGCTGGAGGCTGCCAGGGTGAAGGCCGAGGCACAGTCCCGCTACGTGGTCGCCTTCCAGGTTCCTGTCTTGCCCGATGAATCTCTCTACCCACGTCCCTTCCTATTTACGCTCTTTGTGTTTGTAGGCGCTCTCGTGATCGTTGGGATTTGTTCTCTGATTATCGCTGCCGTGCGCGAGCACGCGGGATTTTAATATTAGCCATGAAAAGCCAACTTCTCCTTTCCCTCATCCTGATGCTGACACTGGCAAGTCCTGTCCTTGCGGTAGTCACTCCGCAGCAGACCGCCAATCAGGCAACCAGTCAGGCCACCTATGGTGGCACCATGGGCAAATCCGGCAACCCCAATCCCGGCGGAAACGGGGGCATACAAGGCATGCCGGCTACAAGGCCTCCATCCTATCTGCCTTCCGGCTACCAACAGGCAAATCAGCAGGGGCAACAACTTCCTGGTCAGTATGGGCAATTTGGCCAGTACGGTCAGGCTGGGATGCTCCAGGGACAGATGTCACCCCAGGATATGCAAAAGCAGTCCGCGTCCGGCCTTCCTGCCTGGGCGCAGGGACACTACCTTGGCGATTTGACGCTAGGCCTGCAGCCCTTTGGCGCCAACCTTTTCCAGGGAAACTTTGCCTCTACCTATGGCAGCGGCATGAATGGCGACTACGTCATTCTGCCAGGTGATCGTATTACTGTCCGCATCTGGGGGGCAAGAAGCTACGACGACGTGCTTTTCGTGGATCAGCAGGGCAACATCTTCCTGCCGGAAGTGGGACCAGTGCAGGTGGCTGGGCTGACACAAAGCTCCTTGTCCCAGGCTGTGCGCTCCAAGCTGACTGCCGTATTCCCGGAAAACGTGAACATCTACGTGAACCTGCAAAGCGCCCAGCCTGTGGCTGTCTATGTAGCCGGCAATGTGCCAAATCCAGGCCGTTACGCCGGTGGTCCCCAGGATTCCGTCATGTCCTATCTGGACAGGGCTGGGGGAATCCTGCCAGAGCAGGGAAGCTACAGAAATATCAAGATACTGCGTGGCAAGAAGACCATAGGTCGCGTGGATCTCTACAAGTATATTCTCTACGGCGATCTGCCCAATATTCGCCTGAAGGATGGAGATACCATATTGGTGGAATCCTTTGGCATGTCCGTGGCTGCCTATGGCATGCTGCGTCAGGCAGCTCGCTACGAATTCTTGGGATCTGCCAGGGGCAGGGATCTGTTGACCTACGCCATGCCCATGAACGGCGTCTCCCACGTAAGCGTGGTCGGCACTCGCAATGGCGCTCCCTATAATGTCTATGTGACTTTGAAGGACTTCCGTTCTCTGCGTCTTGAGGATGGGGATAGGGTGGAATTTGTGGCGGACACTCGTGGACATACCATCATGGTGGCAGCCTCCGGCGCCATCCACGGAGCCTCGCGTTTTCCTGTGCTCAAGGAAACCAAGCTGAAAACACTATTGGAATACGTGTCCGTGGAACCAGAGCTTGCGGACATCAATTCCATCTATATCCGCCGCAAGAGTGTGGCAGCGGAACAGAAGGTGATTATTCAGGACGCCTTGCGTCGGCTTGAGCAAAGCGCTCTGACTGCCACGTCCTCCTCCGTCGATGAGGCCCAGATCCGCGTCAAGGAAGCCGAGCTCATCCAGAATTTTGTGCAGCGCGCCTCGCAGATGGAGCCAGATGGCGTTCTGGTCGTCTCCAGAGACGGCAAGATTTCCGATGTCCTTCTGGAAGAAGGGGACGAGATCATCATCCCCAGAAAAACCGACGTGGTCCATGTTTCGGGTGAAGTGCTCATCCCCACTGCAGTCACCTGGGAGAAGGGACTCAAGCTGAAAGGATATTTGAATGGAGCAGGGGGGCTGTCCGACCGTGCCGATTCCAGCAACATCCTGATCGTCGGCCTGAACGGTGAAGTCTCACGTGCCAGGGGACAGGAGATTGAGCCTGGGGATCGCATCTTGGTCATGCCCAAGTTTGATTCCAAGAATCTGCAACTGGTCAAGGACGTGACCCAAGTGCTGTACCAGATGGCAGTTGCCGTCAAGGTCGCTGTGGGCCTGTAGGAGTAGCCATGGGATTTGCGCTTGAATTTCACGGCAAAAGCATAGGGCAAATGGACAATAAGGCCCCCTTGTTCTGCATTGTGGGTCCCTGTGCGATCGAGGGCAGGATACATGCCCTCGAAGTGGCGGCTGCTTTGAAGGAGATCTTTGCGAAGGTCGGCATGCCCTTTGTTTACAAGTCTAGCTTTGACAAGGCCAACCGTTCCTCCGGTTCGTCCTTTCGCGGCGTGGGCATGGCAGAAGGCTTGTCCATTCTGGCAGAGGTCCGGGACAAGGTGGGCGTTCCTGTTTTGACGGACGTGCATTTGCCGGAGCAGGCAAAACCTGTGGCCGAAGTCGTGGACATGCTGCAGACGCCTGCCTTCCTTTGCCGTCAGACGGATCTCATTGAGGCTGTGGCTGCCACGGGCAAGCCAGTCAACATCAAGAAGGGACAGTTCCTTGCCCCTTGGGAGATGGAAAACGTGCTCGCAAAAGCCACAGCCACAGGCAATGAGCGTATTTGTCTGTGCGAGCGTGGCACAAGCTTTGGCTACGGCAACCTGGTTGTGGACATGCGTGGGCTTGAGATCATGAAGCAAACTGGCGCGCCGGTTCTCTTTGACGCGACCCATTCCGTGCAGCTTCCAGGCGCTCAAGGCTCTTGCAGCGGGGGACAAAGAGAATTTGTGCCGGTTCTGGCCAGGGCAGCAGTGGCCGTGGGTATAGCCGGGATTTTCATGGAGGTGCATCCGGATCCTGACAAGGCTCCCTGTGATGGTCCAAATATGTTGGCTCTGAAAGAGTTACCAAGGCTACTCGCTGACTTGAAGGCTTTTGACCGCTTGGCAAAGGAGGGTAGGGCATGAAAACTGTAGCTGTTATTCCCTCGCGTTATGGTTCGACCCGTCTGCCGGGAAAGCCCTTGCTTGATATTTGCGGCAAGTCGCTCATTCAGCGTGTCTGGGAGATGGTCGCCCATGTCCACAATATTGATGAAATCATAGTAGCGACGGATGACGATCGTATTGCGAAAACCGTACAAGATTTTGGCGGTAGGGCGATGGTAACGTCTTCCGATTGTCAGTCGGGCTCTGACAGGGTGCGAGAGGTAGCGCAAACTGTAGACGCTGACGTGTACGTCAATGTCCAGGGGGATGAACCACTGCTTGAGCCTTCGGCCATAGAAAAATTGCTGGACGTCTTTGCACAGGATGCCAATGTGCAGGTGGCGACCTTGTGCTCCCCCATAAACCAGGAAGAAGCCATGTCTCCCAACTTGGTCAAGGTCGTCCGTGATCATGCTGGCAACGCGCTGTACTTCAGCCGTGCCCCTCTACCCTTTGTGCGCGAGGCAAACGAGACTGGGGAGTATTTGGGGCATATCGGGATCTACGCCTACAGGCGGGAAGCTTTGCGCGCCTTTTCCTCCTTGCCAGCTTCACCTCTGGAACAGGCGGAGAAACTGGAACAACTGCGTTTTTTACAGGCAGGGATTCCAATTCGTGTGCTTGAGGTCCCCAGGATGGGAGTCGGGGTCGACACGCAGGATGATCTGGAAAGAGTACGGACTGTGATCCGTGAGCGGCGCATGGCAGAAGCTCTGGAACGGTTGAAGCATGTCAAGCTGGTTGTGACAGATGTTGACGGAGTGCTGACGGACGGCGGGCTGTATTATGGTCCTGAGGGAGAGTGCCTCAAGCGCTTCAATGCCAGGGACGGACTTGGAGTCAGGCTGCTACAGAAGGCAGGGATACAGGTGGCGATACTCTCTGGAAGAGATTGCCCTGCGCTGAGAAAAAGGATTGAGGATTTGGGAATAACCGAAGCTGTCTTGGGGCAACTGGACAAGCGGATGGCATTGGCAGGGATTATGGAGCGTTGTGGTGTCACAGCAGAGGAAGTCGCTTTTATCGGGGATGACGTACCGGATATGGAAGTCTTTGGAATGTGTGGAGTGTCTGTGACTGTGGGGGATGCGCCTGAGATTGTAAAGGATAGGGCGAATTTTGTGATGAAAAGCTGTGGAGGACGAGGAGCATTCCGAGAGTTGGTGGACTCAATCCTAGAGGTAAAACCTGTCGCATTGCAGGCAGAGAGGACTTATGACTCATGATGTCTCGTTCTTCCGTAGTAGTCTATCCTCATTCAAAAAAATACTATCGCTATCTAAAAAAATTTATTCTATATATCGTAGAATAAAAGAAAATATTATCTATATAATAGCAACACATATATTTAAACAGGATAAGATAGTTCTATTATCGTCATCTGATAATGATAAATTTGGTAATATAACAGCATTGTCAAAAGAATTATACGCACAAGGAATGCCATATATTTTGCTTGAACAAATACAATTAAAAAATAATATTTATAAATATTTAAAAACTTTAGCTAAAGCACGAGTAATTGTTATAGATGCAACATCACCATCTGCTCGTATAAAACTTAGTAAAAATACAAGTTTAATTCATTGTTGGCATGCATGTGGAGCTTATAAAAAAATTGGCTTTGATGCTAAAAGAAAAAATTATAATAAAGATAGTGAGGAAAAACGAATTAGAAGAATACATAGAGGAATTTCTTGGTTTGTGTGTACTTCTGAAGAAACAGCAAAAATATATGCTAAAGCATTTCATTTGCCGTTTGAGAGAATGTTAATTTTTGGAAGTCCACGTTTAGATTCTATTATTAAAAAATATAATTTTTCTGATCCCAAAATTTACACAATTCTTTATGCTCCAACATATCGTACTTATGGAAAAAATATACGCAATTTACCGCAATTACCAGATGCAAAATTTTTGCGACAAGAGTTAATTTACAAGCTTGGAGAGAATGTTCGTCTAGCATTTCGTGGGCATCCTACGGCACCTCCCCCTATAGATCTTAATGGCTGGGAAGATTGGTCAGATGTCCCTCAATCAGAGGCACTGTTTCGGGCATCAGTTTTAATAACAGATTATTCATCAATATTTTTTGACTTTTTGATTTTTAATCGTCCAATAATATTTTATATACCTGACATTGATATTTATATAAATAATGAAAGAAGTCTTTATTTTTTACCAGATAAAGAATTTAAAGAAACAATTTGTGTAGATGAAAGTGATCTTGTAGATGTTTTAATTAAATGTCGTAATTTAAAAGTAAACTATATAAATTTATGGAATAAATATATGTTAGCATGTGATGGAAATTCATCAAAACGACTATGTTTATTTATTAAAAAAATCATGAAAGGAGAAATACAATGAATTATGCAGTATTACTTGCTGGTGGTACAGGAACAAGAATGAAAGCACATTCAATACCAAAGCAATTTCTTGAAATAGGTGGTGAACCAATATTAAAATTAACAGTAGATAAATTTTTATCTTGTCCAAATATTGATCATATAATTGTAGCAGCGCCAACGATTTGGATGAGTCATTCTAAAGATATTTTAAATGATGAAAGATTTAAAAATATACATATATGTGAAGGTGGATATACAAGACAAGAGTCGTTGTATAAAGCTGTAAAATATATAGAAACAATTTTTAAAACTGATGATAATGATATAATTATATCACATGATGTAGCTAGACCATTTGTATCTTTACGAGTAATTGAAGAAAATATAAAATTAATAAAACAATATGATGCTGTTGATACAGTAATACCTGCAACGGATACGATAGTTGAGTCTAAAGATAAAATTCTAATCTCTAAAATCCCAGATAGAAGAAATATGTATCAAGGACAAACACCACAAACATTTAAACGAAAAAAATATTTAGAAATATATGAATCATTAGATCAAAAATATTTAGAAACTGTAACTGATGCAGCAAAAATATTGATAGAGCATAATTGTTCTGTAGGATTAGTACAAGGAGATGAATTTAATATAAAGATAACTACAGAATATGACCTTAGAATTGCAAATTTTTTATTGGAAGCAAACTATGATTAAACAAATTATTAGACTTATACGACCTGGACTTTTTTTACCATGTTTTGTGATAGAAAATCCTAAAAAAAATGATATTTTAGTAAGACCTAGATATTTATCAATATGTGCTGCAGATCAAAGATATTATCAAGGAAATCGTCCTCCTGAAATTTTAGCAAAAAAATTACCTCTAGCTTTATTTCATGAAGCAGTAGGAGAGATATTACGTGATCCATCTGGTGAACTAAAATCAGGTACATTTTGTGTTCTCTTACCTGGAGGAATTGATTCATTAAATGATGAAAGTAACTATAAACAAGAAGCGTTTTTTAGATCGAGCAATGCTGATGGTTTTTGTCAAGAAATAATGTGTTTAGATAGACGTGAGTTGTTACCTATTCCTAATGATCCAATATGGCCGTATGTATTTACTGAATTAATGAGTGTATGTTGTCAAGCATTAAGAAAATTAGAAAAAGTAATTTCTATTAATAAAAAAATAAAAATTGGAATATGGGGTGATGGGGCTATGTCTTATATGATGGCTCTAACATTAAATCAATTAAGACCAGAATGCGAATTATTTATTTTTGGAAAACATGATGATAAATTAATAAATTTTTCATTTGTAAAACAAAAAATTAATATAGCTGATGTATCAAATAGAACAAAAATAGATGTTGCAATAGAATGTGTTGGTGGATCAGGTGCACAAAGTGCAATAAAACAAGCTATAGAAAAATTAAATCCAACAGGAAGTTTACTTCTCATGGGAGTAT
>NZ_NFJC01000003.1 GCF_002159665.1 Desulfovibrio sp. An276
TGTCGAATGATGATTGCTCCTACACAGGCTTAGTGTAGTTTTCTGATAAGGAATCCTTTTGAGCACTCCAGAAAATATGGTTCTACTTTTGCTCAACTCTTAGGTTATAATAGGTTAATCATTTGTTTTCAAATAGTTACAATACATTGAGAACGATGGTTGAATACAATTTTTGACGTCAGCTGTTGCCTGATTTCTGGAAATTCACGATGTTAGTAGAATTGATATTAGTCGTTGTTGGCATACTATGAGGCAATTAGCTCTTCATAATGGCAATTTGTAGGTAGAGGACCATGTATTATAGCTACAATACCACTACGGTAGCTTCATCTACTATACTGTAATCATTGAGCTAGTTTTCGGATATCCTCTTATTCTCATATGCTTCTTGATCACAAGCAAATATACTCTTAGTTACTTGATCCAATATATATTTTGTGCACATCTAATATATTATAATTACTGTAATCTTATACAAGCTCTTTTTGTTTTTCTTTAATATAATTATCCAAATACAAGTCTATTTCTGATAATTGTTCTATATAAACAAGCTTTTCATCTACTTCTGAAAACGATGGATCTCCTGCCGCACAAAGTTTTTTGCGTGCATTTGAAACTTCTTCAGAAAAATATATATTATACATTTTATGAAGTGCATCGTTTAGTATGTTTCCATACATTATTTTTTCCTGAATACTTAATGAATTTTTTTTAAATTCATTAGCAATATAGGAAAGAGTACTTTGAACAATATTATCTCTTGTAGTGCTATATTCTTGAGCTAACTTAGTAAACGTTTTTTTTGCTTCATTGCTGATAGTATAACTCATACGTTTGCCTTCTGTCTGCTCAGAAGATAGTAATAGCTCTCCCTTGGAATGCGCCTGCTGAGCAATTGTTGCAAGTGAATCCAAAAACTCTCTAATTGTAAGGTGAGAAGTTTTTGCGAGCAGACGGAGAAAATTTTCCCACTGCGGAGAAAGTTTAAAGATAGTCTTACCAACTAACTTTTTTTTAGCTCCAAGTGAGTACAGTACCTTTTCATTAATTGTATCAACACATGATTTTTCTAATGTAAATTTGCTCATAATATCTCCTATAATTTATATCAGCGCTTTTCGACTTTTTACTGCCAATTTATCACAAATGTACATTGCTTTATAAAAGCTAGAAAAAGTTCAGGAGGATGCCGTGAATTTCCCCTAGAAAGTGACAGAACATCAGTAGACTACTAGGTTGAATGAAACAGTGTCCGAAAGTTCTTTCCCAAAGCATGACCATTGGAGAGTGGTAACTCACGGTGGGCGTTGCTCACCTAAGTTACTGATATTTTTGATACCTAAACCCAAAGAACCAACCGCGATTTAGCACTCTCCGAAATTTTTATTCAACTCCACGTGGTTAAGTCATTTCATCCAGCTAAGCCAGTAAGCAAGCCGGCAGAATGTACACTTGCCCACAAAGGGTGCCGCTTTCAGGAGAGGTGACTGAATGGATACATGAAGCCAAGCTTGCTACTCGAACAGCAGTAGGGCTATGCTATAAAATGGATGCTAAGCTATTTTTTGGGCAAATGTCAAATATCGGATTAGAGGGAAATTTAGACCTTGTGGATTCAACAGTAATTTAAATATGTTATACACAGTCTCCCGATTCTGCCGGGAAATCAGTATGGATGAATAGTCCATCAGGGTGGCGCGAGGGAGTTCACGCCTACCTTCGCCCGCATCCATCACGTGACTATCTTCCTGTGAAGCGGGCTCTGGGCATACCAATTTCCCCAAAGGACCGTTCTCCCTTGGATTTTGTCAACACGACCTAGGATTTGCCCTGAGCTGCCCAATCGAAGACTGCATTTCGAAGGCAACATTTCGAAAACACCGTTGGATGCGCCCGGAAAGCACAATACTGCCTATCCTCCATATCGCGGTTCGCCCATGGAGGTCTATGGAGCGGTGAGCGGTATAGACCCGCGAGCTCAAGGGAAAAAACGGCGATCGCCTTTTGGGCGGTCGCCGTTTTTCTGGAAATACTTGTCCCGATGCCGGGACATTGTTTTGCGCCTTGTGTGACTGGCGCTCTTCTGTCGTAGTCAGGGTCAGCTAACAGCCTGTATTTGCAAGCGTCTCTTCCACTGCCTGCTCCATGTGGGCAAGGATGTCCGTTACCTGGGTTGCCGGGGTGGGACAAGCAAGCTCCCCTGCCCTTCTGGCTGCCCGTGCGGCCACAAGGCAGGCCCTTTCCATGGCAAGGCCTGCGTGCAGCATGGCGGACACAAGGCCTGCCACGATGTCGCCAGTCCCTCCTATGGCCTCAAGGGCAGGCACGTTGGGAGTCTCGACTCTCCCCCTGACCTCGCCGCCGACAACCAGGGTGTCCACCCTGGCCTTCACGAGCATGTTCTGGGCCGCGTTGCCGCACTCCCAAGCCCTTTTGGCAAGGGCAGGCACATCCTCATGCCCGCTGTCCAGCAAAAAGCCCCTGGTGTAGAGCGGATGGGGCGCGTTTTCATCCGCCAGAAAGGCCAGCTCGCCTGCATCAGGAGTAAAGAGATCGTATTCCCTTGCGTAGCCGCTCATCTTGGCAGCGTACATGAAGCCTGCGTCCGCCACGAGCATGGGACGCCTGGCATGCCCCTCAAGGCTTGCCAGCACCCTGTTGTGCCCGTCCAGATCCGGAAAAAGGTAGTGGAAGGTGATGCCGGAAAACTCGTCCGCGTTTGGGGAAAGCCTTGCGCAAAGCTCTGCGTAGAGCGCTGCACTGCCAACTCCATCGCCAATGTCGCCCACAAAAAGCGCCCTGGGGCTTTCCACACCGAGGACCCTGCAGGCAAGAAGGCATGCCGCATACAGGGTGGGGGTTCCGCGCTGCACATGAAGCCTTGCAAAATCCGCATCCCCAATGAGGCACCCTTCTCCAATATCATAGGCAAGGGTCTGCCAGCCTAGGGGCAGGGAAGGATCGGGAATGGTCCCGCACACTAGCCACGCCATACGCGCTTAGCCTCCTCGAAGGCCCTTTGCAGGGCATAGGAGCAGAGGGTCTTTCCGTACAGCCTTGGCTCGTCCGCCTCGTCAAGGCTTTTCCCGAGCAAAAGGCCTGCGAGATAGGGCACGTCCGGACACCCTCCTCCGGAAACGTTCACGATACGCCCGCTTTCCTTCTCCACTGTCACCTTCATGTTTGCTGCCCGCACCATGAACCATTTGCCAAAGTCCGTGACCTGGAACAGGGACACTGGCGCAAGGAGCGGATCGGACACAGGCACGTAGTCGAGAGGATGCAGGCCCTCCTTCTCAAGAAGGGCGCGAATCTTCAGATGCGCCATGATGGGGCAGACCACCACCATATCGCACCCCTTGCGCAAAGCGGCCGGAGGCGCCTTGACCTCCACTGCAAAGCCTTGCTTTCTCAAGAGCCTCTCAGCCGAGATGACGTCTCCTGTCTGCTCGAAGACAAGGAAGCCCTGCTCCATGGCAGAGCCCCCCTTCCTGCGGGCACTGCCCAAAGGCGCGGATTTTTCGGTAGCCGGTTTTCCGGCTCCGAAAATCCTTGCAAAGGCTGCCTTGAAACTCACTTGCGCAGCTCCAGGCGCACGACACCGGCACCCTGTTCCTCGCAGGGCACGACCTCGACCTTCCAGCCCTTCTTGCGGGCAGCGCGACTCACGTTCTCCATGCTGGCAGGGTTGTCGACCAGAACATCCATGGGGCTCTCGCTGTCCTTCTTGTGGGCCTCGGTAAACATGAGCAGGGGTTGGGGGCAGGAAAGCCCTCTGCAGTCAATGGTTCTCATCCTCTTGTTCTCCTTTGTTCTTCTCTGTTTCCGAAATACGGGACACTAGGCCTTGCGGATATGGGCAAAGCCGATGGCAAGGCACACAACAAGGCCGACTATCGTCGCCGCTATGCCGTGGGCGCCAATGCCAGTGGCAGAGCTTGCAGTGCCGAGGTTGTGGGCAAGGGCTGCGCCCACGATCATGCCAAGGGCGAAGAGGCCTGCGTCACCATCGCCCTCGCCTGCCATGAAAAGCTGCCTTCCGGGGCAGCCGCCTGCCAGGGCAAAGGCAAGGCCAGCAGTCACCATGCCCATGAAGTTCCACACGCTCATGGTGTGGGCTACGGGCTGGCCCTCGAAGCCGAAGTTGAAGCCGCCGGTTGCGAGGTTGGCCACAAGGGCTGCCGCAAACATGGCGCAAAGCCCAAGGAAGAGGTGGGTCGAGCCGAAGAGGAAAAGGTCACGCAAGGCGCCCACTGTGCAGAAGCGGCTCTTCTGGGCCCCTATGCCTATGACAAAGGCAACGCCCAGGGAAATGAGGAAGGGAGCGTGCTTGGAGCCGGGACCGGACACGGAGTAGAAGATGGGGCCGGACTGGATCTCTCCCTGAATCTGGGGATAGATAAGGTAGAGGGCAAGCACGCCAAACATGATGAGGGGGAAGACAAGGCCTGTGGCAGCACTTTGTCTCTGGCTTGCGCCAAGGGAGTAGCCCTTGCGGAAGAAGAGCGTGCCAATGAAGATGCCCACGCCAAGGCCTGCTATGCCCAGGATGGCGTTTGCGTCACCGCCTGCAAGGCGCAGGATGGCGCGCCAGGGGCAGCCAAGGAAGACCAGGGCACCCATGGCAGCGATAATGCCCAAAACAAAGCGTATTATGGGGGAGGAGCCACCCCTTGGCCTGAATTCGCCAGTGGCTATGGCAGCCGCAAAGGCACCGAAGACAAGACCCACGATTTCGGGGCGCAGATACTGCACAATGGCAGCCCTGTGCAGGCCAAGGCCGCCAGACAGATCGCGCTCAAAGCAGGCAACGCATATGCCCATGTTTCCGGGATTGCCCATTTTTTGCAAAAAGATGGCCAAAACACCAATCAATGCGCCCACGATGATAACGCCTGGTGTGGTGGCAAGAAAGTTGTTCCTCATGTTTCCCTCCTTCAAGATGCCTGAAAAAATCCTGAATTTCGGACAAATGCCAAAGGGTACAAAAAAACCGCACTCTCAAGCATCTGCCTGCATGCGGTGGAACTTCTTGCCAGATTCCCGGGGCGTATTTGATCACACTTGAGACATCTTGTGCGCGCATGAAACCACAGGGTCCGGCAATCGACGCGGGACAACCTGTCCCACCGCACGCACAAAAATTCAGGGAACGCAGGACACGGAAAAAGAGCGCGATGCTACTGCGCCTTTTTTTCCGAAAATTGTGTCTGCCAAAGCCATAGCCGTCCTCCGGGACATGCGTCCCCATGGCAGTCCCCTTGCGTGAAACCTGCTAAAAAGCATGTCGCGCAAGAGTCTGTACTTTCCTACACACCTTTGCGCAAATGGGAGCAAAGATCAAGGCCCGAAAAAAGAGGGTGCAAGGTCTGCATTTTTGAAGCCCCTCGCGCCCAGCTGATTTGTTCCCGTTTCTACCAGGTTACGCTTGGAAGCCTTATCTTCCAGCGTATGGCGGCAAGCCTGATGGCAAGGCAGACAAGGCCTCCTGCCCACAATCCCTCTGTTCTCGGCACGCAGACCACGATAACACAGCCTATCAGAGCGGCAGTTGCGTACATCTCGCCGTTTTTGCGCATCACAAAGGGTACCTGCCTTGTGTAGGTGTCGCGCATCATGCCGCCGCATATACCAGTCATGACGCCCATGAGCACGCAGGTCATGGGGCTCATGCCAATCTGCAGTGCCTTGTCCGCCCCAAGCACCGAAAAGTAGGCAAGGCCTATGGCGTCGAGTACATTGACCATGAGATCGATCTTCGGGTGAACGCGCCCTGCTGTGAACATAAAGCCTATGAGGCCCGCGATGATGGGGCAGTAGATGAAGGTGGTGTCCTCGAGCCAGAAGACAGGGACATCGAGAAGGACATCACGCAGTGTGCCGCCGCCAATGGCCGTGACCACGGCAACCACCACCACGCCGAAAAGATCCAGTTCCGCCTTGCGGTCTCTGGCCGCGAGCACGCCTGACAGGGCAAAGGCTGCGACACAGGCCATGTCTATGCAAAAACGTACGAGGGCAAGGGTATCAGGCTCCATCCACGCCTCCGAAAAAATGCGTGCGAAAAACAGGAAAAACAGGAAAAACAGGGAAATGGGGCGCCCTTGGTACAGCCTTCACAAAGCGAGAGTCAAGCACTTTTTTTGCGACAAAAAAGGGCCGCAGTCTTTCCATTGGAAAAACCTCGGCCCTTTTTTAGTCAGAATCGGGGTACGGCTAGGCTTCTGTGGCCTCCTCTTCCCCCTGCAAGGGGCCGAGCTCGCCGTGCTTGTTGAACAGGCCTTCCATCATGAGGGCAAGGGCGCCGTCGCCCGTCACGTTGCAGGCTGTGCCAAAGCTGTCCTGCAGGGCAAAGATGGCGATGAGGAGTGCGACACCATTGGCGTCAAAGCCGAGCACGCCTGTCACGATACCAAGGGAGGCGACAACAGTGCCGCCGGGAACACCTGGAGCGCCCACTGCAAAGACTGCCAGAAGCACACAAAAGACCAGCATGGTGCCAAGGCTCGGCAGCGCACCGTAGAGCATGAGATGCAGGGTCATGACAAAGAAGGTTTCGGTGATGACCGATCCGCACAGATGCACTGTGGATCCAAGCGGGATCATGAATTCCGTCATGGTCTTGCTCAAAACCGAGGACTTGCGTGCACAGCGCAGGGCAACGGGCAGGGTTGCTGCCGAGGACATGGTGCCAACTGCGGTAAGGTAGGCAGGCAGGTAGTGTTTGAAGACCTCGGATGGCTTTCTGCCGGACATGATACCGGCAATGCCGTAGAGCACTGCGAGCCAGATGAAGTGGCCGCAGATGACGATGAGCACCATGGAGATGAAGACGGGCAGATGGATGCTCAAAAGCCCCTCGTAGGCGAGGGAGAGGAAGCACAGGCCGACGAAGAGGGGCAGAACGGGAATGAGGACAAGGTTGATGAGCTTGCTCACTATGCGCTCAAGCTCCATGAAGAGTTTGGCAAAACTCTCGGACTTTGTGAGCGCTACGGCCAGACCGAAGAGAAGCGCCAGCACAAGGGCGGTCATGACCGAAAAGAGCGGCGGGATATCCAGGCGGAAAATGATCTCCGGCAGCTTGCGCAGAGCGTCTGCGGAGGTGGCTACGGACAGATTGGGGATGATGATGTAGCCAGCTGTCATGGAGAAGATGGCGCCTGCCAGCGAGGAGATGTAGGCCAGGGACACAGCCACGAAGAGCATTCTGCTCGCGTTTGCGCCCAGGCGGATGATGGCTGGCGTAATAAAGCCCACGATGACCAGGGGCACAAGGAAGAAGATGATCTGCCCGAAGAGATGCTTCAGGGAAACCACCACGTTCATGCAGCTTTGCACAAAGCCGCTGTCGGCGTTCGAGCCAAGCAGCATGCCCAAAAGCGCGCCTGCAAATATGCCAACCAAGAGTTTGATGATAAGGGAAAATTCTCCCTTGACGATAGCCATGACCGACCTCCCAAACGATATCGCCCACAAAAATGAGCGGGCGCAAAACCTACTATAGGCCCGTTCAGGCAAAGAGGCAATGCAAAAGCGAACAAATGCAAGGGAAAGAGATCATGCGCGCCCTTCCCCATCGGTCCATGTTCTGGGCACAAAAAAAGTCCCCCATCACGAAGGACAGGGGACCAAGGAATATGTCAGCCGCGCGGCCTAGAAACCGAAGCGCAGGCCAAGCATGATTTCGTGGTTGTAGGGGCGGATACCCACGTCGCCGTAGTGGCCGTCGACCTGGGTGTAGCCAAGGTCGAGGTAGCGGTAGGCGACGTCGACAGCCATGTTGTCGGTGAAGCTGTAGGCAA
This sequence comes from Desulfovibrio sp. An276, assembly GCF_002159665.1. GTDB lineage: Bacteria > Desulfobacterota > Desulfovibrionia > Desulfovibrionales > Desulfovibrionaceae > Desulfovibrio > Desulfovibrio faecigallinarum. The sequence goes on from NZ_NFJC01000003.1 coordinate 7,806, forward strand.
CACCTGCGCCCACCTGCCAGGCAAAGTTGGTCTGGCGGTCGTCAATGCTGCCGCCGGGGGTTCCGTCGTGATATTTCCAGTCAACACCAAAGTAGTTGAAGGCAAGGCCAAGACCTGCACCAACATAGGGGGTGAAGGCAGTGGAGTTGTGGAAGTCGTAGTAGACATTGGCAAGAAGGGTGGTGGAATTGAAGGTCATGTCACCAGTGCCCAAAATACCGCTCCACTCGGTCTCGCTGTTGCCACGCATGGCAAATTCGAGCTCGACGCGCAGGGGGAACATGTTCTGGGGCCAGAAGTCATAGCCGGCTGCCAGGGCGCCACCAAGGGTGAACTGGCTGTAGGGATCCATGCCAAGGCCACCCATGCCGTTGCCGCGGTCCACTGTTCCCGTGTTCTGTACGGTCATCAAGAACTTGGGAGCAAGGTACATGCCGCTTGCAGCATTGGAAACGCTGGGAAGTGCGAGCGCGCACACCATCACCAGCGCAAGCAGAATACGTTTCATAGAAGATCTCCTTGAATTTCCTGTGCCCGACAGGAATTTGATCAAAATTGCCCAAGAGGGAAAAAAATGTCAAGCCTGCGCAAACATATTGCCTCTTGTTTCCTGCATCTTGCGTTCTTTCTGCCCTTGTTTTGGCAAGATTCTGTCTTTTTGTACACGACATTGTACAAAAGAAACCATGCACCTTGCAGGAAACATTTTCTTTTTGTCCTGTTTTTGCTCGCAACATGAAGAAGAGGATATGGGGGTTTGCAGAAAGACCGGCATCCTTTTCCAAAACGCGAGGACAAGGGCTTCCCCATGCTGCACATGAAAGCCCTGCCCCAGCCTCGGCAATGAGAAAACAGCGTCTTCCTATCTTGTGCCGAAGATGCGGTCTCCTGCGTCGCCAAGGCCCGGGATGATGTAGCCGTTCTCGTTCAGATGATCATCTATGGCTGCCGTGTAGATATCTACGTCCGGGTGGGCCCTTGTGACCTTCTCAAGGCCTTCCGGTGCGCTCACAAGGTGCAGGGAGCAGATGTGGCGTGCCCCGCGCCTTTTCAAGAGATCCAGGGCAGCTATCAGGGAGCCGCCTGTGGCGAGCATGGGATCGAGCACAATGGCAAGGCGCTCCTCAAGGGCCGAGGCGAACTTTGCGTAGTACTCCACAGGCTCCAGGGTTTCCTCGTTGCGGTAGAGGCCCACAACGCTGATCTTGGCGCCGGGCAGCATACTCAAGACCCCGTCCATGAGCCCAAGACCTGCGCGCAGTATGGGCACTATGGTGACCTTCTTGCCCTGCAGGCAGTCCACCTCCACGGGCCCTGCCCAACCCTGCACCACCTTCTTCTCCGTCACAAAGTTCTTGCTCGCCTCGTAGACCAGAAGCTGGGCAATCTCGTTGGCAATGCGGCGAAAATCGCTTGTTCCAGTGTCGTCGCGACGAAGAATGCCAAGCTTGTGGCGAACAAGGGGGTGATCAACAACTGTGACTGCCATGGCTTCCTCCCGGGCTTTTGCCCCGTCCTTTGGGCCCCCATGCAGAATCTTCCTGCAGGCGGGCATTTCGTGTGGTAGCGGACTTTTTTCCTAGTGTCGGGCCCTTCCCCTGTCAAGTTCGTCCCAAAATCCAGACAAACCAACTCTTGCACATGCCCTGCTTTTCTTCCATACTTTCTGGCGGTTCTCGCATACTCCGGAACATGGGAAAAAGCGGGACCGAAAAGGAGGCGCCCTCCGGCACCCCGGGAGATACAGATGTTCGACACAGTCATACTGGGCAGGAGCTGCCCCGGAAAGGAATACGATCAGTACGAACCCATGCTGCGCATGAAGGTCTTCGAGGCGCAGCAGGCCTGCAGGGAGAAGAAAATCCCCCTGCTCATCATAGTCAGCGGCCTTGAAAGCACAGGTCGCGGCCAGGTTATGAACAAGATATCCGAGTGGATGGACGGAAAATTCCTCACCAACCACGTGTTCTGGCGGGAGACGGACGAGCAGAGGGAGAGGCCCCTTGAATGGCGCTTCTGGCGCTGTCTGCCCGGCAAGGGCGAAACAGCTCTCTTCTTCGACGGCTGGTACGGCACCCTTTTGCACAGGTACTGCATGGGTGAAATCGGTCAGGGCGAGTACTACTCCCTTGTCAACGAATTCAAGGGCCTTGAGGACAGCCTCGCCCTTTCCGGCATGATCATCGTGAAGATCTGGCTGCATCTGGACAAAAAGACCTACGAAAAGCGCCTGCAGCAAAGGATTGACACCCTGAACCTCCACCACCTTGCCCCCCTGCGCAAGAAGGCAGCCGAGCTCTACGACACCCAGGTGGACGCTGCTGCCGAAGCCATCACCCTCACGGATCGCACCAACGCTCCCTGGAACATCATCGACGCCAAGGACGAAAATTTCCGCAATCTGGCAGTGGGCAAGGCCATCATCGATACGGTGAACCGTGCCCTCGGCCTCAAGGCCGCAGTGCAGGCAGGCCTTGAGGTCCTGAAAAAGGAGGACACGTCGCCTTCCGTCAAGCCGGACCCTGCAACCCGTCCGGCCGAAGCACAGGGGGAGAGCGCAGCGCAGGACGCGGATGCACTTGTTCCCGGAAGCCAGGTAGACTGGCTCGGACAGCCAGTGGAGCGCAAGGGTTTCCTTGCCAAAATTCCCCTGAACACCCTGGAAGTTATCGACCTTTCAAAGACCATCGAGCGCGACGTCTACAAAAAGGAGCTTAAAACCCTGCAAAAGGAGCTGCAGGAGCTCACCTTCGAGGCCTACAGGAAGCAGATTTCGAGCACCCTGCTCTTCGAGGGCATGGACGCTGCCGGCAAGGGCGGCACCATACGCAGGCTTTTGGGTGGCGTCGACGCGCGCATAGCCCGCGTCATCCCCATCAGCTCGCCCACGGACGAGGAGCTGGCCCACCACTATCTGTGGCGTTTCTGGCGCCACATTCCGGGCGCAGGCTTTGTCACCATCTACGATCGCTCCTGGTACGGCCGCGTTCTGGTCGAGCGCGTGGAAAAGCTCACTCCGCGCACGGACTGGAGCAGGGCCTATGCCGAAATCAACCACTTCGAACAGCAGCTTGTGCGCAACAACAACATTCTGCTCAAATTCTGGCTGCACATTTCCCCGGACGAGGAGCTGCGCAGATTCCGCGAACGCGAACAGACCCCCTGGAAGCGCCACAAGATAACGCCCGAGGACTGGCGCAACAGAGAGAAGTGGGATCAGTACGTCACTGCTGCAGATGAAATGTTTTTGCGCACAAGCACGGCCTACGCGCCCTGGCGCATCATTTCCGCAGAGGACAAGAAGTACGCCCGTGTGGAAGTGCTGAAGGCCTGGCGCGACGCTCTGCGCAAGGCCCTCGGCAAGAAGAATGCCAAGGAGGAGGACTAATGCGACAGATTTTATTCGCACCCATCGTGATGGCCCTTGTGCTTGCCATGGCTCCCCTCTCCCAGGCTGCAGACAGGGGCAATACCGCCAACGACAGCTTCAATACGGCAAAGCGCCTGCTTGAGCGACAGGTCTACCACGACCACAGGGTGACAGTGTACTGCGGGGCAACCTTTGACAGCAAAAAGAACATAGATCTGCCGCAGGGCTTTACCACTCCCTCCCATGCCAAGCGCGCTCTTAAGGTAGAGTGGGAACACACTGTTCCGGCAGAAAACTTCGGACGTGCCTTTGTGGAATGGCGCGAGGGCGACGCCTTGTGCGTCAACAAAAACGGCAAGCCCTTCAAGGGGCGCAAGTGCGCGGAAAAGGTGAATCAGCGCTACCGTTACATGCAGGCTGACATGTACAACCTCTTCCCTTCCATAGGTGCAGTCAACGCAATACGCGGCAACTTCCAGTACAGCGAACTCCCCGGTGTTGCCCCGGACTTTGGCAGCTGTGAGGCCAAGGTGGACGGCAGGCGCTTCGAGCCTCCGGCGCGCGCAAAGGGACAGGTCGCCCGCGCAGGCCTCTACATGGCCTGGGCTTACCCCGAATACAGGCTGAGCTCACAGCAAAAGCGCCTGTTCGAGGCCTGGGACAGAACCTATCCCGTGGACTCCTGGGAGTGCACAAGGGCAAGGCGCATAGAAAACCTGCAGGGCAACGAGAATCCGTTTGTCAAACGTCCCTGCCAGGAAAGGGGCCTCTGGTAGCACACCATACAGACTTATGCCTTGGGCGGTATCGCAAGGTACCGCCCTTTTTTCATGCCCTGCGAGAAGATGCTGCGGAATTGTCCTGATGTTTTGCTTCAGGCCCGAGACTTTTCTTGAGCAATGCCTCGAGAGTTGCCATTTCTTCTTCGGAAAGGCGCGCCCTAAGCATATCGTCCAGGCCCCTGGACACATTTTCCACAAATGGTGCGAGCTCTCGCCCCCTGTCCGTCAGGGTCACGAGCACGCCCCGCTGATCGTCCGGATCCTGGACGCGGCGCACGTAGCCGTTTTTTTCCAGCTTTTCCACCAGGGTTGTCAGGGTGGACTTGCTCTTGTGAATGAGGCGGGCAAGTTCGGTCATCTTGCAGCTTTCGCGGTGCAGAAGCTGGTTCAGAATGTCGCCGTGGCTTGGCACAATGCTGCAGCAAAGCCCGGCCTTTTCCAGTTCCCGAGTAATATAGCTTTTGCCAAGCCAGTGCAGGCGTGCTGTATAGAAGAAGATGGCGCTTGGCCCTTTCTCACTCGCGTTCACGTGACGTCCCCCACAATTTTTCTTTGAGGCAGAAAAAGCCTCCGCCTTCAAGGTGACCTTGGAGTACAGAAAAAGCCCCCGAAGCACAAGCAGGCGGGGGCTCAAATGCGGTTGGGGCCAGGGAGTGCGCAGCAAGCGGGTTTTTGCACATCCTGGCCCCAGTGAGGATTACCAGAAGATCAGTGGACCAATGGTTGCGACCAGCAGGGTGACCACAACGCCGCTCGTGAAGGTGAGGAACATTCCTGCCTTCAGCATGTCCGGGATGGTGAGGACACCGCTGCGGAACACTATGGCGTTGGGAGGAGTGCTCACCGGCAGCATGAAGGCGCAGCTTGCGGCAACTGCCGCAGGGATTGCGAAGGCTGCCGGGTTCATGCCCTGGGCTGCCGCCATGATGCCCGCAAGGGGCAAAAAGGCCGCAGCTGTCGCGGTATTGGATGTGCATTCGGTGAGGAGCTGAACGACAATGACCAGGATAAAGAGCATGACCACGAAGGGCACATGCTGCAGGGAATTGAGGATATCTGCCATCCAGGTGGCAAGGCCGGAGGAATTGATGGTGCCTGCCAGGGAAAGTCCGCCGCCAAAGAGCAGGAGTATGCCCCAGGGAAGCTTGCGCGCGTCCTTCCACTCCATGACGCAGCAATGATGCTTGAAGTCCACTGGCACTATGAAAAGCAGGATGCCGAAGGTGATGGCAATGAATGTGTCGTCCACAAAGGGCAGGACAGAGCTGATGAGAGGCTGCAGTATCCAGCACGCGGCAGCACCGCTGAAGAGCAGCGAGGTGAGCACCTCGGCGTGGCTGATGGGCCCGAGCTCTGCCAGCTCTTTTTCAATATGCTCATGCACGTTGGTCTGCTCGAAGTTGAAGCCCCTTCTTGTCAGCCACCACCAGGTGATGATGGTGAGAACGATGACCAGGGGAACGCCCAGAATCATCCACTGTCCAAAGCCTATGACAATACCGTACCTCTCGGCCAGAAAGGCCCTGAGGAGCGCGTTTGGGGGGGTCCCAATCAGTGTGCCCATGCCGCCTATGCTTGAGGCATAGGCAATGGCCAGCATGAGCGCACTGCCAAAGCGCCTGGCCTCTCCCTTCTCCTGGCCGTGGGTCACGACAGAGACTACGGATATGCCAATGGGCAGCATCATGATGGCCGTGGCTGTATTGCTCACCCACATGCTGATGAAACCCGTGGCAATCATGAATCCTGCTATCTGTCTTTTGGGATCGGAGCCCACCTTTGCCAGGATGTTCAGGGCAATGCGCTTGTGGAGATTGCACTTTTCCATGGCAAGGCCAAGCAGAAAGCCGCCAAAGAAGAGGTAGATTGTGGGATTTGCGTAGGGAGCTGTGGCTGTTTTCGTTGTCCCGAGCCCCAATAGCGGGATGAAAATCATGGGGAGAAGGGCCGTTACAGGCAGGGGCACTGCTTCCGTTGCCCACCAGATGACCATGAGCAGCACAAGACCAAGGCATTTCCAGGCCTTGTCCGGCATACCGAAACAGGGGTCGTTCAGAGTGATGAGCAAAAAGGCCACCACGCCAAGGACGAGACCCAGCCAGTGCTCCACTTGTAGCACTTTCAGCATTTGCCTAAGTTTGCGAATGTTCTCTGACATATTCTCCTCCTTTCAGCGTGATGGTGTTCCCGGATGAACAACGTTTCATCTGCAATGTATTGTAACACTGTAAAAGTGAAACATTGAAACATGTGAGTGAAACACAAAAGTGACATAGTGAACCGATGTCCCTGGTCCACAATTTGTGCCATAATGACACGAGTACGTCAGATGTCAACGATTGTTTCACAGCAAGGCATGTTTCACATGCAGACAAAAAGGCCCCGTGTTTATCCAGACACGGGGCAGGCAAGAGAGGGAGACAAGCAGTTTTTGTGCTGCGCTAGATCAGCCATATTGGGACTATGAGATTGTCCGCATCAAAGGCCGCAAGGGTGTCGGCAAGGCAAAGGACAGCGCCAGTTCCCCTTTTGAGAGGCGACTTCCCGATAACGCCAAATCCCTTGGTTATACGCCTGTCAGGTATTGTGGTCTTTTTAATCTCTATGGGAAACAGGGTACCATCTCTTTCCAAAAGAAGATCTATTTCCTTGTCATCCCTGTCCCTATAGTAATACACAAATGGCTCAAGCCCCGCGTTTTGATAATTTTTCACGATCTCGGAGACAGCGAAGTTTTCCAGAAGAGCGCCGTTCATGACGCCTGTTTCTGCGACTTCGGCAGAAGCCCATCTGGCCAGATAGCATACCAGTCCCGTATCATAAAAGTAGAGTTTTGGTGTCTTGATGGTTCTCTTCAGGACATTGTTTGAATATGGGTGCAGCAGGAAAACTATGCCCTGTGTTTCAAGAACATCGAGCCAACTTTTGGCTATACTCAGGGGGATTTCTGCATCGTCCGCCATGGACTTGTAGCTCACAAGCTGGGAGACGCGCGCAGCTACAGACCTCAAGAAACGCAAAAACTTGAGCGCGTCAATATCCCCGGAAAGATCGCGCACATCTCGTTCCACGTAAGTCGTTATATAAGAAGAGTAATAGGTGTCACGGTTCACACGTCTGTTGCTGACAAGCCCAGGCATGCAGCCAAACCAGAGGCGTTCGTACATGGCGGGGACGGATACCGGAGAAATCGTGTCACTTTGCTTCAGGAGTGTCTCAAAATCCAGGGAAAAAGGCTGCTGGGCATTGCCTGTAATTTCCCTCTGGGACAAGGGAGACATATTGAGTATAGCGACACGCCCAGCCAAGGATTCCTGAACTCCACGCATGAGGCGAAAAATCTGGGAACCCGTGAGCCAGAAGTCTCCAGAACGCTGTTTTTCGTCAATGTGAATTTTGATGTAGGTAAATAGCTCCGGCGCATACTGCACCTCGTCTATGAGAACCGGGGGTCTATATCGCTGCAAAAACATTTTGGGATCGGTTTTTGCCAATTCCCTAACTGTCAGATCATCAAGACTCACGTAGTTCCTGTTTTTGTTCTCCAGCTCCGCGAGATGCCTGAGCATCGTAGTTTTGCCTGCCTGGCGCGGGCCTGTGAGCAGAATGGCTGGCCACGAATCGCTTAAAGCCAGAACAAGATCTTCCATGTGTCGCTTGAGATAGGGCATGCTCAATTCCTCCATTCCTGCAACAAGTCTTCTTCACGATCTAAAAAATATTGCCGAACATAAATTCAATTTTTTTTTCGGCTAAAATTTGTTAATTAGCATAATTAGCCGAATATTCTATTCTCGTCAATGTTTTTTCATGAAGGAGAACTTCGCCATGTCTATGGCCCTTGACATTTTACCCCAAGTCTGTAGCATTTGTATTGTTATTTCGCCACTCTCGCGCTGGTTTGTGGGAAAATATTATTGAGCAAGTATCGGTTGTCAAAGTTCAGACAGACATCAGATTGCAGTAGTTGGCAAAGGTATTTTTCGGCAGAAATTGCTATTATTTAAAATTAGCAGATTTTTTTCCAAGAAAAATGCCTTGCCAATTTGCCCAAGGGGTGCAAGGCTAAAGCTCCCATTTCACCATCCTGCAACACGAGGTTTTCCATGTCCCTCACACACCCTGTCCGAGTTTCCCTCATAGGCCTTGGCGCCCTTGGCATCCTGCACGCCCGCGATCTCGCAAGCCACCCTGATCTTTGCACCCTCACATGCATCGCAGATACAGAGCGCCAGAAGCGCTACGCAAGGGAAGGCATCTTCTGCAACAACATACGCCTTGACCTTTCCCTCATGGCCCCAGAGGAAAAACCCGAACACAAGGCGGACCTTATCATGGTCTGCGTGAAGGCGACGGGCCTTGAGCAGACCATACGGGACATTGCCAACCATGTGGGCGAAGGGACCATCATCATCTCCCTTCTGAACGGGGTCACAAGCGAGGACATGCTGCGCACTGCCTATCCCGAGGCCCGCGTCATTCACTGCATTGCGCAAGGCATGGACGCCTTGCGCGTGGATCAGAAGCTTTCATGCTCCCAGCACGGCAAGCTCGTGATCGGTACGGATCGGGAGGAACTTCAGGAAAGCGTGCAGGAACTTGCGGCCTTTTTCGAAAGAGTGGGCATCCCCCACATGGTGGACAAGGACATCCTGCACAGGCTCTACGCCAAATGGATGTTCAACTGCGGCATCAACCAAACCATCACAGTCTTCGAGGGCACCTATGGCACCCTCCAGCACGAGGGCGAGCCAAGACAAGTCTTCAAGGGCGCCATGCGCGAGGCCATGGCTGTTGCCAATGCCCAGGGCATTGCCCTGGACGAGAGGGACTTCGAGGAATACGTGGCCCTGGCCGACGCCTTGAGTTCCGAGAGCATGCCCTCCATGCGCCAGGATGCCCTGGCCCATCGGCCCACGGAAGTGGAGCTTTTTTCCGGGACCCTGCTCTCCAAGGCCAGAACCTTTGCCATCGAGGCCCCGGTCAATGCCTGGCTCTACGAAAAAATCACTGCCCTGGAAAAATAGGGTCCCAGGAACAACATGGCCTTGCCCCCTCTCTCCCCCATTGGAAGTGGGGGCGCACTTTTCTACCAGCTTACAGGCACACGCACTTTCTGGCCAGCCTTGTTGGCAAAGAGAAGGTAGCCGTTCTCCCTGCCAAAATCCCAGAGCCTTTTCGTTATCTCCACATCCTTTTCGCAGTAGCTGCGGATGAGATCCACTTTGCCTTCCTTCCACCACTGAAGGGCCTTCAATCCATCCCCGCTCTTGCCTGCACCCAGGGTGGCGCCCCCGAGATTGTCCAGGGACACCCTGTAGTGCAGATAGCGGTGCACTTCGGTCAGTATGTCCAGATGGGGAATGCTTTCCAGTGGATAGGGAGCAAAGGGTGCCAGGACCTTCATGTCAAATCGGCTCGAATTGAAGCCGACAACAAGGCCTGCTTTCTTCCACAGGGCAAACATTGCCCCAAGCTCTTCCTGGACAAAGGAGCGGTAGCGCTCACCGTCCCAGCAAACGCACACGCTTACCCCCATGCGCGCGGCGTTTTGCCAGCCGCCCACCTCGGCAGCCGAATAGCGCGTCTCCACGTCAAAGACCATGACAGGCCCCGGATAGACCGGCCTCTCTGCTGCTGGCCCCTGCACTGTAGACAATGCCGGCGCAGGATCCTGTTCTGCACAAGGAGTGGGACTTTCGGGCAGGGGTGACTGCGTATCTCCTTCCTCCTCGTCAGACAGATCAAAGCCCGTGCCAGCCAGCATGGAGGGTGTCAGAAGGCTCATGAGCCCTCCTTGCGGGGCCCTTTTGCCGTTCTTTGCCCGTGCGGGCTTTCTTTTGCCCGAGGCTTCGGGACTTTTCCCTCCTTGCGGGCCATGGGAAGCGTTTCTCCTCTCCACATCAATTTCCACGTGTCCGGACACGTTTTCGCTTCCTCCATCCGCAAAAACACTTCCTGTCGCCTCCTTTTCCAGATCATCTTGCACTGGCTGATCTTTCACAGGAGCCTCGTGCACAAGAGCCTCTTGCACAGTTTTTTCCGCAGACCTTTCTTGGGGCTGAACCGGGCTTTCCTCCTCCAAAATCCCTGCATGAGCTACGATGTTCTCGGCAGCGGCACCTTCATCGGACGCTCTCCCGGAAGCCGTCTCTTCAGTGGTAAAGGGATTTTTCTCGCATGTTTTCCAGGATATACCCTCATCCCTGTGGGAGAGGATGGTGCGCACAAGAAGGAGCGAGCCCTGCTTGTCCAGGGGACGGTTGCCGGAACCGCACTTCGGGGACTGTATGCAGGATGGGCAGCCTGTTTCGCAAGGGCACTGTTCAAGAGTCTTTTCTACCGAGAGGAGCAGTTCGTCAAAGCGCGTGTAGGCTGAGGCGCAAAGTCCCGCACCCCCGGGAAGCCCGTCGTAGACAAAGACCGCAGGCCCGCCTACCTGCGGGTGCATGGGAATGGAAATGCCGCCAAAATCGTTCCTGTCCGCCATGACCAGAAGGGGCATGAGGCCTATGGAGACGTGTTCGAGCGCGTGGATTGAGCCCATGAAGTGGTAGAAGTTTTCCTCGCACGCAAGCCTCGCCTCCTCCGGGATGCACATCCAAAGCCCCTCTGTCTCGAATACTTGCGGGGGCATGTCCAGGGGCTGTATGTCGAGCAGGCGGCGTGAGGCATTTTCCCTGCGCTCGTAGCCTGTGATGAGCTCCGTCACCTTGAGGGTACCAAGATAGATGGGCATGCCAAAGACCCTTCCCTCCAGGGCAACGTCCATGATCTGCGTGGACTTTTGCGTGCGCACATTGGTGTGCCAGTGGCAGCGCTGCGGCACTGCCCAGGCCATGTGTCCGGCAATGTCCAGCTTCCTTATGACGTAGGACTTGCCCCTGTGGATGTAGACAGCACCCTCGTGTGTCTCGCGAAAGGCCTGATGCGCGTCCACGGAGCCTATGATGTTCCCGGCCTCGTCCGCTATCTGGAAGGAGGCGCCGCTTCCGCGCAGGCTCACGTCCCGTTGAGGCCTCTTGCGCGCAGCAAGGTACTCTGTGCCCTTGTCGCACAAAAGGAGCTTTCCCTCTCTTGCGAGCCTTTTTGCAAGCGCATGCACATTCTTCCTTTGCATCCACTTTTCTGCGAGCCTAAGTGGCGATTCCGCAGCCGCGCATTCGAGGTGGCGCGCGAGGATCACGGGATTTTCCGGATTGAGCATGGCCTTTTCGGCTGGCCTTGTGAAGAATTCTTCCGGATTGTGCACAAAGTACTGGTCGAGTGCGTCCTCGCTGCCTATGAGCACAACGCAGCTTTCCTGGCCCTTGCGGCCCACGCGCCCGCCCCGCTGCAGGGTTGCCATGACGCTGCCAGGATAGCCCACAAGGATGCACACATCGAGCGCACCTATGTCTATGCCAAGCTCCAGGGCCGAGGTGCTCACCACTGCCAAAAGCTCGCCCGAGGCCATGCGGGCCTCTATGTCCCTGCGCTCCTCAGGCAGATATCCTGCCCTGTAGGCCGAGATGCGCCGGGACAGACGCCGTTCCTGCTGCGAGACCCACAGGCTCACAAGTTCCGTCATGCGCCTGGACCTGCAGTAGACAATGGTGCGCAGCTCCCTGTCCAGGGCTTCTTTGAGCAGGGAAATGGCAAGCGTCGAGGCGCTTGTTTCCGGATCCATGAACACCATGTGCCTTCTGCCCCTGGGTGCCCCGGATTCCGAGATCACCAGCGGCTCCCTCTCAAGGCCAAGAAGGAGCTCTCCCAGCTGGCCGGGATTTCCCAGCGTTGCCGTGCACAAGACGCGCACAGGGTGGGCGTTGTAGCGCGCACAGACCCTTTCAAGGCGCTGCAAAAGGCAGGCCATGTGCGCACCAAAGACCCCGCGGTAGATGTGGGCCTCGTCCAGCACAATGAGCGAGAGCGAGGCCAGAAAGGTAGTCCAGCGCTCGTGCCAGGGCAAAATCCCCAAATGCAGCATTTCCGGATTCGTGACCAGCACTGCGGGCGGGTTCTTGCGTATTCTTGTCCTTTCTGCCTGGTCCGTGTCGCCGTCATAGAGGGCTACCCTGGGCCTTGCATGCTCTGGCCAGCCAAGTGTCAGGCTTTCCAGGGTCTTTTTCTGGTCCTGGGCAAGGGCCTTCAAGGGGAAGAGGTAGAGGGCAGTTGCATCAGGGTCCAAAAGCCGCCTTTCCAGAAAGGGCAGGTTGTAGACAAGGGTCTTGCCGCTGGCTGTTGGCGTTGTCACCACCACGTCCTGGCCCGCTCGTATGGCGTCCATGGCGTGGGCCTGATGGGTGTAGAGCGCAGAAACCCCCATGCGCTCCAAAACCTCGCGTATGGCCCTTGGGTACGGCCTTTTGACATCGGCCGTGCGCGCAGGCTCCTCCTCAAGGACCTTGTGGCAGGTGATCGCGCGGGCATAGACGTCCTTTTCAAGAAGCGCCTTAATGTAGTCAACGGCAGTGAACATGGGCTTCTTCTAGCAGGTAGCAGGCAAAAGAAAAAGGGCGGACCTTTGGGACAGCCATGAGCCCCTGCGGTGCATGCGTGTTTTTTCCGGATTTCGGGCCCTTGACTTACAAAAAGACTGTTCAATCTTTGTATATCGTGGATGTGCAGGAACATTCTGCCCATGAGGAAGGTAGGATGTTCCAAGCATTTGTTTGTACTGCCTTTTCCCTTTTGTCACACCTTCTTCTGCCCTTGATCCCCATACCTCTTTGGCATATTGAGGAACCCCTGTCCGGCAAAAAAGCCTGGCAGTGAAGCACTAAGCGAGGTCATCCATGCCCTTCGAACTCGGTCTCAAGGACGACTGTCCCGAACTCATTGCCCAGCGCGCTGACGCTTCCCTGAAGGTCACAGGGGATTTCTACGACATGTTCAGCTCCGACATCCACGAGGTGGCGAGGCTTTTGGCTCTCGCCTTCTACAGCGAGCAGCATGTCTATGTGGCCGGTCTCGGCATTTCCGCGCACCTTGCGGCCATTTTCGCCTCCCGCTTCATGCGCACCACGGACGGGCGCGCGCCCCTGCCGGTACAGGTCCTCTCCCCGTCCCTGTGGCTTGAGGAGGACCGCGAGAACGGAACGGAATTTTCCGAGGTCTTTGCAAGGCAAATCGAGGCCCACTGCGCTGACGGCGATGTGCTTGTCCTCATAACCCAGGACGGCATGCACCCCGCCCTGCAGGCAGCCTGCCGGGCAGCCAGGGAGCAGAACATGTTCACCATAGGCCTCACAGGCGGTGACGGCGGCCTCCTTGGCCAGGACGATCTGCTCGACATGGAACTGAGGGTGCCGAGCATAGAGGAAGGCCTTGTGCACGAACTGCACATGAACCTTGTCTGCCTTCTGGACGATCTTGTGGACTACTATCTCTCGGGCAAGCCTGAACTTGTCAGGGAAATGCTCCAGGCAGGAGCCTCCTCCCTGCGCGAGGATCTGGACCGCGCCTGAGGAAACCATATCAATACCAATACCATCCGGGAGAACAATCATGCCCATGTACGAATACCGTTGCCACAAGTGCAACGCCCTTTTCGAGGAAATAGCCTCTGCCGACGAGACCGTGGCCTGCCCTTCCTGCAAGAGCACGGACACCGAACGCCTTTTGAGCGCCTGCGCCTGCCACACAGGATCCGGCTCTTCCGACGGCGGATCCTCTTCCTGCTCCGGCGGCGGCTGCGCAGGCTGTTCCGGGGGCCACTGCTCCACCTGTTGCGGGCACTAGACCATGCGCAAAATAGTCATAGCGACCAGGGGCAGTCAGCTTGCCCTGTGGCAGGCAAACCACATCCGCGAAGCCTTGCTTTCCCTTGAACCGGACATTGAAGTCGAGCTTTCCGTCATCCGCACCCGCGGCGACAAGATCCTCGACGTTCCGCTCTCCAAGGTCGGCGGCAAGGGCCTTTTCGTCAAGGAAATAGAGGAAGCCCTGCTTTGCGGCAGCGCGGACCTTGCCGTGCACTCCATAAAGGATGTGCCCATGGTTTTGCCCGAGAAACTGACACTTGGCTGCATCCCGAAGCGCGAGATCTTCACGGACTGCCTTGTCTCGGAAAAATACGCCACCCTGGACGATCTGCCCCACGGCGCGCGCGTTGGCACCTCCTCCCTGCGCAGGCAGGCCCAGCTTCTGGCCCTGCGCCCGGATCTCGAAATTCTTTCCCTGCGCGGCAACGTGGACACACGCCTGCGCAAGATGAAGGAAGGAGAGTTCGACGCCATTGTCCTTGCTTCTGCCGGCATGAAGCGCCTTGGCCTTTCTGCAACCTACATGCACGAGCTTGATCCAGCGGGATTTGTGCCGGCCGTAGGCCAGGGAGCGCTCGGCATAGAGTGCCGCGCAGATGATGCAAAGATCCTCGCCCTCCTGGCAAGGCTCGATCACGCCGAAACCAGGGTGTGCGTCGAGGCCGAGCGCGCCTTTCTGACAGGCCTTGACGGCGGCTGCCAGGTTCCCATCGGTGCCCATGCAGACGTTTTGGACGGAATGGTGCGCCTGGACGGCCTTGTGGCCGAATGCGACGGATCCCAGGTCTTCCGCAGGGCTGTCATGGGACCTGCCACCGAAGCAGCGAGGCTTGGCAGGGACCTTGCCTCGGACCTCAAGCAGGAGGGCGCTGGCGACATCCTTGCCCGCCTGTACGCCGAACACCCGGACGAGGGGTAGCTTTTCGTATCGCACATCCGGACATTCAGCTTCCTTTCACTTCTTACAAACATTCCTATCATGGGCACACCTTCTCCTCTTCCCTCATCGCGCCTGCACGCGACCTACGATCCTGCTCTCATCCCTGTGGACGACAGCACACAGTTCAAGCTGAGCCAGACTCCAGGCCGTATCCCCTACCAGGACAGGGCCATGAAGGCCCTGGATCTCGCCCTGAACATCCGCGCAGACGGCTTCAACGTCTACCTTGCAGGCTCGCCCAACATCGGCCGCAGCCACATTGTGCGCAACTACCTGACCCCGGTTGCCAAGAAGCTTCCGACACCCCCGGACCAGGTGTACGTGTACAATTTCAAGGACACGGACAAGCCAGTGCTCATTCTGCTTCCTCCGGGCCAGGGCAGGAAGTTCCGCCTGAGCATGCAGGAAGTGATGAAGAGCGTCTGTTCCCACATGGAGCACAAGCTGCACGGCGCAGGCTATCTGAAGCAGCGCGCCCAGATTGTGGAATCCTACCACACGGCCCGCAACCGCCTTCTGGATCGCATGAACAGGATAGCCGTCCGCCAGGGCTTCAACATGGACTTTGACGAAAGCGGCAACATCACCCTCTTCCCCATTATCGGCGGCCAGAGGGTGGGGGACGACGAATTCGCCAAGATGGACCAGAAGCTCCAGCGCGAGCTCAAGAGCAGGAGTTCCGATCTCATCCAGAACATGTCCGGCTATGTCCAGGAGCTCACCCGCACGGAAGAAGGCTTCCAGGACAAGGAAAAGGATCTGGAAAAGGCCATGCTGACCCAGGTTCTGGACCAGGACCTGCGGCCCTTGAGCGAGCGCATGGACAAGCTCTGCCGCGCAGCCGGCCTTGAAAGGTCCGCGGAAAGCCTTGCCACCTATTTCGAAGATGTGCGCAAGGACATGACCGAAAACACACAGTCCCTGCTTGCGCCAAAGCCCAAGCCCGAGCCGGGCCAGCCGCCCATGCCGGGGCAGCTTCCAAACTGGAGCCGGGACGAGGTGCTCTCCCGCTACCGTGTCAACCTCTTTGTAGACAACGGTGGCAGCAAGGGTGCGCCCATTGTTTTCGAGGATCACCCAACAGCCAGCATACTGCTCGGCTGTATTGAGCGCGAAAGCGAGCTTGGCACCCTGGTCACGGACTTCACCCTGGTCAAGGCCGGAGCCCTGCACCGCGCAAACGGCGGCTTTCTTGTCCTGCGCATGGACGATCTTGTCCACTACCCTGCCGCCTGGGAAGGGCTTTTGCGCGCCCTGCGCAACGGCTCCGCCCGCATGGACGAAAATTCGGACATGCCCGAGACAGCCATGCGCTCAAAGGGTCTGCTCCCGGATGCCGTGCCCCTGGACCTCAAGGTCATCCTCATAGGCGACGAGTTTGTCTACGAGGGTCTGCTCGACTCCGACGATCGCTTCGGGAAACTCTTCCGCATCAAGGCAGAGCTCACGGACGTCATGCCCAGGAACGCTGCAGGCGTGCGCATGTATCTGAACGCTGTCTGCCGCATCATCCAGGCGGACAGCCTGCCGCCCTTTGACCGCACGGCCCTTGCCTGGCTTGTGGAACTCGGCTCGCATTTGAGCGAGGACCAAAAGCGCCTTTCCCTGAAGTTCCCCCTGGTTCGCGAATACATGGTGGAGGCAGCTGCCCTTGCCCGCATGGAAAAGGCTGAGATGGTCACGGGAAGCATACTGGAAAAGGCCTACGCAGCCCGCACCTATCGCGTGAACCTCGTGGAAGACGTGTACATGGAAGAGTACGATCGCAACATGATACGCGTGGAAACGAGCGGAAAGGCCGTGGGACAGGTCAACGGCCTTGCTGTCACAACCTACGGCAACTTCGAGTTCGGTCTGCCGCACCGCATTTCCTGCACTGTGGGCGTGGGCCACGACGGCATCACGGATCTTGAGCGCGAGGCCGAGCTTGGCGGTCCCATCCACACCAAGGCCATGATGATCCTCGTGAGCTATCTCACGGGTGTCTTTGCGAGCAAAAAGCCCCTGGCCCTGTCGGCCTCGCTCTTTTTCGAACAAAGCTACGCCGGCATCGAGGGCGATTCTGCCTCCGGAGCAGAGCTTGCCGCCCTGCTCTCGGCCCTGGCCGAGGTGCCCATACGCCTGGATCTCGCCTTTACCGGCGCTGTGAGCCACTCGGGACAGATCATGGCAGTTGGCGGCGTCACCCAGAAGGTGGAGGGCTTTTTCAAGGTCTGTTCAAGGCAGAAGCTCACGGGGACCCAGGGCGTTATCCTGCCCTACGATAACGTGGATCACCTCATGCTCGCCCCCAATGTCCTGAAGGCCGTGGACGAGGGCAAGTTCGCAGTCTACCCGGTCAAGAGCATTGAGGAAGCGCTCTTTTTGCTCACAGGCATGCCTGCCGGCCGCAGGCGCAAGGACGGTACCTTTACCCGCGGCTCTCTCTACGAAAAGGTGGATCGCAGGCTCACAAGGCTTGGCGAATACGGACAAAATGCCTTCCGCCGCTCAAGAAGCTGACACTTTCACCCTGACAAAAAACATCTCAGGCCCCTCGCAAAGGGGCCTTTTCATTGGGCCAACCCCTGGCTGGGGCCTGACGCCCTGCGCTGGCTGGTTGACTAATCGATCTTGGTTGATTATACAGTCGATACAGAAAATTCATCTGCAAGCTCTTGAAATAAGGCTTGCAACCCTGGAGCGCACGATGGCAGTGAGCAAAAAGGAAGCCCTTCTTCAGGCCGCGAAGGATCTCTTTGGCGAATGCGGCTACAATGAAACGACCTTCAAAAAAATTGCCGAGCGGGCAGATGTGGCCATGGGCCTCATGACGCATCATTTTGGCAACAAGGAGAAGCTCTTTTTGGCCTGTGGCCTGGATGTGCTGGAAAACTTCCACAAAAAACTGAGCGAGGCCACAGCCAGCGCCGAAAACGGTATGGCTGCGGTGTACAACTACTGCAAGGCCTATCTGGACTTTTCCGTGGATCCGAGCACCAACTGGCTTGTGCTTGTGCGCTGCTCGCCCTATTCGGACATGAAGACGTCCGCAGATCGGGACATCATGATCGAAAAGTTTGTGCAGATCCATCAGGTCCTTATCTCTGCCCTGGAAAGGGGCCTTCAAGATCACTCCATAGCCAAGGTGGACCCTGTGCAGACCGCCATCATCATTGTCTCGCTCATGGTGGGCGTGAACAGAACGCGTGTGCTCACACCCTACGCGCCGGACAACTTTTACGAAGAGGCTCTGAACTTCGTGGTGCGCGCAGTTGCTCCGCGCCCCAATGAGACAGGTGCCCAGAAATAACATTTGAAAAAACACTGCACTCCTTGCCTGCAGAGCCGAAAGAACGCTTTTTTCGGCCTGCAGGCTTCTTTGTTCAGGCAATATCGGGGGGAAAACGATGAAAACTCTTCTTGCGGGCCTTCTTCTGGCCCTTGTCCTTTGTATTCCCGGGGCTGTTCAGGCAGCCGAAAGCAAAAGTACCGTTGCGCAAATAAGCAATCTGGAAGACACTGAAACAACCCGGGTGCAGGGAGAGCTCAAGTTCAACCTTGAGAAACGTACCTGGGAGTTCACCCAGAACGGCAAAAACAAGGCCCTTGCAGACGATACTGTGCGCGTGAACACCTCTCTCGGCGAAGTGTACGTGGACGAGGAAGGCAATATCTATCTCATGTCCAAGGACGAGAGCGAGCCGCCCCTGTGCATCTCAACGGACGCAGAGGGCAACATCTATCTGACCAGGGCCGACGTAAACGACGAGTAGGTCCAAGAATGCGGGGAGCTATGGGCGCAAGGCCCAGGGCTCCCTTTTTTTGGTCTACGCCCCAGATTTCCAAAGACCCGGATTGTATCCGGCTCGAACTCTTCTTCCTCTTGGAAAGCGTTTGGAAAACACCTATACTCAAGGCGTGCCGGACCAGGGAAAACTTGTATGAAAAGTCCCCTCCCTTGAGGCGGCACATGGTTTGCCGACGCAGCACAAGCCCCGAGGAGGCAAGGACATGCAGGCAACAATCAGGCTTGATGGGGGACAGGGCCGGGATCGCGGCGTCATTGTGGTACGCGAGGCCCCAGTCGTTTCCGGTCCCCTCTTCTTTACCCTGCAGCGCTTTCCGGACGGAAAATATCTTTCTGCCGACTCTCTCTGGCGCTCTGCCAGAGACGCCTTCCGCAGCGACGACTACAGGCAGAAAGGTGGTACACTGAGTATTCCCATTGGTCCGGACATTCTCTACGAGCTCGACAGCGACACAAGCTACCGCATGTCCATCAACGACAGCGCTTCCTTTACACTTGTTGTTGAACGAAAGATCTTTACAGCCCTCCAGGGCAAGGCTGCTCTTGAGGAATACCAGAAACTCCACCAGGAAAGCGGGGACAGAGGGGAAAATGACACTAGGGACGACTCTGTCCGCCAAACACACCATGGCCCTGGCTGGCGAGCCCTGCTGATCCCCATTCTTGCCCTTGTCCTGTGCATAGGCCTTGCCTTGCGCCAATTTTCCCGCGACCAAATCTTCCCGTTGCAGGACAAGGCCATAAGCCTTACTTCTACTCCCAGGGATGGGCAGGAAAGCACGAGCTTAAGGACAACAAGAAGCGTGAGTGCCTCCACAATGGAAAACGTGGCGCGCATACTGCCCCAGACTTCCTATTTTACCTTTGAGAACGATTCGTCTTCCCTGGAAGGCGCAACTCCCCCTTCCCAGGATATTCAGGGCTTTTTGTCTGGCAAGGCCGGTACGGTAGAATCGTTCAGCCATACTGTCAGTGAGTATTTGCAAAGTTCGTTTGTCTCCTCGGATCTGAACGTCCTTTTGGCAAAGCGTGTGCGCGTGGAAGGAGCCCCGCAAGAGGAAACGGATACGGCCTTTGAGCTTTTGCAGGACGCGGCCAATGATGGCAATACCGAGGCCATGTATATGCTGGCCCAGTACTACGATCCCCTCTCTCCCCTGCCCCATGGCAGTGTGGAACAGGATCCCTGCCTTGCCAGGGAGTGGTACATGCGCGCCAGTGAAGGCGGTCTTGCCAAGGCCTCCCTCGCCTGCGACGAACTCAAAAACTACATCGCGCGCAAGGCAGCCGAAGGAGACAGGAAGGCACAGAACATCCTGAGCTACTGGTAGGTAACACAGGGGACAACGAATCCTCGCCCCGGGCAGACCAGTCAGACAGCAAGACATCCCGAAATACAAACCCTACAATGCCGGAGTGTTCCATGGCAGAACAAGAGCAAAAACAGAGTCCAGAAGCCCAGCCGCAACCTCCCCAGGATGATCAGCGGGCAAGCCAGCAGCAGGGTCAGGAAAATGCAAAAGATGCCCATGAAGGCAATTCTTCCGAGGCTGGCGCAGGCACTGCCGCTGCCGCCACTACTGCCGCAGTCGCAGCCCCCTGGTACGCCCGGGCACCCATCTGGATAGTCATCCTCCTTTTGCTGGCCCTTCTGGCCGATCTGGGCTGGCTCATCTACCAGAAATACAATGCCGAAAAACTGGAAACGGCCAGGCAGGAAAGAAATCTTGCAACCCTCAAGGCCTACAATGACGCCCAGGAAGAGTATCTGAAAAAATTGCGCGCACTCCTTCAGGAAGACCCCTGTGCCATTCCCGCACGTCTTGCGCAAATCGAGCCCCCTGCAGGCACAGGACTGCCCGTCCTGCCAGGGGATGGCAGCCATGACGGCAAGGCAGAGGATGCAGGACTTTCCGGCACGCAGGAAAAATCCGGACAAACGGAGCAATCGGGACAGACCGGGCAGTCCGAACAATCTGGACAATCTGGACAAAACGGAAAGTCCGGGCGCTCGGGCGAGCCCCTGCAGATTCCCCGCGATGCAGCACCTGAAGCCGCTGCTCCTGCCACACAGGCAAAAGAGCCTGCCACGAATATGTCCCCCAAGCGCCTTGAGGCCAGGGAGCCAGCCAATGTGGCCGAACTTCTCGAGCAGAACACAGTGCTCATCCTGGCCCTTGTGGGCAAGGGCGTTTCCATGGGTACGGGCTTTTTCCTCGCCCCGGACACCATCATGACCAACGCCCATGTGGTGGGCAATGCAACAGAGGTTGTCTACATCAACAAATTCGTGGGTACAGTGCGCGCGGCAAGCGTACTCTTGCGCGTGCGCGAGCAGGGCCTAGACTTCGCGGTTTTGAAGACCCGCGAACCCATTCCCGTAAAGCCTTTGAAGCTGCAAAAGGATCTGGTCCAGAAAATGGAGCGGGTGAGCGCCTGGGGCTTCCCGAGCGCAGTCATGTCCGACGATCCGAAATTCCTGGGGCTTTTGCAGGGCAACATGCAGGCAGCGCCCGAAGTTGTCTACACGGAAGGCTCCGTCAACGTGGTGCTGAACAGAAAGCCTCCATTGGTCGTGCACTCTGCCACTGTGTCCCAGGGCAACAGCGGAGGCCCCCTTGTCAACGCTGCAGGTGATGTGGTGGGCATCAATACCATGATCAAGCTTGACGACCAGTCCTACAGGCAGTCCTCCCTGGCCATCCCCTCCACGGTGATTGCCGCCTTCCTCGAGGCCAACAAGGTGTCCTTCACGCCAGCCAAGAGCCAGGGTACGGGAGGTGCAAAATGAGCATTCTCTTTGCCACAAGCCAGCGCAACGACATGCGCCCCCTGGCCTTCCAGGGTATCTTTGCTACCAACTGCTACGATCAGCTGCGCGCCTACCTTGCCCAGAACGAGGAATTTCTGGCTGCCCGCGGCATGCCCAACGCAGCCTCCTTCCTGGCAGAGCCCATGCACGACGCTTCCGGTGCCATCGACTGGTACGCGGAAGGTGACGTCGAGCCTGTTCCCTTCTCCTCTCTCGGAGAAGTGGAACAGCAGATGGTGATGGACACGCTCAACAACTACGCGTCCGCCCTGCAGGCCCTGCTTGCCAAATCACAGGGAAACGGCATGGCTGAAGGCCTTTTGCACGAGGCTTTGCAACATCCGGGTCCCGACGATCTCTATGTCCAAAACGGCGCCCCCATCCTCATCAACTGGGGCTTTGCCCCTGGCGTGCAGGGAGCTGTTCCCCAGGACATCATGCGCCTTGGCGGCATTGCGGCAAGCCCAGTGGCAGCAGCTGCTCCCGTGGCAGCAGCTGCTCCTGCAGCAGCCCCAGTGGCTGCAGCACCCGTAGCGGCTCCTGTGGCAGCCTCCATCTTCCCCGGCTGCCTGTCCTGGCTTTTGCCCCTGGCACTTCTCCTTCTCCTGCTCTGGCTCCTGCTGGCGGCTCTTGGGCATCTGCCCTCTCCCTTGCCGTCCAGCTGCTTCCGCCAATCAGTTAGCATGGACAGCGAGCTTTTGCGCAAACAAAGCCTTGAAGACGATCTTGCACGCCTTTTGCGTCAGCTGGATGAGCGCGCTGCTTTGTGCGTGCCAAAAACGCCTCCCAAGGAAGACCTGCACGCGGAGCGCAAGCCCGTACTTCCGGATTTTTCCACACCCGTGCCAGAACCAGAACCCGAAATTGTTCCCGAGGAACCCGTGACTCCGCCTTCCTTTGGCGTAGCCCCAGTCATTCCCGAGGAACCAAAGGCTGAGGCAAAGCCGGAGCCGAAGGTTGTTCCGAAGCCGGAACCAAAGCCCGAGCCAAAGCCTGAACCAAAGCCTGTGCCACGGAACAGCAAGATGGAAATCCCCAAGGACGCTGCCAAGAAAAAGGACC
Source organism: Desulfovibrio sp. An276 (assembly GCF_002159665.1). Lineage (GTDB taxonomy): Bacteria > Desulfobacterota > Desulfovibrionia > Desulfovibrionales > Desulfovibrionaceae > Desulfovibrio > Desulfovibrio faecigallinarum. The sequence goes on from NZ_NFJC01000003.1 coordinate 30,308, forward strand.
TCACCTTCCTTGAGGGTTGCTGGCGCTCCAAGACCGATCTCTTCAACACCAGAGGCGAGCCCATCGAGGGCGAGTACTGCTTCAACAAGAACGGTACAGGCCGCCGCTTTGTCTACGAGAAAAACGGCCAGCGCTGCTCGGGTGCTGCCAGGGCGCGCTTCAGCGGCAACAGGCTGATCATTGAGGCACCCGAGGCATCCTGCCCGAGAGGCGGAGGCTATGTGGCCCAGGACGTAACCTGCACGGGTTCCGAGTCCTCCACCCAGTGCCGGGGCCAGGAACACAGCCGCAATCGCAACAAGTGGAAGGCGACGTTCTTAAGAAAGTAACAGAAAAAAGGGCATCGCGAACAAGTCCTGTTCGCGGTGCCCGCATATCAGTCTGCAAGATTGTGTCACGGCGAGGTACACAATGCATTGCAGTGCTCTATGGCCTTTTGCACGCCCTGGGAGCCTGCGCGCCGCATCCAGTAGCAGCCTTCCCTGAAATCCGTCATAACTCCCTCGCCATAGAAATACAGCCAGCCAAGACCGTATTGCGCAAGAGCGTGGTTTTGTTCGGCTGCAAGCTTCCAGTACTCCATGGCTTTCCTGTGGCTCTTGGGAACACCAAGGCCACTCTCGTACAATCTGCCAAGCTCGAATTGCGCCTGCGCGTTGCCCTGGGCAGCTTCCTGCCTCATCAGCGCCAAATCCGGAATCTGTACCTGGCTTGCCGGAACATAGTCCCTGACGACCAGTGTCCTTCTCTGTCCCGCGCAGCCTGCAGCAAGACAAAGCACACACAGAACACACAATATTTTTTTCATACTACAGTGAGACCGAGTCGACAATATTTGTTGTATACGATGTATTTTTCTTGTATATAACAGCAAAGAATATCAATATACTTTGATGTTTTTCGTCTTCGCCAACAATAGTATTTATTCTTATTCCGTCTTTTTGAACCAATTGAAGCTTTATTTTTATATCTTTATTTTTGTATACACTATATGTCATACTGGATTCACTGATATCATCCGGTATCCCTGCAGCATCGAGAATTTCCTGCTTTGTCGTCTTTCCCTCGATTATTGTCAGATCAATGTACTGCACTTCAGGAACAGGAACAGTGTTGTGCTGAACGTCGGATTTCCTGAGCGTATAGCACGCAGACAACATGAGGGAAAAGGAAAGAATCAGACAGAGAGCCACCATCCTTTTGGCAAGCATCTTTTTCTCCATGAAAAGCATCATGGTATCCGCCCACAAGGGATATGGACGGATACCAGCATTCTACGCTCAAGATATGCAGCTTACTCCACGTTATAGCTGCTGACCATGTCGAACTTGTTGAAGCGCACCGTGAGCTTTTTGGGATTCCTCGGGAAGGCCTTGTCCACAGAGGATGTCGCGACCGAACCAGCCTGCATTGAGGCGTCCGCTGCCACAAGGCCGCCCGCCATGCCGCCGGCCTTTATACCGGCAAGGGTCGCGCGGCTTGTTCCTTCTGCGACAGCGGCCGAGGTCGCGCTTTGGGCTACGCCGGCAGCAACGGAATTGCCTTTCGCGGGATCGTACATGTATACCCAAACGTCGCCGCTCTTCCTCTTTTTCACGGATGTGGGCTCGCCGTAGATCTTCTTCACCTCCGCCTTGGTGGTCTTGCCGACGACAAGATTCTTCTGTAGACCCTCCTGCGAAAGCGAGCTTGACGTTGTCATGCCGGCAAGGCACCCTGTGAGAAGCAAAGCACAGCAAAGTGTGAGCGAACACATACGAAACAGTTTCATGATCTTCCTCCTCCATAAGCGAGTGATGGATGACGCGGCCCGGGCAACTTTCCCCAAAGCATGCCTATCCGGGCCGCGTTTTTGTATCAGGGCAAACCTTTGCGGGCATGGCCCCGAACACTTGTCGTACACATGGCCTTGCGCCATTCCGAAAAAAGGGCGCAGCCCAAGTCCCCCCTTGTATGGGGGCATTTTTTGTTTTGCGCAAAACTGGCGGCTGTCCAGTTCTCTGAACTATTCCTCGTCCTGCGAGGCTTCGGAAAGAGCGCTGATGTCCAGAATCTCGGCCTCCTCGCCGAATTGCCTGGCCCAGCGGACAACTTCCATGGGCTCTGCCACAGTCACCTGGTAAAGAAGCGCGCCTCCTGGCTCTTCGCGCTTCACGTCGCTTGCGTGCCACTGCCGCTCGCGCACATAGTGGGCTGCCTCTCCGCGAAAGCGTACAGTGACAGTGTGCGTGTCGGCACCTATGAAGGCCCCGAAGGCATTGCGCTTCTTTCTGGCAAAGTCTCCGTCATCCCCGGGCTTCCAGTTCACGCTGATACCTGTGGCCTCAACCCTCGCCATGCGGCTCAAACGAAAGACCTTCCACTTGGCTGGTATCTCGTCCGCAGTCCTTGCGTAGAGGTAGAGAGTCCTGTCACGCATGTAGATGTAGCGCGGGTCCACCTCGCGCCAGCGCTGATCCCATGTCCCGCTGCGGGTGTAGAGGATGCGCGTGCGCTGCTGCGCAAGAATGCAGTCGCGCAGGGTACTCCAGATGATCGCCTTGACGCCCAGGGTCGAGGTCACCATGGTCTCGAAACTCTGCGACATCTCGTCCCTGAAGGGCGTGGGCAAACCACCCACAAGCTTGCGCCCTGCCTCCACTGCCATGGCCGCGAGTGTTCCATCTCCTGCCTGGCACAACTGCTCAAGTGCGATCATGAGTATGAGACGGTCGGAAACGCTCAGGCCTGTAATGGGGGTAAGCTTGTCCTCGGTGATGCGAAACCCCTTGGCCTTGCTGTAGACAAACTTGAAGCCGACATCCTCCAGGGCAGCCTTGTCCTTGTAGAACTGGCTGCGGCCAATGCCGAGCTTGTCGAGCAGCGTGCCCAGCTGTTGCAAGGGGTCCTCGCGCACAGCCTGCGCCAGATACAAGAGCCTGCTCACCCGGGAACTTTCCTGGGTAAGCCCGCATGCCTTCACGTCATTTCTGTCGTCGGCAAAATGGGGGAACTGTTTTGCGGGATTCTTGTCCACGACCTCTACTCCTCAAATATGTGAATCACCTTGCCACTATGCTGTTCTTGTGCAAGGCATGCAAGCCCCTTTTCTGGCCTGATCCACAGATGTGTGGACAAGATTCTTCACAATGCCAAAATTTCTCTCACAAGCCCTTTCTCTTTCTGCCATCCCCCTTTTGCCAGTCCATGCCAGTGTGGAATGAAAAATTTTTCCGTCCCACGCGAGGCCACGAAAAGGTACTCTTTTTAGTCCGAGTTTCCGTATTGCCGACCATATGGCTTCCAAAGTCAGAGCAAAACGACACCAGTCCACAACTGTGTGGACCCTCTCCCCTTTACTCGCATCACTTTTTGAGGAAAGAACATGACAGGATTCCAAAAGCAGGACATTTTTTCCTGTTTTGCAAAGTCCGGATTGGGGGACGTGCTGCTATACACTTGCCCGCTTTCCTGCTAGATTTTGCCTGTCCCCTTTCACGAGCAGGGAAAAGCGGCTCCTGCTTCACCCAACTCTCCACCTTCGAGGATATGAGACCATGCGTACCCGTTTTCTCATCCCGGTCCTGATTCTTTCCCTTGCCCTTCTGGCGCCAGGCTGCGCCAGCAAATACGGTGACCAGATCACGAAGGTCAACTACTACCCCCAGTGCTACCAGCCAGTTTCCGATCTGCGCGCAGACGAAAACGCAGTCGCCAAATCCACTGCCACTGGTGCCATAGGTGGTGCCCTTATTGGCGCTGCCATCGGCGGCCTTGCCTCCGGAGACTGGAAGGGTGCCCTTGCCGGCGCTGCTGTTGGTGGTGCCGGCGGCGCAGTTGCAGGCCACGCCTACGGCAAGCACAAGCAGCAACAGCGTGACGCTGCCTATATCGCCCACTACGCCCAGATGCTGGACGAGGATACGGCCAGCATGAACCGCACCACTGCGGCCGCCAGGGTGGCAACAAACTGCTACAACACGGAATTCAAGCGCCTTGTGGCCGACTACAAGGCAAAGCGCGTTACCAAGGAAGAGCTGAAGACCCGCTACGAGGAAATCCGCTCCGGCCTGCAGGAAATTTCCTATATCCTGACAGAACGCTACGATCAGATGCAGCAAAAGGACGCAGAATACCAGGCAGCTCTTGCCTCCGACTACACCGCGGCCCCGTCCGTGACCCCGAAGAAGGCCTCTGCCAAGAAGAAGCAGAGCATTGCCTACAAGTCCTCGGCCCGCAAGCAGGCAGCGCAGGACATGGCTGATCAGAAGAACGAGATCACGAAGAGCACTGAATCCCAGGATCTGCTGGTAAGCGCCATCATGGAAGGAAGCTACATCTAGCCTCCACCCTCTTTCGGGAGACGGGAACTGTCCCGTCTCCCGTCCTGTTCCGCATCACAAAAACGCCTAGGGCAAGGGACAATTTTCGCCCCGATGAGGTCACGTCATGCCCATCAAGTTTCCCAAGTACAACCACCTTGTCAATCTTATCCCCGGGGGATGCCTGCAGTTTCTGGATTTCGGCATCGAGCTCGAAAGCATAGCCCGCGAGTCCCGCTCCTTTGCCGAGGAGACCCTGCCTGAGGCGCAGCAGCAAAAGTACCCGCACTTTCTGCGCTGCCTTGTCAGCCAGGACGACGTGCTCATTGACGCCCGCGAGGCCAGGGGAACGGCAGACGACGGGGTGCAGCCCAGGGCTCTCTACGAAAACTACACCATCACCCTTCCCGAGGCCCTCGAATGCTTCAGCCACGAGTGGCTGCCCATGCCCTTTTTGCGCATGACAGGCCAGATGTGGCCGGACGGGCTCTCCCGCGTGGAAAAGGGCCCCTCCAACTGGGCACGGGGCATGTTCCTGCCCCTGGACGACGATCCGAACATTTGGCATTTGTGCGTTGCCTTCGACACAAAGGTGGAGGACAAGCCCAATACCCCGGACGGGCGCTACTTTGCGCTTTCAAGGGACGATCTGAACGCGGCCTCTGAATTTCTCCTTGCCTGGCAGGTGCGCGACAACAGCTGGTTTGTGAACGAGCAGTGGGTGGACGAGTGGCTCTTGCAGCTCTACACGGCCCACGAGCGAAAACTGGGGCGTTTCGAGGACGACTACGGGGAAAAGTTCTACTTGAAGCATATTGCCTCCTACATGACCTGGCTCGACGCAGCGAGACGGGCCATGAACAACGTGCACGTGAAGGTGTCCGACGCCAACAGATCCGACGCCATAGACGTGGACCTTATCCTGGACATCGGAAATTCCCGCACAACAGGCATTCTTGTCGAAACTTCGTCCAACAAGAAGACCGATCTGAACGACAGCTACCTGCTTGAGTTGCGCGATTTGAGCAATCCCAACCACATCTCCACGGATCCCTTTCAGACCAGGGTGGAATTCGTGGACATGAGCTTTGGCAGCGACATGCTCTCGCGCAGGTCCGGCCGCAGGACCCCGGCCTTTGCCTGGCCCTCCTGCGTGCGCGTTGGCCCCGAGGCCGTGCGCCTCTCTACCTACGCCACCTGTGCAGAGGGCAATACGGGCATGTCCAGCCCAAAGCGTTACCTCTGGGACGAGCGGCGCTGGACGCAGAGCTGGCGCTACAACACCGGCACCAACACCGAACCCATGGTCACCCGCGGCCTTTTCCCGCGCCAGCTCAACGAGGAAGGAACCCCCCTTGCCTGTTTCAGGGACAACCAGCTGCGCCGCTACCTCTCGACGCCTGCCCTGCGTCAGCAAAAGCCCGATCCCCTCTTTGGATCCTATTTTACCAGATCCTCGCTCATGATGTTCATGGCTGCGGAGATCCTGACCCAGGCACTCATCAACATCAATTCCCCTGCAAGCCGCAACAAGCGGCTGCTCTCGGACAAGCCGCGCCATTTGCGCCGCATCATCTACACTGTGCCCACTGCCATGCCCGTAGCCTCCAGGCGCATCCTTGAGCGCTGGGTCAACCTTGCTGTCCACACGGTCTGGGCAGGCCTTGGCTGGAATGCGGCAAGGGAAAGGAGCGCCGACGACTTCCACTACCAGACGCCGCCCGAGGTTGTCTGCGAATGGGACGAGGCGAGCTGCTCCCAGCTTGTGCTGCTCTACAACGAAATCATGGTCAAGCATGTGGGCGACGCAAGCCAGTACTTCAATCTCTTTGGCAAAAAACGCCAGGTGAAGGGATGTGACGAGCCCATGCCCTCTGTGCGCATAGCCTCCATAGACGTTGGCGGCGGTACAACGGATCTGTCCATAACCACCCACGTGCTCACGTCCGGACCCTCGGAATCCGCCCGCATCGTGCCGCACATGGAATTTCGCGACGGCTTCAACCTGGCAGGCGACGAAATCGTGCGCGAAGTAGTGCGCACCATGGTCATTCCTGCCCTGGAAAAGACCCTTGAAAAGCACGAGTTGGCCCCACGCAACGTCATCCTCTCCCTCTTCGGTCGCTACACCCAGAACAAGACCGAGGAACAGCGCGTGCGCCAGGGCCAGTTTGTGCGTCAGGTGGCTGTCCCGGCAGCCCTTGGCATACTCCACGCCTGCGAGCTCATGGACAGGGACGACTCCCGCGTCTATGTCTGCAGGCTGGGCGACTTTTTCGAAAAGCCAGTCCAGGAGACAAAGGTCCGCAAATCAGCAAGGAACGAAGCAGAGCAGGAAACAGGGGATGCTTCCGGGGAAAATGCCGAGGACAGCGGGCGTATTTCCTATGTTCCGGACCAGCTCTCGCCCCAGCCTCAGCGCAAGGTCATGGAGTACGCGCAAAACATTTTGCGTGACTGCGGGGCCAGAGAGGACATCGACCTGGGCGAGGTGCGCCTTGTCTTCTCCCTGGACGCAGTGAGCGAGTGCATACGCAGGACCCTTGGAGACACGCTTTCGAGCCTGTGCGAGATGGTCAACCTCTACGACGCGGATCTTCTCCTGCTCACCGGACGTCCCAGTTCCTGGAAGGGCGTCATCCAGACTGTCCTTGCCAAGACACCACTTCCGCCAAGCCGCGTCATAGCCATGCGCTCCTACAATGTGGGCAGCTGGTATCCTTGCGCGGACCTTTTCGGACGCATAGCCGATCCCAAGACCACTGTGGTTGTGGGCGCCATATTGTGCGCACTTTCTTCCGGAAATCTGGAAGGCATCAATTTCGACGCAGCGCGCATGCGCATGACCTCCACGGCCCGCTATGTTGGCGAACTCAATCTGCAGGGACAGCTTGAGGCGGCCAAGGTGTGGTTTGTTGTCAACGAGGACGGCAGCGTGGAGCCAGAAGAGCAGACCATCACCTACCACAGCCCCATCACCGTGGGCTACCGCCAGCTGGCAGTGGATCGCTGGCCTGCCTCCGCCTACTACAAGCTCGACTTCCAGGACAAGACAGGCCATGGTCCCTACAAGGTCAAGGTGGCTCTTTCCCGCGACGAGTCGAGGAACAGGCCGCAAAACGACGAGGAGCCGGCCCAGGCCGAGGGCACCATCATCGTGCGGGAAATTCTCGGACCCGACGGGCGCATCATTCCGCCAAGGTTCATGCAGGCAAGTCTGCAGACCCTGCCGAGCATAGACGGCTACTGGCTTGACTCCGGCATCATTACAGAGAGCTAAAACAACCGTGAGCCAGAGACGACAATAGTCCGAATTTTTCCGAACACGCGGGAGAACATATATGGCAATGAGAGACAAGGACAGGGAACTTGCCCTGTTGTGCCAGAAATGGGGCCAGTCCGTGCGCAATGCCGAAAAATGGCTGGACGACAACAGGGACAGCGTTGGCGGCGAATGCGATCTGCTCTGCAAGAACATGCGCGCCCAGGCAAGGATGTACAACCGCCTTGCCACAGCAGCCCTGCGCAAGATGTGCGTGGGCGTCTTCGGCCCCAGCCAGGCTGGCAAGAGCTACCTCATCTCGGTTCTTGCCAAGGACAGGGAAGGCAACCTTGTGGCGGACTTCATGGGCAAGAGGATCGACTTTATCGAGGAGATCAACCCCCAGGGCGGCAAGGAGTCCACTGGCCTTGTCACACGCTTCACCACCACGCCCCCGGAAGGCACAACGCCGGACAAGCCCGTGCGCCTGCGCCTTTTTTCCGAGATGGACCTTGTGCGCGTCTTTGCCAACACCTACTACGCGGACTGCGACCACAAAAAGCCCCCTGTCCTCGAGGATATCGTCTCTGCCTTAAAGAGTCTGGAAAAGCGCTCAAGCGACAAGCCCGTGTGCGGGATCACGGCAGACGACGTGGAGGATTTGCGCGAGTATCTGCAAAAGAACTTTGCCTCGCGCCCGCGCCTTCAGACTCTTTCCCTTGTGTACTGGACAAGGGCCATGGAGCTTGCCCCGCGCCTTGCCCTTGTCGACAGGAAGGAACTTTTCGGCCTCATCTGGGAGAACATCCCGGAATTCGACAGCTACTTCTACACCCTGGCAAAGGCCCTGGAAAACCTTGACAACCCGGCAGAGGTCAACTGTCCCCTTGAGGCCCTTCTGCCGCGCTCAAAGAGCATCATCGACGTGGCCCTGCTCGCCCCGGACGCGCAAGGTGCGGACGAGGAGCTGGAAATCTCTACCCTTGATGGCAAAAGCCTCAATCTGCCACGCCGCCTTGTCACTGCTCTTACAGCAGAGCTCACCATCTACATGCCCCATGAGCCAGACGCGTTTTTTGCCCACACGGACCTTCTGGACTTTCCGGGCTACAGGTCGCGCCTGAAGACCAACGATTTGCGCGAGGCCCTGACAAGCCCCGGCGCCCTGGAAAAGACCTTCTTCTTGCGTGGCAAGGTGGCCTATCTCTTCGAGCGCTACTGCGACGAGCAGGAACTCACGAGCATGCTCTTGTGCATAGGTCCGAGCAACCAGGAAGTGCAGGATCTGCCGGGCGCCATCAACAACTGGATTTGCCTCACGCAAGGCGAGACACCCCAAAGCCGCAAGGGGCACGCCCCCACGCTCTTCTTCATCCTGACCAAGGTCGACATGGAGTTTGCCCGCAAGCGCGGCACGGAGTCCGGGGACAGCGACAATGTCAACAGCTGGGACATTCGCCTTGCCTCCTCGCTCACCAACTTCTTTGGCGCCCAGTACGACTGGCCCGCCAACTGGGACGGCAAGCCCTTCCGCAACGTCTTCTTGCTGCGCAACCCGAATTTCCTCTGCGATGCCGTCTTCACCTTCGACAAGGACGGCCGCGAGACAGCCATACGTCCGGACATGCGCGAGACAGTGGAAAAGGTGCACAGCGACTTTCTCCACTCCGAGCTTGTGCGCGACCATTTCGAGGATCCGGAAGAGTCCTGGCAGGCGGCCATCAAGCTCAACGATGGCGGCATCGAACTCTTGCGCAAGAAGCTTGCCCCAATCTGCGATCCGGATCGCAAGTACAACCAGACAAGGGACAGGGCCTTCGAGCTGAGCGCAAAAATTGTTGCCCGCCTTGAGCCCTACTACCGCGCGGACGACATGGACGAGCGCAAGAAACAGAAGGAAAAGCTCGCCAAGGAACTTCTGACTACCCTGGCAAGAGTTGTTTCCCGCCAGCAGTTCGCCGACTTCCTCTCGCGCTTCCTTGTCAGCGACTACGACCTCTACAAGATGGCAGCCGAATGCGCGGAAATCCCGGAAGCGGACGAGGAGAGCGACGCCCCACAGCAGACCGTGGTGGGCACTGCCATGGACGCGGACGATATCCTGGGATCGCTCTTCGGGCCCGGACCGGACCTTGACGCAGGCGTTTGTGCAGACGAGGGACCAACGGAAAGCGTCAGGGAGGAGAAGGCGGACACGGACCAGGTTTCGGTCTTCTGCCGCAGGGCAGTGAATCACTGGTTCGAGACTGTCCGCGCCCAGGCCGAGATCCCCTACCTTCCAAAGATCTATAATGTCACGCCCGACTTTCTGGACGCCTTTGCCCAGGAGCTCATTTTGGGAGCGCGCCACGCTCGCCTGCTCGACGAGATGCGCGAGGCAGTGCGCAAGATAAGCTCGTTTCGCAACATCACCCGCGAGGTTGCTGCCTGGCGCATGGCAAGCGAGGCTGCCTACCGCATCAACAGCTTTGTGTCCTGGCTTGGACACGACGCGCGCATTGGGCAAAAGACTGCCATCGTCTACAACGGCACCATGCAGGAACTCTTTCCCCCGGCCAGGCTCGAGTTTGGCGAACACGGGGAACCCATTGTTCCTGCCCAGCAGCAGCAATACGACAGATCCTATTCCATGAGCTGGCTCATGGCCTTCTTTGACAGCGTAACCGCAAGCCTCAATGAACACGGGGAAGACTTTGACCCTGTGCAGAACAAGCGCCTGGGCGCCATCATAACCAGCCTGAAGCTCTGATCCCCCTGTAACCAAGGCCACAAAAATCCGGATATCCGGAATAGTCACATCAAGGAAAAAACTATGCAGGTCAGCATTGCCAACGACGGCCGCTTTGCCAGCGGACACGCCTTTATCACCGTCCAGGATTGCCCGCCTCCGGGCGACACACCCTGGTTTTACCTGCGGCGCGCCTCGGACCGCATGTATCTGTCCGCCAACGCCCGCTGGCTCAATACCCTGGAACGCATACCGGTCTGCGGGGGGCTCTACCGCGACTCCACCTACTATATTCCCATTGGTCCAGAGATTTTGAGCGAGCTGGACAGTCTGGAAAACCACGTCTTCTCCCTGAACGGCCTGGATCCGGTAGCCCTTGAGATCCCTCCTGTCCTTCCTACCGGTCTTTTCCCGGACACCACCGGTGCCGTGGGGGCAGTCTTGTCACCCTCTGCCACAAGACTGCAACCAACACCTGTGCCGGAACCGGAGCCCGAACCTGCGCCTGAGCCTGAACCTGAACCCGAATCTGCCCCGGAACCTGTGGCTCAGGCAGCCCCCCTTTCCATGGGCACAGCCGAGGTGACCAAACAGGGATCCGGCAAGGGTCTTCTCATAGCCATTGTCATCCTGGTGCTTCTGGCTCTCGGAGCTGCACTCTACTTCTTTGTCCTGCGCGACAAGGGAGAAGAGCCTGCACCACAGCCGGCAGCAAGCGAGCCGGCCCAGGCCAAACCGGAAGAGCCAAAGCCTCTCCAGAGCGAGCCCAAGCCGCAGGATGCCCCAAAGCCAGAACAGGCAAGTGAAGCTGCAGCGCCCACTCCCTTCCTGAGCACTGCAAGGCAGCATTTGCAGGGAAACGCTGATCCCGCCCAGAGCCTTTCTTTGGCAAAGCCCATGCGCACTATGGAGGCTGACTCCAATACCTCGGATGGTGCCTTTTTGCTCATTGAGGACGCAGCCCAAAAGGGCAATGCCGAGGCCATGTTCCTGCTTGCCCAGTACTACGATCCGGCAAGCACGCTGCCCCGCGGCTCAATCCAGCCTGACGTGAGCCAGGCTGTCCAGTGGTACAAAAAGGCTGCGCAAAACGGCATTGCCGAGGCGGATGCTGCACTAAAGGCCCTCAAGGCCCAGCTTGAGCAAAAGGCCGCTTCGGGTGACGCCGAGGCAAAGAGGCTTTTGCAGAATATTTAAATATATATTCAACGGAAGACTCTACAAGATTAATACAAATATAACATGATATTACTTTAACAACGCTCTAGTCATACTATATTTCCTATGAAACAACAGCCAGAACGCCAACAGAGAAGTGAAGTAGACTCATGTTTCATTGATAGAAGTGTGTCAGAAGGAACTATGGGTAGTTATTTATTAATTTTTTGAGAGAGAAAAAAATGAATAAAATTATTTTTGCTATTATAATATCATTATCTATAATTACAGTTGGTTGCGCAAAAGAACCTCTTATTAATATAGCCGGACGGTATAATAATAAAGGAGCTGATTATGAAGATGCAGGAAAATACAAAGAAGCTCTTGATTGCTATTTAGAAGCTCATTCACTAGGTCTAGCTGAAGGAACAGTAAACAGTGCACGATGTTATTATTTTGGAATAGGAACAACTGCTAGTCCTCAACAGGCACTTTATATTTTGTCTAACTCCAATATACGTGAATCAGGATATGCATATTATTTTTATGCACTTGCATATTTAAATGGCAAAGGAGTTCCTAAAGATTATGAACGTGGTCGCTATTATATGCAAATAGCACACCAAAGGGGGTGTCCGCATGCAGCACAAGTATTAAATGAAATATATGCAAATGAAATGAAAAATAATCTTGCACGTTATTCAATAAACAGAAATATAGCATCTGATGTTACATATCCAATTGAAACCAGCACAAATACAAATACAAGAACAAGTATAGATAGAGACAAAAATATAAATTATAATAAAAGCAAACAAATAAACAAAAAAAGCAACGATGAAAAAGTAATCGAACTTTCAAAAGACATACCATACACATATAGCTTTTAGTCATGAAATGTTTATATTGTAATCATGAAAATTTAATTGGCGCAATTTATTGTGAGAACTGTGGAAAAAAACTAACTAATATAGATAACAGCTTCTATAAAGAAAATGTATCAAAAAAAACATTTTCTATTGGAAGATCATCCTACAATGATATTATTATTAACGAGCAAAGTATTTCAAGAAAACATGCAATTATTGAAATATTACCAAATAATGAATATTTTTTAAGAGATTTATCATCAAAAAATGGCACATATGTTGACGATATAAAGATCAAACAAAAACATATAAATTTTACTTCAAGAATTAAATTTGGAAGTTATAAATTGTCAGGAGAAGAATTAATCAACAAAATTCATAATAAAAATAAAACCAATATTTCATTGAAAAAAAGTATACATGATGCTTCTAAGAATAAAAAAATTACAAAAAAAACATTCAATAAGAACATATATATAATTGCAGCACTTGCAATATTATCATTTTTTTTATTATATAATGAATTTTTAAAAAAAAGTATAAAATATAATATTCAAGATATTAAAACTTCTATTGTAATGATTGTATGTAAAACTAAAACTGGTATATCAAGCGGAACTGGTTTTTTTATAACTAACAATTATATAATTACAAATTTCCATGTCATAAAAAATTCAATAGATATTTTTTATTACAATAAATTATATTCAAATTTACAAACTGCCACTATTGTTTCATCTTCTAAAGTATTGGATTTAGCAATTCTAAAAGTTAAATTTCCATATAAAGGGCATATATTAACATTTGGAGAAATGCCCCATATTGGCGATGAAGTAACAGCTTGGGGATATCCAGGATTTATATTAAATAACTTAAATAATAATATACCAAATGTAATAATGACAGATGGTAAGGTAAGTAGTGATAGTTATGGTGTATATCCACAGTACATAATACATAGCGCAAATTTGGCACATGGGAATAGTGGTGGTCCATTACTTGATAGAAATCATAATATTATAGGAGTAAATACTTTAGTAATACCCGATAAATTAACAAATAGTCAATTTAATGCAGCTATTTCAGTAGAAACATTGAAAAGATATTTAAAAAATATAGGAATACAATATTAATGGAGTTCTTATGCTAAAAATTATATTTTCAATACTAATGTATTTATCCATTACAACAAATGTGCTATCGAGCGAAGTTCAAATAAACGATATTGATGAAACTCTATGGCCTAAAATAAAAATTACTTTAGAATTACCACTAACAATAGAAAATTTATCAAGTTATAATTTAGAACTAAATAATGGCAAAGAAAAAATTCATCCTAATCTTGTCAATATTAAATATCACGATGATGCTCACATAAATACATTAGTTGCGATAGATGCAAGTAGAAGTATAAGCAAAGATTTCGTTTCTGCAATAAAAGAAGGCTTAATAAATTATTTTAAACATTTATCAAAAGAAGAACAAATATCAATAATTACATTCAATGACACCGTTCAAATTTTATGTGGATTTACATCTAATAAAACAGAACTAATTAGTACTATACAAAAGCTAGAAATTGGGGGAAAAAAAACTGAGCTATATAGATCAATTAAATCAAGCTGTGACATATTAAAAAATATTCCAGGTAAACGTTCATTAATAATAATTTCTGATGGATATGATGAGGGCAATAATTTAAAAATTGAAGATATAATTAAACATGCACTTGATAGCAATGTTAATATCTTTACTATAAGCCTTCCCTCAATTACAAAAAATGCACGTGATGGTTATAAAAATCTTAATATTTTAGCAGAAAAAACAAATGGAATATATGAGAAATCTGACACACCATTTTCACTTTCGTCAGTTTTATTTACTATTTTAGAAAAAAATAGAAGGCTCGGCACCAAAGAACATGAGCTATTATTTACTATTCCAGACAATTATAGAAGTTCAACTTCTATATCAGGAAATCTAATCATAAAAGATAATGACTATGCATCTACAACTAAGATAAATATTTCACATACAATACAGACTGAAAAAAAAGACAACTATTTTATAGATAAAGTTAAAAACTATAAATCTATAATTATTGTATTTTTAATATTAATCTTATTATTAATTTTTATTTTTTTAACAAAGAAAAGAACAGCTGTATCTAGAGATTATTCTAAAAAGATTCTAATAAGTCCATACACTATAGAATTTAATTCTTATGGTCTAATTTTTCCACTTCAATTTGGACAGTCTACTTTAGGTTCTGATTTAAACAATACAATTGTTATAGATGAACCAACAGTATCTCGTAAACACGCTTTGTTAATTGTCACAGAAACAGGTTGTCAAATTGAAGATTTGAATTCTACAAATGGAATCTATGTTAATGACAAGAAAATTGATAGAGCAACATTATTAAGAGCTGGTGACCAACTATATTTTGGTCGTGCGAAAGCTATTATCAAATGTAACATAATATCAAAATAAATAATATAATAAAAAATGAGGTATATTCTGTGGATAATGAACGTTTTCGCAGATGTATAAATGGACACATTGTACCTAATGGAGCTAAATTTTGTCCATGGTGTGGTGAATCAATTTTATTAGATGCAAATAATCAAAGAAAATCAGAAACAAAAAACAATACTATTACATTTGATATACATGAAATTAAAAATTCTTCAAAAAACACAATTGTATATGACCACAACTACAATGATAAAACAGTTGTTTTAAACAAATCAAATAATAAATTAGATGGTTTTGGTAGAATAACAGGCTTTTTAATTACATATGATATAAATGAATTTGGTGTGTTTTATCCAATTCATGAAGGAAAAGAAATCATAGGGAGAGGTACAACAGCTACAATTCAAATTGATGATAAACAATTATCAAAGGAGCATGCAGTAATACTAAGTAGGCATGACAAATTTATATTTGAAGATTTACTTTCTACAAACGGAAGTTATGTTAATGGAATAGACATTTTAGGAAAAATTGAACTCAATCATGCGGATATTATAGAAATTGGGAAATATAAATATATTTTCGTGAAAATTCCAAACATAATAAACTATTCAATAAAGTCAATTTCCAAATAAAACTTAAACAAATGTTAAAAGTACAAATAGAGGCTTACAGTAAATGTATAATTCTAACAATCTCCTATTAGATGTAGGCCAAGCAACACATACAGGGAAAATACGAAAAGAAAATGAAGATTCGTTGGGATGGTTCACAACAAAGTATGGAGAACTTTTTATAATTGCAGATGGTATGGGAGGTCATCAAGGTGGCGCTGCAGCATCAAAATGCGCAGTTCAATCTTGGAATAAATACTTCAACCTATACCATGGAACATCAGAAGAAATGTTACTAGGTGGGTTGAAGTTTAGTGAAAAGGCTGTTCACAATTTAGGTATATCTAATCCTGAATACTATGGTTGTGGTTCTACTATAGTTGCACTATTAATTAATAACAATTGTGCATGGTATATTCATGCAGGGGATAGCCGTTTATATATACTGTCCGACGGTCGACTTAATCAGATAGGTCGAGATCATTCAGTAGTAGAAGATATGCTTGAAATAGGCTTAATTAATTCAGAAGAAGCTAAAAATTACCCCAAAAATGTAATAACACAATCGCTTGGTGGAAATATTGATATTAAAAGATGTTTACCAAAAAAAATTTTATTTAGTTGCGGTGAATGCTTTTTATTATGTACAGATGGCCTTTGGAATGTTGTAGAAAAAAAATTAATCACAAAATGTTTAATATCTAATAATAGTGCTCAGACAATATGTGAACAACTAATTAATCTCACACTAAAATATGGTGCACCTGATAATGTTTCCATGCAAATTATAAAAATTTTAGGCAAATAAAATGTCTATTGAAACACGTCAAGTAAGCCTTAAAATTGGTATTTTATTACACCAGAGATACAAAATAAATTCAATATTAGGCAGAGGGGGGTTCTCAATAACATATACTGCAATTGATAAATCTCTTGGAAGAACTGTTGCAATAAAAGAATATTTTCCACAAAATTTAACTGTCAGAGAAGGTGTAAATGTTTATATAAATTCTGCTGAATCAAAAGAAAGTTTTGAAGCTGGTCTAAAATCTTTTCTCGAAGAAGCACGAAATTTAGCATATTTTAGACATCCAAATATTTGTAGTATTCTTGATTATTTTCAAGAAAATAATACTGCATATTTAGTGATGCCATATCTTGAAGGAGATACTTTAGACTCAATATTAAATAAATGTCCTCAAAAAACTATTTCTAGTGATTCTATATTAAAATGGTTACCAAGTTTACTTGACGCATTACAAACTTTACACTCAAAAGGATTATTACACAGAGACATAAAACCATCTAACATTTATATTACATACGATGGAAAACCAATTTTAATTGATTTTGGTGCCGCCAGAAATGCTTTTGAGAGAACCCATGGATATACAATAATATTAACACCTGAATATGCACCACCCGAACAAAACTCTTCAGATATTGCAAGTCAAGGTCCATGGACTGATATATATGCTGTTGGAGCAGTATTATGGAAATGCCTACTTGGTAATCCACCACCTTCTTCTCAAGAACGAATTGTTCAAATTGCAAGTAGTAATATAGATCCTTTAGATAAATTAAAAAAACAATTATACAACATAGCACCACAATTTCTTGCAGACGGAATTATTAATTGTTTAATATTAGATTATAAAAAAAGAATTCATGGCATTAGAGAATTAAAAGAAATTTTAAATTTAAATAAAGAAAATGATAATAAAAACGATCCAAAAATAATTTCAAATAAAACAAATACAAGTACTGAAGATTTTGAGATAATTCAACAATCAAACATTACAGAAGAGCATAAATATACAGAAAAGAAAAATATATCTAAAGAAACTAGTACAAAGAACTCAAACAACAGTAAATTATTATATCTACTTTCTTTTTTATTGATAGCTATTCCGTCATTTTTATTAATAGATCATTTAAATATTTTTCCTAATTCTCCTGAGAAAATTGTAAATCGTGAAAATCAAATTTGCTCAGCACTTATTGATAATTACAATGTAGCAATACATTTATATAATTCAAAATACTATAGTTCATCTTATCATAAATTCATCGATGTCATAAATTCAAGTTGCAAAAGGCATGATAGATTTAAGGGTGCTGCGTCAAATATACTAGGAATAATGAATAAATTTGGTATGGGTGTAGAAAAAAATTCATTCGACAGCATTGTCTTTTTTAAGGAAGCTTCAAAATATAATAATGATGCAGCTCAATTAAATCTCGCTAAAATGTATCTTGAGGGTGACGACGTTGAACGAAATGTGGATCAGGGATTATATTATTTAAAAATTTCTGCATATAACAATAACACAGATGCTATTTTACTTTTAGCAACAATTTATGAAACTGGCGCATTTGGAGAAAATAAAAATTTAAGAGAAGCATTTTCATTATATTCCCATGCTGTCAATAATTTAAAATCAAATAACAATAAAATAATTCAAGGGTATAACAGATTAAAGAAATATTTTTAATTTTATTTAATTTCTTTTAGTTTGATTAAAAAAATAATATACTTAACGCTTAAAAACTTTTTGTCTTTGTATTTTTTTTTCTTTCTGAGGGGGTTTCCATGCATCGCCTGACAGTTTTCCTGCTTTGCCTTTTGTGTGGCACTCTCATACTGGCCTCGAACACAGAGGCTGCCCCCCTTCTGCAGGAAGGCAAACGCACCCTGTACCAGCGTGTCATAAGCCATCCTACGGCCCAGCTCTACGCCCAGGCCTCTGACCAGAGCCAGGTCGTGGACAAGGGCCTTCGCCCCTTCACTCCCCTTTATGTCTACGAAAGGGGCCAGGGCTGGCTCAACGTAGGCAAGGGGACCAACAAGGCCGACGGCTGGATCAAGGCCGACCTCACAACACCCTGGAACCAGTCCCTCACTCTCCTCTTTTCCAACAGATCGCAGCGTGATCCTGTCATCTTTTTCAGGGACACCAGGGCCCTGCAGGATATCTGCGATGCCCCGGACATGAGCGAGCGACTGGTCTCCCTGCAGCTTGCGGTCGCCAAGAAAAAGACTGGCCCCGAGGTCGTTGCCTCAGAGCCCATGACAAGCTCCGTTGATCTCGATCGCTTCTACCTCATGCCCATCCTCGAGATGCAGGAGCCCTACGAGGGCACGAAGTTCCTGCGCGTGGCCTCCATCGATCCCGGCCAGATCCCCGGATCACAGTATCATCAGGGGAAGGGGGGCACAGCCTCTGACCCAACCACCAAGAAGGCTCCGCGCACCGGTATTGCCATTGTCATGGACACCACTGTTTCCATGCAGCCCTATATCGAGCAGTCCCGCCAGCTCATAAAGACCATCTACGACCGCCTGCAGAAGGAAAAGCTGGCAGAGCACGTAGGCTTTGCCTTTGTGGCCTTCCGCAACAGCACAGCCGCTGTGCCAGAGCTTGAATACGTCTCCACTGTGGTCAGCGACTTTGTGACTGCCTCGAACCGCAAGGAACTCGAAAGCCGCCTTGCAGAGGTGCGCGAGGCCAAAGTCTCCACCCACAGCTTCAACGAGGACAGCCTTGCCGGCGTCTACAATGCCATCGAATCCTTGAGCTGGGACGAGTACGATTCCCGCATCATCCTCCTGGTCACGGACGCAGGCCCCTTGCCAAGTGACGACCGCTACCGCTCCGTTGCCATGGAGCCCCAGGAAATGGCCGACTTTGCGGGTCAGAAGGGCATCTGGATCGTGGCTGTCCACATCAAGACACCTGCAGGGGCGAGCAATCACGACTATGCCGAACAGGCCTACCGCACACTTAGCATGAAGAACGGCTCTGCCCAGTACCAGAGCATCAAGACCAGCAACCCCAAGGAGGGTGCCCGCTACTTTGCGGCTGTTGCCGAATCGCTTGCCAAGACCATGGAACAGGTTGTCACCCTGACAACCCAGGGCAAGATGCTCACCCGTCCCAAGGACGCTGCACCCAAAAATCCGGAAGAGGACGCTGCCCAGCTTGCCCAGCGCCTGGGCTATGCCCTTCAGCTGGAATACCTTGGCCGCGCAAACAGGACCCCTGCCCCCCAGGTAGTGAGCAGCTGGATCACGGACATGGACCTTGCGCATCTGGCAAGGGGCCAGCGCGTGCCCAACGTGGAAGTGGCAGTCCTTCTGACCAAGGCCCAGCTCAATGACCTCCACGCCCAGATTGGCGCCATCATCGACAACGCAGAGCGCACCAAGAAGACGGATTCCACGGACTTCTTCCAGGGCATCTTGTCCGCATCTGCCAGGACTGCTCGCGATCCCAATATGCCGACTCAAGGAAAGACCCTAGCGGAGCTGGGCGTTCTCGGGGAATTTCTGGACGGTCTGCCCTACAGAAGCGAGGTCATGCTGCTCACGGAAGAGGATTGGTATCGCAAGAGCATTGGCGAACAGACTGCCTTCATCAATAGACTCAAGTCCAAGCTTGCCCGCTACGAGGAGTACGATCGCGACCGCAAGAACTGGGAGACCTTCGGCACCTTCTCTGCCAACGACTGGGTCTATCGCGTGCCTCTGAACATGCTTCCCTAGGTTTTGGATGGACATATGGCTGTCTTTGATCTCGCACGCGTGACAAAATCCCGCCCTGGCGCCGAACGCTACAGGCTTCACATCGAACACCTGTATGTGCGCCAGGGGGACACCCTGGCCCTTGTGGGGGAATCCGGTTGCGGCAAATCCACGGCCCTGGATCTGCTGGCCTGCGCCCTGCGCCCCGACGATCCCGGGGAGAATGGGGAAAGAAGAGCGCGTTTCCTCTTTTCCCCGGATAATGAGCGCAGCATAGACATCCTGGATGCCTGGCGGCGGGGCGGCAGCAACGTTTTGGCTGGGGATCGCATGCACCACATAGGCTATGTCCTGCAGACCGGAGGCCTTCTGCCCTTCCTTTCAGCCAGGGACAACATCACCCTTTTGTGCAAGGTGCTCAACACCATGCCTGCCCACATAGCAGCCATCCGGGAAATGACGGATGCCCTTGGCATAGGCCATCTGCTGGGCAAATACCCTGCCCAGCTCTCGGTCGGCGAGCGCCAGCGCGTAGCCATAGCCCGCGCCCTTGCCCACGGACCCGCTGTCATTCTGGCTGACGAGCCCACTGCTGCCCTGGATCCAGCACACTCGCGCACTGTCATGGAGCTCTTCCTGAGGCTTGCGCGCAATCAGGGTGCGACAGTCATCATGGTCAGCCACGATCAGGCCCTTGCCCGCGAGGTGGGCTTTACCCTTGTGCCCATCAGAGTCCTGGCAGGGGAAGGAGAGGTTGTGGCCTCTCTCGACTGGCAGGGGGAATAGCAATGCGCGAGCTCATCCATGTTCTTCTCCTGGCCTTTGCGGACTACCGCCACGAAAGACTGCTCTCCTTTTGCGCCATCTTTGGCCTTGCCGCAGTGCTTGCCCCCCTGCTCATCCTCTACGGGGTCAAGTTCGGGGTTCTGAACACCCTGACAGAGCGCATGCTCTCGGATCCCAACACCCTGGAAATCACGCCAGTGGTTTCCGGGCGCTACACGAAGCACGATGTGCACAGGTTGTCGGAACTTTCCGGTGTTGCGTTCGTACTGCCAAGGACGCGCTCCATAGCGGCCACCATGAATCTTTCCGTCCAGGGAAAGCCCCATCTTGTGGTCTCCCTTGAGCCCACGGCTTCCGGGGATCCGCTCCTTGAGCGCTACAAGCTTCCCTCTGTGACCATGGTCGAACAGACACTGTCCGCGAATCCGGAATCCGGGGAAGCTGCAAAACCGGCCAATCCCCTGCTTGTGAAGCGCCCCCAAGCCAACGATCCCTCGCTTCGCGAGGCAGGTGCCATTCTCTCGGACATGGCTGCACGCAAGCTGAACGTCAGGGTCGGGGACGTTTTGCTAGGCTGTGTCGAGCGGGCCTACGGCGGCGTTGTCTCAAGCGCCTACGTGCGCCTGCGTGTACACGGCGTACTCCCCCTGGCTGCCCAGCAGAAGGAGACTGCCTACGTCCCCCTGGAGCTTGTGGAAGCCTGCGAGGACTTTCGCGACGGCCGGGCCTGTCCGGAATTTGGGACAAAGAATGGCTGGAGCGGCGAGCCAAGGCCCTCGGTTCCCAGGGAGTACGCGAGCTTTCGCATGTACGCGAAGGATCTGAACTCCGTCTCAAGGCTGCACGACACCCTGGCGAAGAATGGTTGCGATACCTACACCCATGCAGAGGAAATCGAGCAGATAACCACTCTTGAGCGGGGGCTGACCCTCATCTTCTCCCTCATCTGCCTTGCTGCCATGGCGGGCTTCTTTTTTTCCACCACAAGCAGCGTTTTGGCAGGCATACGGCGCAAGCAGCGCACCCTTGGCCTTTTGCAGCTCATGGGCTTTTCCAAGGAAACACTTGTGATCTTCCCCTTAGCCCAGGTGGTGCTCACAGCCCTCCTCGGCACAAGCGTAGCCATAGGCGCCTACGCTTTGGCAGCCCATTTCTTAAACCAGGCCTTCGCGGGCTCCCTGCAGGGCCTTGAACAGATTTGCAGGCTCATGCCCTGGCACTTTGCCCTAGCCTATGCCATCAGTGTGGGCGTCTCCCTTCTGGCTGCCCTTGCGCCTGCCTGGCAGAGCAGCAAAATCGAACCCTCCGAGGTCATCCGCGATGTCTGAGAAAACAGTGCGCCCGAACCTTGTGCACGCCCTTGTCCTTTTGCTTCTTGCCTTCTCCCTTGTCCTTCCCTGCCCGGAGGCTTGGGCCGCGCTCAAGCGCAAGGGTGAGGCAAGCCTTGACGACACCTGGAATCCCAAGCCGGAAGCACAGGACGTGATCCTTCCCATGCCAGGCAATCTCTCCATGGTCTTCAGGGTGGTGGCTGTCCCTGCCAACGGTTTTCTCTGGTCGCTCAACCTCGATTTGGGCGTTGCCGACACAAGCGATCCCTCCCGCTCCTACTACGACAGCACCCACAAGGCAGTACTTTCTGCCCCCTTCTCTGCGTTAGACGTTCCGGCATCCTGGAAGCAGAGCCTGCCCAAGGGTGCTGACGGCGATTTCTACTACTACCTTATTGCCAAATACGAAGTGAGCCGCATGCAGTGGCGCGCCGTCATGGAGGAGAACTTCGATCCAGGCAAAATCGGCCCCGACGATGCCAAGCCCGTGACAGGCATAAGCTGGTACGAGGCCATGACCTTTACGCAGCGCTACACGGACTGGCTTCTGCAAAACCACCCCGATGCCTTGCCTTCCTTCAGGAATGATACCCGCAACACGGGCTTTGTGCGCCTGCCCACCGAGGCTGAATGGGAGTACGCTGCCCGCGGCGGCCAGAAGGACACAATCAACTACAGGCAGCAGGACTTTTTCAGCATGACCGAGGGCACAGGCTTTGGCGACTACGCGGTCTTTCGCATGGAAGGCACCTCGCACGGCGCAGAAGGCCTGGAACCCATAGGCTCGCGCCTGCCCAATCCCTTGGGATTGCACGACACAGCCGGCAACGCTGCCGAGATGACGCTCGACGCCTTCCGCTTCTCCATGGGCGGCCAGCTGCAGGGCTCTGCGGGCGGCTTTGTCCGCAAGGGCGGCTCCTACCTCTCGGGCAAGGACGAGATCATGCCCGGCCGCAGGGAGGAGATGGCCCCATTTCTTAAGACCGGCGCCCTGAAAGCCAGGGATCTGGGCTTTCGTCCTGTTGTTTCCGGCGTGAACACTCCTGGCGGCAATCGTCCTGAACTCCTCGGCAAGGAATACGCATCCTTAAGCGGTCACATGCCCAAGGACGCAACTCCCGCGAAGGACAAGAAGCAGCCCAAAATCCTTGCAGCAAGCACGCCTTTGGACGAGCTCAATCGCCTTATAGAGAACGCCCCAAGCGAGGATGTGCGCAAGAACCTTGTTTCCCTGCGCGGTCAGCTTGAGCAGAACAACATATTGCAGTCCAAGAACCGTGTCGCCATGATACGCTCCCAGCTGCAAAACTGCGCTATGTACCTCGAATCCGTGCGCAACTACCTCTACAGGAAGACAAATTTGCGCAAGCAGGCCTACGAGGTAAAGACAGAGCTTGCCAGAATGAAGGCGCAAAAAATTCCTGCAGACATGATGGAGCGCGCGGACAAGGTGGTGAAGACTGCTCTTGCCAACATTGAGCGTGCCATGCAGACGACCCTTTCCTACTACCGCAACGACATGCAGGACATTGCGGAACTTGATCAGAAGGACGTGCAGGCTGCCCTGCAGGAACTGCAGCAACTCTATGCTGGCAACGACTTCTACAACAAGCGCATGTCCTCAAACCTCGGCATGGTGAAGCGGCACAACGCTGCTCTTGCCAAAAAACAGAAACTCGGGGACAAGAAGATCCTTGAGGACATCAACGCCTCGCAAAAGATCTAGCGCGCAAGATACGCAACTCCTGCGCGTCCAGTATTCTAAACACACATCATCCCCCTCATTGGGGCAAGGGAGAAGTACAATGGACAAACCGCGCATTGGCTGGATAGGAACAGGCGTCATGGGCTCCTCCATGGCAGGACACCTTATGGACGCAGGCTACACAGTGAGCGTCTTCAACAGGACCGTTTCCAAGACCAAGACCCTAGTGGACAAGGGTGCCAAACTTTGCGCAAGCCCGAAGGAAGTGGGCGAAAACAGCGACATCGTCTTTTCCATCGTGGGCTATCCGAAGGACGTCGAATCCGTGCTCGCTGGTGAAGACGGCGCTCTTTCCGGCATGGCAAAGGGCGGCATCATCTGTGATATGACCACCTCGAGCCCCTCCCTTGCAGTCAAACTGGCTGAAAAGGCTGCAGGCCAGGGCATCATTTCCCTGGACGCTCCTGTGACAGGCGGCGACGTGGGCGCCCGCAAGGCTACCCTCTCCATCTTTGTGGGCGGAGCACAGGAAGGCTTCGATCGTGTGCTTCCCCTCCTGCAGATTATGGGCCAGAAGATCATGCACTGCGGCGAGGCTGGCATGGGCCAGCAGGCCAAGATGGCCAATCAGGTGGCAGTGGCAGGCCTCATGTTCAGCGTCTGCGAATCCCTCATCTACGCCGCAAAGGCAGGTCTTGACGTGCGCAAATGGCATGAGCTTGTGTCCGTTGGCGCTGCCGGCAGCGTTCCCATGCAGACCCTTGCCCCGCGCATGATGGACGGAGACTTCGAGCCAGGCTTCTTTATCGATCACTTTGTGAAGGACCTGGGCCTTGTCCTTGAAGAATGCCGCCGCATGGGCATAGTCCTTCCCGGAGCTACCCTGGCAGACTCCTTCTATCGCTCCATGCAGGGCCAGGGCTTTGGCAAGAAGGGAACCCAGGCTCTCATTCAGGCTCTGTGCGCCTTCTCGGGCACAACCTGGGAGCCCATTCCCAAGGCCTAACCAGAGCATTTCTTTGTATTTCCAAAGCCTGTTGGTATCTCTCGACAGGCTTTTTTTGCAACTGCAAAAAGGGCCTCCGACAAGAGGCCCTCGAACAAAAACTGTTCCCGCGAGGGGAAGGAAATACGAAAGCTCCCTACCCCGGCTTCCTTGCAGTGGCTATGGCGCACATGGTGGGCACGTTCACTGCGTGTACTGGCTGCACAAAGCCTGCCTTTTCCAGATCCTCGCGGATTTCCGGGAAGCTGAACACACGCCCTCCCGCACGGTTCACGAGCATGTTGATGCCAAAGAGCGTTCCTGCGCAAGGCGAGGTGCGCGTCTCGTCCATGATGAAGTCGCGGATGGCTATGGTTCCCCCGGGCTTCAACGCCCTCAGACACTTCTGATAGAGGTGAACGCTCTCTTCCCTGTCCATCTGATGGATGATGGCGCTCACCCACACAAAGTCGAAGCCAGAGGGCAGCTCGTCCTCATGAAAGTCACCGGCCACGAAACCAACCCTGCCTTCAAGGGGATCACCCGCAAAGCTCTTCTTCGCCATCTCGATGACCGGGGGCAAATCGAAAATGACAGCTGTAGTGTCCGGCATGTCCTGCAAAAAGGCCCTTGTGTAGGTGCCCGAGGCTCCGCCCACGTCCAGAATTGCGGCTCCCTTTGCCAGAGGCAGGACCTTTGCCTCGTGCATGGAGGAGAGGACACCGTCTGTGAGACGCACTGCCACCGAATTCATGCCCATGATGAAGGACACCCTGTCCTGTTCAGGCCCGAGTATGCCAGGCTGGCAGTTCTGCTTTTGCGGCTTTCCTTCCTTCACGGCATAGGAAAGCCTGTTCCAGGCGCGCTGAAGGCCCGCGTAGTGGCGCATGATGGGAACCTGTGTCACAGGGGTTCTGCTGTCGAGATAGGGGACAAATTCCTCCCGTACGCTGTAGGAGAATCCATTCTTGGCAAAGTAGCCCATGCCAACCAGCGCATCCAGAAGGCACTCTGTTGCGCGCGCGTCGCACTGGGCCCTTGCGGCAAGCTGGGCTGCCGTCATACTGTTGCCAGCCTCAAGGATCAGGGTCGCAAAGTCGAATTCCGCCATGGTGCCCAGCACGTTTGCGCGCTTGAAGCCCTCCATGTCCCGTTCCAAGATGCCGTATGCCTTGTCCATGGCGTCCTCCTTCATGTTTGGGGTATGAGGGGGCTACCCGTATGCAGGGCAGCCCCTGTTTGAGAAAGGTATGCCCTGTTTTTCTAGCAAAGACGCAGTGCCCTGTTGTACTGTCCCTTCTCCTTGAACTCGTCTATGAAGCCGTCCACAGTCTTTTCCATCTCGGATAGAGTCCTGCTGGGCGTTCTTTGCCTTGCAAGGCGCGTGCAGTAGTCGAGAATAAAGAGGGCTATCATCTCGCAGCCCAAAGGCCTTGGATCGCCTTCCATGGTGTAGGTGGCCCTGAAGGCCGGATTTTGCGTATCCCAGCTGCAGGCTGTGAGACGACAGTTGCCGAGCGTGTCCACAGGCACGTAGAGACAGTTTATGTTCTGGCCAAAGAAGGTGATGATGTCGATGATATTGGAGAAAAAGCGTGTCCTCACCAGTTCCGAAAGCCTGTCTGCGTGGGCGGGGTCTGCCTGCATGCCGTTGTCGGCAAAGTACTTTTCGCAGCGCATGGGCACAAAGATAATGAGCCCGTGCCCGGCAGTCCTTGCGCGCCCCTTTTCCCATTCGACAATGAGTTCCTCGATGGCCGCCACCTTGTGCAGGGTCTGGGCTGCCACCTCCTTTTGCGGGGTGTCCGCCTCCATGAAAAGGGATGCGTCCACTGGCACAAGGAGCACTTCTGCGTCGCAAAGGCCCATCACCCTCTCGGTAAAGGCTGGCAAATCCTCGGCAAGATCACCGGGGTAGTCGTGAAAGACCAGTTCCAGGGCAGCCTTGTTGCCAAGAACCTTGCCCAAGAGTCCTGCAGTGCTTCCGGCCTTCACGGAAAAGCTTACAGGATCATGAGTCCCTTCAAGAAGCTTTTCGGGAAGCTCGCCTTTGGCAGGGCGCAGGGAACGCACACAGGCGTCGAGGCGAGCCTCGTTGTCTATCTGTATGGTGATGCCGCCCTTCCTGCCGGCAAAGAGCGTGCGCATGGCATCAAGGACACTGCAGACTAGTGTTGTCTTCCCTATAGAAGACGGGCCCAGGGGCAGGATATGACAGGTTTCCATCTAAGATTTCCTTCTTTTTGCAATCTGTTTGTCAGGCATGTCTTGC
Source organism: Desulfovibrio sp. An276 (assembly GCF_002159665.1). Classification (GTDB taxonomy): domain Bacteria; phylum Desulfobacterota; class Desulfovibrionia; order Desulfovibrionales; family Desulfovibrionaceae; genus Desulfovibrio; species Desulfovibrio faecigallinarum. Next base: position 57,322 of record NZ_NFJC01000003.1, read on the forward strand.
AAATTCCGTGAGGGATACGGAAGGCTCAATGCTTGTTATTTCCAAAACCGTAACACACAAACAAACACGTGGCAGGGAATGGGAAGTATCCGAAAAAACATAGTTGAAAAGCCCTTGCCCTGCAACACAAGCGTTTGCACAACATGGCAACTTGTCTCATGTTCACAAGATGTTATCCAAGGGCAACAAAGGGATATGAAAAAAGGGACCTGACCCTTTGGATCAAGTCCCTTGTTCTTTTCTGGATACCTGGTCGGGATGAAAGGATTTGAACCTTCGACCCCTTGAACCCCATTCAAGTGCGCTCCCAGACTGCGCTACATCCCGACGCGGAAAATGCTTCTACGCTTGCCCAGCATTTCTGTCAAGAAAGGATTTGCATTTTGCGAAAAATCCGGCAAGCAAAATTCCAATCCACCGCCAATACTGTTCTTTTATTTCGCAATGCAAAGGTGGTGGCAGGATACGAAAAAAGGGACCTGACCTTATGGATCAAGTCCCTGTTTCTTTCTGGATACCTGGTCGGGATGAAAGGATTTGAACCTTCGACCCCTTGAACCCCATTCAAGTGCGCTCCCAGACTGCGCTACATCCCGACGCGAGAAAAGCTTCTACGCTTGCAGCCCCCTTTCTGTCAACAAATTTTTGCATTCCCGTCAAAGTTTTTTTGCCTTGCTCCCGAAACCCGCCTCAGTGGCCGAACTGGACGCTTTCAGCTTGCTCCCCCTGGACACATTCGTCTTCCCTCAAAGCAGCCGCGTGCAGCATTCTTCTTGACAAGAGGAAGCAAAAGGAAAAAAGTGCCTCTTCCCAATCGGACAAGAGGCATCCCCCTTCACACTAACTTCTTAGTATATCAGCCTTTTCACCAGAAAACCCATGGCAGCACGCACTCTTTCTGAAACTTCTCTCCCCTTCTTCCTGAAGCGCTTTTTCCCGCACACTCCAAGGGAAAACTATCGCCTTGTGCTCATGGTCTTCTTCTTTTTCATGGGCATAGTCTTTGCCTCCTGGGCCACCCGCATCCCGGACATCAAGCGCGCCCTGGACCTTTCGGATGCGGCCCTCGGCAGCATTCTCTTTGCATCGCCCTTGGGCGAATTGTGCGCCATCGTGCCTTCCGCCTGGATCATAGGCAAAATCCACAGCAAAAAGGCACTCCTCATTTCCATGATCCTTCTGCCACTTTGTCTTGTTGGCCTGGGGCTTGCCTTCAGCAAAGTGACCCTGTTTTGTGCCCTCTTCTGTTTCGGCTTTATGTACAACATGGCCAACATTTCGGTGAACTCCCAGGCCGTGGGCGTGGAAATCCTCTACAGGCGCAGCATTATAGCCACCTTCCACGGCATGTGGAGCCTGGGCGGCGTGGCAGGCGGTGTTATCGGCGCCCTGGTGGCTCCCCTGGGCCTCTCCCCCGTCCTGCACTTTGCCACCATCTGTGTCCTTGTCCTCTGTGGCGTCTTCTCTCTCAAGTCCCTCATCATGCCCCGCGAGGTGCGCATAGGAAAAAGCCGGGATTCTGGTCATGCAAGGCCCAAATTCCGTCCTACGCCCTTCCTCCTCATCCTCGGCTTCATAGCCTTTGGCAGCATGGCTACCGAGGGTGCCATGTACGACTGGAGCTCTGTCTTCTTTGCACAGGTCATCCAGCCAGGCGAACACCTTGTGCGCGTAGGCTATCTTGCCTGCATGTGCTTCATGGTCATGGGGCGCCTGCTTGCAGACGGCCTTGTGAATCGCCTGGGCGTCACCCCGGTGCTGCAGATGAGCGGCCTTTGCATAGCCTCGGGCATGAGCCTTGCCCTTGGCTTTGCCGAACTTCTCCCCTCTACCGTTGGTCTTGCCCTGGTGGGCTTTGGCATGGCCTCGGTGGTTCCCCTTTGCTACTCTCTGGCAGGCAAGGCAAAGGACATCCCGGCACAGGTGGGCATCTCCTTCGTATCCTCCATAAGCTTCTTCGGCTTTCTGGCCTGCCCGCCCATGGTGGGCTTCCTCTCTCACCTTTTGAACCTGCGCTGGGCACTTTCCCCCATCATCCTTGTTGGGGCTGCCATCTTTGTGCTCGCAGGCCTTGCAGGCAAGATGAAGCAGTGACAAACAAGGCTCAACGTGCGAGAGTGCCGACATTCCCGCTTTCGCACGAGTCCAAACGCCATGAAAGCCTCAATCCTTGTTCTCGCTCTCTTTTGCTCCTTTCTTCTCGCTGCCCTTGCCCTGGACATTTCCCTTCTCTGGGCTCTGGCGGCAGGCTACGGGCTTTTCTTTGTCCACGCCCTGAAAGAAGGTGTGCCAGCAAGGCGCCTTGTCTCCGTCTCCCTTTCAGGAATGCGGACTGTCTCGCCCATACTCGCAGTCTTTGTCATTATAGGCATGCTCACGGCAAGCTGGCGCGCGAGCGGCACCATTGCCTGCCTTGTGAGCATGAGCCTTGGTGTCATGGAGCCGGAATTCTTCCTGCCCTGCTCATTTCTCCTCAACTGTGCGCTTTCCTAGCTGCTCGGCTCAAGCTTTGCCACTGCAGCGACCCTTGGCGTCATCACCATGTCCCTGGGTAATGCCCTGCACGTGCCAGCTGTGCTTTGCGCAGGAAGCATCCTTGCAGGCATCTACTTTGGCGACAGGGGATCGCCCATGTCCACCTCTGCCCTTTTGGTCGCGACAGTCACAAAGACCCGCGTCTACGACAACGTGCGTCTCATGATGCGCACCTCATGGCCCGCTTTTGCGGCAAGCATTGTTCTCTATGCGGCTCTCTCCCTTCTTCTTCGGCCAGAGGGTAGCATTCCCAATGTGCAGGGCCTCTTTGCCGCAGAGTTTTCCCTGCCTCCCCTGCTCGCCCTGCCAGCCCTCCTGCTCCTTGCCCTGGCCTTCATGCGGGTCAAGGTGCATCTTGCCATGCTGGCAAGCACTGTGCTTGCCCTTGCCTTCTGCCTTTTTCTGCAGGACACGCAACCTTCGGCCCTTCCATCCCTGCTCATTCATGGCTTTGCAGCGCAGGATCCCAATGTGGCCCGCATCCTGAACGGGGGTGGCGTTCTCTCCATGGCAGAGGTTGCGGGCATTGTCTGCATCTCCTCAACCTACGCCGGAATCTTCCGGGAAGGCGGACTCTTGCGGGTCCTGACACCGCTTGTGCATCTTATTGCAAAAAGGTGGAACGACTATGCGCCCTCCCTTGTTGTGGGCTTTCTCACAGCATGCATTTCCTGCAACCAGACCCTGCCCATCATGCTCACGCAGCAGATAACGGCTTCCCTTACGCTTCCCCCTTCCCGCCAGGCCATTGATCTCGAGGACAGCGCTGTCCTTGTCCCTGCCCTCATCCCCTGGTCCATAGCCTGCGCCATCCCCCTGCAGATGCTCGAAGCTCCGGACGCTTCCGTAGCCCTGGCCTTCTATCTCTGGCTGCTTCCCCTCTCGCGACTCTTCATCACGCCGCGCGCAAGGTGTTCCAAATGACCAAAATCGCCATCATCCTCTTTGTTGTCCTTTTTGCCGGCTTTGCCGTATTCAACCTTTCCGGAAAGGCTCCCCTGCGAGGCATGGCCCATACGCCTGCAGGCCCCGATGCTGTCCTGCTTTCACGCGCAAGGCCTGCCCTCACCTTTGACCTTGCTCCCGGCATGCCCCTGCTTGCCAGGGGCTGGTGCACCGTGCGTCCCAGGACCAATCAGAGCGAACCCGGTTCCGCCAGGGTCTGGCTTGCCCTCTACGGCCACAACAAAGGCCTTGTGGCAACGGCAGTGTGCGACGGCGAAAACAACTGGGAATGGCTCGCAGGCGAGCACACGGCCTTCCCTGCCATCCGCTCCATGCGCCAGGACATGGGCAAGCGCACGCTCTTTGAAAACCTCATGGTTCTGGACAAAAAGCACGACCCCTTCTGTACCGGCAAAAGCGCTGGCGTGTGTCTTGTCTACAGGGCAAGACTCTTGCAGGAATTCGAGCACTGCGAGATCATTGTCGAATACCACGAGGAGCTTGACCCAGGCCTTGTCCAGGACATTGCCTTTGCCACGGACTATCTGAACGCCTTCCAGACAAGGGCCAGGAAAGCCGTGCAAATCCGTCTTCTCGACAAGGACGAGGCCGAGCGCATGGCCGAGAATATGGAAAAGATGGACACCCTGGACAAGGGTATCTCCCGTCAGCTTCTTGCCCGCTGGACAGGCGAAATGCACAGGAAGGGCCAGCTCTAGCAGAAATCCGGAAGCTCTGCCCAAGCAAACATGCTTGGGAAACAAATATCTTTTGCCTCTTTCAGACAAATACGCAAAACCCGTCTTTTCAAACAATAAGGCTGGTTTTTTCATGTACTTTTCAAAAATTAAAGAAAAATCGCACTCTTGTTTACCTCAAATATAAAAAGCATCTTCCCCAAAAAATATGGACAACATCTTGCTCTATTCCTTTAACTTGCATGGAAATATTTCCGCATACAGAAGAAACAAGGTCTATATTCTCCCTTCTGTGACAAAAAACGGTTCTTGCCCCTCCGCTCACAAGACGGTCTGTCATCATTGCCCGCCCCTTGAGAAAAAGGGCATCTGCCGCATATGGGCCATTTTGCGGGACTTTTTCCCTGCAAGGCGTATTTTGCGCCCAGTCTGTCCCTTGCGGAACAAGGGGCAGTGCGTTTTTCTCAAAGGCTTGCATGTGGCCCAAATAGCGCTATAGGAGGAGCAGACTGTCCCAGGTGTGGTATCAGGGCCGCACAAGGCCTGGGCTACGAGCAGGAGGTTTTTTGTCATGCAGGCAGACAGGTTCCTTCCCTTCCTTGGCGTTTTGCGCAACTACACGGTAAAGGACTTTCGAGCGGATCTCATGGGCGCTCTCACTGTCGCCCCCATGGCCATACCCCAGGCCATGGCCTACGCACTCATTGCCGGCGTGCACCCACAGTACGGCATCTACGCCTGCATCTTTCCGGTCATCGTGGCTGCCCTCATGGGCTCCTCGCGCTATCTTATCGCAGGACCTACCAACGCCATCTCCATGGTGCTGCTCTCCTCGCTTGCCACAGTGAGCATAGGCGGCGTCATAGTGGCCGACATGCCCGCTGAGGTACGCATGCCCTACATCTTCATGATAGCCATTCTCTGCGGCCTCATACAGATAGGCATGGGCCTTGCGCGCCTTGGCGAGCTCACAAACTTCATTTCCCATTCGGTCATGACAGCCTTCGTGACCGGTGCAGCCCTGCTCATCGCTGCAGGCCAGCTTCCCACCATCCTGGGGATCAGCATTCCCAAGACCTCGGGATTCTTCCAGCAGATAGCCACCATCTTTGCGCACATTGGTGAGACAAATGACTGGAGCCTTTGCATCTGCCTTGCCACCATGCTCCTCATCCTGCTCTTCAAGCGCATCTCGCGCCGCTTCCCTGCCACTCTGGCAGGTCTTGCGGCAGCAGGGCTCCTCGCAGCCCTCACCGGAGCAGCAGAGCATGGGGTGCGCATGGTTGGTCCCATACCGAGCGTTCTTCCGCCACTCTCCCTGCCCACAACCTTCGATCCTGCGGTTTTGCGCGAGCTCTTCCTGCCTGCCCTGGCAGTCGCCCTGCTCGGCACTGTGGAATCCCTGACCATTGCGAAGCAGATGGCCACCATCAAGAGGGACGATTTCAACGGCTCCCAGGAGATGATAGCCCAGGGCCTTGGCAACGTCGTGGCTGGCCTGACCTCTTCCCTGCCTGGCTGCGGATCCTTCACCCGCTCTGCCCTCATGTTTGCCTCCGGCGGCAAGACACGCCTTGGTGCTGTCTTCACAGGCCTTGCAGCCCTGCCCCTGCTCTTTGCGCTGGCTCCTCTGGTCAGCTGGCTGCCCATGCCTGCCTTAAGCGGTGTTTTGCTCCTTGCCTGCGCTCAGATGATAGATTTCGACTCCCTGCGCCTGAGCTTCAGGACAACACGCATAGATCGCATAGTCCTTGTGGTCACCCTGGCCTCGACCCTGCTCCTGGATCTCGAAAAGGCCATCTTCATAGGTGTGGTCATCTCCCTGGTCCTCTTCATCCGCGTGACCTCGCACCCACATGTGCGCAAGCTTCCCCACAACAGCCCGCTCTTGCGTTCCGTTCCGAACAGGCCCAAGGGACTTGTTGTCTACACCATCGAGGGAGCCCTCTACTTTGGCGCCATAAGCGAGCTTGAGAGAAAACTCCTCAAGCTGGAAAAAATGCACGTCCGCCTCATTGTCCTGCATATCAACCGCGTCTTTTTCATCGACGCCTCCGGCGCCCATGCCCTGACCCTCTTCATCGAACGCTGCTACGCACGCTCCGTGCCTGTCATCCTTGTGGTGAGCAATCGCGAAATACGCGAGACCCTGCGCAAGGCAGGCATGCTCACCTATTTGAGCGAGGGCTTTCTCACCCACAGGCTTGAAGACGGCGTGCGCACTGGCATGGATCTTTTGAACCGCATTTCCTGCTGTGGGGACAGTTGCCCTGTGCCCGACACTGCCCAGGGCAATGTCGAAGCCAATCTTCAGAGCAATGAAGAAGCGAAAGAACGTACAGGAAACAAGGCCTGAGTACGGATTTTTTCCGCACTTTCCAAATCCGGGGGAAAAGGGCTCACAACGATCTTGCCAACAGGGGACATATTGGACAAAAATGCACCCTCCCATTTTTGTTCCATACAGTCCCTTTTCCTTCCTGCATTTCCCCCCACTCCCCCCTGGAAGGACCGGGCACGAAGGAGTCTTCATGAGCAGCCTTGCAGTCCTTGCCAGGGCAGACCTTGCCGTTCTTTTGGCCGTCTTTTCCCTTCTTTTTTCCCTGCTCCTCTCCCTTGCCACACTGTGCCGCAGAGGAGGCAAGAGATGATTGTCGCGGATATCCTTGTCTGGGTCCTCTACATAGGCGTCTTTTTCTGGCTCTCGCGCAAGGGGCAGGGACACGACGTCATGGTCACAGGTAAAGTGGGCTTTGCCGTGCAGGCCCTGGCCTATGTGGCAACCTACATTTCCGCTGTGGCCCTGGTGGGCTTTGGCGGTCTTGCCTACAAGTACGGCATGCAGATGCTCCTTGTGGCAGCCGGCAACGTCTGGCTCGGGACGTGGATCGTCTACCGCTTCCTCGCCTGGCCCACCCGCGTCTGCCAGCGCAATCTCGGTGCCCGCACACCAACCCAGCTCTTAGCAAAGGGGCACAGGTCTCCGCTGCTCGGGCGCTGTCTTGCCCTGATCTTCGCAGTCTTTCTCGGCGTCTACGCCTCTGCCGTGATCAAGGGCGCTGCCCTGCTCCTGGCCCAGATCCTGCCCATTCCCCTGTGGGTGCTCATCTGGCTTGTCGCACTTCTTGTGGCAGCGGCCATCTTCATGGGGGGCTTGAGGGGTGTTCTCTACACGGAAGCCATGCAGGGCCTTGTCATGACAGTGGGCATTGTGATGCTCACTGTCGCAGTCTTTTCCGCAGTGGGCGGGCCGCTTACGGGCATGGAAAAACTTGCCGATCTTGCCCCCACGGATCTTGCAAACAACGGCTTCCTGGCTCTTTCCTCGGGGTCCGAGGGCTGGTTCATAGTCTCCCTTGTCATTGTCACCTCCGTGGCGGTCTGGTCCCAGCCGCAGATGATACAGCGCCACTTTGCGCTGTCCTCGTCGGGCCAGGTCAATCGCATAACACCTCTCGCCATGCTGGTTTTGACTGTCCTTGTGGGCGGTGCCTATTACGTCGCCTGCCTGGCACAGGTAATCATGCCCGGCATTGCGAACCCCGACGAGGTGATGCCAACGCTCGTGAAGGCCCTTTTGCCGGACATTGGCCTGCAGATCTTCGTTTTGGCCATTGTCTCTGCCTCGCTTTCCACTGCCACGGCCATCTTCCATATTGCTGTCTCTGCCATTGCCGAAGACCTCCCTGCCCGCAAGGCAACGCGTCCCATGTGGCTTTTTGCCATAGCCTTCTGCGTACTCCTCTCCGGTGGCTGCGCCCAGGTGAAGGGCGAAATCATAGCGATGCTCTGCACCACAAGCTGGAGTATCGTGGGATCCACAGTCCTTGTCGCCTACGTCGCCCTGGTCCGCTTTGGCAAGCGCAGCTGCCTTGCCGCCTGGTGCAGCGCAGTCCCGGGCTTTGTGGTCTGCCTTGCCTGGTATCTTTTCACGCATCCGCAGTTTGCCATCTTCCCCTCTCCATCGCCCGTACTGAACCAGATCCCGCCCTTCTTTGCCGGCTTTGCGGCTTCTCTGGCCGGATGGTTCCTTGGCTGGCTGTGCGACTTCGAGGGACGCAAACACTCCAATTTCTGGCCGGACACAAGCCCAAGAGCCTGACGCAAAACAAGCTCAAGCAAAATTTTTTCGTCCGAATGCAATTTTCACGAAAAAAACACTTGCCATGCACGTCGCTTTAGCGTAGATACATCCCTCGCGTCGAGGTGGTGGAACTGGTAGACACGCTGTCTTGAGGGGGCAGTGGCTATGCCGTGCGGGTTCAAGTCCCGCCCTCGACACCATCGAGAAAACATCAAGGGTCTTCGAAAACGAAGGCCTTTTTTTTGCGGCTCAAAAACAGCCCAAAGGGCAAAAGCGAAAATTTTGTGCGAAAAAAACGTCCCTGCACTGTCTCGGGACAGGAACAAATGTGCCTTTTGTCACAAGAAAAAATCACTTTTTTTCTGTGAAAATTTGCTTTTTCCTCCAGTTTGCCCTGTCACAGTTTTCGTGTGACTCAAAAACATTGCGCAGAATTTTTTATAAAAATTTATTTTGCAATTTTTCACAATATTTATTTGTGAAAAATATAATTACAACCTGCAAATTTCACAAGAAAGAACAGTTGCTCGCTCTATATTCCAATACAATACAATCCTGATCCATTGTTTGTCATTCCTATCCCTTTCGAGTAGTATTCCCATTGGTACAACCAGACGCAGAGTGCGTCATAATCGAAAGACAAGGAGTTTGCTATGGATTTCTCGCGCAGACAGTGTTTGCTCGGTCTTGGCGGTGTCGCAGCCGGTTCGGCTCTTCTGAGCATGGTAGACAAGGCAGCGGCCCAGAATCCCCAGGCTGCCCCGAAACGTTTCGCGCAGATGAACGGCGAGTTCGGCTGGAAGCCGCACAAGCTTGATCCCAAGGAAGTCGCAGCAGTTGCCTATGAAGGCTACTGGTACAAGGGCTACGCCTGTGGCTACGGCTGCTTCTATAGCCTGATCGGCCTCATGGCCGAGAAGTACGGCGCTCCCTACAATACCTTCCCCTTCACTATGCTCGAAGCCAACAAGGGCGGCATCTCCGATTGGGGAACAATCTGCGGTGCACTCTACGGCGCTGCTGCTGCCTATGCCCTCTTCTGGGGCAGGGACGAGCGTACCCCCATGGTGAACGAGCTGTACAGGTGGTACGAAATTACCAAACTGCCCGTCTACAAGCCTGCCAAGGCAATGGGTGTCGAGGGAGATATCCCGAGCAATGTGGCTGGTTCCGTCCTCTGCCACATCTCCGTCTCAAAGTGGTGCTACGCCAACCAGATCGAAGCCACCAGCAAGAAGCGCAATGAACGCTGTGGCCGCCTTACCGCGGACGTGGCCGCCAAGGCCTGCGAGATCCTCAATGCAAAAATCGATGCTGGCAAGAACTTCAAGGGCGTTTTGGGCAAGCAGGAATCCGTGAAGGCCTGCGGCACCTGTCATCAGACCAAGGGCGAGGAAGCCAACTGGGCCAAGGGCGTGATGGACTGCACACCCTGCCATAACGGCAGCGAAGCCCTCATGAACAAGTTCAAGGATCATCCGTAGATCTCTTTATTTCCATTGTTTTTGGCAGTTTTGCTGTCTAGGACAAAGAGTTTTCTTGTTCTATGTCTAAATCGATAAGTTGGCCTACTTATATCTAGTTGAAATTACTGAATTTCATTGTCTAGATGGCATGGCGTAATTTTGAAATTAGTAAAAGGCAGGACCCCTTTTCGGGTCCTGCCTTTTTTGTTACAAAACTGAAAATACAAGCAGGGTACGCTATTTTCCCAAATATCCTCCATCCACAGGAATAACTGCGCCCGAAATATAGTCTGCTGCATCGCTTGCGAGAAAAACTGCAAGGCCGCACAAATCCTGCCCGGTTCCCCAGCGCTTCATGGGAATTCTTGACGTTATCTCCCTGTATTGCTCAGGATTCTTGTCTTTCATGTCAGCAGTCAGTTTTGTCGTCATATACCCCGGGGCTATAGCATTGACGTGCACACCCCGACTTGCCCACTCATTGGAAAGCGCTTTTGTGAGCTGAGCAACTGCACCCTTGCTCGCAGTGTACGCAGGAATCATTTCGCTGCCAAAAAATGAAGTCATCGACGCCATATTGATAATACGTCCGAATCCATTGATAAGCATGTCTCGGCCAGCCAGTTGGGAGAGAGCAAAGATGGCATTGATATTGATGTCCATGATCTTTTTCCAGCGAGACAAGGGAAAATCCTCTGCTTTCTCCCTGTACTGAATACCAGCTCCATTGAAGAGGACATCAATTCTTCCTCCACACAGATCGCGTACTACCGAATATTCTTTATCAAGATTGTCTATATCGCTTAAATCGCATTGATGAAATTTTACACTACGATCTTTTTCAATACTCTTTGCTGAATCAGAAATATTTTGAGCAATATCCATTATGCATATATTGCCGCCAGCATCATAATATGCTTTTGCAATATCATAACATAATCCATTTGCTCCACCTGTAATGATGATATTCTTATTTGTAAGATTAAGTTCCATAAATTACTCTCTATTTTTTATATTATTGTTCCTTTATTTATCCATTCTTTAATTTGAATATTATCGTGACCAAATAACATTGTTGCGTTGTGTCTTTGTTTTAGAATTTTTAAAAATTCTATATTTTTAATAAAATCACTTGTATCTTTATTAATTGGTCCACCAGGAGGCAACATTTTTTCCCAATTTTCTCTAGTATACACTGCATCACTAGTGACAATTATATTTCCTTCAGATTTAGTTTTAATTATAAGCCCGATTACTCCATTAGTATGTGATTTTTGAACAAAAATTGTTAAATCTGGTGCAAGTTCACATTTATCAGTAATTGGATGATAAATTGCACCATCAATATCAAATAAAGATTTAATATATGCTCCAGTATCATTACTTGTAAATACATTTTTGCATGCATCTAGTAGCTCATTTTCGGACACTACAATATTTTTAATTGCTTTCGAATTTTTAAAAAATTTTAACCCACCAACATGATCAAAATGCAAGTGAGATAAAATAATCATATCAATATCAGAACAAGACAATCCTTTTGATTTAAGAGCTTCATCAACAGAAATATAATCACTAACTGGATAGATATTATTTATCTCTTCACCATACTCTATGCGATGATACGGGCTATTTCCAGTATCATACAAAATGTTCCCCAGCGATGAGTGACGAATCAATAATGCACTAACTGGTGACTGATACATTACTTGTTCATCATATCCATCTACTATACGAAAATACTGGCACTTGAGATGGCCCAAAGGAAGTACATCCAATAACAATGAATTCATAAAACAATACCTTGATTTTATTTAATATTTAACAGTTTGTATGCATTTTTATATAATATTTTTTCCTCTTCTTCATTTGTAAAATTATAACTCTTTAAATCTATCACAGCATCTCGTATGTCGTAGCATGGATATGCAGATCCAAAAAGAATACGTTCACACTGCATCCATCTGCATCCATTTTGATACATCTCTCTACCAGGTGTCATGGGATTGTGCATATATAAATCGGGAATGAGCCACACATTTGGCAGAAGCATGGCGACATTAAAAATCTGAGGAATCCACGGATAACATGCATGGGCCACTACTATTTGCAGCCTGGGAAAATCGTTGGCAACATTCTGAATGTGTACTGGATTGCTGTATTCCAGATTGGGTCCCTGATACAGACTGGATGTGATGACTATGGGAATACCTGCCTGTTCACACATGGCATAAATTGGATAAAAAACAGCGTCGTCAGGGAATTTTGCAGGGTCATTCCAGCCAGGCTCCAGGGCGATACCCTTGAAACCATATTCCATACAGACATCCAACTCCTTGAGAGCAGCATAAATCCCGGAAGAAAGATCTATGCCTCCAAAGGGAATGACCTGATCCGGATACAGATCCGCCAGTTCCTTGACATCTGCATTGGAAACAGAAGCTGCCTTGTTGCCAATGTTGCGGGCCATAACAACCCCTTTTTCAACACCAGCCTCCTTCATTTCCTGAAAAAAAAGATCCATGGATTTTTCATGGGCCGATGCAGTATGTGTGCCTCTCAGTCCCATTGGCCCAACGCTATTGCATACAGGATCAAAAATGGAAAGATTTTGAAATCCCTTGAACGGAGGACGGAGACGAAAATCGAAAATCATGTCTTGCTTCCTTCAATCTTTTGGCAATAGTACCAGAAAAGACTTTTATGCCCTATGTTACAAGAAAACCCGTCTATCTATCCACTTATGAGACAAATTTCTCACCAAGACGAGAGGCTGCAACTTTCTGAAGATGTTCCATGAGATGCTTGTCCAGCGCGACTGACCCCATGGGATACGTTCTGTCCAATTGCTGATATTTCTGTGTTCCCAGGCGATGGTATGCAAGAAGCTCATAGGAAATATTGTGCGCAGGCAAGCTCTCTATAAAGTCACAAATATTTATTATTGCCTCTTCTGAATTATTGAATCCCGGAATGACAGGTGTGCGCAATAAAATCGGCAACTCTCTGAAGTTGGAAGACAATCTTTTAATATTGCTCAAAATTTGACTGTTATCTACGCCGGTAAATTTCTTATGCTGTTCTGGCTCAAGATGCTTGATGTCATAAATGAGCGTGTCCAGATACTGAGCTGCCTCAGACAAAACATCGTATGAAGCCAGGCCACATGTTTCCATGGCAACATTCAGATACCTTCGTTCTGCCTCGCGAAGGAGTGCCAAGAGAAATTCTGGCTGAAAACACGGTTCACCACCTGAAACTGTAAGCCCGCCTGAGCTTCTCTGGTAAAAGACAGCGTCCTTTTCGACTTCTCTCAGAGCATCTTCTACTGAAATTTTTCTTCCAAAAACTTTCAATGCACCAGCATGGCAACGAAGTGTGCATTCTCTATTACAGCTTAAAATCGTACACTTTTTTCTATCGATTATTGGAATATTTTTTTCACTTGAAAATGAAATTGCCTTATTTGGACAGTCACTCTCACAATATGTGCACTTGTCTTTTGTCAAACATCTTGTTTCATTAAAAGCTAACTCATCAAATTGTGATTGTGATTCCGGATTGCTACACCATCGACAACGCAGAGGACATCCTTTAAAAAAAAGTATTGTACGTATTCCAGGTCCGTCATGCACGCTATACTTTTGAATATTAAAAATATGCCCTGTAACAAGTTTATCATGCATAAGTATCTCCTGGAGGGAGACTCTTTATAAAAAGAGCTCCCTCCCTTTACATTATTACATGTTACACTGCTACATTCCAGAATGTTCTGTTCTGGCGATCAAGTCATCCTGAAGGTCCTGAGTTAGATCAACAAAATAAGCGCTGTAGCCGGCTACACGAACAATCAGACTCCTGTATTTTTTGGGATCCTTTTGTGCTGCAACCAGAGTTTTGCGATTGATGATGTTGAACTGAACATGCCAGAGCTTGAGATCAATAAAAGAGCGTATGAAGTCTACCAGGCGACGAGTTCCCTGCTTGCCTTCAACAACCTTGGGGCTGAACTTCAGATTCAGCATACGGGATGCCCTGTTGATCTTGTCACGGTTTTTGGATGCGTCATTGCTGAGCAATACGCAGGTAGGTCCGTGCATATCTGCACCATGGGAGGCAGACGTTCCGTCTGAAAGAGGTGTCCATGCCTTTCTGCCATTTGCAGAGGCGCTCACTACGCGGCCAAAGGGCACATGCGCTGTCACCGGCACATAGCGGGTATCGACGTAGATACCAAGTTCCTTGCCATATTTCTCAAAGAACTCCATTGTGTGGCGCTCAACAGCGTGTCCTATGGAGTCAGCGTAGGGATCGTTGTTCCCGTAGCAAGGGCAGCTCTTCAGCAGTTCCTGCACGTCTTCAAACCCTTCAAAGTCTGCATCAAGGGCCTGAATGAGCTGATCCATGGTCAACGACTTGTCCTCGTACACAGTCTTTTTGATTGCAGCGAGACTGTCTATCAGGGTACCGTAACCAATAAAATCTGCAAGACCACTTTCGTAGCCTCCGGGAATATGTTCCTTGTGGAGATCCAGACAGTACTTCATACACAGGTCATGAAGGCTGGAACTCATGGGCACTGCAAAGAACTTCTCCCTCATCTTGTTGGTGATGTACTGGATATCCAGAGTCACTCGCAAATAATTGGTCTGCTGCACAAGGAAGGCATTCCAGAATTCATCCCATGTCTTCAGATTTCTGGGATCACCAGTCTCCACGCCGAGGCACATGTCGCCATACTTCTTCATGCGTCCGTTGTGCAGAACCAGTTCCAGTTCTGCAGGCATGTTGATGTACAGGCCGCCGGAAGTATACGTATCCAAATTGGGCATGCGGGTCTCAGTGCAACCGCTGGCAGCATAGTCATATGCCTGATTGAGAGGTGCACCCTTGGCGGTCATGATGGGTATTATTTCCTCATCATTGAACAGCTTGGGGTACCCTGTGCCAAACTTTATTGTTTCTGCAATGTCTGCCAAGAAACGTTCTGGTGAACGGGTGTGCACACGTGCAGCCAGATCAGGATAATGAAGAGGAAATTCTCTCTTCGATTTCAGGAACAGATAAGAAAGTTCATTGGTGGCATCTTCTCCTTCCGGAGTGAGCCCTCCGATTGTCACAGCTTCCCAGTGGGCATAGCCCTGGTTGAAGGATGTTCCCTGAGCTGAAATATACATTTCGATGAACTGAGCCATGCCGCACCATACACATTCCAGAAGTTCCAGGGCCTGTGTATCGGTAAGCGTCCCATTTTCCTTATCCTGCTTGTAGAGCGGGTACAGATACTGATCCATGCGTCCATTGGAAATGGTTGTTCCCGTACGCTGTTCAAGCCTCGAAAACATCTGTACAAAATACTGGCTCTGCACTGCCTGATGGAAGGTCTTGGCCGGATAGGCAGGCACCTGGCGGCAGTTTTGCGCAATAAGCAAAAGCTCAGCCTTTCTTTTGGGATCCTGCTCAACTGCGGCCATCTCTTCCGCTTTCTCTGCATGGCGTCTTGCCCACAGCATGATTGCATCGCTGACTATGATGACAGCTTCCAGGAAGGGGCGCTTTTCATGGTAATCTGTAGGACTGTTGGGATCCAAGGCATCAAGCCTTTCCTGAGCTTCCCTGCGGATATCCATGAAGCCCCTCTGGATCACCTTGCCATAATCATGCACCCACTGGAGAGATGAGCGCCATGAAGCCGTCTCGTTGACAAGATACCTTGGTGTTGTTCCGGCATCGTCAAGAAAGAGGATATCGTGCAGTTCCTTGGGTACGGCTGCGTTGAAGTTTTCGTGGTAGGTTTTTCCCTTCCAGTAGGGACCTATCTCTTCCTTGATAATTTTCATGTTCTCGGGAGAAATGTAGGCTGTGCCTCCTTCGCGCTCCCCGAGCTTTTCAAGAAAGGTTTCGTAGAAGTCTCCCTCGATTTCAGGATACAGGATCCCGTAACGCCCCTTGCAGCCAAGACGACCAGCAAGCAGTTGAAAATCGTCAATGTAAATCGTGATATTGCTCGCGATATTGTAAAGAGCCTTTGCCCAGCGGAGATTCAGAGGTTGTCCCTCTGTCTCCCTCATGCTCCTGGTGAAATACAGAGCTCTTTCTATATCAAGAGCAGGCTCCATTCCATCAAATGTCTGGATAATTTTGTAAATCCTTGGGCGATTTGCAGCAAAATCATCATTGCTGATTCCCAGAATACGTTTTTCCTGACCGGAATATGTGACCTCTTCCTGTTCTTCACAGCAGCAGGTATCGCAAACAGGTGCGTTCAACATATATCATGCTCCTTTGTTGTCCTAGATAAGATTCGGGAGGAACAAAGAAATTGCGGGTATAAAGGTGACAAGAACCTGACAGATAAGAAGTGCAATCAGGAAGGGGAAGCATGCCTTTGCAAGACTTTCAACAGAGACATCACCTATGGACGAGCCCACAAAGAGATTGACACCGATGGGAGGAGTGATGAAGCCAATGGCCAGATTGACCGTCATCATGACACCGAAGTGAATGGGATCGATACCGAAATCAACAACGATGGGAAGCAGGAGGGGAGTCAGAATGAGAATGGCTGCCAGAGCTTCCATGAACGTGCCGATTATAAGGAGGATGATGTTCAGGAGAATCAGCAGAGTAAACTTGCTGTGCGTGAAGCCTGTGATGAACTCTGCCAGCATTTCCGGAATGGATTCAATGGTGATGATATTACCGAAGATGCCAGCCATGGCGAAGATAAACAGGATGTTGCCACTGGTGACACAGCTTTCGATACTGCAGTCGAACAGCTTCTTGAAACTGATCTCCTTGTAGACAAACATGCCCACGTACATGCCGTAGAAGGCTCCGACTGCTGCGGCCTCTGTAGGTGTCATGATGCCACCGTAGATGCCGCCAAGAATGATAACCGGGACCATCAACGCCCATCTGGCTTCCACAAAAGCCTTGACCTTTTCCTTCGACCCGGCAATGGTGTTGCCTCTCCAGTTGTTCTTCTTGGATATCCACCAGGCAACTATCATAAGAGCAAAACCACACAGCAGTCCGGGCATGACACCACCGGCAAACAGCTTTGCAATGCTCTCCTGAGAAGAAATACCGTAGATAAGCAGAGGATTGCTTGGTGGGATCATCACACCAATGATGCCAGCACACGTTACAATTGCGACA
This sequence comes from Desulfovibrio sp. An276, assembly GCF_002159665.1. Lineage (GTDB taxonomy): Bacteria > Desulfobacterota > Desulfovibrionia > Desulfovibrionales > Desulfovibrionaceae > Desulfovibrio > Desulfovibrio faecigallinarum. The sequence continues at coordinate 74,211 of NZ_NFJC01000003.1, forward strand.
CTGAAGGTTTTGTCATAACCTCGCTCGATCATCGCCGGGATAGTGACGCATCCGATGGCAGCCACAGTAGCCGGGCCAGAGCCGCTGATAGCAGCAAAAAACATGCAGGTGGCTATTGTTGCCAGGGCCAGTCCACCGGTCTTGTCTCCTAGAAAAGCATCGGCAAGCTTAAGCAGTCTTCTGCTGAGCCCTCCTTCGCCCATGAATACGCCAGTAGCAACGAAGAAAGGAATGGCCATGATTGCAGAATTGTCCAAGCCGGTATACGCAATCTGTGCAACATAGTCGGAAGGAATCGTATCACAGGTCCAGATGACTGCCAGACAAGCGCCGGCTATGCTGACAGCAATGGGTGCGCTAAATGCCAGGAAGAAGGCAAAATATCCGAGCAGAACTGCCGGAGCGTTTTCCCAGCCATCGTACAGAAAGAGTGGAGCTACAATTGCAGCTGCAAGTGCAATACCTATTATTGCTGGAAGTATACCAAATTCACGACATGATCTGTATAGTCTCTGAATCAATCTGACAATTACTAATCCAAATCCTACAGGAAGAATGGAATATGGAAGAGCATAGGAAATGTGAAGAGCTGCCGATGTTTGGGGGAAACGTTGTATCATCGAAATATGATCCAATCCCTCAAAGACAATTACTCCTGAAATTAATATAAACAATAATGTATTTGCATTATCTATTACTGCTTTTCCAAAATCATTAAAAAAGTCATAAACTATAGTAACACGAATATCCTTTGTTGTTTTAATGACTATCGGAATGGCCAAATATGTAATCCATACAAAAATAAATCTAGATAATTCTTCTGTCCATACTACTGAGTTTGCATCTCCAGAAAATACATTTATTACTATATATCTATAAACAGTCTGAAAAAATATTGCATGTATTATAATAAGAAGACCAATAAACAAAAATATTTTTTCTGCATTATTATCAAGCCATGAAACAATATTTCTTGGTGAAATAGTATTGGTCATTGTGTACCCAGATTCATTGACAGTTGCATCCATTTTTTCCTCCATTTCCTATCAGTATTCCTTCCACTAAATTCTGATAAGAGGCCAAAAACAAGATTTCGCTGTTTTTCTGAGATTGCTCTCTAGGCCACACGCACAAATGCCGGCTGGAATTTGTGCGTGTGGAGGAGGCATGGCACGCTAGCAGAGAGCTACTTCATAGCTTCCATAAACAAATTGTATGCTTCAGGAGAAATCTTGGTGCGGAATTCGTCCCACACAGGCTTGGTCAGTTCCTTCAGCTTTGCGTAATCGGCATCCGAACACATGTTGATTGTGACACCCTTGGACTTCATCAAAGCGTAGGATTCCTCGTTGAGCTTCTTGCTGAGAGCGCGCTCATATTCCACTGCCTCAGCTGCGGCTTCCTTGATTATGGCGCGTTGTTCATCTGTCAGAGAATTCCAGAGCTCAAGGTTCATGACAACGACATGCCCATAGTAGTTGTGCTTTGTATCAAGGGCATAAGCTGCGACATCACCAATATCGCCCAGGGCTCCAATAGAGGCATTATTCAGAGCCATGGCATCCACGGTTCCCTGACGCATGGCAGTGATGGTTTCACCCCAGGGCATGGGAACAGGGTACATTCCAAGAGCCTTGGCTACGGCAATTTCGACAACCGAGTCAGTTACACGTACCTTGACGTTTCTAAGTCCATCAACAGTTGTAACGTTCTTCTTGCTAAACTGAAAATCGCGATAGCCCACATCACCAAAATACACCATCTTCAGATTAATCTTGTTCAGAACCTTTTCATAGTACTGTCCAAGAGGCCCGTTATCCATGGCAGCAAACAGCTTGTCCAGGGCCTTTGGATTCATTGGATCAACGATATACGGCAAGTCAAACAGCAGAAAATCAGGAGCAAACAGGGACAAATTGCCTGTTGAAATGGAACTCATGGAAAGGCTGCCTTTCTGGGCACCTTCAGTTGTCACACGGTCGCTTCCCAATATGCAGTCACCAAAGACCTTAAGCCTGATCTTGCCACCAGACTTTTCTTTCAAAAGCTCACTGAACTTCAGACACCCCATGGAAACCTGATCACCCTTGTTCATAGGATGTCCAAGCCTGAGGTTGAGCTTTTTATCTGCAGCATAGGATTGCCCTATTGCAAGAAAACCTACCAATACAAGACAAAGAGCCATCAAGCCAAATCGAACGAGCGATCTCATGATAATCTCCTGCTAAGATATTTTTAATAGATAACTACCACTGAATTTCATGTATCAAATACATGAAATTCATATTCCCTTATTTTTATAAATAATTTTATAAGAAAATAATTTTTTTATTTTTATTCCTTTAAAAATATATTGACTTTTATAAATTAAAATTTTTTGTCAGGAATAAAAACTAATTTTTTATTTTCTTCATATACATTATTTCACGATGAAATAAACTCTATTTATTAGAAACTTGCTAAGAATTTCCTGGGAATTCTTCATCCTGTAAAATTCTTGTGCCTTTCTTCACTTGGTTTTATTCAATACCCACCAGAAAAATAAGTTCAATAACAGGTGCTATCGATAGGACCTTTTTTTGAAAAAAAGCGAGGAAAGCCATCCAATCCAAGCGCTTTATAAAATAATTTCATAAACTTATGAACATCAAAAAAAATTTCCCCCCTTAGTCCTGCGCTCAATGTTTCCCGGGAGTCCGCGAACTGCCCATAGCTCACGGACTTGCCCCTTTTTATCTGGTATGCCAAGCAACACTCTTCACAAGGATTAAACAGTCGCAGCTCAACGGAATTTTTGCCTTTCTGGCTCTTGTATGCTAACTATTTGCTGCGGAAACAGGCCGAGCCCAATCAGCTTGTGAATTGTTGCGGATTGCCCTTCCTCCGGAGTTGCGCAGGAATGCCTGTAAAGACAAGCAGTATCTCCGCCCTGACAATCTCTTGGCTGGTTGCCTTACTGGGTGTACACCCAAGCTTACTATTATACTTCTGTCTTCATAAGCTGCTCAATCCAGTCTTTTATACCACAAAATAATTCATCTATTATCTTTTTGGCTTCCTAGCAATTTCAACTTGTTATTCTATTTGATAACAATTTATAGGAAAGCTCTATGGATAAAATATATGATTTTAATCAATTAATTGTTCCCCATTTTTTTGATGTTTCCAATGCGCCAAGTATTCCCGAAAAATTTTTTGCACTGGGAAAAAAATCTCTTTATCATAAAGATACAGTAATAATAAAATATGGAGAAAAATTAAATTGCATATATTATATTCATAGTGGTTCCATATTGGGATTCCGTCAAGACAATGAAGAAAAAATGAGTCTTGCCTATATAATTAAAAATGGATTCTTTGGAGAAGGATGGTTCTTTTCTCAGCGTAATAGCAGAGACGAAGTTATTATAGGCGATGACAGTATAATTACCATGTTCCCCAAGGATGTAGTAGATCACTTGATTACGTATCCTGAAGTAGTAAAAAATTTCTTGTTTACTTTAGGCGTAAAAACAACAAGTGTTGAAACAAAATTTGAAAATTTCAAAAACAAATCTGTCAAAGATCGATTAAAAATTTTTATAACAAATCAATTTTCTCTTTTTGGTGATAGCAACAAAATAGAATTAAAATTGAATCAAAAAGACATTGCAAATATTATTAGTGCTCACCCTGTTTCAATAAGTCGGGCTTTTTCTGAGCTAAAAAAGGAAATGGACATTGAAATTTCTAGAAACAAAATAATTATTTCTAAATAGCATAATTTTCCCAGAGTGGTAGAGGCCGTCGTATATGGCTTGTCCAACTGATTGATTTCTTTGGGGGCCCTCATTGGAGTATCCGCCGACATCTACCACTCTGAAATTTCCTAAATAGGAGGAAGCGTTTTCCTGTTTCTAAGAATACAGGAATATTCGCGCCAGCATTTCCATGAAGATAGGTGAACTCGCAAAGAAGGCCGGCTGCCAGGTAGTCACGATCAGGTACTACGAAAAGGAGGGCCTGCTCGAAACGCCTGAGCGCAGCGAAGGCAACTACCGCATCTACACAAGCGAGGATCTGGACAAGCTGCGCTTTATCCGCCACTGCAGACTGCACGGCATCAATCTGTCCGAAATCCGGGAACTTTTGGCCTTCCGCAAAAAGCCCACGCAAAACTGCGAGTGGATCAACACTCTCATTGACAAGCACATAAAAAATCTGGACGAGCAGATAGCCTCCCTGCAGCACTTGCGCTCCCATCTTCAGGAGCTTGCCCACAAGTGCGAGGGAGGCAAGGGCGGCCACTGCGGCATCCTCCGCTCCCTTGAAGAGGCGCACGAGTGCCCCTACTGCCACGATTTCCAGTGCCAGCTCAAGGCTGCCCAGGAATCTTCACCACGCAAAAGAAAGCAGGCATAGCCAGCCTTTGCAAACACAGTCCAGGGACAGGGATGTATACGGAAACATCCGCTCTTCCCTTCTCTTTTGATTCCCTCAAAACCGACAGTATTTCCCACATTGCGGAGAACCACATGCACCCATACGTCAAACTCTTGTCTTCCCTTGTTGCAAGCCTCTTTATCTTCTGCCTCGTGACCACTGCCCAGGCAGCGCCCACGTCAAGGCAGGTCCTTGAAGGAACCATCGATCATGTGCTGCAGCTTCTTGCAGACCCGGCCTTTGCCAATCCCGCAACCACCAAGGCGCAGCGTGCCCGCATCGAAGTGGAAGTGCGCAAGGTGTTCGACTTCGAGGAATTTTCCGCGCGTACGGCAGGCCAGCGCTGGCGCTCCTTCACAAGGGATCAGCAAAAGCGTTTTGCCGAGGCTTTTGCCCAGCTGCTCATTTCCACCTACCTTGGCCAGCTCAAGGACTACAATGGCGAAAAGGTGGCCTATGTGAGCGAGCGCGCCAACGCCAAGGGCACACGCGTGGAGCAGCTGACCAATCTCAAGCTCTCCGACGGGCGCACTATTCCCGTGGCCTACCGCATGATGGCCAAGAACGGCTCCTGGGTTGTCTACGACGTTCTGGTTGAGGGCGTCAGCCTTGTGAAGAACTACCGTACCCAGTTCCAGGACATCCTGGCTACCGATTCTCCGGACGATCTCATTGCCCGCATCGAACAAAAGGCAAGGGAACCCAAGGCCAAGTAGTTTCAGGATCAATATCTGCCCCGAGGCCGGGGCGACTCTTTTCCAAAGGCGGCTACAGCTCTGCAGCCGCCTTTGCTGTTTCCTCAATGCGACGCAGCCTCTCCTCTATGTCGCGGCTTGTGTCCTGCTTCTGCCCTTGCGCAGACGATGGCTTTGCCCTGGCAGCACTGCCCTTCCCCTTTGCCGAGGCTGTCTGTCCCTGCCCCGGGAAGGGTGTCGGGGGCTTTGACGGATCAATGACCCTGCCTGCCGGTGCACCCGCGCTTGTGTCCGGAATTGCGGACTGTGGAGTTGCACTTGTGCCTTGTGCGCCAGCATCCTGCCCTTCCCGCCTTTCCGGCTGCCAGTCCGCAGGACACAGCTGCATGATTTCCCCAAGGAATTCCCTGTCCAGCACCGGTTCCATGGTGATGGTGGCAGGCTTTTCCTCGTCTGCGCCTATGCGAAGCTCAAGGTTTGTGGCGTCCCCCACAAAGTCCAGGAAGGACAGGGGATTTTCCACAGTCAGCACCTTGGGACTGTAGCTGGTGACACAGGCCCTTGTGACCGTGGTCCTTGCCATGGGGCTTGTGACGCTTGCCTCAAGGCGCATGCAGCGCTCCCTGGACTCCAGGGGCTTTTCCGTGACCAGCATGACCTCCAGCGTCCCGTCCAGACACTGCACCCAGAACCGTGCCGGCTCACCCTGTATATCCTGCGAGGCAGCCCGCACGCTCATGCGCAAAGCCTCAGTACCATCCCCGCTCCTGCCCCTGACAAGCTGTATGCTGTCCGAGGTCCTGGAAGGGACAGCCTCATCGAAATCCACATTGGGAAAGCCCATGTAGTGTATGAAGGTGCAGCCGCAAAAAAGCGCTGCCATGGCCGCAAGGCCGCAATTGAGGACTTTTGTCCTGTGCATGGTCTTTTCCTCCCGAATATGGAAACAGGCCCTTTGGCCCTGTCCGCATCTTGCCAAAAACCCTGCCAAAGGAAAAGGCACAGAATCAGGCCGCTGTTCCTGTTCCGGATTTCCGGACATTTTTTGGGCGCGCCCCCCTTCGTCGGGAAGGCATGCATGTACTTGACGTGAAAAGCCTTGTCGTTATCTTTTTTTGCATGCGGCCCTATGCCGCCCTTTCCCAAAGCCATGATCAATATCAAGGAGAACCCTGTTATGGATATTCGCGCAACCCTCGATCAACTGAACAAACTCCTTCAGCAGGGAGACTTTGAAAGTCTCCTGCAGCGCTGTTCCGACCTTCTGGAAAATCCTGCCCTGGAAGAAAACCACCGCGTCCTGCTCCTGGACCAGAAGGTCAAGGCCCTGACTGGTCTGAATCGCCTTGAGGAAGCAACAGAGGCAACTCTTGAGGAACTGCCCCTGCTTGAGAAGATCCTTGGTAGCGAGCACATGCACATTGCCAATCTTCTGCACAATCTCAATATGTTCCTTGGCGCCAGCGACAAGCACGCAGAGGCCATCCCCTATTCCGAAAGGGAGCTTGCCATTGTGCGCAAGCTTGCCCCGGGAACGAGCCGCGAGGCGGACGCCCTTGTCAGCATGGCCGAACACTACTACGAACAGAGCCTCTTTGCCGATGCGGGCAAACTCCTTTTCGAGGCCCTGGCCCTGTACGAAAAGAACGATGGACGCCGCAGCCTTGGCGTGTCCACCTGCCTGAACAACCTCGGCCGCTCCAGCGAAAACCAGAACGATATGGAAAAGGGCGCTGTCTACCTTGAGGAAGCAGCCAGCATCCGCGAGGAGCTTTTGGGTGTCCATCCAGACTCCGCTTTCACCCTTCTCAACTACGGCACCTGCCTGGCTGCCCTTGGCCAGTACCTGAAGGCTGCCCAGACCCTCGCCCACTGCGCAGCTGTCTACGAGGCCCTGGACATGTCCGATTCTCCCTTTGCTGCAGCTGCCCGCAAGAACCTTGAGCTGTGCTCCAGCGCCCTGGAACCCAAGGAAGCCTCAAGCTGCCTTGCCGCTGGTGGCTGCTGCTGCAGAAACTAGGGATATGGCAGCAAGGCTTTTGCTGCTCACCGCAAACGCCCGCACCCCGGCCGCCACAGGACTCGGGGTGCGGGACGAGGAGCGTCTTTGCCGTTACACGGCTGAACGCCTTCTCCACCGCCAGGCCCGCTTCCTTGTACAGCATGGCCTGACCCTTCTTCGCGTCCCCTTCCTGCCAGAACTTCTCTCTTCCGACACTGGCAAGCCCTTCCTTTCCCTGCCAGGACTCTCCCTCTCCCTTTCCTACACGCACAAACCCTTTTGCCTGCTCTGCCAGACAGACAGTGGTACGGCCCCGGCCATCGGCCTGGACTGTCTTTCCCTGCGCGCGGACTTTCTGCCACCTGCGCGCTTTTTTTCGGCTGCGGAGCAGGACATCCTGGATCGCCTTGCCATCCTCTCCCCCATGGCTCTTGGAAGGGAACTTTTGCGACGCTTTTGCATCTACGAGGCCATACTCAAGGCCCATGGTTCGGGCCTTGCGCGTATTCCGGCAGACCTTGACGCTGGAAAAACCTGGAAGCGCCAAGGATTCGCCAGGGCATGGGGCAAGGATTATGCCTGGCGTCTTCTTGCCCTGGAGCACACCTATGTGTGCCTTGCCGTGGAAAAAGAGCATGAAGCAGCCTTGCGCAAAGCGGAGGTGCGCACGGCATCCTGAAAGTGCCTGCGAATCATGGTCCAGGTGTATGCTGCCCTGTTTTCCCTAGCCCTCACCCACAAGCTCGTCGTGCGCGCGTTTGGAAATCCGGACAATTTCGGAAAGAAGCCTCTCCCTCTGTCTCCGGCCCATGCGTTCAAGCACATCCCTTGTGCGCACAACCGAATCTGGATTGCGCTCTTTGGAAAGCGCTATCCCTTGCAGAAATTCCCTGCGCACCATGGAAAGCACCTCGTCCTCCACTGGCCCCTGCAGGGTCATGCACACAAGTGTTTCCGCCTGGAGACTTCTTGGCAAAAGGCCAAGGACCTGCGCTGCATCCTGTGCTGCAAGCTGCATGAGCACCACAGCACGCGCCTGGGGTCTCTCGCCCCGCAGTCTGTCCGCCAACCGCGCCAGTGCATCGTCCGATGCTGCACGCTTTGAATCTGTCAGATTCCTGACTCTTTTTTCGCTCGTTGTGTCAATTTTTTGACGATTTTTTCTGCCAAGCAAAAGACAGACGATTCCCCCAAGGAGAACGACTACGCCCGCAAGGCCGCACATCAGATACTGCTCGCTGCCCTTTTCCCCGGAAAAGAGAAGGAAGCTGATGGCTATCGCGTCCCCGCGGGCTGACTTCAATCCTGCGGCATGGCTTATGAGCGAGGCCAGGCGCTCCTGTTCTGCCCTGACTCCCTCGGGACTGGTGGGAAAGCCCGGCACGACAGAGGTGTCTATGATGACTGCCAGGGAGACAGGCGGCCTTGCGCCCTCCTTTCCCTCGCCAATGCTCGCCTGTACCACAACGTGTTCTGCCCCGTAGACAGGGGCGAGAAGGGCGGACACCCTTTTTTCAAGGCTGTGAAGCCAGACGTCGTTGTACCTTTTGGGCTCAAGCTCCTCGGCAAAAACAAGGCCCGGCCCCACAGCCCCGCCATACCACATGGATACTGCCGGGTTGTGTGCAGAAGGCAATATGCCGCTCGCAAGGAAGAGCAATACCGTCAGGATGAATACGCGCAAAGTCCCCGCTGCTGCTCCAAGGCAGGCGGGACACTGTGTCGCGCGCCTCACGCGCGTCCCTGTCTTTTCCCCGACAGAAATGTGACGCACTTCACCCATCAATGCATGCCTCCTCCCCTGCCGATACGAGCCGACAGGAACTCCTGCAGGAAATTTTGCAAAAGGCATGCCACAATCGTCTGTTTTTCCGCTTTTCAGGAACAGCGGCACTTTTTCCTTGCCGGGGGATTCAGGCGCATCCTTTCTACGTCAAGACCCCTGCGGCCAAGTTCCAGGAAGATGGCAGCGCAGCCCAGGGCGTCGCTCAGGGCCTCGTGGTGGTTCAGGGGGATCCCCAGGGACGAGCAGACAATGTTCAGACGGTAGGACGACAGATTCAGGGTTGCCCTGGAGCCCTTCAGAGTGCAGTAGAAGGGGAGATTCGGGTCCGGAAGCCCGAAGGTTTCGCAGCAGCTGCGCCAGACCGAGCGGTCAAAGGAGGCATTGTGCGCTACAAACCCGTCACAGCCCTGCACAAAGTCCGCTATGACAGGCCACAGTTCGGGATAGGTTGGCTGGTTGCACAGATCCCGCCAGGTGAGGCCGTGCACGTCGGTGAAAAGCACCCTGCGCGACGGCGGACGGATGAGGTGCACGAAACTTTTGCCAAGGCGGCCGTTTTCGATGCGCACAAGCCCTATGGAGCAGGCAGCGTAGCGCTCCGGTCCGCATGTTTCGTAATCTATGGCGCAAAAGACACTCACAGCATTCCCTCATTCGTCCGCCTGCACCCTACTTTGCGTCAGCCATGCAGGCGCTTTCGGCACCTTCCTTCAGGCGTTCCGCTATATAGGCCTCCATCTCGGCGCTTTCCTCGTCGTAGTTGAAGCAGTTGGCGTCCTCGCCAAACAGGCCTTCGGGAACCCAGTCGCCCTTCTCGTCCACGTCCTTGATCATGTCCGCGTAGAAGCAGACGGACAGCCAGCGGTTTTGCGGATCGTCGTCCACAACATCCACCAGGACAAAGAGGTCGCGCTTCTTCTGGGCTGTTCCGCGGGCGCGGATGGAGTAGCTCACGCCCGGACGGCAGTGGTACACGAGGCTTATGCCTTCGAGGGACAGCAAAAGCTGGCGGAAACGCTCAAGCACGGGCTTTGCGTTGCAGGGGTCTTCTGTCCAGGACGAAAGAAAGTTTTCAAAATCCTGCTGTTCCTTATCCATGGCCGTATCTCCTTGAATAGCGCAGACTTGTTCTGCGGGCTTTGGATCTTGGCGCACCTTGGGCGCCGGGTTTAGCCTTCCCCGAAGGGTTTGGCGCTTCATCTTAGGCCTATCCCATGCCAAATGGCAAGATTGCGATCGCTTCTTGCGCACCAAATGCCTGCACAACATTCCTCGACACTACACACTATTGGACAAGATGCCATTCAGGTCTTATCTCTTTGGGGCCTTCGCGCTTTCAGGGTCGCTTGGCAAAAACACGTTGCCCCTGCCCTGCAAAAAAGGTACCTTCCGACAGACATTCATGCCCGGCATTCTGCCTGCCTTTTCCCTGCATCGGGTTTATCTTGGGGCAAAGGGCACGGTTTCACAAGCATATACAGGAGGACAGTCCCGGGATATCTCCCTGCGGACACGCCACTATGAATACTTCCATGCGCAACATCGTGTTGTGGGCCCTCATCTTTGTCGGCCTCTTCATGGTCTTCGACTCGCAGCAGCAGACCTCTTCTACAGCCATCTCCTATTCCGATCTGCTCTCCAGAGTGGACAACGGGCAGATTTCCCAGGTGACCATACAGGGGCAGGAGCTTCACGCCCTCACAAACGACGGCCATACCATCACCGCCTACGCGCCCAGGGACAATTCCATGATTTCCCACCTTCTGGAAAAGAAGGTGGCCATCAAGGCACAGCCCGTGGAGGGCGATTCCCTGTTCATGCGTCTCATGATCTCTACCCTGCCCTTCATAGTGCTTGTCATCCTGTGGTTCTACCTCATGCGTCAGGCCCAGGGTGGCATGGGAGGCGGTGGCCGCATATTCAGTTTCGGGCGCTCCAAGGCAAGGCTGCTCAAGCAGGAGGACGCCCAGCACAGGGTGACCTTTGCCGACGTGGCGGGTGTTGACGAGGCCAAGGACGAGCTCAAGGAAGTGGTCGAGTTCCTCTCCAATCCCAAGAAGTTTACACGCCTTGGCGCCCGCATTCCCAAGGGGGTGCTCCTTGTCGGCCCTCCAGGAACAGGCAAGACCCTGCTTGCCCGCGCAGTGGCTGGCGAGGCTGGCGCTCCCTTCTTCTCCATTTCCGGCTCGGACTTTGTGGAGATGTTCGTGGGCGTTGGCGCGTCCCGCGTGCGCGACCTCTTTGAACAGGGCAAGAAGAACGCACCCTGCATCATCTTCATAGACGAAATCGATGCTGTGGGCCGCAAGCGTGGCGCTGGCCTTGGCGGCGGCCACGACGAGCGCGAGCAGACACTGAACCAGCTTCTGGTGGAAATGGACGGCTTCGAGGCCAACGAGGGCGTCATCCTCATTGCCGCAACCAACCGTCCGGATGTTCTCGATCCCGCCCTTTTGCGCCCGGGGCGCTTTGACAGGCAGGTTGTGGTCTCCACCCCGGACAAGGCTGGCAGAGTCCAGATTCTCCTTGTGCACACAAAGAAGATCCCGCTTGACAGGGACGTCAACGTCGAAAGCCTGGCAGCCGGAACTCCGGGCTTTTCCGGAGCGGATCTGGAAAACCTTGTCAACGAGGCAGCCCTGCAGGCGGCCCGCCAGAACAAGGATATGGTCACCATGGCCGAATTCGAGTTCGCCAAGGACAAGATCCTCATGGGCCGCGAGCGCAGATCCATGGTCCTCTCGGACGAGCAAAAGCGCATCACTGCCTATCACGAGGGCGGCCACGCCCTGGCGGCAAGACTTTTGCCCAAGGCTGACCCCGTGCACAAGGTGAGCATTATCCCCAGAGGCAGAGCCCTTGGCATCACCATGCAGCTGCCCGAAGAGGACCGCCACGGCTACTCCAAAACCTTTTTGCGCAACATGCTGGTCATGCTCCTCGGCGGCCGCGTGGCAGAGGAAATCATCTTCAAGAACGTGACCACTGGTGCTTCCAACGACATCGAGAGGGTCACGAGCATTGCCCGCAAGATGGTCTGCCAGTGGGGCATGAACGACGCCATAGGCACTGTGTGCATTGGCGAGACCGGCCAGGAAGTCTTCATTGGCCGCGAGTGGGTGCAGAACAAGAACTACAGCGAGGCCACTGCCCGCAGGGTGGACGCAGAGGTGAAGGCCATTGTGGAAGAGGCCCACAGCCGCTGCCTGAAGCTACTCACGGACAATCTTGCCATTTTGCACAACATAGCCGCAGCCCTCATCGAAAAGGAAACCATCACCGGCGAGGAGCTGGACCAAATCATAGCCGAGGGCCCCAAGCCCGTACCCGTAGCGGACTAGCCCAAGGGACACTGGACATCAAGGGCGCCACCTCCTGTGGAGATGGCGCCCATTTTTTCGTGACTTTTTTCTGGCAGGTCCCTTTCGGATAGGAGGAAAATGACGGCTACTTCTTCTTTGCCCTGATGTGCATCCAGGCATTGTCCTCGTTTACGGAATACTGGGGGATGTACTGGGAAAGCCTTGTGTGGGCAAGGATAGCGTTGGACACATTGTCCAGGATGTAGACCCTGCCTCCTTCCTCCACGCCAAGGACCGCGTGGGCCAGATTGCGGAAAGTGTCGCGGACAACAAGGATGCGCATCCTGTCTGCGCTTACTCCCAGCTTGCGCAGCGTCATGTACTTTACGATGGCGTAGTCCTCGCAGTCACCGGACTTGTCCAGAAATTCGTACGGCGCTGCCCAGTAGTCCTCCTTTTTCCAGTTCACTATATCCTCTATATAGGGATAGCGGTTCCAGAAGGTGTTGACGTAGGTCAGAAGATCCAGCCCCCTGAGGGTTGAGGCCTTTTCACGCATCTTCGCCCAGGAGACCCCGCGAAAATCCTTCTGCTCGGAAAAAACCGGATGTTTGGCATTTTTGTCCAGCACGCTGACCCAGAAGGGAAAGACCTTCATGGGCCTGCGCAGGGAAACCGTGTTGAACACATGGGCAAAGGCCCTGGAATCCGCCACATCGGCCAAAACAGCCTCGGGAGCAAGACACAGAATGGTCAGAAGAAGGGCTGCCAAAAGTCTTCCTGCCCGGAATACTCCGATCCGTGCAAAGGCACCTGTGCTCCCGGGCGCGGCAGACGCGCGGGATGCACAAGCTTCTTGTGCCTTCACGGCAATCAGGGGTGATATGCTATCCGGCATGTGGGGTATCCGATGGCAGGGGCACGAAAGGGAGGAGAACAGGACGCATTGTACGAAAAACGGGAAGGAAACTCTAGCGTACGGCGGGCATGAAAAAAACAGGACCCGCATATGTCAAGGCCCTGTTTTTCCTGTATAAATCACCTTGTTTTTTTGTGCACCCTAGCCGTGCCTGCGTCTTGCCTTGTCGCCTTCCCAGCGCTGCATGAATGAGATGGCGTCGTTTCCTTCGGCCAGATGTTTCACAAGTGCCGAGCCGAAGACCACGGCGTCAGGCTGCGCATCCTCGGGCAAAACGTCGAGCTGTTCGGGATGGGAGAGGCCAAAGCCCATGGCAATGGGCAGTTTGAACACGCTCTTCGCGCGCCTCAGGGTTGTCGCCACCATGGGCGCCACGCTTTCGCGCTCGCCCGTGGTGCCGAGCACAGAAATGACATAGGCGTAGCCCTCGCTCACGTCTGCGTAGAGCTGCATGCGCTCTTCGGAGGTGTTGGGGCCGACCAGGGCTATGAGGGCAATGCCCTGGGCCTTCATGATTTCCCTGTAGGGGCCTGCCTCCTCGAAGGGCAAGTCGGGAATGATGATGCCGCTTATCCCTGCGTCCTTCATGTCTTTTGCAAGCTTTTCCCAGCCGTACTGCATAAAGGGATTGAAGTAGCCCATGAGCACTATGGAGGCCTTCAGAAAATCGCGGCGCAGCTTGAAGTTTTCCAGAATGCCGGCAAGGCTTGTGCCATCCGCCAGAACCTGCCTGCTGGCAGCCTCGATGACAGGGCCGTCCGCAACCGGATCCGAGAAAGGCACGCCAACCTCGATGATGTCCGCCCCGTGCTGGTCCATGTCTGCTATGGCCTTCCAGAAGGTTTCCTCGTCCGGGTAGCCTGCAGTGAGGAAGGGAATGACAGCATACCTGTCCTCCGCCATGGCCTGACGTACTTTCTGTTCGAGAATATGCATGACTTAGGCCTCCTCTGTGAGGGCGTCAAAGCCCAGTTCCCTGCCAAGGTACTTCTTGATGATGGTCATGTCCTTGTCGCCCCTGCCGGAGAGGTTCACAAGGATGTTGCCGCCCTTGGGCAGCTCGTCTGCATGGTCGAAGACCCAGGCGAGTGCATGGGAGGATTCCATGGCAGGCAAAATGCCCTCGGCACGCGAGAGGCGCTGGAAGGCGGAAAGGGCGTTTGCATCACGCACCATGCCCACAAGCTCCCTGCCAGTGTCGCGCAAATAGGCGTGCTCCGGGCCAACGCCTGGGTAGTCCAGGCCTGCGGCAATGGAGTGCGAGGGCTCGATCTGCCCGTCCTCGGTCTGCAAAAGCACTGTGCGGTTGCCGTGCAGGACACCGGGGCTTCCGAGATTCAAGGGAGCAGAGTTGAAGGAGCCCGGCTCGCCAGTGCCTGCTGCCTCGACACCCATGAGCTTCACATCCTTGTCATCGAGAAAGCCCCTGAAGATGCCTATGGCGTTGGATCCGCCGCCCACGCAGGCCACCACGTAGTCCGGCAGAGCGCCGAAGGTGGCAAGGCACTGCTTTCTGGCCTCGCGGCCAATGACGCTCTGGAAGGTGGCCACCAGTTCCGGGAAGGGATGGGGGCCTGCCGCAGTGCCAAAGCAGTAGTGGGTTGTCTCCATGTTGACAATCCAGTAGCGCAAGGCCTCGTTGATGGCGTCCTTCAGGGTGCGGGTGCCGTTGTCCACTGCGTGCACCTCGGCTCCGAAGACGCGCATGCGCATGACGTTCATGATCTGGCGCTCGACGTCCTCTGCGCCCATGAAGACAACGCACTTGAGTCCCAGGCGGGCAGCTGCCGCGGCAGTGGCAACGCCGTGCTGGCCTGCACCTGTCTCGGCAAGCAGTGTTGTCTTGCCCATGCGCTTTGCAAGCAGGGCCTGACCCAGGGTATTGTTCATCTTGTGGGCGCCTGTGTGCACAAGGTCTTCGCGCTTGAGCCAGAGGTTGAAGCCCAGTTCCTTCGAGAGCGTGGGGCAGAAGGTAATGGGGGTTTCGCGGCCTGCGTAGTTGGTGAGCAGGTCATTGAACTCGTTCTGGAAATCGACCGTGGGCATGATTTCCTCCATGGCCCTTTCCACCTCTATGAGCGGCGGCATGAGGATTTCCGGTACAAAACAGCCGCCGTATTCGCCATAGTATTTTATGTTCATATGTTGTCTTCGTGCCCTTTGGCGCAGACCCCATGGTCCGGGAAAATCCCGCCCCCGGTCTTGCGCAGCGCACGCCCTCCTTGGAAGTCAATAGTGGTTGTGTTTGGATTGTGCATTTTTTTGTCTGTGCAGGCAATGGGCCAATCGATTGAACGCCCCATGCCCAAAAGCCTCAAACAGTCCGATTCTATCCGGATTTTCGAAAAAGACCTTCTGCCCCATCCGGGCCAAGGTGAAGTTCTTGTGCCCTTGCAATCACCTCTTTCATGAGCCTTGCGTCCTTTTTGCCCGGGGCTCTCTCAAGGCGCGAGTTGAAGTCAAGACCCTTTGGGCGCAGATGCGCAGGAAGCCTTGCCACCCTGTCGAGACTTTGGGCATTGAGCCCGCCTGCCAAAAGCCAGGGTCTGGGAAAAACGACCCTGCCCACAAAGTCCAGGGAAAGGGAGATCCCGTGTCCGCCGCCACTTTGTCCTGCGTCCAGCAAGAAGGCTGCGCAATGGGGGGCCAAAAGTTCCATGTCCCTTTGAAGGTCCGTTACGTCCTTGTAGCTTGCGGGCCAGAGCACACGGATGAGGCGCTCACCTCCCAGGCGCCTTCCAAGCTCCTGCATGGTTGCCACATCCTGATTTCCGTGCAGCTGTACAAGATCCACCCCTGCCTTTTGGGCGCAGTCCGCGATGTAGTCCGCATCCTTGCTTGCGAGAACACCTACACGCAGCATGGATCTCGTGCGAAGAGTTCGCACAATCTCCGGGTCCATGTGGCGCGGAGATTTTTCGCAGAAGATGAAACCTGCCATGGAAAAGCCAAGCTGTGCCGCAAGGTCGAGATCCTCCTGGCAGCGCATGCCGCATACCTTGAAAAGCATGTTCCCCCCTATCTTGTCGCTGCCTCTGACTGCAGCAGGGACCTTAAGTTTTGCTCAAGGGCCCCGTCCTGCATGAGCGCTGTGCCCACAAGGGCAGCATGAAAGCCTGCGTCCCTGGCAGCAACAAGATGCTCGTGGCATTCCATTCCGGAAGCGGCTATCCAGATTTCTCCAGACCTTTGCCCTGCCTCTCGCACAAGCTCAAGGCAGGCCTTTCTGTCCACTGCAAAGGTCTCGAGATCCCTGGCGTTCACCTGGATGATGCGCGCGCCGCTTTTTCTGGCAAGCTCAAGATCCTCCAGATCAAAGACTTCCACCACAGCCTCAAGGCCATATTTTTCCCCCAGTTCGCGCAAGGATCGCAGCTCCCCGGAGTCCGGGGTCTGGCGCACGATGAGCAAAAAGGCCGAGGCAGGCGTTGCTGCCGTTGCCTCTATCTGCAGAGGATCAAAGAGAAAGTCCTTGCGCAGCAGGGGGAGGGCATTTTTCGAGCTGTCATCAAGGGCCTTTCTCGCCCTGAAAAGGTAGTCGATGTTCCCAAGAAAGTACTGCTCCTCTGTCAGGATGGAAAGAGCGCCTGCCCCTGCTCTCGCATACGCCAGAACAGCATCCTCAACGCTCACACTCTCGCAGATAACACCCCTTGAGGGGGAGGCCCGCTTGTATTCGGCCATGACAGCAGGGATATCGCCCTGCCCAGTCATCAGGGCCCGGGACATGGAGGGCCTTCCTCCAATAAAGGGCTTTGGCATGGGCGTTGCGCGCAACCGTGCAAGCTCCGCTTCCTTGGCCTTGCGAAAACGTATCAGGCGCCCCTGTTCCTGGTTCATGTCTCTCTCCTTCTAGGGCAAAAAACTGCCCGCAGTATCCGCAACTTTCCTGTCTATTCCTGCTCCATTTGCAGAGCCTTGAGGACGTTTGCGCCGGCTCCGCCCTCAACGCCCTCCCTGGCAAGTGCCATGCACTGTGCAAGGCTTCTTTCGGGCTCGACCAGGCGTATGGCAAGGGCCACGTTCAGGGCCACCATGTCCTTCATGTGCTGCGATCCCCTGCCCTGCACGATTTCCTGCAGGACATTCAGCGCCTCTTCCCTGGAGTGCACAGCCAGATCCTCTTCTGTGCAGGGCTTGATGCCAAAGTCTGCCGGATCAAGGGCCAGGGGAGACTGGCGGCCGTTTTCGATAAGCACTATTGTGGCAGGGCCCATGGGGCTCACCTCGTCGTAGCCGCCGGCACCGAAGACAATTGCGGCCCTTTTCAGTGTGGGCGACTGACAGAGTGTGTCCGCCACAAGGCGCACAATCTCCGGCCTGGCAACACCCATGAGCAGATAGGGAGGCTTTGCAGGGTTGATCATGGGCCCAAGGATATTGAAGAGGGTGCGTATGCCAAGCTCGCGCCTGGCCTCGCCCACGTATTTGAAGGCAGGGTGGAAATTGGGCGCAAAGAAAAAGCCGAAATTGGTCCTTTTGATGTTGTCTATGATTTTTTCCGGATCCTTTTCCCTGGGAACGCCAAGAAGCTGCAAAACGTCCGCTGCACCGCTTGTGGAGGAGGCTGCACGGTTGCCGTGCTTTGCAATACGGTAGCCCATGCCGGCCAGGGTGAGGCAGGCAGCTGTCGAGCAATTGAAGGAGGAGCGGCCGTCTCCGCCTGTTCCCACCACATCTATGCAGTTTTCCGGCAGAGGAGGAACCGGGATGGCACGGGCAATGGCAGCGCGCACGGCGCAGGCAAGCTCCTGGGCAGTCTCCCCCTTGGCTCTCAGGCCCATGAGAAAGGCCCCTGCCTGGGAGGGTGCAAGCTTTCCGTCAAAGAGCATCTCGAATCCGGCCCGCGCCATGTTGGCGTCCAGATCCTGATGGCAGGCAAGGCGCTCCATCATGGTCTTCAAAAGGATTGCTGCAGACTCGCTCTCGGGAAGATCCGCCTCGTCAAGCCTTTGGGCAGTGCCTGTCAGGCGGCCAGGGAAGTTTGCCAGAAGGCGCATGCCATCCGGAGTGAGCACGGATTCCGGGTGGAACTGCACGCCTGCCCAGGGCCTGTCCTTAAACTCCAGGGCCATGACCTCGCCCAGTGGCGCCCTTGCGGTCACCCTGAAGGGGAGATTCTCATCGTCACTTGCCTCGACAATGAGCGAGTGGTAGCGCCCAACGCGCATGGGGGCCGGTATCTTGTCAAAAAGGCCTGTGCCCTCGTGGGTGATGTCGCTTTGCATGCCGTGCATGATGACAGGGGCAATGCCAATCTTCGCCCCGGCAAAGAGCCCCAGGATCTCGTGGCCCAGGCACACGCCAAGCACAGGTATCTTCGGGGAGAGGCGTTTCAGAAATTCAAGGCAAAAGCCCGCCTTTTCCGGACGGCTGGGCCCGGGCGAGATGACCACCTTTTCGATACTTTCCGATGCGGCAAGCTCAATAAGCCTCGGGTCATCGTTGCAGACTACGTACGGATCCTCGCCAAGGCTTTGGAAATACTGGACCAGATTGTAGGTGAAGGAATCGTAGTTATCGATGAGCAGAAACATTTTCTTCACCCTCCCCGCTTTCGAGAACCAGACGCATGATCGCGGACTTGTTGCAGACTTCCTTCCATTCGTTTTCAGGCACAGAATCGTGGACAATGCCTGCCCCTGCCTGCCAGAAGAGCCTGCCATTTCGTATCCACATGCTGCGTATGGTGATGCCCATGTCGAGATTGACGCTGTCCCTGTCAAGGCCAATCCAGCCAATGGAGCCCGCGTAGGGGCCCCTTGGCCCATCCTCCATCTCGCGTATGATCTCCATGGCGCGCACCTTGGGTGCACCGGAAACAGTTCCTGCCGGGAAGGTGGCTGCCAGAACATCCACTGCGTCCAGGCCTCCTTTAAGCCTTGCGGAAACCTGGCTTGTAAGGTGCATGACGTGGGAGAAGCGCTCTATCTGCATGAGCCTTTCCACACGCACAGTACCCTTTTCCGCAATGCGGCCAAGGTCGTTTCTGCCAAGGTCCACCAGCATGACGTGTTCGGCCCGTTCCTTGGGATCCGAGAGCAGATCCAGCTCCAGCTGATGGTCCTCGAAATCGTCCCTGCCGCGCCTGCGCGTACCGGCAATGGGGGCGAGGTGCAAATCGTTTTTTGTGCAGCGGACCATGACCTCGGGCGAGGAGCCAAAGAGGCAGATGGAGGGAAAGTGCATATAGAACATGTAGGGAGAGGCATTCATGCGCCGCATGCGGCGATACAGTGCAAAGCCGTCTGCCCGCATGGGAAGGGAAAAGCGCACCGAGGGAACTACCTGTATGGCCTCGCCCTGCTGCAGCATGACCCGTACCTTGCGAACAACTTCCTCGTACCCCTCCTGTCCCGGCTCTGCCAGGGGCTCCTGTGCTGCCTTTTCCCTTGTCCCCTTGAAAAGGCTTGCCTCGTGGGCAGAGCGCACGTCCGAGAATTCGTCCAGGGTTATCTGGCAGAGCCTGTTGTAGACATGATCCAGCACAAGGATTGTGCCTGGCAGAGCAAGCTGGCACTCTGCCTCGGAGGCTGGCAAAACACTTGCAAGGTGGGGATTGAAGATGCTTGCCATCTCGTAGCCAAGATAGCCGTAGAGCGCGCGGGTGATGGGCGGAAGATCCAGGCCCTTTTCCTTCGGCGCCTCCACGTGGAGCATCTTCATGAGCGCGCGCAGGCCTTCCGCAAAGGGCATGCCGGAAAGCTCGTTCAGGGGGCTTAGGCGATCGTCGCGAATGTCGAGAGAAAGTGCCCCGTCCCTGCAGGAGATATAGAGCAGCATATCGCAGGCCAGGATGCTGTAGCGGCCCCAGCGCCCGTCAACTGCAGCACTTTCCAGAAGGATGCCGTCGCCTGCCCCTGCCATGCCCATGAAAAGGCTTATGGGTGTATCCATGTCCGCTGGCAAGAGTCTTGCCTTTTGCCTCAAGTGTATGCCAGCGTAGGCTTGATGTGTCTGACTCATGGTTGTCCTCGAATGCATAAAAAAAGGGCGCCGTCCTTATCCATCGCTGGAAGGGACGGCGCCTTGAAATATGGCTTGCCATGCGTGCAGGCTAGAGAGCCTGCCCAACTCCCTTCCTTGCACAATGCCACCACCAGAAGCCGGCGAAGCCGGTTTCTGCGAGCATGTTGTATGTGAAGGAAGTGGAGTACATGGTTGTTTTCCTGATTTGAAATAGGGTTGCGGTGCGACCTTTTGCACCAAACGCAGGAGTCAAACTAGACAAGGAATGGCAAAACTGTCAAGCCCAATTTTGGGAAAAATGTGACAAGGGGGACGCACAAGGAAACAAGATCCGGATAGTGCGTCATATTTTTTTCTCGCATCCTGTCGGGTGAGCTATTTGCCAAGGGCCTTGTGCAAGGCTGCCACGTTGGCCTCCATGGTCGCAAGATAATGGGATGCGCAAGCGTCCACGGGGCCCGAGACCAGGGTGTCCAGGAGGACTATTGTTCCCCCGCTCTCTTTTGCGAGCAGATCAAGCACATCCGTGGGAAACTGCTTGTCGCCCACAAGGAGATGGGAATTTCCGCTTTTTTTCATCGTTTGAGCAAGCGAGAGCAGAAGGGCTGCCGAGGGACTTTGGGCATCCCCTTCCTGCAGGATCGCATCCACCGGGAAAGCGGTTCCTGCAAAGAACCAGGAGAGAGTGTCGTGCTGCAGGATAAGATGCGTGTCCCCTCCCCTGTCTCTGGAAAGCGAGACAAGCTCGTTTTCAAGCAGGGATGCCTTCTCGCCAAATGCTTTGGCGTTTGCTGCAAGCTTTTGGGAAGCCTCGGGGAAGCGTTCGGAAAGCTCCTTCGCTATTGTCTCAACCATGAGGGCAAAGCAGGCGGGATTAGCGAAGTGGTGGGGATTGGTGTCGCCATGGGCGTGCGCGTGGTTGTGCGAGGAGAGAGCCTTCCCTTTTTCCAAAGGTGGGACATTTTTTCCTGCGTCTATGACAAGCCCCTTCAGGCCAGCGAGAAGCCGGGCATCAAGAAAGGCCTCATAGCCCTTTCCGCTTAAAATCAAAACGTCAGCGCTCTCGAGCTTCATGCGCTCCTGTGGGGTCATGGCGTAATCGTGGGGGCAGCCCATTTGCGCGTCCGTCAAAAGGCTGCACTCGAAGTTGTCTACGCCTTCGAGAGCCGTACGCGCTGCCAAAAGAGCAGGATAGGACGCTGCAAGAACCCGGATTGTGTCTGCGGCATGGGCTATCGATGGCGCAAGAAAGGGTGCAGGAATTGCGGCAATTGCCAGGGCTGCAAGAGACTTGAGCGCAGTTCTGCGCGAAAGGAGTTTTGTCTGGGACATGATGTTTTGCTGGCTGGAGGCCTTTTTTGGGGGATACGCGTTGGGAGAAAGGGGGGCGCTCCCTGCATGCCGGGAGCGCCTGAATGTGTGAAGATAACTGCAGGCAAGATTATCCCTGCAACTCTCCTTCGGGAAGCTCTTTAATGAGGTTCTCAAGGCTGAAAGTTGTCAGGAGCAGGCTCGGAACGCAGTCCATGAGGGAATCCGGCAGAGGAGCTTCCTGCTCGAAGAAATCCCGCAGATTCTCCTCTTCCCCCTGGGGACCAGAGATTTTCGGCATCTTGCGCCACAATTCGGTCATGTTCAACATGGCTTTCAATGCACAAAGAGGTGCTGGCTGTTCTTCGCGCTCGAAAAGAGCATACACATATGCAGTCACGCCCTCCCTTGTGGTGCAGCTGAACACGAGGTCGGAAAAAGCCTCCTTTGATTCTTCGTCGACAAAGCTTTCCTTGAGCAGCCTGAGACTGTCGAGAGCAAGCGCCTCGCAGACTTCGGCCGGCAGGCGTTGGTGAAGCAAGTCCGCCATATGCTCTGGAACTGCAAAAAACTCTCTCGCCCTGTCGTGCAGGTCTTTTATGGAGAATGCCGGGGTCGCGGGTTCAGTGGATGTTGCTGGATTCATCGTTGTCTTCCTTGATGTTGCAGGTTTGTCTGACCAAGAGTGGCACGATCCGACTGGAGCTTTCAACACCTTGACATCATGTGATGTCCGCACAGTATAGGCCAGATTTGGGCCACTCGCCTCTGTCTCTTCACGGAGACACGAAAAATGCCTCCAAACGTCGTTGCAAAAGCCGGATAGCACAAGGTTAGACACAAGATCAACAGCATCGCGAGCATGCGAAAAAGGGGAAGAAACAAAACGTCTCTTCCCCAATCAAAGGCGCTTTTCCAAGGCTCAACAGGGAAAGCGCCAGATATTTTGCAAGAACTACTTCTTCACAGCCAGGATAACCTGGGATGCCTTGACTGCGGCGCTCACCTTGGAGCCCTTGGCAAGGTTCATGCGCTCTGCGCTCACCACGGTGATGGTGGAGGTGAGGGCAAGGCCGGAAGCGGTCTCGATGTCCACCTCGGTGGCCACCTGGCCGTTGCGCACGTCGGTCACAGTGCCGGTGAAGATGTTGCGGGTGGAGAAGACATAGTCGTCGGCATCGGCCAGAAGAATGACAAAGCTTGCCTTGATGAGGGCCATCACATCTCTGCCTTCGGCAATGCCCAGCTTGGCAGTGCTTTCCTTGGTGATGGTGGCAACAATCTCCTCGCCGGATGCGAGAGCGATGACGACCTCGTCGTTGATGGCACCGGGAATAACCTTGGAAACCTTGCCTTCAAAACGGTTGCGAGCGCTGGTAAGCATGATAAAAACCTCAAAATTGTTGTATATTTTGTGAGTTTGAATTTGTGTTTGCGTGTCTGGTTCGGATCGGGATCAGCCCCCGATGCTGTCCATGGTCATGGCTGCCACTGCAGCCTTGCGCCTCTGACGCAAAAGTTCCGCGCCAACAGGCTTGTTTGCAAGGGCCCCGCGTATGACCTCTGCCACGTCCTCATCGGAAATTTTCGGATTGCGCAAAAGATCCCGCAGGGGCGTCATGGCGTCGGCAAAAAGACAGGTGCGCAAATTGCCGTCGCTTGTGATGCGCAGTCTGTTGCAACTGTCGCAAAAATGATTGGACAGGGCAGAGATAACGCCTATGCGGCCGGGATGTCCCTCCACGCTGAACATGCGGGCAGGGCCGTGATCCTTGCGTGCGTTCTCGACAGGAGTGAGATGGCCCATGGTTCCCAGTGTCTGGAGGATATCTCCTGCAGACAAAAAGCGGTCCGTTTCCCAGATGGTCTGTGCTCCCATGGGCATGAACTCTATGAAGCGCACGTCGATGGGCCAGCGTGCAGTAGCTTCAAGAAAGGCTGGAAGCTCAAGATCCGTAACTCCCTTCATGGCTACGGCGTTGATTTTCACGCGCATGCCCCTTGCGACAAGCTCGTCTATCACGGCAAGGACAGTGGCAAGCTTGTCGCTTCCGGTAATGCGCCGAAAGGTCTCGGGACTGAAGCTGTCCAGGGAAATGTTGACCGCATCCACTCTTGCACGAAAGAGCGTGTCCATGTGGGCCCCTAGAAGCGTCCCGTTTGTCGTAATCCGCAGATTGAGATCCGGAAACTCTTCCCTGAGTCCCATGATGAGGGCGTCACAGTCACGCCTTGCGAAGGGCTCGCCGCCAGTGAGGCGCACCTTGTTGATGCCAAGCCCCACAGCAATGCGCACAAGGCGGATGATTTCCTCATAACGCAAAAGCTCATTGTGATGCAGAACGGGTGTGTCTCCCAGGCCCCGGCAGTAGACGCAGTGCAGATTACAGCGATCCGTGACCGAGAAGCGCAGGTAGCTCACCGCGCGGCTTAATGAATCGGCAAGTGGCCGTGTTTTTTCCTGAACGTTCATAGCAACGGCAAGGATAGCTCTTTTCCCATTCTTGTCAAGAATCGTGACCAATTTTTTTTGAGAATACAGTGAAGATTATAAAATAAACCATTAAAATATATAGTTAATTTATTTGTCACTTTTTTGATAAAAATCGTGTCCCAATCTTCAAAAATGATGGTCATTGAGATTATTCCCCAATCAGGATGGTGTGCCGTACCTGTGTCACGAGGCATAGTCTTGCGCATGTTCGATTCTGCCCATTTGCCTTGCCCCTTTGCTCCGCTGTTATCTTTCCTTGCCATCCTCCCCCATGTCTGCCATAGTACCCCAATATCACGCCCTTGTGACAACCATCTGTGACGCTCCCCCGGGCAAGGGAAATTTTCTCGCGCATGGTTGTCACAAGGGCATCACAAAGGAAGGGTTTACTTTATGGAAGCGTACAATGCCGGATGGCTCTCCATTCTTCCCCCGGTCATAGCCATTGTCCTGGCACTGGTCACCAAGGAAGTCTTTTTTTCGCTCATGCTTGGTGTCCTGAGCGGCACCTTCATCTACGCTGTTGGCACAGGTGCCGAAAACGTTGTCATGAGCACGGTCGAGGTCGCCTTCGAGACCATGACGAAAAAGGTCGACTTCAATATCATCATCTTCTGCTCGCTGTTGGGCGCCCTTGTCTACGTGGTTTTCCTGGCAGGAGGATCGCGAGCCTATGGGCGATGGGCCAGCAAACGCATCAAGACCAAGCGGGCAGCACTCCTCTCCACCTCCGGTCTTGGCATCACCATCTTTATTGATGACTACTTCAACTGCCTGACCATCGGCACGGTCATGACCCCCGTGACGGATACCCTGAAGGTGTCCCGCGCAAAGCTCGCCTATATTATTGATGCGACCGCTGCGCCCGTGTGCATCATTGCCCCTGTCTCAAGCTGGGCAGCTGCAGTGGGCAGCTCCCTTGCTTCCACAGGCGCCTTCGAGAGCGATTTCGCTGCCTTTGTCTCGACCATTCCCTACAACTTCTACGCCCTGCTCTCCATCATCATGGTGTTTGCAGTCTGCTGTCTCAACATAGACTTTGGCCCCATGGCGAGGTCCGAGGCCAGGGCCGAACAGGGTAATCTCGGCAATGTGGGAAATTCTGCCCAAGCCGAGGCTGAAGTCTCCCAGAAGGGCACCATAGCCGAAATGGTTGTACCCATTGTCTCCCTGGTCATCTTCGCCTGTCTTGGCTTCCTCTACAACGGCGGCTACTGGGGCGATGATCCCAAGTACCACACCATAGCCGCAGCCCTTGGCAACTGCACAGCCTCCAAGGGCCTTGTGTGGGCAAGCTTTGGCGCCCTGACTGTCGCCTTCATCCAGTTTGTGCCGAGAGGCCTTGTCTCCATGAAGGCCTTCCTGGACGGCTGCATCGAGGGCATGAAGGCCATGCTGCCCGCAAACGTCATCCTGGTTCTTGCCTGGACCATCAGTGGTGTCTGCCGTGACCTTCTCTCCACCCCTGTGTTTGTGGAGCAGGCAGTCACTGGCGGTGGCCTTTCCGCAGGATTCCTCCCTGCCATTGTCTTCCTGGTGGCTGCCTTCCTGAGCTTCTCCACAGGCACTGCCTGGGGCACCTTCGGTATCCTCATTCCCATTGTGGTGCCTGTCGCCCAGGCCCTGGATCCCCAGCTTTTGGTCGTGACCCTGTCCGCCACCCTGGCAGGCTCCGTCTTTGGCGACCACAGCTCCCCCATTTCCGACACCACCATTCTTTCCAGCGCCGGTGCTGGCTGCGATCACATCGAGCACGTCTCGACGCAGCTGCCCTACGCCCTGGTCGTGGCAATCAGCTGCTTTGTGGGCTACGGCGTAGCCGGTCTCACCCAGGGAAGCCTCTTGCCCAGTTTCCTGGCAGCCCTTGTCACCCTGGCCGTGGCAGTCTTTGTCCTGCACAAGATTAGCGTGAACCGCATGCGCACAGCAGCCAACGGCTAATCCGCATCCCGCAAGTGCCCTTGGGCCTTCGCGCTGGGGCAATATCTGCAATCCATCCGGGACCTTCCTCAGTTCATCTGGGGAAGGGCCTTTTTGTCTGGACTTGGGGACAATGTCAGGGGTATTCCTTTCTGTGCGGAACACGGAAGTTTATTTTCCGGAAGCGAACGCAAAGCAGTGTTCCCGCATCCGGACGTTCCCGGACTGCCGAACAATTCAGCTACATACAGCATACGGAGTTCTATCAATGGACAACACCCTGAACAGCACACAGGAGAGTGTTCGCGACACGCACTTTTCCCACATGGACGAGAGCGGCAATGTGCAGATGGTGGACGTAGGCGCCAAGGCCAGCACCGAGCGCAAGGCCATTGCCGAGGCCATAGTCTGCCTCAACGAGCACACCATGGCACTTTTGCGCAAAAGTGCCCTTCCCAAGGGCGATGTACTCACCTGTGCCAAGATTGCCGGCATCATGGCTGCCAAGAAGACTTCCGACGTCATCCCCATGTGCCATCCGCTCTCCCTCTCTTATGCGGACATTCGCTTTCACATTGAGGGTCTGAACATACAGATCGAGTGCGAGACCAGAACCACAGGCCCGACAGGCGTGGAAATGGAGGCCATTGTGGGAGTGCAGGCTGCGGCTGCCACCATCTACGACATGTGCAAGGCTGTCCAGCGCGACATCGTGATTCGCAGGGTGCGCCTTTTGCGCAAGGAAGGCGGAAGATCCGGTATCTTCACGGCACCTGATCTTCCTCTCGACTAGCCAGGCCCTTTCCCTTTCTTCTTACCCTGGGCCGTACCCCATACTGGATTGGGCAAAAGGAGATATTCCATGTTTGTCTGGAGTGAACAGTCGCGCGCCTGGTATATAGACGCTGCGAGATCTTCTTCCTACCACAGGGAACAGGCAGCGCTTTGCGCATCCTTTCTGCACGGTCCCACCACTGTTGCCGAATTTGGCTGCGGGCCAGGTTTTCTTTCCATGGAGCTGGCAAAGCTTGGCTTTGCCACGACAGGCCTTGACACGGACGCCGGCTGCATGGACTTTGCGCGCAGGGAATCCGCCCAAAGGCATCTCGCAAACATCGTCTTTGAGGAGCGCGACGCCCTGGCTCTTGACGCAGACGCTTCCTGGGACTGTGTTGTCTGCTGCCACTTCGGGGATCTCGCTACGGATCTGGAGACGCTCCTCTCCCATACAAGGAACATCCTGCTTGCCTTTGTGCGTCGCCCGGAAGAAGAGCCCCTTGTTCCCGGACGGGAAAAGCGCAGCAAGCAGGACGCATCCTCAGTGACAGAGAGTCTTCGACAACGCGGGGCAGGTTTTGTTCGCACGGACTGCGACTTCGAGTTCGGCCAGCCCTTCGCAAGCTCGGGCGAAGCAAGGAACTTTGTGCGACACTATACGAAGAACGCCTTGTCCGACTCCGAAGCAGAAGCCTTTCTTGCGCCGCGCCTTGTCCAGACACCCTCAGGCTTCTATCTGCCCCACAAAAAAAGGCTCGCCCTCTTTGCCATCAAACCCTGATTCCGGTTATGAGCAAGACCGTGCCTTTCCTTGGATCTGGCCTCTTTCCCGGCTTTTTCCGGCAATTGACAAGGTCTGATGCTTGGCGCAAAAAAGGACAACGTACCTTCTGTTCTTTCCCGATGCGTGCGCTTTTCGTGACCTGTCGGTCTCGCGACAAACGCTCGAGCCCCTCGGAAAGATATCCCTGTCGTTTCCAGACACCCGATACGCAATGCCCACAACCGAGGCTCATCTATGACTACGCCCTACGTTGCCCACTCTCTCATTGAGGCCATGAGTGTCATAGACACTCTGCCCATCTCCATGCCGGCAGTGCACACCTTTCCCCTCACGCGCGTCATGGGCAGGGTGCTGGCCCAGAACTTCTACGCGCCTTTTGCTGTTCCGGGCTTTGTCCGCTCCCGCCTTGACGGTTTTGCTGTCCGTGTAGAGGATCTGCAGGCAGCCACTCCGGACGCCCCGGTTGGCCTCAGGGTCATAGCCACTGCCCCTGCCGGCACTTGGCCGGTTCCTCCCGTGCACTCGGGCGAGTGTGTACGCATCATGACAGGAGCCCCCATGCCGGAAGGCGCCTCTGCGGTTGTGGGCTTTGAGGACGCGAAGGTCGACGCGGACATGACGCTCTTCTCCTCCCCTGTGCAGGAAGGGTATGGCGTAGGGCAGGCCAACATCACAGCCGAGGAAGGGGAACTTCTGGCAGGACGCGGAGCCAGGGTGGACGCGGTTCTTTGTGGACGCCTGGCAAGCATAGGCACCATCAATGTTCCCGTCTTTTCTCGTCCTCGAGTGGCTGTCTTAAGCACTGGCAGCGAGCTTCTCATAAGCGGCATGCCACCGAGCCCCGGAAAAATCTACAATTCCGGACAGAGCATTCTCTGCTCCCTGCTCTACTCGGCTGGAGCCATTCCCCTGCCCTGCGGCATAGCCAGGGACGATGTGAACGCCATTGCCGAGACCATGGTTCTGGCCCTGCGCGACAACACCATGCTTGTCACCACAGGCGGTGTTGGCCATGGGGACTACGACTGCATACGCCCCGCCATGGAAAAGGCGGGAGCGCAGGTTCTCCTTGGCGGAGGCGAATTCAAGCCCGGCGGAACCTTTGCGCTGGCAAGCCTCAATGGCAAATACATCCTTTCCCTGTCCGGTTCCCCGGGATCCGCGCTCATCATCATGCATCTTCTGGGCCTGCCCCTGGTCAGACGCCTGACCTTCGACAGCAACTGGCAGGTCAGGGAAGTGGAGGTCATCCTGGCTACCCTTCCAAAGAAAAAACCACAGGGTCTGCTTACTGGTCACCTTTCCCTTGAGGGAGGCAAGGCCCTCTTCCGTCCCATGGCCATGGGCGAGCTGGAGCGCAGACCCATGGATCTGGTCATCCCCCTTTCCGGATACGAGGATCTCGAGACCATATGGGCAGAACAGCGTCCCATGCCGGCCTTCTACTGCCCCGTGTCCAATGTGCAGGCCTAAGACGCTTCCCCAATACCCGGATTTCCGGAAATCCTCGTCTGCAGAGATCAGATTTGGGTGCGGTCTCTCTCGCAAGAGGCAAGGCTCCTCACATAACCCTGCGCCAATGGAACGAGTAACACGTCCCTCATGCCGGACGTGAATTCCTGCAATGCATCCGCTGTGCTCCTGCAGGATTGCTCAAGATCAAGAGCTTGGACTGTTGTCGAGAGCATATGGTCTGCGCGCAAACGGAATGCACTCCCAAGACTGAAAGCTCTGCTCTACAGCATGGGGACATCGGCAACTTTCTGCTCATCCCGCGTGCTCGCCTTGGGAGTAGTCTTGCTCAAGATTTTCAACCTTGCGGTTGGAGAGACTGCTCCCTCACTGTACGCGTGAAAACGCCTGCGCCATTGACTGTGGCCACAAGGCAAAATGCCGAAAGCCTCTTGAGCGCAAGGCTCCCAAGGCATGACTTTTGCTACGCCCTCTCATATGGCGAATTGGACAGACAGCTGCTGACCAATTCAGATCGTCTCACGCCATCTTTCTCTTGGACGCCAAATACGGCAAATCCTCCCCTCGGGCATATCCCAAGGGGAGGATTTGTGTATTCAGGCAGCCTGAAAAGCTACTGTCTGCTGTTTATTAGTCGCCCATCCACTTCTTGACGAGCTCATCGTACTTGCCATTGGCCTTCACCTTGGCAAGACCCTCGTTCAGAATCTTCACGATGTCGGGATCCTTCTTGTTGAGGCAGAAGGCAAGCTGTTCCACTTCCTTGGTGCTGTAGGCCACGTGGAAGAGGTTTTCAAACCCCTTCTTCTTGTTGGCGTAGTAGGCAGCCACGTTGCTGTCGCAAATGACGGCGTCGATGCGGTCATTGCGCAGATCTTCCATGGCGAGACCCACATCCTCGTACTCCTTGATCTTTGCGCCAACCTTGGCCTTGTCGATAACAAAGATACCGGTGGTGCCAATCTGGCCGCCAACCTTCTTGCCCTTCAGATCAGCGAGGGAGGAGATTTTCTTGCCCCTGGGCATAACTACGGACTGGGTCACCTCATACATGGGCTCGGAGAAGATGTAGACCTTTTTCCTGTCCTCGGTGATGGTCACGGAAGAGGACACAACCTCGTACTTTCCAGCTGCAACGCCGGCAAAGATGCCGTCCCAGGCAATGTTCTGGATGTTGAACTTGATACCGGGAAGAACCTTTTCCATTTCGCGAAGCAGGTCAACGGAGAAGCCCGTGGGCTGTTTGTTGTCGTCCAGAAATTCCATGGGCGGCCACATGCAGTCGCTGGCAACGGAAATGACCCTAGTCTGCTGAGCCTGGGCCTGACCAAGGCCAAGAACCAGCACAAGACAGGTGAGAAGAAGGATTTTACGAAGCATTTCGCAAGCTCCTGTTGTAAAATTGTCACAGGGAAAAGCACGTCCTTGCCGGACATGCCCTCCGGGGCTTTTGCCGCAAAACCCGAAAAGAGCCGTTGGCCTTCCCAAAAACACGCGACGCTGGCTGTATGCCCCCAAAAGGCACAGATTCCCGGAGCTTCAGACGTCCTCACTTGTACAGAACTGCAGCCGCAAAAACAAGGATCTGTTCTGATGACCCATATTGCTACCACAGCCGTTTGCCCCCGATTCGACTAAATTTTGCAGATTATTCGACTAAATTTTTCGACATTAACATATTGATTTTATGTTATTTTTATCTTTTTAAACGACTAAATCTGCAAATTATTCGACTAATTTCGACCATGTGCGCTACTCCTCGTGTTAGAGGTGCATTGGCCTAAAGTTCTCCCGCATGGCGACCCTTCTCCATCTTTCTTCCCAATAACAGTACTTTCAAATAGTTAAGCTTCTTATCCAGAAAAACAGCAGCCGCAAAAAACAAGGAGCTCTATCGAAACCGAAACAGTACTCTGCCGTACGCAGTCTGATTCGACTAACTATTTGACTAAATTTTGCAAATTATTCGACTAAATTTTTTAGACTCAATATACTGATTTTATGTAATTTTCACCTTTTTAAACGACTAAATTTGCAAATTATTCGACTAATTTGTAGCAACGCCGCCCTATTCTGCGTCGTCACTTCTGCGAAGAGGATACCTTGCCTTGAACAAGCTCCCATATGGCAGCTTTTCCCATACCTCGGCATCTAATTTTATTTTTTGTCTTAAGAGATATCAACATGTTTCCAATTTTCCGCCTCTTTTGTTCTGCCGACAAAACTGTGCTTAGTTGTTTCAATAGTAAATCCTCTATTTCATGACGAGGTGATGGTTTAAGGCGTAGAAAGTCAATTATTTGCTGTTCATAGAATGATATTTTCTGCCCTTTTACATGCACATACTGTGCTCTATTTTCAGAAGGCGAAACTCGAGCTATCGTTTCTGAAATATGAAAATGAGGTTTTCTCCCTTCGATTAATTTTTCCTGTCGTAGATATCGTATAATTTTTTCATCATCAAAAGATAGACCTTTTTGAATACGGTTAAGAGCAAGAATATCAGATATATTAAGATCAGTTTTTTGGATTAATAAATTTGTATATGCAGAATCGATTATTTTTCCATAAATTGTCAATTTTACAGAAGAATCTGTCAGTTCATAATCTGGAAGAGGAAAATATCGTTTTGCCTGTGTCTTGTATATCTGTGATATGCCTATACCCATACTGTCTACCATATTCAATTCTGTCATTGCTTGAGAAAGGCAAGTGTTACGATATTTTCTCGGTGTGCAATTTCCTTCTATATAGTCTTTAGGCTCTCCCTCAAAAAACTCACCTTCACTATACATTTCAATTTTATCAACATACTCAGTTACTATTATTCTACTTAACAGCCGATAATTTTGATGCATAATGCAATTGTGAAGACCTTCCATAATTACATTCTTGTCATATTTGGATATTTCTATTGGCACAAGAGTGTCATTGGGAAGTATGCGCAACTGTATATTGCGAATTCTCTTGTAGAGTTCTGAGGATGTGAGATAAAATGGCAGACCAAAGTGTTCATAGGCTCTTTTCTCTCCCATTAACCTCCATGTCAATTGTGCTGGATGTGGGCTAAGATAACCAGAGACTTCCTGTTTGCCAAAAAGAAGTATTGCTGCACGTGTCAGTTGTTTTTTATGCATCAGGCGCAGTCTTCCGAGGAAATTTTCTTCAGACCAGCCCATTACTTCATCGGCATCAATTCTGTTGGCATGTTTCTGGATGAAGTCCTGACGATCCTTTTGCAGTGCGGCTGGATCCAGATCTTCAATGGAAGCTCCTTCAACGATCTGAGCAGACCAATCTTCGCCAATCGTTTGATTCCGTATTGCGTCCAGCTGATACAAATCCAGAGCTTTCAGGCTTTCTCCAGCCCGCGCATATGCATGGCCGTTTGCCAATACCGGTATCCCTTGTGGTGCCGGAGGAATTTCAAAAAGAAGAACACGATTTCCTTCTTCGCGAACTTCATAAATTTCTCTGAAGCTTATTGAACCAGTAGACTGTTTGACCTGATGTTTTAGAGAGTGCAGTTGATCATGCTGCAGACGAAAGTCTGTCCCTACGATTTGCCTGTCCTTGTTTCTTACACCAAAAACAAGCCATGCGCTCTTTACTCCCCGCAAGTTTGCCTCATTGGAAAGGGCGGAAAAATAACGATAGATTTCTGAAATCTTGTAATCCTTTGAGGCTTCCTTGAACTCGACGACCTCACTCTCCCAAGAATCAACAAGTTTATGGAGTATTTTACGCATATCTACCGATTCCATATCCTCTCCCTACAAACAATGTATTCCCTAAGACGAGACTGCTTTATGCTGTTTTTCGAGATGCACAGTACAGCCATGTATTGGCATGACATCACAAGCCCAAGAGCTCTGCCAGCGGCGACAGCATCTGCAAAAAATCATCCTGACACATCCCAGTGTCCATTGCGCTTTGCGCCAACGCGTTTGATGAGCCCAGCTTCCTTCAACTTTTTCAGTCCTACAGCAACTGTTTTCCTGCTGACCGCCAAGAGCTCAGACAGTTGCGTAACCGTATAGCCAGGATCTTCCGCCAACAACTTCATAAGTTCCTGTTCCCGATCATTCACCTTTATATTCACCTTTATATTCACCTTTTTATTCACCCGAACAACCCTGTCTTCCGGGGCGGTGAACTGTATCATAATGTCGCCCGGGTGGACCGTATATTTTGGCTGTGGCACTCCATCCTTTTGGCAGGCGGAGCAGATCTTCTCTATTCCCCGTCCCCAACTCTCGATAAAGCCCGCCAGATAGAACACATGGGCAATGTTGGGATTGTAGGGCCTTGAGGCGTGCTTGCCCATCAGGTTTTCCAGAGTCCAGTTTTCCGGCAGGCAGCCGCAGTTGGCGATATACAGCCTGTCTTCGTACACACTGACCTGTATTGGCACACCGGACTCGTACTTCTTGTGACACAGGGCGTTCAGCAGGGCTTCCCGAAGCGCTTCTTCCGGCACAAAGTAGCGTTCAATGCGCTGCATCCCCTGATAGGTGATCCTGGCCCTCATGTATTTCAGGTACACAAGCTCCACGATCCTGTCGATCTGTTCCAGAATTGAGCCATGGATCTCGTCCTGATACAGCAAGTCGGCGTCCGTCTCGAAATAGCCAATCTTTGTATAGGCGCCCAGCTGCCATTTCTCCGGATCCTTGCTGAACAGGAGCATGGCAGCGTTTGTCAGATACTCCCCGTTTGTCAGATGCAGCTTGTCCAGCAGCACATCCTTGGGCTCATCGAGAACGCTTTGCTCAATGCGTCCCTTCTTGGCTGCCCACTCCTTGAAATGCGCGACAACACTATCGTCCACATTTGCCAGTGAGAATGCAGGAAGAGGAAGATTATCCCAGGTTACACCCCGCTTGCGCAAAAGAAAGCCCTCAAGCGCAGGCCCTGTCAAAACTTGCCTCGTGCTGCCGCTGCGGTAGTAGTAGACGCCTTTGCAGGAAATGCCGATTGGGTAGGCTGGAACGTCTATTTCAATGTATTCCTTGCCATCCGCTTCCAGAAGATTGACTGCGACAACAATGCCCATGGTTTGGCGAACCTTGTTGGGAATGTCCTCCAGCAGCTTGCGGGCATTTGGAAGGCCTGTGACGTTTCCTTCGTCGTCACAGCCGAGATAGAGTTTGCCTCCCTGCGCGTTGGCGTAGCCACAGATCCATTCCAGATACACGTCCTTCCACTGGCTTTTCCACTCTACGTTCTGGCTTTCGGGCATTTGTGACCGTCCTGTTCTGCATCCCGGGAACTGGCTTCTTGCAGGCCCCAAACCACGTTTCTCAGCCCTGCGTCTTATTCAGGCCCTGGCCAGGCTTGAGCATGCCGGTCACAAGGCCGATCATGCTGCCAACACTGGCTGCGTCCGCGGGAATGATCATGGTATTGTTCTTCGCGGCAAGCTTTCCGAACTCCGCTATGTAGGCCTCAGCCAAACGAAGCTGGGCTGCGGCCACTGCGTCCCCGTCCAGCTGATCCTTGATCTTCTGCAGCCCCTCGGCCGTTGCCTGGGCTATGCGTAAAATCTGCTGTGCCTCGCCTTCAGCGCGGTTGATCTGGGCCATCTTGTCTCCCTCGGAAAGGGCAATGGCCGAGGCTCTCTGACCTTCTGCAATGTTGATGGCGCTCTGCTTCTCGCCCTCGGACTGCAAAATGACTGCCCTTTTCTCCCTCTCTGCCTTCACCTGACGCTCCATGGCCTCCATGATGCTTGAGGGCGGAGTGAGATCGCGTATCTCGTAGCGCAAGATTTTCACGCCCCAGGAGCCAGTGGCAGCATTCAAATCCGAGCAAACCTCGCTGTTGATGTGCTCCCTGCTCTCGAAGGTCTTGTCCAGGGGCATGCGGCCTATGCTGGATCTGAGCGATGTCTGGGCCAGCTGCACAGCGCCCTGGACATAGTCCGAAATGCCATAGGCGGACTTTTGCGCGTCCACAACCTGCATGTAGATGACACCGTCTATGCTCACGGACACGTTGTCCGAGGTGATGCAGGTCTGGGCAGGCACGTCCAGCACTGTTTCCTTCAGGGAGCGCACATAGGCCTTCCTGTCTATAATGGGAATGATGACGTGGAATCCGGCCAGAAGCGTTGTCCTGTACTTGCCAAGACGCTCAATGATGACGGCCTTCTGGTTGGGGACAATGACGATGCCTTTTACGAAGAAGGCTACGACAAACAGGGCCAAAAGCACAACGGTCAGGGTATCGAGAATCTGCTGCGGATCCATACATCACTCTCCTTATAGCACTGTGCCAGGCCCAGTGGCCCGGCACACACTTGTCCAATACGTTTGTCAGACGATATAGAGGGGCGCCTCTTTCTTCTCAAGGACGCTTCCCACCTCGCAGGCGAGATCGCCTCCTTCGAGCAGGAAGGCTTTCACCTCGTCCAGCTTGTCCCTGTCCACTGCCAGGAGAAGTCCCCCGGATGTCTGCGCGTCAAAAAGGACGTTTTCCAGATCCTCGTCCTTTTCGCACAGCCAACGCGTGCGGCAGGCGCAGTAGAGCTTGTTGTTGATGCTTCCACCGGGAACCAGGCCTTCGGAGGCGTATTCAATCACCTCGCCCATGAGGGGCAGGTCGTGTATGGCAAGCTCGATGGAAACGCCCGACGCCCTAGCCATTTCCAGGGCATGGCCGCCAAGGCCAAAGCCGGTGATGTCCGTGGCGCCCGAAAGCGCAAATTTCGCTATGGCCTCGCCCCCCACCCTGTTGAGCCTGCCGGACCATTTGCGGATGAGTTCCTCGGCCTCCAGGGCTCCTTCCCAGTTGGCCTTGACCGCAGTGGAAAGGATGCCCGTGCCAAGGGGCTTTGTGAGAAGCAGGCGCTGCCCCGGGCGAAGGCCTGCGTTTGTGGCAATGCGCGAGGGATCGATGACGCCGGTGACAGCTAGGCCGAACTTCATCTCGTTGTCGCGCACTGTGTGCCCGCCAGCGCTGACGCATTCGGCCTCGATCATGGCCTCCAGAGCCCCTTTGAGGACAGATTGCAAGACCTCGGGCTCGTTTGCCGCCATGTCTTCCGGAAAACAGGCTATGGACATGGCGCTCCAAGGCTTTCCGCCCATGGCGTACACGTCCGAGAGGGCATTGCAGGCAGCTATGCGGCCAAAGGAATAGCCGTCGTTGACTACGGGAGCCAAGATGTCCACTGTCTGCACAAGTGCCTTGCCGGCAGGGCAGGACACCACCACCGCATCCTCGTTGTGGGCACGCCCGGCCAATACCCTGTTTTCCAGGCTTTGCGGCATCATGTGCGCCAGGGGACTCAAAAGTTGCTCCAGACCCGCTGGAGGAAGCTTGGCTGCTCAGCCGGCAGCTGTGGCGCGCTGAAGAAGATTTTCCATGGCAAAATCTGGCGCACGCCTGGGGCACGCGCCACTCCTCCCTGAAAGCTGTTCTATTTGTTCCGGGTTGCGGACTCCTACCGGTTTTGTGTCTTCACACAAGGAAGTACACGCAAAAGCTGTGTGTCACTGGGATCGATCCCTGCGACGCGTATCTCTTCCCCTTCGCCAAGGTCTCCACCGTCGCTCACGGCCCGCCAGTAGCTGCCGGCAACGTATGCCTGTCCTTCAATCCCGTTCAGGATCGCAACTGTGACCCTGCCTGTGGCTCCAACAAGGGGAGAAGCCGCAGTGTCCTTATCCTGTTTTCCGGAAAAAACCCTTGTCAGCCTGCGACGCAGCACAAGAAGGGAGAGAATGCAGATGCATACGGCAATCAGTATCTGCGCAGTGAGTCCTGTGCCGGCAAGAGCTGCCAGCCAGCCTGCAAGGCATCCGGCTGCAAAGAAGAGAAAGGCGCCCGCGGGAACGAGCATTTCCAGAACGAAGAAAACGACTGCCGCGGCAAACCAGAGAACTGGGGCTGTGAACATGGCGTGACATCCTTGGATGTGAGATTTTCGATACCGTTTTTCCTGACGCGTTGTGCCCTCATCGGGACTACCATCGGAACTTTCTGGCCCTTGGGTATACAATGAGTTTGCATTGCCCTGCAATACGGATATTTGCCCGCGCTTTTTTCCCACAGCCTTGTGACAGGATGCGGACAATGGGAGCGAGACTGTCCTCCTTGCCGGACATTTTGTCAGTCAGGCTCTCATTCCAGCCAACCCGCCACACGCGTCGCTGGCAAGCCTTTTCCGGATTTCCTGCCACTCCTGGGGAGTATTGGCGTTGGCAAGCAGGACATCTTCCTCTGGAGCAAGGACAAGTGTCCGCCAGTACTTCCCATCCACCGCCCTGCGCAGGGAATAGTCTCCGCTGACAAGAGCCTTGCGCACAAAGGGAAGAGCCTCAACGCTCCATACGGCCGAGAGGGGATACACACGCCCGGAAGATTCCTCAAGGGCAGTTACCAATGTCTCCGGGGCTTCGTGCCAAAAGCCTGTCAGCCTTGCCAGCAGTCCTTCAGTGATGAGGGGCATGTCGCAGGGAAGGACAAGGACACCGGCAAAATGCTCTCTTTCCGCCTTTCCAAGGGCGCTTGCGATGCCACCCAGGGGGCCGACCTCGTCCGTCTCGTCAGGCAAAAGGCGCACTCTCCCGCAGGCAGTCAGCCTCTTTTGCAGGAACGCATAGTTCCTGTCGC
Source organism: Desulfovibrio sp. An276 (assembly GCF_002159665.1). Taxonomy (GTDB): domain Bacteria; phylum Desulfobacterota; class Desulfovibrionia; order Desulfovibrionales; family Desulfovibrionaceae; genus Desulfovibrio; species Desulfovibrio faecigallinarum. The sequence goes on from NZ_NFJC01000003.1 coordinate 111,684, forward strand.
GTACGGAAAGAACCACTTCCGGGACAAGTGACGAAAGCCTGCGCAGCTGACACTCCAACAGTGTTGTGCCATCTAAAAGCTCAAGCAGGGCCTTGTCCTGCCCCATGCGGCTCGATCTGCCTCCGGCAAGGACTACTCCGAGGAGGGTCTTCTCGCTGCCCGTGCCATGGTCCATCGTTGTGCCAACGTATTCCATGGTCACCACCCCTTGCTGCGCAGAAACATTCGCCGCCGTATCCACAGGGGATCCACCTCGGAAAGGGTTGCGAGCATCCTTTGCTCCAACTGCAGGGCTTCGTTTCGGGTAAGTCCAGGGTCTCTTACTCTGCTTCCGAGCTCCTCAAACAACTTTTCCTTGGACAAGCTGAAATCTGTCGGCAAATCAAAGGCTTCACTGGTCAGCCAATTGCCAAAGCATCCTTGTTTCATGAAATCACAGCGATCAATGCGAACTGAACGCTCAATCAAATCGATATCAAACCAGGCATCCCTGGCATTGTTCCCAACTGCAAAAATGTCTTCCAGCGAGCCAAGCACAATGGGCGAAAGTGTTGTGAAAAAATACTGTGTGTGCCCCGCAAGCTCCTGCAAGGCAAAGACCAGGGACGGCACAAGGCTGCGCTGCCATACGGGATGCATGTGAGCCTCAACGTAGTCGTACAGTATTGTGACAGCAGGGGACTGATCCCCGCGACACTGCCTCTTGTATTCCTCAATACTCCAGACAAGCAGGTAGGCGAAAGACAGGACCCGACGCACGGCCTGTGACGCGAGGCAAAAAGGAACAGGCTCTCCGTACCCCATACTGATGGTGAGCAGCGCATGTCCAAATCTGTCAGCTGCCAGGTCACATGGGACCAGAGGCTCTCTTCCTTCTGGCGACAAACGCCTCATGAGTTCTTTGAAGGCAGCAAAGGCTTCCCTGTTTTTCTCCTGCCAGCGGACCAAATCGCGCACAAGCCCGTCGCAGGGAGCGTTACCAGGACCATCCAGGATATCCCTTTGTGTGAACACATATGCCTGTGGCTTTTCCCGCGGATTGCTGTCTGCCAGCCTGCCAATCCCGTGAAAGACCGCAAAACTTCCGTCTTCCATGGCGTATACGACAATGCCCGCTTCCTGCACTCTTTCCCCAAGGCCTGTCCAGGCCCGGGTCTTGTCGTCGAAGCTCGCACTGCAGGCTGATTTTGCAAAAAAATCATTCAGGGAAAAGGAAATGGTGGCCGACTTCCCCTTGCCTGGGCGCGCCGCAAAGCCCCTGTTCAGATTTCCGTTCAGCCTGCAAGGCCAGGTATCCGTCAGGGCCCACCAGATAACGTCCAGAAGAAAGCTTTTGCCAAGGCCGTTGCCACCGGTAATGACATTCAGCCTCTCGGCAAAAGTCAGCTCTGCAGTAGAAAAAGGGCCTGTATTTTCGCTTTTGAGATATTCCAGCACAGGTTCTGCTCCTGATCTTCTGAGAAGAAAGAACGATACGTACAATAGGTCCTTCTTGCTGCCTATTCCCACTCACTCAAGGTCGGAACGCCACCCACAAGGCCATTCATATAGATTTTGGCAAAATCTGTTTCCCTTGATCGCCTGAATTCTGCAAGAGAGTACAGATTTGATGAAAGGTCGCTATGTCTCTCCACAAACCATATCTGATCACGCCTTAATATCTGAGGATCGTTTCGTAAAAGAGATATATCATAAGTTGAGAACAGAAGCTGTGCTCCATAAGGATTTCTTTTTCTCATTTGAAAAGTATACACAAGACGCTCCATCAGTATTGGATGCAGACCAGAATCCAGATTGTCTATGCAAATCACACTTCCTTTCTCCAACGCATTCAATATTTCAGGAAGATACTTATATAGTTGTATAATACCGTAAGATTCATCTTTTTCAGTGATAAAAAATTTATTATCATTTTTTTCATATTTAAATAAAGCAATATAATTTTCATTATTTGTATTGATTTATATATCTTTTATCGGAATATCCGAGGAATAAAAAAATGAGCATATCCTGTCTTTTAATATTTTATCAGTTAAAATATTTTTATTTACTGTTTTATTATCTGGAAAATTTTTCTTTGTTATTACTGTTGAAAGAGAAATAAGCTTTGACCATACAGAAAACAGCTGATTGTTTTTCTTTGCAGCAATACAAAGAAATGTATTTTTTTCATTTGTCAATGTGCATAAAGTATTTTTCTTGCCATGAAGATATTTGCCAAACTTATACACATATGTATCATTTATTTTATCATAATGTCTATCAAATATTGTTTGTCTTCTTGTTTTTGCATAGCAAAAAAGATATTCATCAAGTATTCTATCTTCTGTACAGCTGAATCCATACTGATATTGATATCCTTCATGCAAAAAACGTATTTCAAATTCTGTGGGATTTATTATGCTTTCCTCATCAAACAAAAATTGTTTTACAGGAATTTTGTACATTGTATCTGATTCTTCTGCGAACAAAGAAATTGCAAGCATACTTTGCAATGCTGATAGCAGTGTTGATTTTCCTCCACCATTTGCTCCATAGACAACAGCAACAAACAAGAGTTCTTGTATATCAATACATCCGGTTTTGTAGATATTCTCCTCTTGAAGGGGCTTCTCTCTTACAGGAACAAAACTCAAAACCTGCTCATCACGAAAGCAGCCATAATTTTTGACACGAAACTCCACAAGCATGCTCTTTTCCTCAATTTCCCCCGTGTAGTCGTACATTGTCATGTACAATCGACACTGTTTAATAATCTTTCAGACTCACAATTTTTCAGACTTTTTCTTCCAGTTCTGAAGTCAATATGCTTCCTCTCGCAATAGAGAATCCAGTTGCCACACTCCTGCCTCTTTCATCCCGTGTTGGAAGCTGTCCGACTTCGCCCTTTGTGGCAAAGCCCACAAAGAGTCTGTCCCAAGCATACACCTCCTTGCACCCAAAGTCCACATCCATATTTTCAACCATTTGTTATTTCAGCAAAAAAGAGGACGTTTGCCATCCTGCTTGACATGCTCACCCCGCTCCGTACAATGCCCCTTCAGCAGGGTTGAAGATGCCCACCCTGGCATTTTCCGGGAAGCCGGTGCAAGTCCGGCACGGACCCGCCGCCGTGATCGGGGACAAGGCCCGCACATTTGTCACTGCCCAAAGGGGTGGGAAGACGCGTGGCCGAGAATGATCCGAGAGTCGGAAGACCGACCCTGCTCTGTCCATATTGTATGCGCACCCACGGGTACCTGGGCCGCAGCACTCACCAGTCCGCCTTTTCCCAAAAAATGGCGGTCCTGCTCTTGTGCACTCGCGCGACCACAGGGCAAAGCCTTTAGGGTGCCTCATCACATCCTTCCTGTCCTATCCTGGAGAGAGTCATGAGACATCTGCGTTTGCCCAAACCTTCTTCCCTCCTGCAGGGCCTTGTTCTGGCCCTTCTTCTCCTCTCCCTGCCTGGCCTGGCCCAGGCTGCCTCCCCTTCCGGAATTCTCCTTGTCGCATTTGGCACCAGCATGGAAGAGGCCAGGGCTTCCCTTGACGATGTAGGCAAGGCCTATGAAAAAGCCTACCCCGACAAGCCTGTCATCTGGGCCTACACCTCCGATATCATCCGCAAGAAGCTCGCATCAGAGGGAAAAACCATTTTCAGCGTGCGCGAGGCCCTGGACGAATGCGTCAGGAGAGGCATTGTTGACTTGCGTGTGCAGAGTCTGCACGTGAGCCCCGGCGAGGAGTACTCCATGCTCGAACGCATGCTTGCGCGCTACCTTGCCGAACATCCAGGTATCTTCCAGCATTTATGGCTGGGACACCCCCTGCTTGAGTCCGTACAGGATCTCAACGAGGTCATTTCCGCTGTCACGGCCTCCCTGCCCAGCTCCCGCACATCCAGGGACGCAGTGATTCTCATGGGCCACGGCAATGACAGAGGCCCCGGAGACCTGACCCTTGCCTGTGTCGCCATGACCATGAACGCCCGCGATCCCCTGATGTATCTTGCCAGCGTCGAGGGCGGCAACTCCTTTGACAAGGTTCTGCCCAATCTTGAAAAGGCAGAGGTGAAGAAGGTCTACCTCATGCCCTTCATGATGGTAGCCGGCGATCACGCAAACAACGATCTGGCTGGCCCCGAGGAGGACAGCTGGGCATCCATGGTGAAGGCCAAGGGCATGCAGGTCGAGGCAAAGCTCACCGGCCTTGGCAGCATCAAGGGCGTACAGAACGTCTTCCTGCGCCACACGAAGGACACAAGGGACGATCTGGCCAATCCCGGGAAGGCCTTCTAATCACCAGCCATACTAACATCTGCCCGGGAAGACGGCCTTCCCAAGCCGGTCTTCCCGAGCTTTCTCAGGAAATTCTATGAAATTGTACGGTATTGGCCTTGGTCCCGGAGATCCGGAACTTCTGACTGTGAAGGCCGCCCGCATCCTTTCCTCATGCCCGGTCATTTTCACCGTGGTCTCTGCACACGTAACCGACAGTGTCTCGGAGGGCATAGTCTCGTCCCTGAATCCCAAGGGCCGCATCATTCGCCTTGTCTTTTCCATGTCCAGGGACAGGAAAATTCGCGAGGAGCAGGTTCTGGCAAACGCCAAAACCATCATTGCTGAACTGTCCAGGGGACAGGACTGCGCCTACACGACACTGGGGGACACCCTCTCCTACTCGACCTTCGGCTACATCCTGCCCCTGGTGAAGAAGGCCTTGCCAGAAGTCTGCGTGGACATTGTGCCTGGCATCACCTCCTGGTCGACGCTTGCGGCACAGAGCGGCTCTGTCCTTGTGGAGAACCGTGACATTCTCAAGGTTGTCCCTTCCTTTAGCGAGGACATGGCAGAAAAAATCGTCTTCGAAAAGAACACCTCAACCGTTCTTCTGAAAACCTACAGGAGCAGGAACAGGCTTATTGAGCGCCTGAAAAACGAGGACAACGTGGACTTTGTCTACGGGGAAAACCTCACGCGCGAGGGCGAATACGTCACAAGCGATCTCAACGAGGTGGCAAAGCGTCCAGAAAACTATCTCTCCCTCATGCTGGTGCGCAAGAAGGGACGCTCCTGATGGAGAACTCTGTACAAAATACGGGCATGGGCAGGCACAGGCGGCGCAAGGCTCCCTGGAAAAGCCCGTTCTGGTGCGCCTGGCTTGTCCTCTCCCTTGTCCTTTCTGCCTGGATGACAGTGCAGATGCCCCAAAAGGCAACAAGGCAGGCAAGCCAGCAAGCCCAGACACAGCAGATGGCAAAATCCCGGGACCTCGTCCCGAATGTGGTCAAGAATGCGGTCCCCCATGCGTCAGATCCCTCGGCGCCCATTGCAAAAAAACACGCCCGTGCCCCGCATGGGGAGCGCACGACCCTGCAAAAGCTTGAGCAAAGGGGCCTTCTTTTTGCGCGCCTCTTTGCCCTGGTAGGCCTTGGGGCCATGCTCGGCAGCATTATCGAGGGGCGACGCTGGTACCGCGTGCTGGCAAAAAGCCTTGGGCGCCTGACACGTGCCGCTCGCCTGCCAGACATCGTGGGATACGCCATGCCGGCTGCACTCGCCTCAAGCGCAGCCGCGGACAGCATGCTCGTGGCAAGCCACAACAGGGGAGAGATTTCGGCATCCGCGCTCATTGCCGGAGGCATGCTGAACAGCTTTCTCGCCCACTTTTCGCACAGCATGCGCGTGGCCTATCCGGTCATTGCCGCCATAGGACTTCCGGGGCTTTTGTACTTTGTCATCCAGTTTTTCGGAGGAGCCCTCATCATTGCCTGCGTGCTCTTCTGGAACAGGCTAACGCACAGAAAGGCTCCCGAAAGTTCCACAAAGGGAAACGAGTTTGACGAGGGAACATCCGCTGTGCTTCCCTGGAAGGAGACCCTGCAAAAGGGCGTGTTCAGGGCACTCTCCCTGCTCTTTCGCCTGGCCTGCATCTCTATTCCCCTCATCCTCGCCATGGAGTGGGTGATACGTTCCGGCCTTCTGGATTTTTGGGACAGGCTCGTTCCGGCTGCCATAAGCAGGCACTTTCCGGAAGAACTGCTTACCATTACGGCTGCACAGATGGGTGGCCTCATCTCCTCTGCCACTGTGTCTGCCTCGCTCATGGCCCAGGGCCTGATCACTGGCCCGCAGGTTCTGCTTGCCATGCTTATCTCGAGCGCCGTAGGCAACCCTGTGCGCACCCTGCGCCGCAACCTTCCGACAGCGCTCGGCATCTTTCCTCCGAAGATTGCCTGCATCATTGTGTTCGGCATGCAGCTCTCGCGCCTTCTTGTCATGGTGGCTGGTGCCGCAATTCTTGTTGCCTGGATGCAGGCTCAGGGGTAGGAAAAGCCAAATGCACAAGGGACAGGACATGTGTGAGAGCTTTGAGCAAGCTTTTTGCCGTTTTCGCTCTTGAAGGGGCTCTTGCCTTGTGCCAAAGACATGGGCAGATACACCTTGTTGCCCAAGAGAGATCCCATGTCCAGCCACATCTTTTTCGATCATGCCCGCACTGCCCGCATAGGCCTTCCCGAGGCCGTGTACTGCCAGGGCAAGGCCTTCGAATCCCTGCTTGAACTTTTGCATCGCTTTGGCCGCAGTTCACAGCGCCCCATCCTCTTCACACGCCTGGCACCAGAGGTCTTTGCCCGCGTGCCGGAGGATCTGCAAAAGGAATACGACTACCATCCCCTTTCGCGCACGGCCTATGGCATGCGCATGCCGGACTACCCCCATGGCTCCGTGGCCGTGGTCTCTGCCGGCACTGCGGACGGTTTCGTCACCTGGGAAGCTGCCCGCACCCTAGAATACCTTGGGATTGCCTGCGACGTCTACGAGGACTGCGGTGTGGCAGGGCTCTGGCGCCTGGAAAAACGTCTTCCCGAAATCAACGCCCACGATGCAGTCATAGTGGTGGCAGGCCTTGATGCGGCCCTTGCGAGCGTTCTTGGCGGCCTGACACCCAAGCCCCTCTTTGCCGTTCCTTCTTCCGTGGGCTATGGCACTGCCTCGGGCGGCATGACAGCCCTGAACAGCATGCTGGCCTCCTGCGCACCCGGCCTTGGCATCTTCAATATAGACAATGGCTATGGCGCTGCCTGCGCTGCAGCCCGCGTGCTACACGCCATCTACGGATTGCCAAGGCTTCCCGATTCCGAGCTTGCGGAAAAGGACAGCTAGACAACTTCCTGACAATATAGAGAAAGGCCCCTGTGACTCACGACAATGCGTGTGCCACGGGGGTCTTCTGTATCAGAAAATTTTCCCAAAACCACATCGGTTAGAAACCGAGCCAGCCAAAGCCCTTTGCCATGATGCCACCCAGAATACCAACACCAGTTACCGCAATCCCAACCTGCTATCTGAGAAGACACATCCCGGTATTCCTGATTTCAGAGCGCACCTTTTCGGTTTCAGACCTGACCTGCTCTGTCTTGAGCTCCAAGGCTGCCCTTGTTGTCAGCAAATCTCTCGGCAGCAAGCTCTCTGCGCATGGCCTCGTCTTTTGCGGCAAGAGAGACGAAGCCCCCGCCAAAGCAGGGGCATTTGCATTTCCTTGCGTACGATTCCCCTACTTTGCCACAGCGTTGACGCACCCGAGTGCGTTCAGGGTACGGGGGAAGCCAATGTAGGGATTCATGACTGCCAGAACTTCCACAAGCTGCTGCCTTGTGTTGCCAACGTTGAGGTTGCCCTGGACATGGCTCTTCACCTGGGGCTCACAGCCTCCAAGAGCGCTGATGGCCACAAAGGTCAGCAATTCCCTGGTCTTCAGATCCAGAACCTTGCGGGTATAAGTGTCGCCAAAGCACCAGGCGGAAAGATAGTCTATGGAGATATGTTCCTGCCCCTTGGGGGTATTCTTGTGCATGGCGTCTATGCCTGCGCTGCCAAAGATGCGCTTTTGCATGGCAACCCCTTCCTTGAAGCGCGTCTCCTCGGTCACGGTACCCTGCCCTTCCAGGGGAAGCCTGATACCCCTTTCTTCGAACACGGTATTGATCTGTGCAAGCGCGTCCTCTGCCCTGGGGTAGCCGATATAGGGTGTTGCCTGGTAGATGGCCTCCTTGATCTTCACAGGATCCACCTTCAGATTCAGGGCTGCCTCTGTGGTCGAAGCAACTGTAGAGGAACCAAGGGCTGCCTTGGTGACTATGGTCACAAGCACGCGCAGCTCTTCGGAAAGCTCGCCGCGCTGCCAGATCTGCCCGAGGATGAGGTTGTCCCTGGTTTTGGCAAATTCCGGATCTGTTGCGCTTAAGGGGCTCTTGCCATCCGTGTAGAGCCTCGCCCTTTCCCTTGCTGCGGCATCGTCCCTGTCCTGGGCAAGGGCAGCGCAGGGAATGGAGAGAGCGACGAAAAGGGTGAGAAGAAGACTTGTTGCTTTTGCTGCTTTCATGATTTTTTCGGGGGCGCCGTGTGCGGAGCTGCCCCGCCTCCTTGTCCTGAAATTGTGTTATCTGGATTTTCCCTGGGCGCCGACTCTACAGGCCGGTCAGTCTTTCCTGTTCCTCGGGGTATCTTGCGCCCACAATGGTGATCGCATTGAGCCTTTCCCGTATGAAGGCAAGCTCCTCGTCCGTCAGGACGATATCGGCCGCGCCCGAGTTTTCCTCAAGACGGGCCACTGTTTTTGTTCCGGGAATGGGAACAATGCTTTTCCCCTGCGCAAGGACCCAGGCCAGGGCAATGCGCGCGGGCGTAGTCTCCTTTTTGTGCGCGAGGTCACGCACAAGGTCCACCACAGCCTGGTTTGCCTCAAGGTTTTCTGGCGCAAAGCGGGGGATGGAGCTGCGAAAATCGTCTGCCGCAAAGCGCGCCTTTGCCCCGAAGCGGCCTGTCAGCATGCCCTTGCCCAGAGGGGAAAAGGGCACAAAGCCTATGCCAAGCTCTTCGAGAAGCGGAAGCATCTCTTTTTCCGGCTCGCGGTACCACATGGAGTACTCGCTTTGCACTGCCGTAAGCGGGCAAACTGCGTGAGCCCTGCGCACTGTCCCAACCCCAGGCTCGGAAAGTCCCCAGTGCAGCACCTTGCCCTCCTTTGTGAGAGAGGCTACGCAATCCGCCACCTCTTCTATGGGGGTAGCAGGATCCACGCGGTGCTGGTAGTAGAGATCTATATGGTCGGTACCAAGGCGCTTGAGTGACCCTTCAACGGCCTTGCGTATGGTAGCAGGCTTGCTGCTCAGGCCAATGGGTCGTGCAAACCTGTCCGTGCTTGCGCCGCCAATGTCGAAGCCGAATTTGGTGGCAAGGACCACCTTGTCGCGGAAGGGGGCGACAGCCTCGCCCAAAAGCTCCTCGTTTGTGTAGGGTCCGTAGACCTCTGCCGTATCGAAGAAGGTGACCCCAAGCTCAAAGGCCCTGCGTATGACCGCCTTTGATTCCTCCTTCGGAAGATAGGGTGGATAGCTCTGGGTGAGGCCCATGCAACCGTACCCTATGCTTGAAACAACAAGGCCGGATCGTCCAAGAATCCTTTTTTTCATTGTCCACTCCCCTGCCTGTCCGGGCCCTTGTCCGGGGATGCGGACTTTTTCATTTCCGAAAGAAGCCTTCCGCCAACGCCAATGTTCTCAAGGGGATTTTCCTTCAGAAAGACATAGATGGTCTCTTCGGGCATACCAAAGATTCTGGCTGCGACGTCTGTGAGTTCGCTTGCAAGGCCCCTTTTCTGCTCCATATCGAGGCTTGCGGCCTCCACTGTGATGACAGGCATGTGTCCTCCTACTCGGCCCGCTCGATGCGCACTGAAAAGTCCCCCTTCTGCCCGGCAAAAAGGTCCATGCCCCGAACAACACTGCCCAAGGGAACGAGATTGCGCGAGGGGCGAAAGTCCCTGTAGAAGACCGCGATATTCCCCCAGGGGATGTAGTAGGTGAAGCTTCCCTTCTCGGGGTCGCAGCTTGTAGGGGAAGAGCCAAGGGAAAGCTTTTGCGGTAGGGTGGCGATCTTTTCCGTGCTGTTGAAATCCTCGAAGGACAGCTTGAGGGGCAGCATGGCGTAGAAGTTGCGGGCAGCGTCATTGTCGTCGAGATGGACAATGGCCTCTCCTGCCTTGCCAAAGTCCACCCTCACCCGCAGGGGATCTGCCTTTGCGGCGCTCGGCCCGGCACACATCAGAAGCGGAAGACAGAAAAGCAGGGGAAGAAGAGCGCGTCCTTTCATATGCCCCCCTAGCCTGCCGTGTAGCCGCCGTCCATGACAATGCTCTGGCCAGTGACAAAGCCTGCCCCCTTTGAGCAGAGGAAGAGCACGCAGGAAGCGACCTCGTCCGGGGTACCCATGCGGCCAATGGGCTCAATGACATCGGTGATGGCGCCGGTTTCCATCATGCGCTCCACAAGGGGCGTCACAATGGTGCCAGGGCAGACAGAGTTTATGCGTATGCCGCGCTTCGCGTACTCCAGGGCCGCACATTTGGTCATGCCGATGATGGCGTGCTTTGAGGCGTGGTAGGCCACGCGCCCGGGCATGCCCACGACGCCGCCTATGGAGGAGCAGTTCACGATTGCATAGCCATCACCGCCCTGGGCAAGCATCTGCCCAAGCTCGTACTTCATGCAGAGAAAAACACTGCGCATGTTGGTGTTCACAATGCGGTCGAATTCGGAGCTTGCAAGCCTGGCTGTCTCGATGTCGTCGCCCATGATGCCGGCGTTGTTGTAGGCATAGTCCAGTCTGCCGAAAGTCTTGACAGTAGCTTCGACCATGTTTTTCACTGCGTCCTCGTCCGTCACGTCGCACACGACATAGGCAGCACTTTGTCCCTTGCCCGAAATATCAGCACAAATCTCCTGCAACAGGCTTTCGCGCCTGCCAGCCAGCATGACGCGGGCGCCCTCCCTGGCAAACATGCGTGCCGTTGCCTCGCCTATGCCACTGGTGGCTCCGGCCACCAGAGCAACCTTGTCCTGCATGTCGAACATCTGTTCCTCCCGAAGTATGACTGAAATTGCCTGTGCTCTACCTTATGTTCCCACTTGTGCGGAAACGGGGCAGAGCCTTTCTTCGGGAAAAACAATAGCTCTCGTGCTGTCCGGGGTGGCAGACATTTTCCCTCAAAAAACTTGCCCAAAAATGCCAGAGAGCTCATGCGAAAAAAGGGCAATAGGACAGACATCCAAACAATGTTCGGGACTATTTTTTCCAATGTCGCAGTATCTTTGATAATTTCATGTATCCAAAAACGTCCGTTTTCGCGGACATTGTTTTTGGGTATCGGGGATATGCCTATTGCTCCCCTGGCTGGCTGCTCGCCGCTTCGGACTCCAGAACAGGCTGTTCGCCTGCCCGCTCTTCCATACCCGCTCCAGCCGAATCCGGCCTGTCCGTGAGCTCTATATAGTAGACGTATTTCGGAGGCTTGGGTCTGTCGAGATGCATGACAAGGGCCAGGACAAGACCGAGGACAATATTGACAATTATTGCCAGGAGGATGGCCTGCCGCGAAAAAAGCGTACCCTTTAGGGCGGCTGCACCCTCATTCAAATCCCCTCCCGGCAGGGGAACAGATTCATCCTTCATGTCATCCTTATTGTCTGTCCCGCTGGAATCGTGCCGGCTGCAGGCCTTGTCGGCGCAATCATCTCCCCTGGTGTGCGTTGCCTCGCGCATGTCTTCGGCGCGCAGGCTCTCCTGCAGGGTTTCACCCGCTGCCCTTTCCCTGGCTTCGGCAAGGGATGGCACGCGATCAAAGCCTTCGGCAGAGGGATTTTCCGAGAGTATGCCCTCCTGGGCCCTTGAGACATAGGCACGAAACTGCTTCATCACAAATACTGGCGTGGATACCCCTGCATTCATGCTGGGGAGGAAACGCCTTCCTCCTTTCTGATTTCCGTAAGATATGTTTTGCGTCTTTCTATGAGGCGCAGTTTTCTGAAACTGATGCTTGCAGAAATTCGCGTGCCGTCGAGTCTGCGAACGTCAAAATATCCGGAAGTTCTCCGTCCAAAGATGAAGCCTGCCTCGCCGTTGCAGAGCACCTTGTCATAGAGCCTGAAGCCATAGACTTCGTAGGGTGCCTGATTGAGCTTGCGGATACCCCCTTTGAGGATCTTCATCTTGTGGATCTGTCGATTGTGACGGCGGATCTGCTTCTGATAGAGACAGCAGTCGAGTCTTTGGGCATGCAGATTGCCGGCTATGCAGAAAGCGTCTGCGCGATGTGTCTTCTCAAGGCCGAGGCTGATACGGGTATGCTTCGTGATGTAGCCGTATGTATGCTGGATCTCAAGCTCCTTGTGAGCAACCTTCAGCCGCTCAAGGACAGTCCACCTCATGATGTTCATGAAGGTCTCTGCTCTGAAAGACCGACCTCGCTTTGCCTTGAGTTCGATCTTGCCCCGATGCAGCGCTTCATGGCAGGTTTTGCACAGGGTAATGAGATTGTTGGGGGCGTCTCCACCTGTGCGTCTGCTCTCAAGGTGATGAACCTGAAGTATCTGATCTTTGCTTTTGCCATGGCAGTGCTGACACGTGTGGCCGTCACGACAGAGCACGTATTCGCGCGTGTTCCAAGAGCCGAGCTGTTCTCCCTGCTGATACTGGGCACCCGAGATCTCGGGATTCCTGATGAGCTGGATGTCAAAGGAAGCCGTTTCAATGACTATCCTTGTGACTGGCAGGAGTTTCAGCACATCCTCAATGCGGGAGATATGTGCGGCAATGATGTTTTCGACCGAGGGAGCAAGCCAGCCCTTGTGCTTGCTGTGTACACGGTTGTTGAAACGTGGCGCGCGATAGCGTGTCTTGCGATTACGCCTTCCCCGACGGCATTGCCGTCTTGTGGACAGAAGCGCGCTCACGTCCGCGCGAGTCTCTATTTCGGACGCATACAATTCCTCCTTTTCTGTTGTTGCCGAGAGGCCAATATGCCTGTAGCCGGCATCGACACCCAGAGTGATGGGGTACAGTTTTTCCTTGACGGGAATGGTGAGTTGAATGGTAAAGGGGGTCTTCCTCTTCACAAATGCCTTCTTCTCCTTGAGCAGTATGCGTACTTTGCCAGGATGATACGGCATTAAAGGCTTTCCGAATTGGTTCAGGACAAAAACTTTGTTCATATAAACCTCGGCCAGATGGTCGGTTAAAGTCTCCTTCGCCAATGTTGGAAGGGGTTTTGTATGTCAGCCGCACAGCCCACAACCCTTAGGGCATTTAACGACTGACCGCAGCGCGCCGGACTAGAAGTAACATCCTGCGGTGCCTACATGTTCCCAACCAACGTAGTCGCCTTTCGGCAGACTGAGGCTAGTCAACCAGGCTTTTGCAAGCCTCGGCCTTTGAGGCCGGGGTAGTTGACGAAAAAATCCGGGCGCTTTTGCGCCGCCTCCTTGATGCTGATTCTATTGATTCCTTCTGTCCCTTGTCCAGACAGTTTCTGTTTCAGGAAATTTTGCAAAATTTGAAATCTGATTTCTTTTTCAGTATCAACAACACATTCCCTGCTTTCGGGAACAAACATCCGGATCTTTCCGGCAAGGAGACATGAATGGCAAGTTTGTTCGGCAGTTCCAGCGATATGGTGATTCAACCCGTGGCCGAGAACGGCTGCGAGTATCTGCTCGCCATAGACGAAAAGGGCCTCTATCTCACCACCAGCAAATACGTGGACACCAACATGGCGGATCCCAATCGCTACACAGGCGCCAGAGTCGGCATGGACAAGCGTCTTGCCGCCCTGGGGCTTAATGCTGCGGAGTTGACATCCGCCAACCAGCATAGGGTGAAGAAGCTGGGCGAAGGCGAGATGAAGAAGAAGGTCAACCCGCTGAAGGCCTCGAAAAGAGCCATGCGTGGCTAAAGCCCCAAGGGGCCAAAGCCGGCAAGGGCAGCCCGCGACACGCAGGCTGCCCTTGTCTTTTGGAATATGCCGAAAAGGCGGATATGCGCACTATTTGAGGCCAAGCCTTGCCGCCCGAACAAGGAGCGGATCCTCAACGCCTGCCTCGGCAAAGCCGTGGGCCCTGAGTACGCAGGAATGGCATTTGCCGCAGGGAGGGAAGACGCCTGCGTAGCAGGTGTGGGTATAGGCCATGGCTTCCATGCACCCCGGCAGGGACTGGGCAAGCGCTATGGTCTCGGCCTTGGACTTGTGAATGAGGGGGGTATGCAAGCGAAAGGCGCCAGCGTCTCCCTTTTCCAGACCCAGGGCCAGATTGATAGTGTCTTCCTGAGACCTTACAAAGGCTTCGCGGCAGTCCGGGTAGTTGGCGTTGTCTTCCTCGTCCACCCCGGTCACAAGGTTGTTGCAGCCCTTGGCAAAGGCTATGTTTGCGGCAAGGGTCAGGAAAAAGGCGTTGCGCATGGGCACAAAGGTCGTTTCTATGCGTTTGCCAACCTCTTTTTCCATGCTCTCGAAATCGGTGTAGGTGGCAAGGGGAGCGTTTTCGTCGAGAAGGGGCGAGGTGCTGCGCAAGAGCTTTCCTGTCTTCACGATTTCATGGTCGGCAACACCGGCCATCTCTGCCACTTTTCTCGCTGATTCAAGCTCGATGGCATGGGCCTGGCCGTAGTCGAAGGTGACGGCGTGGACACGGGCAAAGTGCTCCCTTGCCCAGAAAAGACAGGTTGTGGAATCCTGGCCTCCGGAAAGGACCACCAGGGCTGCGTTGTCGGACATAAATACCCCCAAGACTACTTCGAACCGAAAAGATCTGTCCAGGAACCGGACTTTTTGCGCTCGCCGTCAAAGAGCAGACGCACTGCGCTCTGGGTAAAGTACTTGTTGCGCTTGAGTTCGCGTATCCTCAGACTTGCCTCGCACATGCGCACCACATGGACAAGCTCGGCCATTGCCTTTTGCCTGTCCACCATATCCTCCAGAGATGCCTGCCTTTCAAGGGCACTTCCAACCAGGGAAGACACAGCATCTGTGTCGTCCCGGCTGCCCCCATCCAGGGCATGCAGGGCCTCAAGGGCTTTCCTTGCCTTTTCAAGCCTTGCCTCAAGTTCCGCCTCGCTGGCCTGCATGTAACGGCTGGCCTCGCTTTCCTTCTTCCTGGTACTCATATATATCCTCCGAATGTCTTTTGCGTTTTCCGGAAAAATCCGGGCGATTTTCTGCCGGACATTGCTACACTTGCGAGGCGCAAAGCGCAAGAAGGAGGTTTGGGATCACCCATTGCCAGAAAAACCAAATGCTGCGAGACTTGCTGCCATAAAAAATCATAAGGAGGAAGGCGCAAGGCCCGTCGAGAAGCCTTAACGCCAAACAAATGATGAAGGCATTTTCCACCAGAGGTCCTGCCAACACGCAGGAAGCCGTAAGCCTTGCCATGGAAGCGGCCCAAACACACAATATCGGTCACATCGTGGTGGCAAGCAACACCGGTGCCACCGCATCCCTCTTTCTTCCCTGGGCAAAAAAGCGCCACATTGTCTGCGTGACACATGCCTGCGGCTTTCGCGCTCCCGGAGAAATGGAGCTTTGCGGGGAGGAGCGCAAGAAACTTGTCGCGCATGGAGTGGACGTTCTTACCACAACCCACGTCCTGAGCGGTGCGGAAAGGGGCCTTAGCCGCAAATTCCAGGGCATTGGCCCTGTGGAGGTCATGGCAAAGACACTCTACATGCTGGGCCAGGGCCCCAAGGTCTGCGTGGAAATCGCCGTCATGGCCCTGGACGCAGGCCTCATCCCCTACGGAGAAGATATTGTGGCAGTTGGCGGCACTGGCCGCGGCGCAGACAGTGTACTCATCCTGGCCCCTTCCCACGCCTCATCCATCCTCGAGACAAAAATCCGCGAAGTCGTCTGCAAGCCCTGGGACTGCTAGGAAGGCTTCCCTGCGGCAAGCCTTCACGGCATCATTGTCCTTCTTCAAGACTTCGGTATTGTGACGATTTTTGGACAATCACAAAAAAAAACCGAAAAAATTTTTATTTTTCCTTGACAGAAAGGCTGGTTTCGCATAGTTTGTCTTTCGCCTTGAGGGAACAGCAACAAAACCTCATACGCACAAGCCTTTGTAGCTCAGTCGGCAGAGCGCGTCCTTGGTAAGGACGAGGTCTCCAGTTCAATCCTGGACAAAGGCTCCATTTATCAAGAAACAAGGGCCTGTGAGTTGTCTCATGGGTCCTTTTTTAGTTCCGCTATTCCAAGTCCACTTCCCGGCTGGCAGGCGCCTTGTTCCGCTTCACGTCATGGACTCATGGTCTTCGGGTGTTGCGGAAATTTGCTGAAGCTTGCGTTTTTTTTGCCAAAACCTTTGACAGGACCTTGCGATTTGGGCATTATTTTGTCCCCCGCTCTTTTTTGGACTTTTTCAAAAATTCGGGGAACAGGCCTTGCAAGAGGCAAAGCTACCTGGAGTCTGCGTCCATGATCAAACTATGCCATGTTCACAAGTTTTTCGGTGCCAATGAAGTCCTCAAGGACGTCAATCTTACTGTCAACGAAGGCGAAAAGCTCGTCATTATCGGTCCTTCCGGATCGGGAAAATCGACCACTGTCCGCTGCATGAACGGACTTGAGCTGCCCACCTCGGGCCAGGTTTTCGTCAACGGCGTCGAGCTCACCAAGAAGAACCGCACCGAACTTGTTCGCAGCACCTCCTCCATGGTCTTCCAGCAGTTCAACCTCTACCCCCACCTGAACGTCCTCGGAAACCTCACCCTTGCGCCCATCAAACTCTTCAACAAGAGCCGCAAGGAGGCCGAGGAGCTGGCCTACCACTATCTGGAAGTGGTCGGCCTTTCCGAAAAGGCCCACGTCTATCCCACCACCCTCTCCGGCGGCCAGCAGCAGCGCGTTGCCATTGCCCGCGCCCTGTGCAGCCAGACCAAGATCATTCTTTTTGACGAGCCCACCTCGGCCCTTGATCCGGAAACAGTCCAGGAAGTGCTCAACGTCATGGTCAAACTGGCCAGCGAAAGCATTACCATGGTCATCGTGACCCACGAAATGGGCTTTGCCCGCGAAGTAGCGGACAGGGTCATCTTCATGGACGATGGCACCATCCTCGAAGAGGGTACGCCGGAGCACTTCTTCCTGAATCCCATACACGATCGAACCAAGCAGTTCCTTGGCAAGATTCTGTACTGATACCTTCCCGAACCGGACACAAAATCCTTTTGCCGAATTGCCGGACACAAAGTGTTCAGATTCGGGTCAGGGACTTTTGTGTTCATACCTGCCATTCTGGCATATTTGCGACGGGGGACGCTTATGAAAAAGCTCGCTTCTCTTCTTGTTCTCGTTGCCATGGTGCTCGGCTTCAACGTCGCCACGGCAGCTGCGGCAGACCTGCCCGCGGACGTGCAGAAAATCGTCAAGCGCGGCAAGCTCAATGTCGGCGTGAAAACCGACGTGCCCGGCTTTGGCATGCAGGAACTGTCCGGCAAGTACGCCGGCATGGAAATCGATCTTGCCAGAAAGATTGCCGTGACCATGGGTCTTGACGCAGACGATGTGAACTTCGTGGCCGTGACAGCCAAGACCCGCGGCCAGCTCGTGGATTCCGGTGACATCGACATGGTCATTGCCACCTTCACCATCACCGAAGAGCGCAAGAAGACCTGGAACTTCACCACCCCCTACTACACGGACGCAGTGTCTCTGCTCGTGAAGAAGTCCAGCAAGATCTCTACCTACAAGGATCTTGAGGACAAGCTTGTTGGCGTTGCCGAAGGCTCCACCTCCAAGGACGCCCTTATCGCGGCAGCAGCCAAGGCTGGCGTGACCCTCACCGATACCAAGAATATCCAGACCTTCCCCGACTACCCCTCCATCAAGGCCGCGCTTGACGCAGGCCAGGTGCAGGCTTTCTGCGTGGACGGTTCCATTCTCACAGGCTACCTTGACGCAGGAACCATCCTGCTCACTTCCGCCCGCTTCTCTCCCCAGCCCTACGGCATCGTGACAAAGCTCTCCAACAAGGGGCTTGCCACCTACCTGGACGATCTGGTCAAGAAGTGGCTTTCCGACGGTACCATCGAAGGCTTCATCAAGGCCAACAAGGTTCCCCCGTCCTACGTGGAAAAGTAGTCTCATCCCATGATTGTCTGCCCTCCTGCCATACGGGACAGGAGGGCTTTTCAGCTTGCTTCATGGAGGGTTGACCCCTCCCAAAGCCTTTGTTTGCAAATGTCCGGATTTTTCCTGCCATTTGCAGGGGGCCCGTTACGTGATCGAACAAATCTTGTCCTATGAGAGCTGGATGGCCTTCTTCAAGGACTGGACGCTTTTTGCCCAGGCCTTCGGAGTTACGGTCATGGTCTCTGTTCTCGCCCTGTTGCTGGCTCTGGCCCTTGGCGTGGTCTTTGGCGTCATGTCCACCTCGCACCACACCCTGCCCCGCTTTATTGCCCGCGGTTATGTGGAAACCCTGCAGAACACGCCCTTGGTGCTGCAGGCCTACGTTTTCTACCTGGCCCTGCCCTATATTGGCGTCATGATAGGCCAGGTGTCCGTCGGCATCTACGCTGTGGGCATCTACCACGGCGCCTACATAGCGGAAGTGGTGCGAGCCGGCATACAGTCCATTCCCAAGGGACAGGCCGAAGCCGCGGCTTCGCAGGGCTTTACCTATGTGCAGACCATGCGCTGGATCATCCTGCCGCAGACAATCAAGATCATTCTTCCCCCTCTGGTCAACCAGATGGTCAATCTGATCAAGAACACCTCTGTCATTGCCCTCATAGGCGGAACGGACCTCATGAACAGAACCAACGACTGGGCAACGACAGGCGAGTGCATCTACGGCCCGCCCTTCCTGGTCTGCGGCATTCTCTACTTCATCCTCTGCTTTCCTCTGGCCACCTGGGGCCGCAACTACGAGGAACGCCTGAAAAAGCGTGACATCCAGAGCACTGACAAGCCTGCCAGCACGGGGGAAGCAGCATCGTGATCGAAGTCATCAGCAAAACATTCACGCCCGAAATCATGCAGTACCTTCTGGGCGGCGCCTGGCTTGTCATAGAGCTTTCCGTCATTATCTGCATCTTGAGCATCTTTTTCGGGCTCATCCTTGCCCTTCTGCGCAGCTACGACAAGTTTGTCCTGGGGCGCCTGGCAGGAATATACATCGAAATTTTCCGCAACACCCCGAACCTCATGTGGGTGCTGATCTGCTATGTGCACGCGCCTTTGCCCACAGCCTTCATGCGCTGCACCTTTGCCTTTGTGCTCTTCACTTCTGCGGCCATAGCGGAAATCATACGCGGCGGACTCAATTCCATTCCCAAGGGGCAGTTCGAGGCAGCCTATTCCCAGGGCTTCAACTTTGTGCAGACGCTTGTCTACATCATCCTGCCCCAATGCTTCAAAAATATCGTGCCCACCCTGCTCAGCCAGGTTATCACTGTAGTGAAGGATACTTCCTTCCTCTCCATGGTGGCTGTAGCAGAGCTCATGTTCCGCTCGCGCAACGTGCTTTCGCTCCTGCCCCGCTACACGGGCCAGACAGTGGGCATCGAGCAGGTGGCGGCCATCTTCGGTTTTGCCGCGCTCATCTACTTTGTCATCAACTTCTCGCTCTCCTGCATAGTTCGCTGGTACCAGGAACGAGGCAAGAGCAAGGCCGAGGCAAGGACTGCCAATCCCTCAGCCTGATTGTTTCGTAGACGGATATGAAGGGGGCCAAAGGATATCCTTTGGCCCCCTTCATGCGTTCTGGCGGGTCATGCGCCCTGCTCTGCCTGTTCGAGGATTTCCACGCACTCCTCATCGCCACTGTCTCTTGCGAGATCAAGGGCTGTTTTGCCGTCCCCATCCCTGGCATGCACATCGGCTCCTGCCGCGAGGAGGGTCCTTACGGTTTGAGGATCCTCAAAGAGAACAGCGGCGTGCAGGGGCGTGCGACCAAGATTGTCCCTGGCCTCAAGGCTTGCCCCGTGCTCAAGAAGTGGCGCTACGTTTGCGCTTTCTGCGTAGTGCAAAACACTTGCACCTTCCTTGTCGCGCAAGGCAACGTCCGCACCGGCAAGAAGAAGCTTTTTTACCAGGGCAGGTTCGTTTCTGCGCGCAGCAATGAACAAGGGCGGCGTTCCGTCCGAGCTTTGACAATTTACCTGCGCACCTCTTTGCAGCAAGGCCTCAACCACAGGGCCGCTTCCGCGGTAGAGCAGGGCAAAGTGCAGGGCACAGCGCCCGTGCTCACCCCTCATGTCCGGATCCGCAAACGCAAGAGCCATGTCCCTGGCCCTGGAAAATTCCCTGCGGTCCAGAGCCAGCTGAAAGTCGTGCATGGTTCCCTCGGAGGGGGATGGTGACGTACAGGACACTGTAGGAATGATAGGCTTGGATGGCATGAAGGGCTCCTTCTGTGAAATGGCTGCCTGTCTGGATATCCGGAAATTTCAGCAAGGTGCCGGACAGGTCGTGTCCTGCAAGACTAGCAGGGTTCAGGACAAAACAGAAGCTTTTCCCTGTTCCTGTACATATTCCCGTATCCGTATTTCTCCATAAGTCTTGTCATCACCCGCTTGCACTGCGATGCACCTGCTCTCATTCAGTCACGAAAATATCGCGCAATGAATGAAAGCGTGATTATTTTTGCCATTCCGAAATTATGTCCACAAAGGTGTGCGTTTTCCCGGACAAACCAGTAATTGCAATATATTGACACGACTATTGCGCGATTCCCATATGCCTTTCTGTTCTCCTTGGCCACGAATATGGTATTTTGCGTGATTGACAAATTCACGATTTTTATTATTTTCGTGACAACAACTAGCGTGACAGGAGGTCAATATGGATTTTGCCGGATACATGCCTCTCCTGATTGTCGCAGCCTTCCTCATTTCCCTTGTGTGCTCCACGGTAGGCGTCTCGGGAGCCTTTCTGCTCTTGCCAGTGCAGGTTCTGGTGCTTGGCAGTACAGCCCCTTCCATCAGCTCCACGAACCAGCTTTTCAACATTTTGGCTACCCCCGCCGGAATCCTTCGTTTCCTGAGGGAAGGGCGCATGCTCTGGCCTCTTGCCCTGCTCCTTTGCGCAGGTACCCTGCCGGGACTCTTTCTGGGTCTTTACCTGCGCACAGGCCTCCTTGCCGGCGCAAGAGCCTTTACGATCTTTGCCGCAGCTGTCCTGTTCTTTACGGGTTTTTCCATGCTGCGGGGAAGGAAAAAGAGTGCTTCAAAATTCCAAAGAGGTGTCACAGAGCTCAGACTTATCACCTGTACGTGCAAGCGTCTTGTCTTTGCCTTCCAGGGCACGCAGTACGCATGCTCTGTTCCGGGACTTGTTTGCCTGAGCCTTGGTGTTGGCGTTGTCGGGGGAGCCTACGGCATTGGCGGAGGATCCATCATGGCGCCCTTCCTGGTCTCGCTTTTCAACCTGCCTGTGCACGCCCTTTCCGCAGCCACCCTCTTTTCCACCTTCATGACAGCCATAGCCTCGATTGTGGCAAGCCTGGCTCTCCACGCTCTTGACCCTGGCCTCGACATTCTTCCCAACGTGCCCGTGGCGCTTTGCCTGGGTGTTGGCGGCATGGCTGGCATGTACTGCGGAGCGCGCCTGCAAAAATTCCTCTCTTCGGACATTTTGCGCAAGCTGCTCTTTGTCCTTGTCCTTATGGCTGCCTTTTCGCTTGTGCTCAGGATTCTCTAGCTCCTCCCAAAGGGGCTGGAGATCAAAAGAAATCTCCCAGAATGCGGTCGAGGACCAGGGAAAGGTAGACCCTGCCTTCCAGGATTCCCTTCGAAAGGAAGCGCGCAGGGCGCAGTGCTCCGTCGCATTCCCGCATGGTCTTCTTCCCGGGCAGACCATGGCGTCCGACAACAAGGACAACCGGCGTCCTTTGGGCAAGAGCCCGCATGTCCGCAAAGGACTGCGTCACCTCCTTCTTCGGCCATGTGGAAACCGTGTATATGAGGGGGCTTTGCCCGTGCAGGCGGCTCACTTCCCCTGCAACCTCTTCAAGGCTTTGCACGCGCAAAAAGTGCGTACTTTTCTGCTCCCCCTCTTCCCCTGCAAAGGTCCCACCAACCACAAATCCCGTACCCAGGGCGAAGCCCTCCTGCAGGGACAAAATATCCTCCACTCCCAGCTCTCCGTGCACAAAACGGGACTTTCCAGGGCTCCCCTTGCCAGAGTTCTCCTTGCCAAAGTGACGCACGGGCTCGTCCACAAGACACAGGTGTATGTTTCCCGAACACGAGTGTCTCCCGCTTTGGGCAACATAGGCAGCCAGATGCTCCGCGTCCTCCCTGCCAAGTCTGGCCCTTTCCAGAAGATCCGGCCTGCGTTCCAGGGTGCGTTCCAGGGAGCACTTCCTGTGCCAGGAAGCTATCTGGGCGTGGTTGCCCCCAAGGAGAACGTCCGGGACCCCCAAGCCCTCGTACACTGGAGGCCTGGTATACTGCGGATACTCAAGAAGGCTCTCCGAAAAGCTTTCCTCGTCTCCGGATTCCTCCTTGCCCATGAAGCCTGGCACAAGACGGGATACGGCCTCGATCACGGCCAGGGCTGCTGCCTCGCCCCCGTTGAGAACAATGTCGCCCACGCTTGTCTCCTCCAGGGGAAAGAGATCGAAAAGACGTCCGTCAAAGCCCTCGTAGCGGCCGCACAGTATGGTTATGTCCTCTTCCCTTGCGAGCTCGCGCATGAATTCCTGGCTTGCAGCCCTGCCGCTCGGGGACATGCACAGCATGCGCCCGGGCCTTGGCAGTGAGCGCAGCGCCCGCACTATAGGATCCGGCTGAAGCACCATGCCTGGCCCTCCCCCGTAGGGCCTGTCGTCCACATGCCTGTGGCGATCCTGGGTGAACTCGCGCGGATCCGTCACATCCACGGACAGGATACCCTTTTCAAGAGCCCTTTCCATGAGTCCTGTGGACAGGGCAGAGTCGAAAAAGGAGGGAAAGAGGGAGACTATATGAAAGCGCAGCATTTGATCCTCGCCATTTGGTGCAATTTGCAGGTTCAAGGTTGAGCCGAAGTCCCTGCTCCAAGCGCGGCCTATGCCTCAAAAGGCACGCTCTTGGCAAGCGGCAGCGTTTGCCCGTTTTTTTCCTGAGACAACCTCTTTAGGGAAAAAAGTGGTTTTGCATGCGGGATCAGCGTCTTGCTTTTTTCGCAATTCTGTGCTTTTTCAATCGTATATTGCGGACGGTTGTTTCGTCCCCCGAACGTTGTCAGAAGAGGTTGTCAGAATACGCCCCGTGCGCCGCACCCATGCCAGTGTAGGGCATGAAACAAAGGCCGGGGAGACATATGTGGCCCATGTCGGGAATCACGCCAGAGTTCGGTTGCCACAGGCAATTTTCCCAAAATTGTTTTTTCGCAAGCAATTGCATTCTTGCGGAATAAATCGGACTTTGTCTTGCGCTTCCCCATGACCGAATAGAACTTTCCCCAGCGACCAGCTGCATCTTCTTCCTGCAACCGGCAAAACCAGATAAAAACATTGACAAAAGCGACCCGGGCACATGTCTGGCGCTTTTGCCGCCACACACAAAAACAGGACTGTCCTGCCTCAAGCGGGATTGCCGTCTCCCATGCCGTGATACGCTGTATCCAAAGCCTTGTCTCAAGGCGGGTGACGGTCAGGACAGCAAAGGAATGTACGAGCGTATGGCAGACAAGGAAAAAAAGGACGCAGTCGAGACCACGTCCAGGCCCCAGATCCGCAGGTCCAGAAAGAAAACCGACACAGACGCGGGTACTGACCAGGCCCAGATGACCACCACTGACGCCCTGGAAGGCGAAGCCGAGACCAAGACAATACGCAGACGCCGCACGACTGTCGCTGGCGAAAAGACCACCAAAACAACTTCTGCACGGAGCACGCGCAAGAAGACGGACGAGAGTGAGGCAGCCCAGGACAGGCAGTACCACCTTCTTCCCGATGCCCTGGCCCAGGCCGAGGCAGAGCAAAAGTATGTCGCGGCCTCCCTTTTTGACGAGGAAAACGGAGCATCCCTGTCCGGGCAGGAGGAAAATCCCAAGGTTGCGGAGAAACCCAGGCGCCGCAGACGCCCCCTGAAGACCGAGGACGAGGCGGGCATTCCCTCCATCTCCCTCGCGGACGAACTTGCCGCTCACGAGAAGGCAGCATCCCTTGGCGAGCAGGGAGGCGTGCAGGCCGAAGAAACAAGCCAGACAGAAGACAGAAGCGAGGACATGGAGGTCGGCTCCTTCTCCTCCTTTGTCGCCCAGCTGAGCGGAAACAGAAAGCCTCAGGCAAACAAGACTGCCAAGAGCAGGACTGCCAGGACAACCCGCACAACCAAACAGGCCAAAAAGTCCACCCAGGCCACGCAGGAAAACGAGTCGGCAGCGACCGGTTTGGCGGAAGAAGCGGCACAGGACCTTTCCGATAGCTCAAAGGCCCGCATTATTGTTCCCGCCCCCAAGGCCGAGGCTGCCCAAAACCTCGCGGCAGAAGACTCGGAAATCCAGCCAGGAGCACACTCGGAAGCAGCAGTGGTATCCATGGCCGAAGCCATGGTTGAAGGCGGGCCAGACACAGAACCCGCACCCGCAGATCTTTCTGCCCAGGAAGACGAGGATGATTCTTTCGAGGAAGAGTCCTGGGACGACAATGTTGCCGAGGCAGATGCGACAATGGCCGAGAGCGGGGAAGCCGGCCTGAGCGAAAAAGACGCAGACAAGGATGGCGCAGAAGAAGAGAATACTGTCAGTGCACCCGCAGACGCTCCTCTCCCAACCCCCGACCTTGCCGAAAGCGAGCAGGCAACGCCTGCAGATCCTCTGGCAAACCTCACGCCAGAGGAGATTGAACACTGTGAGCGCATAGCGCATCACGTTTCCCTGCAGGAGAGCAAGGCCAGCAGCGACGACGACGTGACCCCCTTTATAGGCCACTTCCAGTATGGCGACGGCAGGGTGGAAACCTGCCTCATCGGCTCCGACGACGTGCCGCCTGTCTTTGCACCTGCTGACGAGAACAGGGCGCACAATTTCTTCCGCATCTGCCGTCATGTACATATTCCGGAAGACAATCACGCAACCCCCCTGCCGGAGGACGGCATCTGGATTCCTCCCCACCCTGCGCCCCGTCCCTCGCAGGCCCAGGCGCAGCGCGCAGCCCAGGAAAGCCTGTCTGCCCAGGAAAGCGTTGACAATCAGGACATACTTATTGCCGCGCGCGACGCTGCTCCTACCGACCGCAAGCCCCGCATCCTTGTGTGCTGGGTCGGCAAGGTGGACATCAGCGCTGCCCTGCGCCACGACATAGTCAATCCCGGCCCCATCCGCATGTTGCTCCAGTTTGTGCCGGCCTTTGACTATGTGCTCCTGCTCACTGCCGCGAACCAGAACGTGCAGGAGACCCTGAAAACGTGGCTTGCGCCCTGCATAAGCCCCGACAAGCTCGACATCAAACGGACGGTAGTGACCGACCTTTCCGATCACACCATGATAAGCCAGGTGACAAGACAGGCCATGGAGAACATAGTCGAGCAGTTCCATCTGCCCGAAAACGGCGAGGGCGTCACCTACCACCTCTCCCCCGGTTCTCCTGTTACCCACGCAGTACTCCTCCTTCTGGCCACCATACGCTACAATGGCGTGACCCTCATGCAGACCAGACTCGCCGGCATTGGCAAGGATCCGGACATTCTGACAGTCTCCCTGCAGGACATGCTGACAGACCAAAGTGTTCCGAACTTCGAAACACTCAAGGCCAACATCGCCCAGACCATTGCCGAACGCAAGGAAGCGGCAAGGGCCGAGGGCGCAGAAAGCGTCCTGCCAGAACCCGGAGAGCGGCGCGTGCCTCTCCTGCCAAAGCCCAGACACAGGCTCAAGGCAAGGGATCTTGTCCAGCGTTTCAGAAGCGGGCGAAAGACCAAGGCCAGTGCCCAGACTGGCAGCCAGACTGTGCTGCAGCCCAAAATCCAGGTTGTGCAGGCAGCCATGGAGCGTCCCTTCGACTTCGATATGCCTTCTGCCGTGCAGGACGAGACCAGCCTGCGTGCGCCTGTTCCAAGCATTGGCAAACCCTCCCGCATCGCGCCCTCGGCGCCCATGCCCAAGGAAGGCGAGCCCCCGGTGATCTCCGCAGAGCTTGGCGACGTGTACAAGAAGATGCAGCGCGTAGCCACCATGTTTGTCTCCATCCTGCTCCTTGGCGAGAGCGGCAGTGGCAAGAGCCGCCTCGCCCGCTATATCCACGAATGGAGCGGCAGGACAGGCAAGTTTGTGAGCCTTGACTGTGCAGGCCTGACAGACGACATGTTCTACACGGAGCTGTTCGGACGCGCAGGCGCCAATGTGACGCGCCCGCGCGAGGGAGCCTTCCGCAAGGCTCGCTCTGGCACGCTCTTCCTTGAAAATGTGAACCGTCTGACGCCCACCCAGCAGAGCATGCTTGTGCGCGTTCTGGCTACGGCCGGCGAGACCCGCCTGTCCCTGCCTGCGGCAACCCCCTATCCCGCTTGCACAGCACGCGTGCGCGTTATCGCCTCTGCCCTGCCGACCCTCATGGACGACGTGCGCAGCGGCCACTTCCGCACGGACCTCTACTACCGTCTGGCTGGCGTAAGCTCGCTGCTTCCGCCTGTGCGCGAATACACCTACGACGAGCGCGAGGACCTTCTGCGCAGCTTCCTTGTGGCCCTGCAGCAGAAACTCGGACAGTGCTGGAACTTCAGCGGCGAGGCCTGGGAGACCCTCATAGAAGAAAGGTGGCCAGGAAACCTGCGCGAGGTGTCCCGCATCCTGCAGCAGATTTGTCTTCTTTCGGACGCGGACTCGACCATCAGCCGCGAGGATGTTCTCGTTCAGCTGCAGCAGAGCCGCATAACGGATCCTGACGACATGCCCGAGGATAGGGAAAACACGATACAGGACTACCACTTCGGTCTGGACGGCTACATCCTGCCCCGCACGGACGTCGATGAGGGAGATGAGGACGAAGACGAGGACGAAGAGGACTACGACCACGATCTCGAAGACGAGCTCGACGAGCTGCGCAGGCTGAACGAGAAGACTAGATTCTTTGAGCTTGGTTCCGGAGAAAACCTCGACGACACCTTGAGCAAGATGCGTCTGGCCAAGATTGTCGAGGCCATGGACAAGACCAACGGCAACCGCGTGGAAGCCGCAAAGCTCCTCGGTCTCTCCTATGTCCAGCTGAACTACACCTTGAAGCAGCTGCTTCAGAACAGGCACAAAAACGGCCACGAAGGCTAGGTCTGACAGGCCTTTGGGCCTTCCTCTCCAAACAAAAAGGCGGCAATTTCTCGCCGCCTTTTTGTTTGGGTTCGTGCAAATTCTATCTTGCCCCTGCAAAGTTCAGGACAGGATTTGCCATGCGTATGCTTGCCACAATCTTGCGCACCTGATCGTTTTCCCCGACCAGGAGCAGCACGCCTACCTGCTGTTTGGGCATGTCTATGGTGGCAATGAGACGGGCGTCGTTGCCCTTGATGGTACCTTCGTACTCGACTCTGGTCTCGCTCTGGGAGACCAGGCGCATGGCTGCGTCAAACTGAGCCATGTTGGCCGTTGATTCGCGCACGATCTCGTCCAGGCTTTTCCCGAGGTTCGGAACCACGGAAACGGTCACGGCAGAGCGCGACCCTTGCGTCTGGGGAGCAAAGCCGGCAAGGCAGCGCGCGACCGTACACTCCATGCCCTCTGGCAGATTGGTAACCCAGCCCTCGGGCAAATCGATGCTGAAGGCCGGCAGACTTTCCGTGCGGGCCTTTGTATTCACTTCCTCTCCCGAACAGGCGCTCAGGGCCAAAAGCGCTACGAGAAGACAGACTGCGTGCACAAAGCGCATATATCCTCCTTGCAGGCCCCAATCCTCCTAAAAAACTGGGGACAGGGCTGTTTTTTTCCTTGCCTTACGCAAAATGCCTCTCCCTGACAAGGTCCCTGGGCAAATGGGGGCCTATGCGGAAAAATCCCAAAAAAAGGGAAGGGCCCCCTGTTCCTTGCAACAGGAGGCCCGGCAAATCCCGAAAGAGGATTTTGCGGACTTATCCTGAGTTCCCGGGATGTTTTTACTACCACGGGTCTAATTCAGCTGAGGTTCTGTACTAGTATACATACTTATCTCTCTGTAAATATAGTATAAAGCTTCAAGCCGTGTTGACATTTGAAGTGCAATTTTTTACGATGTGGTAATAAAAATTTTATCTT
>NZ_NFJC01000030.1 GCF_002159665.1 Desulfovibrio sp. An276
AAGCAGTATATCGAATCCCAAAGAACTCCCAACTAAAGGCAAACTTGCCAAGCTAGGGGCGCCTTATATCCTCCCCCTGAAGGAAGAGGTTTTACGGCGCGCTTGATAAGCAGGGCAGCTTTTGCGGTCCTGCAGAGGCATCCGGGACCATCCCCCGGGAAGATAGAAGAGGAGCTAGGGACGGGCACCGGGCCCGCTCCGTTTTTTGGGACAAGGTGTTTGGGAGCAGATTCCAGAGGCTTTCTGGAAAGGGGGAGGTGCTGGCACCACCGGGTGCAGGAATCCTAATGATATGCTTTCCGTGGCAACATACAGAAAAGCCCAGTTCCCTTCAACTGCACTGTTCCTGTTCTTTGGCGAAATTTCTGCATTTTTGATATCGCATCATGCCTGCATCTTGACATCGTAAAGAATACAAAAAAATGATAAAATTTTTGTTTCATACTTTTATGCAAGAAAAATGACAGATGTATCATATTTATTTTTGATGATTTCCCCGGAAATATGCAGAAAGAAATACTTCTGATCGTCCAATATACTTCTATATTGCAAGAGATTCTTGCTACAACAATACAGGAAATCAGGATGATACGCAGAACCGTGAGCAGTATTTTTGGATAATGCTCAATCCGACATTGAGCAGGTAGGTTGGGGTACCGGGCTACCGCATCAACATCAAAAGAGACCGGCTTCGACTGATTTCTTTTTTTCAAAAAATCGTAACTACGCAGCTTGTTCAGCCTGAGAGTTTGTTGTATCCTGAAATTTTTTCACTCTCAACGTCTTCCCGAAGAGCGTTGGACAGAACGATTTCCACCAGTTCGCCTGGTATCTCCGCGAGGTTGATGAAATCTGGCAGTGCGCCCTGTGGCGAGCGAAAGCCACCGGACACTTTCTCATGGCCCCTGGTCATCCGTATATCCCTCTCCGCCTGGTTGTTGGTGAAGGGAATTGCCTGGTCCGTCATGAAGGCGAGGATGCCGTCTTCGTACTCCTTAAAGCGCTCCCAGAGATTGCGGCCCTTTGTTTTGGCCACTCTGCCACGCTTTTTCTTGCCATAATCTCCCGCTTGTCTGGTCTGTGGTGGAGGACTTTCTTTTTCTCCTTTTGTAACTACCCGGTTCATCTGAGAGAGGGGATGAGTGCCCGTCAAAAATCGGTCCTTGTCCCCTCAGAGAGCGCCTCCATTTTTACCCGTCGCCCTCTTGCGGTCAACAAAGGGAAGTATGTATAGACGTGCCGTGAGGAGGCAGCAGCATGCAGCAGTACAGTTCGGAGAGCATATAAAAGACCATTGAGCTCTGTAGAGAGGAAATGGCCAAATGTGATGCTCTGCCGCCTGTGCTCAGACATACCATAGAGCTGCTCCTTCATATCCTTATGTGTCTTCTGGTGAAGACGACTCCCAGGAACAGCTCAATCTTCTAAAAATAGCATGCTTTTTTTGTGTGTTGGAGCCGGGCACAAAAAAAGGGGGAAGCAAACCAAAAGGTTTTCCCCCTTTGCGGAAATTGGGAAAATTTCCCGACTAGAGAGCGGCAATCACCTCGACTTCAACCAGTGCGCCCTTGGGCAGGGAGGCGACACCCACGCAGGATCTGGCAGGATACGGGGCCGTGAAGTACTTTGCGTAGATTTCGTTGACCTTGCCAAAGTCTGCCATGTTGGTAATGAAGACTGTGGTCTTGACCACTGCGTCAGTGGAAAGCCCCCTGGCCTCGAGGAGGGCAGCTACATTCTTGCAGCACTGTTCGGCTTGTGCCTCGACGCCTCCTTCAGCAAGTGCGCCCGTTGCCGGATCAATGGCTATCTGGCCGGAGCAGAAGAGCAGGCCGTTGGCCTCAATGGCCTGGCTGTAGGGACCAATGGCGGACGGGGCGTTCTTGGTAGCGAGTTCGATCTTGGACATTGTAAGCTCCAGATGTGTGCGGGATCCTCTCGCACATCCATGTCTTTAGTGACTTTTGCTGAAAGGGGACTTTGTCTTTGCCGACCTAGTTGATGTCCCAGTCCAGGCCAAAGGTATCGTGCAAAATGCGCACGGCCAGTTCCAGGTACTTTTCCTCGATGAGGATGGTGATCTTGATTTCGGAGGTGGAGATCATGAGGATATTGATGCCCTCACGGTTCAGGGCCGAGAAGGCCCGGGCTGCCACTCCGCTGTGGTTGCGCATGCCAACGCCGATGGCGGAGATCTTGGCCACGTTGACGTCGTGGGCCACTTCCGTGGCGCCGGTTTTCTTGGCAACCTCGTTCATGAGCTCCAGGGTCTTCTTGAGCTCCTTGCGGGAAACCGTGAAGGTGATGTCCGTGTGGCCGTCGAGGCTTGTGTTCTGCACGATCATGTCCACCAGAATGCCTGCCTCGGACAGGGGGCCGAAGATGGCAGCGGCGATGCCGGGAACGTCCGGCAGCCCGTGCAGGGTGACGCGGGCCTGGTCCTTGTCAAAGGCAATGCCGGATACGAGTAGTGCTTCCATGGTTGAATCCTCCTGTGTCACAAGTGTACCCGGGTCGTCGCTGAAGGTAGAACGCACGTGCACAGGCACTTTGTATTTCTTGGCAAATTCCACTGAGCGTATGTGCAGGACCTTGGCGCCCTGGCTGGCCATTTCCAGCATCTCGTCGTAGGAGATCTTGTCGATCTTGCGGGCCGAGGAACAGATGTTGGGATCCGTTGTGTAGACCCCGTTCACGTCCGTGTAGATCTCGCACTCGCAGGAATCGAGCACTGCTGCGAGCGCCACTGCAGAGGTGTCGGAACCGCCGCGGCCAAGGGTGGTGATGCGACCGTCCTCGGTCACGCCCTGGAAGCCGGCCACCACGAGCACGTCGTATTCCTCGAGGTTCTTCTTCAGAACCTCGGCATTGATTTCATGAATCCTGGCAGACCCGAAGGACGTGTCGGTGATGATGGGAATCTGCCAGCCGAGCATGGAGCGGGCCTTGATGCCAGCGTCCTTGAGCAGCATGGAGAAAAGCGCGATGGAAACCTGCTCCCCTGTGGAGACCAGGACGTCAGACTCGGAAAGATCCGGAGTCTGCGACCACTCGGAGGCAAGAGCCAGGAGTCTGTTGGTTTCGCCAGCGCGGGCAGAGAGCACGCAGACGACCTTGTAGCCCCTGTCGAGCCCCTGGCGGACCTTGAGCAGAACCTTTCTCATGCACTCCAGATTGGCAACGGATGTTCCGCCAAATTTTTGAACAAGAATTTTCATCAAAATTCGGCGCGGTCTCCCCTGGCTGGCAGGAGAGGAAGCGCCACCTCCTTGATCTGGTTTCGGGTAGCAGGCTGACCCCTGGCCCCGGGCAATCCGGAAGGCCAAAAATCAGCCGCGCGAAAGCTGTAGCGGACGCAAACGCGTGCTTCAAGGCACGAGGTCCGGCATGCCGCAAAGCCCCAAAGGCCGGGATTTCCTTGAACATCAGACATACGCAGGCCGCGGGGCCGGCACAGGCCAGGTTTGGAAATCCGAAAATGGTTAGATACCCTCTAGCCCCCGATTTCGCAAGCCGAATGTTTGGGCCTGTCAGGGATTTTGCACAGCCAGTCCATCAAGAATTGCAAGACTTCTCGTAAGGCTTTTCGCATGCTTCCTCGTCCCAGATGCCGGGAAGGGCTTCGAGAAAGGCGTTCGCGTTTGTCCCGCGCGCCTCGAAAACAAGCTTGCGGCCCTCGTTGCCGTATTCCGGACAAAACCCGAATCCGAGAAGAAGGGCGTCCTGCGGCATGTCCTCGGGCGCAAGGTATTCGGACCACTCGCAAATCAATAGGGCGCCGTCGAAGAGCATGTCCGCCACCTCGTCCGGCAAAAGGGAGCCCGCACCCTGGCGGTAGAGGTCGCAGTGCACGATGGGGGGCGTTGTCGGATAGACGTTGCAAAGTGTGAAGGAGGGCGAGGAGGTCTCGGCCCTCTCCCCGCCAGGCAAAGCTTCTACCAGGGCGCGGGTGAGCGTAGTCTTTCCGCATCCAAGGTCGCCTGTCATGAGCAGGGAGAAGGGAGCCTTTGCCATGGCCTTGGCCAGTATCCGTCCAAGGGCAGCGGTCTTGTCCGCGCCCCGCAGCACAAGAGTGCAGGTGGTGTCTTGCATGTCAGCCCCTCGCTTCGGGCAGGGCGTCCGCTATCTCGGAGGCCAGATTGCCGCGATTGGGATATTTTTCTGCCAGATTAAGCCCTGCCTCCCCGTGCCAGACAACGCCAAGGGCCGCTGCGGCAATGCTTTCTGCGCTCTGGCCCATGAGGCTTGCCACAACGCCGGCAAGGCAGTCGCCGGAGCCGCCAACAGAGAGCTGGCAGATGTCGTTGGGGTAGACAAGGGTGGGGGAGTTTGGAGCGCGCACAAGGGTTGCAGCACCCTTGAGCACTACGGTGCAGCCAGTCAGGGCCGCAAGGGCCTCCACGGCCCCGAAGGGATCCTGAGCTATGTCCTCGGTTTTCCTTCCCAGCAGGGCTGCAGCCTCGCCTGGGTGGGGTGTGAGCACATCATCCTTTTCAAGATGCGCGAAAAGCTTCGGGTTTGCAGAAAGAAGCATCAGCGCATCCGCGTCGAGGACCATGGGGCAGGAGGGACGCTCGCAAAGCAGGGCCTGCAAAAAGTCCGCGCTGTCCCTGCCGCGGCCCATGCCTGGCCCAACCACAAGGCTCGTGCACCTTGCGAGAAGATCCCCCATCTCGCCAAGGCTGCGCTTCTTCCACTCGTCTTCCCCTGACTCGCCAAGGGCCCTTGTCATGATTTCGGGCATGGAAAGCCGCACGTCCCTCGCATCCAAAGCCGGGCAGGCGCAGGTCACAAGGCCAGCTCCTGCGCGCAGGGCAGCCCTTGCAGCCACATGGGCTGCGCCGCTCATGCCGTGCGCACCGCCCACAACCACCACGTGGCCGTAGGCGTTCTTGTAGCCGCAGGGAAGGGGTTTGGGCAGGCACGCAAGATCCTTTTTCTGCAGCAGTCTGAAGGAGGCACCGGCCCTGTCCTGCGCCTTTTTCGGTGTCCCTATGTAGACTGTGTGCAGCTTTCCGGTGAAAGCCCTTGCCCAGGGAAGGATCAGGCCTGGCTTTGCAGCTGCAAAGGTGGCAGTGGCGTTGGCGACTATGGCCTTTGGGCAGGGGCGACCGCTTGTGGCGTCAAGGCCGGAGGGTATGTCCAGGGCCAGGGTGAAGGACTGTCTTCCCTTGTTGGCCCTTTGCACAAGCTCAAGGGCGTCTTCCCTGAGCTCCCCGGAAAAGCCCGTGCCAAGCAGGCCGTCCACAAGGATATCGCAGTGTCCGTCAAATTCCTCTGCTGGCCGAAACTCCACCCCGCAGGCCCTGGCAAGCGCAAGATGCTGCGCTGCATCCCCGCTGTACGTGTCGAGAGCCTTCGTGTGGAAGACAACGGGGCAGGCTCCATGGTCGAGCAGCTGGCGGGAGAGGCAGGCAGCGTCCCCGCCGTTGTTGCCGGCACCCATGAGAAGATGGCAGACTTTGCCGCGCACATCCGGCACATGGGAGAGAAGCACCCTGAGCGCGCCCTGGGCAGCACTTTCCATGAGCGCAAAGCCCGAAAGCCCCAGTTCCACGGCAAACGCGTCCCACTGGCGCATCTCCTGCACTGTGGTGACAGGTTCAAGGCCTGTCACAAGGTCACGCGCAAAGATCCTGGGCTGCCTTTTGACCTTCGCCCCTGCTTCTTCTGCGTTCCTTTTGCCGGACAAGCCTGCAGGCTCGTCCTCGTGCGTCTTTTTTCGGTTGAAGAACATGTCTTCCTCCTTGCTGGCAGCCCTTGTCGCGGCGCCCCAGAAAAAATTTCACGTAAGGACTATTCAATGACCACAAAGGCAAGGGCGTAGTCCGTATCGTGGCTGATGCTCACGTGTATTTTGCCTGCGCCGGCAGAAAGCCAGAGCTCCCTGGCCCTGCCTTTGGGCTCGATGCAGGGTGCGCCGGAGGGCAGGCGCAAAACCTCGATGTCGCAAGGCCCCATGCCCTGCGCAAAGCCGGTTCCAAGGGCCTTTGCAAAGGCCTCCTTGGCAGCCCATCTGCCGGCCAGGAAAAGGGCCTTTCCGGCACCATCCGCAAGAAGCTTGCGCTCAGCCTCGGAGAGGATACGCTGGGCAAGGCGCTCCCCAAAGCGGGCCAGGGATTTTTCCATGCGCCCTATGCGCACAAGATCCGTGCCTATTCCTGTCATGATGTCCTGCTGTCCTCCCCCAAAATCCTTCCCTGATTTCCACGAGGCGCAGGGCTCGTGGGCGCATCAGTTTCCGGCATATCGGAAATATTGTCAAAGGGGCTAAAAACAGGTAAAGAAATTTTTTCAGACAATTTCGCCTGCCATGCCCGGCCAAGGGCCTGTGGCCCGCATTGGGGCCCATTGGGGCAGGCAGTACCCCAACACCGGGCCCCGTGCAAAGCCCTTGGGCTTTCCCGGGGACAGGAAAAGACAAATGAGAATATGCATTATCGGAACCGGCTACGTTGGCCTTGTCACCGCAGCCTGCTTTGCCGAAATGGGCAATACCGTTTCTTGCGTTGATGTGAACCCCAAGGTTGTGGAAAGCCTAAAAAAGGGTATCGTCCACATCTACGAACCCGGCCTTGCCGCCATGGTCAAGAGATCCCACGACGACGGCAGGCTGAGCTTCACGACCGAGCTTTCCGAGGGTCTAAACAAGGCCGAGATCGCCTTCATCTGCGTGGGAACACCCCCGGACGAGGACGGATCCGCAGACCTGCACTACGTCCTCGACGTTGCCAGGGGCATCGGCAGCCTCATGGAACAGGAGCTCATCATCGTGGACAAGTCCACGGTGCCGGTGGGCACTGCGAAGAAGGTGCGCGCTGTTGTGGCAGAAGAGCTCGCAAAGCGCGGCAAGGACATTCCCTTCGACATCGTCTCCAACCCAGAGTTCCTTAAGGAAGGCGCTGCCATCCACGATTTCATGAAGCCCGACCGCGTGGTCATAGGCACTGAGTCGGAAAAGACAGCTGCCATCATGCGCGCCCTGTACGCTCCATTTGCAAGGAACAGGGACAAGCTCATCTTCATGAGCACGCCAAGCGCAGAGATGACAAAGTACGCTGCCAACTGCATGCTGGCGACCAAGATTTCCTTCATCAACGAAATCGCCACCATCTGCGAACAGGTGGGCGCCGACGTGCGCGAGGTGCGCACGGGCATTGGATCCGATTCGCGCATTGGCTACAGCTTCATCTACCCCGGCGTGGGCTACGGCGGCTCCTGCTTCCCCAAGGACGTGCAGGCACTGATCCGCACTGCCGCAGAGGCAGGCCACGACGCACCCCTGCTCAACGCAGTGGAGACTGTGAACAAGCGCCAGAAGGTGCACATGGCCACCATCATCGAGGACTACTTTGCGCCCCAGGGCGGTGTGAAGGGCAAGAAGCTCGCTGTCTGGGGCCTGGCCTTCAAGGCCAACACCGACGACATGCGCGAGGCAGCCTCCATTGACATCATAAACGAGCTCACCTCCAAGGGCATGGAAATCGTTGCCTTTGATCCTGTTGCCGGCAACAACGCGAGGCGCATCTTCAAGGACAATGCCCTTGTGACCATCTGCGACAAGCAGTACGAGGTGTGCGAGGGCGCCCAGGCCCTGCTGCTCGTGACCGAATGGAACCAGTTCCGCAATCCGGATTTCGAGAGAATCAGGGAAATGCTCACTGCTCCCATCATCTTTGACGGCCGCAACCTCTACAGCCCGGAGGAAATGGCAAGGAGAGGCTACGCCTACTTCTGCATCGGCCAGTCCCGCATAGACAACAAGTAGGGCCAGACCCTGCAGGATACAGCAAACCGGAGTCCGGATCTGATGGTCCGAACTCCGGTTTTTCTTTTGACTCCCTCTGTCTGCAGAAATCGGGATGCTCCTAGCAAAGCCTTGCCCAGAAGGCGCAAAGGGGCAGGGCAAGTGCAGCGACACCTAAGGCAATCTGCCAGCCGATTCCAAGGATGACGGGCCAGGTTCTGGCAGCGTATGCAGCCACATAGCCTGAAGCCATGCCGCAAAGAAGACCGCACACGTGGGCCATGTAGTCCGTGTTTTCCCCTTCGGTGCCAAGCAGGGCGAGCAGGGCAGCCCCACAGGCCAGGGGCCAGAGGGCTCCAGTGCGCGAGAGCCTTGCCACAAAGCCGCTCAAACTGCCTATGCAGGCGAAGAGCGCAGTGGAAAAGCCGTAGGAGAGTACGTAGCCTTCCCGTAGGGGGATAGTCAGCGCATTGCCCATGGCCCCTGCAAAAATGGTCAAAAAAAGCGCAAGGCCCGGGCCTGTGTGCGTTGCAAGAAGCCTTGCAAAGACAAGGGAAAAGCCCGCGTTTGCGCAAAGATGTCCGAGGTCCGCGTGCACAAAGAGGGCAGTCACAATTCGGGACCATTCTCCAAAGAGGACAATGCGCACATTGTCAAGGCCAAGAAGTGTGCCTGCCTCGCGCACAGTGTGCGGAAAACCGGAAATCTGCAAAACCTGTGTGGTGTAGAGCGCGTAGACTAAAAGCAATGGCAGGACCACGACCAGGGCGAGGGACGCCCAGGGATTTGCGTGGGGCACATGGGAGCTTTTGGGGTGGGCAAGCTCGTACTCGTATTCGGTCAGGTGTTTTGCTGCCCTTTGGGCAAAAAGTGCCGGAACCAGGATTTCCTGCCTTTGGGTTATGCAATGCGGGATCCTGAGCGCCTGCAAAACGTAGGACCAGGTGTACAGGCGCCTGTCGCTTCCCCAGCCTCGAACAGGCATCCTGTCCAGGGCAAGACAGACCCAAAAGCTGGGATGATCCTTGGGTCGCAGGGCCATGCGAAGTTGTATCCTGGCAGGGCTGCGACGCCGTATGGGAAAAGCGTGGCGCAAGGCATTGTCCTTGTCTCAAAGACGAAAAAGGGCGTCCCAAAAGGACGCCCTTATGAAAAACAGGACCCGGGTTGCGGTCTAGCGGCCGGCAACAGGCTTCACAACGCAACCGGAGCGCAGGCAACGGGTGCACACGCTGACGGTCTGCACGGTGCCGTTGGGGAACTGATGACGCACACGCTGCAGGTTGGGGTTGAAGCGACGCTTGGTCTTGATATTGGAATGGCTGACAAGGTTACCCACCTGAGGGGTCTTGCCGCAGAAAGCACACTCTTTGCTCATCGGAAATCCTCCAGTATGATACAAGAACTTGTATTGACTTGATTTTCCTGCATTGCGGCAAGGTTGGACGGGACTTGCGGCGCAGGCGGTACCGACTTGAGGTGCGAAGGGACTGGCCATTGGACAAGGGGCCACGCACGATGGTTGCGGCACGAACGGGTCCTTTACACGAGAATGGCCCGCTTGGCAAGCAAAAAGTGACGCGATTTTCACAAAAATTCATGGAATACAGGCCCGTGTCTGTTTGCTGTATCTCTTGTTTGTACCAAAATTCACGAACAAAAAGAGACAGAAGGCTGGTCAGGCCAGAGGATCTGTGCTAGTCTTGCATCCCTTTCGCCGTTCCCCTGTCGCGTTTTTCTCCGCAGGGGAGGCCGGGGCCTGTCCGAAGCCCGATACATGTCGTGCCCGTGCAGGGGGCAGGGACCACTTTTCGCGGGAGCGCACACATCCCCGGGAGTTTTTGCACAATGCAGAAGACAAAGGCCGAGATCAGAAAAGGCATCATCCAACTTCTTGTTCGCGCTACACCGGAAAATCGCCGGGCTGTCATCAATCTTCTTCCCGCGGCGAAGCATGCTCTTGATTCGGGCTATGTTCCGGATATTCCCCCTCATTCCGTTCTGCACAGCTGGAGATGCCTGCTCACTCTTCTGGCCAACGTGACGTCCATGCAGACGGATGCAGATGTCTTTTTCAGAGTCAGCCATGAGCTGCTGGCCATCACGGACAGGCTTGTGCCGCCAACCGAGGCCCTGAGGCTGAGTGCAAAGATCCTGGTCCGCACCTTCAAGGCGGATCTCTATATCTGCAGGATGCGCGACGAGCAGAAGAACTGGCTGATCACTGCGGCCGACAGCCCCCTCGGTGGAGCCGTTCCCCTGGCAGCGCACAGCATAGAGGAAAGCTTTCTCAGGCATCCTGTCATGCGCACCATTGCCCGAGGGCACGAGTTCTATGTTGTGTCCAACAACCTGCGTGGCATTGAGCGCGGCGGGGAATCCCTTGACTGTACAGCATACAAGACGGGCTACCGTTCCCGCCTGTGCTTTATCGTGCGCGAGCGCTCGAGCGGCAGTCCCTTTGGCCTCATCATGCTCTATTCCATGCACGACTACGGCTTTGAGACCTTCGAGGACCGTTTCCTTGCCCGTTGCGGACAGCTCATCAATCTTGTGGTGGGCAGCCACGTGGCTCTTGCCCGCGATACGCTGGAAAAGGCTGCCGGTGCCATGGCACACTACGGCAACAATGTGCTCAACAACATGCGCGTTCAGGCCGAGTTCTGTGGCGAGCTTGTGCAGATGGCGGAGAAGAACAGGTCCAGGGCCATTGTGCTGGCAAAGCAGCTGAGTGCCGAAAATGATGGCAACATGCGTGCAAAAATGCAGTCAGACGAGCTCGAGGAGCTTTTGCGCAGCACAGACATGGCCAATCTTTCGCGCCACCTCAACGCCGTGCTCGACAATACCAGACGGATGGCCACCATCATCAGATCCCTGCAAAAGAGCGTCAACAGGCCACGGCTGCTCAAGTACGTGCGCGGTGTGGATGTGCT
This sequence comes from Desulfovibrio sp. An276, assembly GCF_002159665.1. GTDB lineage: Bacteria > Desulfobacterota > Desulfovibrionia > Desulfovibrionales > Desulfovibrionaceae > Desulfovibrio > Desulfovibrio faecigallinarum. Next base: position 10,684 of record NZ_NFJC01000030.1, read on the forward strand.
CAAGCTCGACGACGGCAGGAATGCCGACGAGTGAGCAATGCTGGAATCCCGAGGGACGGATGCTCATCTTGAGAACACGGGCCGGATCCCGTATAAGGCCCTTGCGTATCCCCAACAACCTTGTATCCCGGATTTTCAAGGAGATTCTGCATGGCAAGCAAGCACGTTGTGCGCCTTGGCCCCCTGAAGATAGGTGGCGGCAATCCGGTCATGGTGCAGAGCATGACCAATACCGACACCCGCAATGTGGAGGCTACCCTGGGCCAGATCGGGCGTCTTGTGGAACGCGGCTGCGAGGCCGTGCGCGTAGCTGTTCCCGACGACAGGGCAGCAGATGTTTTGCGCGAGCTGCACGACAAATCCCCGGTTCCCCTCATTGCCGACATACACTTTGACTGGCGCCTTGCCGTGCGTGCCATTGAGGCAGGCTTCGAAGGCCTGCGCATCAATCCCGGCAACATAGGCGACGAGTCGCGAGTGGAGCGCGTGGTGCGGGCTGCTAAGGCCAACGGGGCAGCAATTCGCGTGGGCGTCAATTCCGGATCCGTGGAAAAGGAGCTGCTTGAGCGCTACGGAGGGCCAGTGCCAAGGGCCATGGCCGAAAGCGCAGTCAATCACGTGCGCATGGTGGAAAAGTACGGCCTCGACCAGATTGTTGTTTCGGTCAAGTCCTCCTCTGTCCTCGACACTGTGGCCTGCTACCGCGAGCTCGCAAGGCTTGTGCCCTATCCCCTGCACCTGGGGGTTACGGAGGCAGGCTCTCTCATGCGCGGCACAGTCAAGAGCGCTGCAGGCCTTGGCATCCTTTTGTTCGAGGGCATTGGCGACACCATACGCGTTTCCCTTACTGCGGATCCGGTTGAGGAAATCGACGTGGCCTGGGAGCTTCTGCGCTGCCTGGGCTTGCGTTATTATGGTCCAGAGATTATTTCCTGTCCCACCTGCGGGCGCACGGAAATCGACCTCATCGGCATGGAAAAGGCCGTGAGCGAGAGGCTGAAAGGCTGCAGGGCCAATATACGCGTGGCCGTCATGGGCTGCGTTGTGAACGGCCCAGGCGAAGCCAGGGAAGCCGACATCGGCCTTGCCGGCGGGCGTGACAGGGGCATTATTTTCCGCAAGGGCGAGATCGTCCGCTCCGTAAAGGGCCAGGACGCCCTGCTTGCGGCCTTCATGGAAGAACTGCAAAAACTGCTTGCCGAAACAGAGCAGGCATAAGACCAGCAAAGGTCAAGGAAACACACAATGCGTTTTCGCTCCAGCTATATCCCCACTCTCAAGGAATCTCCGGCAGACGCCGAAGTCATCAGCCACAAGCTGCTTGTCCGCGCGGGCATGGTGCGCAAGCTGACCTCGGGCATCTACGTGTACATGCCCCTGGCCCTGCGCTCCCTAAAGAAGATCGAGAACATCATCCGCGAGGAAATGGCGGCAGCAGGCTTCGAGGAACTGCTCTTGCCTGCAGTGCAGCCAGGGGATCTCTGGAAGGAGTCCGGGCGCTGGGAGCACTACGGCAAGGAGCTTCTGCGCTTCAAGGACCGCAATGATCGCGACTACTGCCTTGGCCCCACGCACGAGGAAGTCATCACCGACCTTGTGCGCGGCGAGGTCCGCTCCTACAGGCAGCTGCCCACGCGCCTGTTCCAGATTCAGACAAAGTTCCGCGACGAGATCCGCCCCCGCTTCGGCCTCATGCGCGGCCGCGAATTCATCATGAAGGACGGCTACAGCTTTGACCTGGACGATGCCGGAGCAGAAGCCTCCTACATGGTCTGCAAGAAGGCCTACAACAGCATCTTCTCCCGCCTTGGCCTGCGCTTTCGCGCTGTGGAGGCGGACTCCGGCTCCATTGGCGGCAACTTCTCCCACGAGTTCCACGTCCTTGCAGACGCAGGCGAGGACACCATAGCTTCCTGCACGGTCTGCGACTACGCGGCCAACATCGAGCGCGCGGAAATACGCTTCAACGGCGCAAAGTGCGAGGATGCCTGCGCTGCCATGGAAGAGGTTGCAACCCCCAATGCCCACACGGTGGAAGAGGTCTGCGCTCTCCTTGGCCTTGAGCCCAAAAACATCGTGAAGACCATGATCTTCGTTGTGGACGGCAAGCCCGTGGCAGTGCTTGTGCGCGGGGATCGCGAGGTCAACGATGTGAAGGTGAAGAACCTTCTGAACGCTCAGGAAGTGGAGCTGGCAGGACCCGAAACTGTCGAGAAGGTGACAGGCGCACCCGTGGGCTTTGCCGGCCCGGTGGGCCTTGAGGTGCCAATCTATGCGGACAACGAGCTTGTCTCCGCTACGGACTACGTGGTTGGCGCCAACAAGGGCGATGCCCATCTGCGCCACGTGGATCTTTTCCGCGACTGCAAGGTCACTGCCTTTGGCGATCTGCGCACCATAACCCCCGGCGACTGCTGCCCGCGCTGCCAAGGCGCCATTGAGCTTACCCGAGGCATCGAGGTGGGCCACATCTTCAAGCTTGGCTGCAAGTACTCCTCTGCCATGCACTGCACCTATCTGGACGAGGCAGGCAAGGAGCAGCTCATGGTCATGGGCTGCTACGGCATTGGCGTCTCCCGCGTGCTGGCTGCTGCCATCGAACAGAACCACGACGACAACGGCATCATCTTCCCGCCTGCCATTGCACCCTTTGTGGCAGAGGTCATCAACCTCGATCCCGCAAACGAACAGGTGACTGAGCTTGCAAAAAAGGCCTGCGACATCCTAGAAAAGGTCAGCGGCGAGGTCCTTTACGACGATCGCGAGGAACGCCCCGGCGTCAAGTTCAAGGATGCGGATCTTGTGGGCTGCCCCATACAGATCATCCTGGGCGGCAAGGGTGTTGCCCGCGGCGTGGCAGAGACCAGGAACCGCTTGGACGGCTCGCGCGGCGAGATAGCCATAACCGACCTTGAGGCAGGGCTTGCGTCCTTTGTGGATTCTGTTCTTGCCATGTGGAAGAACCGCAGACCGTAAGCATTCTCGTGGCAGACCGCTTTCCCGAGGGAACAATGGCTCAGCAGCTTGTCTACAGTGTGATGCAGCTCAACAGGGCTGTGCAGCGCACGATCAGCGACAATGTGGGCGTGCACGGGCTTGTGCTCGTGCGCGGCGAGATTGGGTCTCTTCGGGTGTCCAGCTATGGGGGCGGTCGCGCCATGGTCTTTTTCAATCTGCACGAGGGAGACGAGGCCCTAAGCTGCGTCTCCTTCGGGCGGTCTTTGGAACAGCTCCTTTCCTGCGACAGGCACACGGGCGAGATCTTCTCGCCGCCAAGGGAGATAGGGGATGTTCTTGTCAACGAGCGCAAGGTCATCTGCGAGGGTGTGCTCGGCACCTACACCCGCAGGGGCCAGAGCCTCTATCAGCTTACTGTGCGCAGCGTCACGGACTGTGGCGCAGGCGACAGGATGGCGCTCTTTCGCAAGGTGCGCGACAAGCTGGCACGCCTTGGCTACTTTGCGGAGGAACGCAAGCGCCCCCTGCCGGTGAACCCGAGACAGATAGCGCTTGTGACCTCGCCGACAGGAGCCGTTATCCACGACTTTTTGCGCAACGCGCAGGACCGTGGCCTTGGCCTGCACATAAAACTCTACCCTGTTCGTGTGCAGGGAGACGACGCAGGCGCAGAGATAGCGGCTGCCGTGGTGGCAGCAGGGAAAAATCCGGACAACCAGGTGGTTGTGATCATCCGCGGCGGCGGTTCGGAAGAGGACCTTTCCTGCTTCAACGACGAATCCCTCGCAAAGGCCATTTTCGAGTGTCCTGTGCCTGTTCTGACTGGCATAGGCCACGAAGTGGACATGAGCCTTGCAGACTTCACCGCGGACGTGAGTGCGTCTACGCCCACCAAGGCAGCCCAGATGCTGCTTACGCCAAGGGCGGACATACAAGCAGAGCTCGACGCGATGCTTGCCCGCGCCAAAAGGGCCATGGCAAATCATCTTGCGAGCCACGAGCGCGAGCTTTCCCAGACGGAGAAGATGCTGCGGACCTTAAGCCCCGAAAGGCGCTATCTGCGGGGACTGATGGACATCGCAGATTTGGAGGAAAGGCTTTACAGGGCAGCTTCCCGCATGATGCGCGAAAGCGAACAGGATGTGTGGGAGCTGGGAGACAGGGCTGCCAGGGCCATGGATCTGCTTCTCGAAAGGGAAAGAGCCAATGTGGACATATTGGCACAGAGGATAGCGCGCCGCGCAAACTACCACCTAGATCGCAAGGAAGGTCAGCTTGATTTTTGCGCTGCTGCGCTTGAGCGGGCAGGATTGTCCTTTGTGCGGGGCATGGAAAACAGTGTGGAGAATCTGTCCGTGCGTCTTGAGGCTGCAAACCCGCTTGTGCCCCTGCAGAGGGGCTTTGCCCTGATACGAGACGAGGAAGGGCGCCTTGTACGCTCTGTGCGCGATGTGAAGAGGGGAGAGAAGGTAAGCATGCAGGTTGCAGACGGCAGTATCGAGGCCGTTGTGCAGGATACACAATAGGATGTTGTGCCGCAGACAGAGTATGAGAAGGGCCGGGGCATTGTACGCTCCAGCTCTTTTCTTGTGTCCGGTTTTTTGCAGGGGGAGCAAGGGGTGAATTTCTTCAGCGTCAAGATGCGCGCAAGTCGCGAAAGGGACGGAGTACGGGAACACATTTCCGGAGCCGAACACATGGTTGCGGCAAGTGCCGTGCCGGAACTCGCAAGGGATCTGGTCCTGCGCGCCCAAAACCACAGCAAGGGTGTGCCCGACTTCATCAACATCAAGGTGGAGGAGGTCGAGGAAGCCTCCTGCCTGCGCCTGAAGGCTCTTCCTGTACGCAGCCTTGCCTGCGAGACTGCGAAAGAGGGCCTGGAGCTTGCCCGCGACCTTTTGAAAAAGGCCGGAGTGGCGGACCCGGACGCTGTCGTGCGCCTCATGCCAAAGGCTGGTCAGCTTCGCGGGGCCATGGTTCTTGACGCGGACACGCTCGAACGCCTTGAGCCAGACAGGGAGCGGGGTGTGCGCGCAACCAACATGGGCAGGGCCGAAAACACGCAAAAAGGGACCACAAAGAACCACTACGCAGAAGCCCTGGTGCTTGCCACCAAGGTGGCCAACGCGCCCCACATTGTGGCGGAAATCTGCATTTCCGACGATCCCGACTACGTAACTGGCTATGTGGCGTCCAAAAGCCTTGGCTACGTGCGCATCCTGCGCATGAAGGAGATGGGATCACCAGAAGGAGGCCGCATCTTCCTCTACCGCGGGCCAAGGGAAGAGCTTTCCGCAACCCTTGAGTTCATAGAACGCAAACCTGTCCTTGTGGAGGATCTGCCAGAAAAGCCAGGGGTCAGTGCAAAGAGCCAGCAGCCCACGGACAAGTGGGCCTTTCTTGCAAGGGGGCTTTCCGAAATCCGGGAAAGGGGGCTTGCACGATCTGTACGGGACATGCAGTCAGGAGCCGGCCCCAGGGTAGAGTTTGCTGGCAGAAAAGTGCTCCTCATGGCCTCCAACGACTATCTTGGTCTTGCAAACCATCCAGAGGTCAAGGAGCGCGCGGCAAGGGCACTTTTGCAGTGGGGCACCGGCAGTGGCGGTTCACGCCTTACTACCGGCAGCATGACCTTGCACGGCGAGCTTGAGGCGCGCCTGGCAGCCTTCAAGAAGACGGAGGCTGCACTTCTCTTCAACACAGGCTATATGGCTAACGTGGGTGTCATAACGGCCCTTTGCGGGCGCGGGGACGTCATCTTCAGCGACGAGCTGAACCACGCGAGCATCATCGATGGCTGCCGCCAGAGCAGGGCGGAGGTGGTAGTCTATCGCCACAACGACATGGCAGACCTTGAGGAAAAGGCAAGGAAGCATATCGGGCGTAGGGGCCTCATTGTCAGCGATTCCGTGTTCAGCATGGACGGGGACGTGGTACCCCTGGCTGAGTTGTGCCGCATTGCGGATGCGTACGGCTTTTTGTCCATGATTGACGAGGCCCATGCCACAGGCGTAGTGGGAGAAACAGGGCACGGAGTCACGGAACTGTGCGGATGCCGGCCCGACATCGTGGTGGGAACGTTGAGCAAGGCCTTGGGCAGCGAGGGCGGATTTGTCTGCGCAAACGCACAGCTTGTGGAATACTTTGTGAACAGGGCGCGCAGCTTCATTTTCTCGACTGCCCTGCCGGCGGCATGCGTTGCCGCTGCCTTAGCTTCCTTGGACATCCTTGAGCGAGAACCCAAGCGCGTACAGGGGCTTCGCGAAAACGTGGCCTTCTTCTGTTCGACTTTGAAAGGCTTGGGTGTTGCTGCCACAAGTGAAAGCGCCATAGTGCCCCTGATCGTGGGGGACGAGCGGCGCGCAACGAGGACAGCCGAACTTTTGCTCGAACAGGGGATTCTCGTATCCGCCATACGCTACCCCTCGGTTGCCAGGGGAAGCGCAAGGCTCAGGGCCACTGTGCGCGCGGATCACAGCCGGGAAGATCTGGCAAGGGCTGCAAACGGGATAGCAAGAGTACTTGAAGGTAGGGGATGATTTCTTGTATGCTTCTTTTGGCTTGATACTTGCGCGCTAAGTTGCCAATTTCTACAGAGTTTTGGTGGTTGCAAGCTTGACACGAAGCGACTTTGCGGCGAATAGATAAACTAATCTCCGTAATTTTTGCGGTGATTGTAGGCTTGAAGCAGCGAGGAGACGCGGCAAATAGGATGCTTAATCCCCGTATAATTTGCGGTGATTATGATCTTGGAATGGATGAGCAAGCGGTGAATAGAGCAGTTGATCTCCGCAATTTTTTCGGTGATTATAAGCTTGTAGTAGCGAGGACATGCGGCAAATAGGATGCTTAATCCCCGCAAAATCAGCGGTGATTATGATCATTGGAATGGATGAGCAAGCGGTGAATAGAGTAGCCAATCTTCGCAATTTTTGCGGTGATTGTAGGCTTGAAGCAGCGAGGAGACGCGGCAAATAAGATGCTTAATTTCCCGTATAATTTGCGGTGATTATGGGCCTAGAATAGACGAACAAGCGGCAAGTGGACCAGCTAATCTCCGCAAAATTTGCGGAAAATATGGTTTGCGAACGTAATAGATCTTAGGAATGTTCGCACAAGGAGGTACGTATGAGGTACATACATGAACTGCCTGACTGGCCTAAATTTTCCTGGGATGACAAGCAGCTTTCCCAAATTATTGGTACAGCTCGCTACAAGCAGGGACTATTGGTTGGCAAATTAAGAAGTCTAGGGTTTGATATCTGTGCTGAGGCCGGATTCGAAACGTTAGCCCTTGACGTAGTTAAGTCGAGCGAGATTGAAGGAGAAATGCTGGATATGGGACAAGTGCGTTCTTCCCTTGCTCGTAGACTTGGTATCAAACACGTTGAGAGTGTTTGTGTCAGTAAAAAAGTGGAAGGTGTGGTTGAAATGCTCATTGATGCCACACAAAAGTATGAAATTCCTTTAACAGAGCAACGGATTTTGCACTGGCATACAATGCTTTTTTCAGGAAAAGGAAGTCATCCTTTAAGAATAGGCAGTTGGCGTACTGAAAAAGATGGGGCAATGCAGGTTGTTTCTGGATATTATGGTCATGAGAAAGTGCATTTTGAGGCTCCTGCAGCAGAACGTTTGGAATCAGAAATAGGTCGTTTTATCGAATGGTGTAATGCAGATCTGTCTTTAGATCCTATAATTCGGGCTGGAATAGCTCATCTGTGGTTTGTTATCATACATCCCCTTGAAGATGGAAACGGGCGCATAGCACGTGCCATAGCTGATTATATGCTTGCAAAAGCCGATGGCCTTCCGCAGCGATTCTACAGCATGTCTGCTCAGCTTGAGCATGAGCGTAACGCCTACTACGAAATTTTAGAACGAATCGGAAAGGGGAGCATGGATATAACGCAATGGCTTGTATGGTTTATTGGATGTTTTGAACGGTCTATAGAAGCATCAGAAAAGACTCTGGAACAGGTCTTGGTCAGGGCGCATGTTTGGAAACATGCTGTAGAATATCCCCTTAATGATCGTCAGCGCAAAGTGCTTGTGCGCCTGCTCGATAATTTTGAAGGGAAACTCACAAGCAGTAAATACGCAAAACTTGCAAAATGCTCTTCTGATACTGCTTTGCGCGATATCAAGGAAATGGTTGAGTACAATATTCTGAAACAGGGTGAAGCCGGCGGACGTTCCACATCCTATGTTCTTACTCAGACATCTGATGAATAGCGACTGAAGATTGTAATGCGCAGAGAGGGGTAGATATCGGTGGATATTCTGGTGTAGGCCCAAGATACCATCTTGTTGGCAATCCATGTCAGACGACATCTATCTCTCAATACGCGAACCTTTCCGCATAGCCGATGTATTCAGATCTACTGAAGAATCAAGGCCTTGCACTTCTCTTGCCAACAGGCACAATCGGGGCTATTTCTCGACTTTCCTGCTGCATTCGTTGTGGTTTTTCAGGACAGACCTTCGCGTTGCGCCTGGCAAAATCCGTGCTGCGGGACAAATTCTACACAGGAAAAATCCAGGGAGTACAGCATGAGCGAGACGAACGCGGCCGAGACGCAGGGCAACGACACCCCATCCTCCACCCCTTCCTTTGCGGAAAGGCTTGATCGGGCAAGGAAGATTGTCCAGCTTCTGGAACAGGGAGACGTGGACCTTGAGACGGGTGCCAGGCTCTACAAGGAGGCCAGCTCGTGCCTCAAGTTCTGCCGCGAGCGCCTTGAAAACGTGCGCAACGAGATTGAGCTTCTCAATGGCGAAATCCTGAAGGCGGACGACTTTCTCAATGCCGGCGCCCAGGACGAGGTAAAATTCTAGGCTGCGGCAATGAAGAAGATACTTCTGCTCGGCACCGGAGGCACCATAGCCTCCGTACAGGGGGAAAACGGTCTTTCCCCTGGCCTTGATACGGCCACCCTGCTCAGCTATGTGCCTGCTCTTTCCGCATTGTGCGAGGTGGAGACCCTCCAGGTCTGCGCCATCGATTCGACCAACATAACGCCCAGCCACTGGCAGCTCATGGTGCGCGCAATCGAGGATCACTACCACGAGTACGACGGCTTTGTGCTGTGCCACGGAACGGACACGCTGGCCTACACAGCTTCCGCGCTCTCCTACATGGTCCAGAACGCGGACAAGCCCATTGTGCTCACTGGCTCGCAAAAGCCCATCAATCTTGATGTGACCGATGCAAGGACCAATCTTGAGGACAGCTTTCGCTACGCAGTGCACGAGGGCTCGCGCGGGGTAAGCATAGTCTTTGGCGGGAAGGTCATTGTTGGCACCAGGGCCAGGAAGGAGCGCACCAAGAGCTACAACGCCTTTTCAAGCCTCAACTTTCCCTATCCGGCAGTGGTGCAGGACGGGATGGTCGTGCGCTACTTCGAGGAGGCAAGGCCAGAAGCAGATGTTCGCTTTTTTCACGATCTGTGCGAGCGCGTTTGCGTGCTGAAGCTCACCCCGGGCCTTTCCCCGGATATCCTCACCTTTGTCTTTGAGCGCTATGAGGGCATAGTCCTTGAGAGTTTCGGTGTTGGCGGCCTGCCAGCTCCCCTTCTTCCCACCTTTCAAAAGCTCATGCACGAACATGGGTGCGACAGGCTGGTGGTCATGGCAACGCAGGTGCCAAGAGAAGGCAGCGACATGACAGTCTACGAGGTGGGGAGGCTTGCCCAGAGCGAAGGCCATTTGCTTGAGGCCTGCGACATGACCCTCGAAGCTGTCATCACCAAACTCATGTGGCTTTTGGGCTGCAGGGGCATGGGTATGGAAGAGCGCAGGGAGCTTTTCTACAGGGCCGTGAACCACGACATACTGTTTTGTCCGGGGAAGGGGCAGCTCAATCGCCCAACACTCCCGGGCACCAATGCCAGTGCCATGCAAGACAACGCAGCAAAAAGAGTGTAGCATACCCCGAGCAAATTTCGGGAAAGGGTGTTTTGCCCGTTTCCCCTGGAGGTCGAAAGGATCATGGACATGTCCCCGCAGGAAATAAAGGCACTGCTTCTTGAGCGAGCGGCTCTCGTGGAGGGAGCCCTGACACGCCTGTGCGACAGCGATACCGGCGCACCGGCAAGGCTTCGGGAATCCATGCGCTACAGTCTTCTTGCCGGGGGAAAGCGACTAAGGCCTGTTTTGTGCCTTACTGCCGCAAGCCACTTCGGCACAGACGCGGAAGCTGTGCTGCCCTTTGCCTGCGGCATAGAGATGATTCATACCTACAGCCTCATTCACGACGATCTGCCGGCCATGGACAACGACGATCTGCGCCGCGGACGCCCCTCCAACCACAAGGCCTTTGACGAGGCAACGGCCATTCTGGCTGGCGACGCCCTGCAGGCGGACGCCTTTGCCTGCATGGCAAGCTGCCCCCTGCCTTCCCAAAACGTGCTGAAGGCCCTTGGGCTCTTTGCGAAGGCTGCCGGCTCCTTAGGCATGTGCGGAGGCCAGGAACTCGACATGCAGTGCACTGGCACGCGCATCCCCATCAAGGATCTGGAGCATCTGCACGCCTTGAAGACCGGCGCCATTTTGCGCGCAGCTGTCGTGTGCGGAGGCCTTCTTGCCGGAGCGGACGAAAGAAGCATTGACGCACTTTCGGCCTATGGCGCCTCCCTTGGGGTTGCCTTCCAGATTGCGGACGACATCCTGGACGTGGTTTCGGACACAGAGACTCTGGGCAAGCCCGCTGGCTCGGACGAGGAGCAGGACAAGAACACTTATCCGGCACTCCTTGGTCTTGAGCGCAGCAGGGAGCTTGCAAACATGCACGCCCAAAAGGCCATTGCTGCCCTTGACGGCATGGAAGGCAGGGATGCGGACTTTTTGCGCGGCCTTGCCCTGTACACTGTGAAAAGAGTCAAGTGAGGCAGCAATGGACAATCAGACACCCTATCTGAAAACACTGAATCTTCCGGACGGCCTGCACGATCTCACAAACGCGGAGCTGGAAAGGCTTGCAACCGAGGTGCGCACGCGCATTTTGGACGTCTGCTCCACAAACGGCGGCCATCTTGCGCCGAGCCTTGGCACTGTGGAGCTCACCCTGGCCCTTTTGTCCGAGCTCGACATGAACAAGGATCAGCTCATCTGGGACGTGGGCCATCAGAGCTATCCCTTCAAGATCCTCACAGGCAGGGCAGAGGCCTTCTCCACCCTGCGCAAGAAGGACGGCCTGGCAGGCTTTCCGAGGCGCGCAGAAAGCCCCTACGACGTGTTTGGCGTAGGCCACTCCTCGACATCCATCTCGGCTGCCCTGGGCTTTGCGGCTGCAAGGGATCTGAGCGGCCTTGACCACCACGTGGTGGCAGTCATAGGCGACGGAGCACTTACAGGCGGCGAGGCCTTCGAGGGGCTGAACCTTGCAGGCCATCAGGGAAGGCGCCTCATTGTCATCCTGAACGACAACGAGATGTCCATTGCCCCCAACGTAGGCGCTCTCTCGCGCTTCCTCTCAAGGACGCTCACAAGGCGCTGGTTTCGCCAGACCCGCAAGGACGTGCTCTCCTTTTTGCGCACCATCCCCAGGGTGGGCGGCAAGCTTGCAGTCTACGCGGAGCGCGGAGAGTGGAGCTTCAAGTCCTTCTTCACGCCTGGCATGCTCTTCGAGGCCTTCCGCTTTGCCTACATAGGCCCTGTGGACGGCCACGACATCCCGACCTTGCGCCAGCATCTGGAGCGCGCCCTGGCAGTGGAGGACGGACCTGTCCTTTTGCACGTGCGAACCCAGAAGGGCCACGGCTTCCAGGCAGCAGAAGAGGATCCCACCCACTACCACGGTGTGGGGCACTTTGTGCCGGAGACAGGAAAACTCATTCCCTCCAAATCAGGTGTCCCCTCCTTTACCAAGATTTTCGGTCAGGAGCTGGTGCGCCTTGGCAAGAAGGACGCGCGCGTTGTGGCCATCACCGCGGCCATGCCGGACGGCACTGGCACAACGGCCTTCCAGCAGGCCATACCGGACAGGTTCTTTGATGTGGGCATCTGCGAACAGCACGCCATCACCTTCGCTGCAGGCCTTGCCTGCGCTGGCTACAGGCCCTTTGCCTGCATCTACTCGACCTTTTTGCAGCGCGCCTACGATCAGATTATACACGATGTCTGCCTGCAGGATCTGCCTGTCACCTTCTGTATAGACAGGGCAGGTCTTGTGGGCGAGGACGGAGGCACGCACCAGGGTGTCTTCGACATCTCCTATCTGCGTTTCCTTCCCAACATGCACCTTCTGGCCCCGAGGGACGAGAACATGCTGGCCCGCTGCGTGGCTACGGCAGCGGACTTTGGGCACCCACTTGCCATACGCTACCCAAGGGGTGCTGCCTTTGGCGTGGAGGTGGATCAAGAGCGCGCCATTCTCCCCACTGGCAGGGGTGAAGTGGTAAAGGAAGGTTCGGACATAGCCGTTTTGGCTGTGGGGCGCTGCGTTCCCGTGGCCTGCGAGGCAGCAAGGACAGTGGAGGAAAAGTACGGCTGCTCCATCCGGGTCTTCGACCCCGTGTGGCTGAAACCCCTGCCGGAAGAGCAGATCCTGGACATCATGAAGAATTTCCGCTTCATTCTGAGTGTCGAGGAAGGAGCAGTGCAGGGCGGATTTGGCTCGTCCCTTCTGGAATTTGCCTGCGACAGAGGCCTTATGGGGGCTTTCGAGCTTTGCCGCATTGGCGTGCCGGACATGTTCATAGAGCACGCAACCCAGGCAGAGCAGCGTCACGATCTTTTCCTGGATGTGGACGGCATAGCGGAAAAACTGGGCCAGCTCGCGCAAAAGGCAGGCTTCAGCGCGAGATCAGAAGAGTAGCAGTTCCCGGGCTCGACCTGGTCCCGGGACCGGGGCTGCGTATTGGCCGAAATCTCCTATCGGGAAAAAGCCATGACCACGAGCGCTTCCTTCTTTGCCAAAACCTCGCGCATCCTCTTCGGAGCCCATGAGGCCATGCGTGCCCAGCGTCCGGATCTTTTGGCAGGCCTTGAGCTTGCCAAGGATGCGGAGGCAGACTTTGCGAGCGTCTGCCTCCTTGAGGACGGGCTTCAGTGCAGGGCAGGTGAGGGCGATGGACAGCCGTATCCCTTGCGTGACGTGCTTGCACTGTGCACGCGCATAGCCCTTCCCCTGTGCCTTTTTGTGCGCGAATGCGCAGACGAAAAGGCTCTTTTCGCCTGCCTTGCCGCCAGGGACGAGCTCCCCCTGCTTTTGGCGTCACGGGACAGGGACTTTCTTGCAAGGGCAAGGGAGAATGTCCCGGATATTGTCACAGGCTACATTGGGGGAGAGGATGATTCCTGCCAGATTGGCCCTGCCAGGGCCCTGGACGTAAGCCTTCTGCCGAAGGGTGTTGCCTCGGGCTGCAGACTGTGCAGCATGAAAGGCAGGGGCATCTTCACCTGTGTCATAGGCAACTGCTCCATGCCAGAGGTAGTGCGCATGAGCCTTGACGGCGCTGACGCCTTTTTGCTCGACGATCCGGGAGAGTTTGCCTTTTTGCGCAAGCGAAAGCCACAGGGATAGGACAGGGGACACCTTGCAGAAACGCACTGCGTGATTGCGAGTCGAGAATTGTTTGGGTGAACACTCAAATTGTGCAACAACCTGCTGCAAAAATTGCAGGCAGGTGCCAGGCAAAAGGCGCGGGGCGGGAAGCAAAAGGAAAACCCCGATTGATCATACGGACCAAACGGGGTGAATTGTGAACGAACCTTAGGGCTTGCGGCCTTCGGCTATTTCTTCCAATTGAAGGTAAAGACCTGTTCGATTTCCGGACGGAAGGCGCCGTGCACGGGGCAGGAGTTGGCTGCGCGCTCGATCTGGGCCTTGTCCTTGTCGCTGTATTCCCTGTCAGGCATGTCGAAGACAAGCTCAATCTTGCTGATGCCGTAGGGCTTGGTACGCATTTCCTTGTTGACTCGCATGGTCATCCCACTCACGTCGATGTTGTGCTTGCTGGCAAAGAAGGCCACTACGGTCATGGCGCAGGCGCCAAGAGAGGTGGCGCACAGCTCGACAGGGTTGAAACCGTCCAGGATGGCGTTGGGCTGGTCGCTGGAATGGGTTGTGAATTTGGCGCCACTCTGAAGGTGTTCGCATTCGACGTGCAGATCGCCCTTGTAGGTCAGTTGTGCAAAGTCTGCCATGGTATCTATCCTTGTGGTATTGGTTGAAAGTTTTGTGAAGAGATTCTTTCCTGAAGGCCTTTGTGCAGTCCTGCAGGCAGGAAAATTGGACACACTATAGCAGCTGGTCCAAGGGGCTGCAATGCCAAAACATCTAAAAATGCGGAAAGCGGACAGGAAGGCGGACAGGAAAGAGGAGTCTAGCCAAGGATGGTGGCAAGCCTTGCCAGGGCATCTTCCATGACGTCTTGGGGGACACTTTCCAGGCGTTTGCCCTGCAGTGCCCGCACATCCAGAGCGCGGGGCTGGTCGCAGCGAATCACCCCTCTTGTGACTGTGCCGCAGCCATCAAGCGATACCGCGAATCCGGCTGTGCGGGCAACATTGCCGTCAGTGATTGGCAGGACAATGGGAACCTTCGTGCAGGCGTTGAATCTGTCGGGCGACACTATCAACACGAGACGGTTTCCCTGAAGTTTATGCCCTGTGGCAGGATCCGGGCTCAGCTGAAAAATATCTCCGCGCCGCATCAGACAAGCTCCCTGCCCCCCCCCCAGGGCAAGAGCCGGTCCACGCGGCATCTTCGCCAGAGAGAGGTGCTGATGCGTCGCATAGGATAACCAATTCCTTAAGGCTGTATTTCTTCCCCCGGATTGATTCGATTATCAGACGCCCTGCATCCACGGTCATGTGCACCCTGTCTTGCGGCTTCAGTTGCAGGATGTCCAGAATCGCCGGGGAAGAGCCAGCATGGTAGAACCGCCTACCTTTCTCAAAGTGCCAGTGTACATGATGAATATAACTATTTTTGCCAGAACAACAGTGAGGATATGCGGGATCTTCCCTTTGCGGCCTTGCTGGACTAAAAGAAAGCTGTCAGTGGTTGTCCGACTCCTTTCCTGTTTTCGGAAAAACTACGGGCACTGCCAAAACAACCCATCAATGCCCACAAGACGGCAAGGCTCAAGGCCCTGCCTTTGGATCTCTGCCATGACCACCAATCGCGCATCATACCATGCCCTTTTGTATCTGACACTTGTGTTCGCCCTTGTCCTTGCCTGTCCAGCACCGTCTGAGGCCCTGGTCAGGGAATACGGGCCTTCCTATCAGCGTTTCACCCTGGATGTGCCGGCCGGCTGGCAGGAAAAAATCGTGGACGACAGCGTTCAGCTCATCTCCGCGGACAAGAAGACTGTCCTGAGTGCCCGCCTCTTCCCCAGGGAGGGCAAGAGGATGGAGGCCCTGGTACACAAGGCAGCCAGAGACCTGAACGTGAGCGGCATACATCAGAAGGACGACAAGACCTGGGTGTTTTACGTAGCCTCCGAAAACGTGCGTATCAGAAATTCCCTGCATATCCTGAAGGACTACGTGGTTCTCATCTCCGTAAGCGGCCAGATGGAGGCAGCAGATCCAGTCATTGCCTCGCTCAGGCCCAGGGAATAGCCATCCTTCCCTGTCGATTTTTCCTCCCGTAGACCTTTGGGCCTGCGGGATTTTTTTGTCTCTGACCTACAGCCTTTGCCTCTCGTGATAGAGCTGTATGCCGGGTGCAATGGAGGCTACCTCATGCAAAAGCGAAAATATTGCATTTCCAGGGATGCGCAAAATTGATGGTACAAAAGAAAAATCCATCCCTCTAATGAAGTCTGCAAGGACAAATACAGGGATATCGGCTTTTGAGTGGGGAAAATAAGAGTAAAGTGCTATTGACTTTGAAATCCGATTTCAATATCTTTGCTTCCAACAGGACAAGCTACACTTTTCAATGATTTACCGTCCACGTTCCTTTTTTGGAGGCAATATGAGCATCACACTGATTGGCGGAATAGACAGACTGAAGCAGGACTATATCAAGACAGCGAAGAAGCGTGGCGTCGAACTCAAGTGCATATTGCACGACACCCCGGACTTCAAGGCACGCATCGGTTCGCCGGACGCAGTGGTTATCTTCACGAAGCAGATTTCCCATGAGGCGCGCCGCAAGGCCCTTGAGCACGCAAAGTCGCAGAACATCCAGGTGCACATGCTGCACTCCTGCTCTGTCTCTTCCCTGTGGAAGTGTATCCAGGGCAGATGAGACTGCCCTGAAAGTATCCAAAGCAAAGAACCAGAAGCAAGAACACAAAGCAACTGCATTCCTTCCCCCCTCGTGCAGTCGCGCGGCGCCTTTTCGGCCTTTCTCTCGCGCCCTTGATTGGACAGGTCGAAAAAGCATGTAGGGCATGGCCAAAAGTTCCCTTTCGGCCATGCCCTGATCTTTTGCCAGGGAGCGGGCAGAAGAGATTTCCCGGCCAGCCCCGGTACGTCGGCTCTTGTAACCGGGGCTGTTCCGGGTCCTTCCTTGGGGGGAGATGGAAGGCTGGAGTGTATGCTTTTTGGCATTCCCCAAAGGGGGGCGCACAAAAAAAGCCGGTTTTCGGGGTCGTCCCCAAAAATCGGCTTGGAAAAATGGTCGGGGTCGTCCCCGACAGGAATTTCTTTAGACCGGACATGCGCCGCAAGTCAAGGAAAAAAAGCCACAGCTCGGTCTATTGTAAAAGATGCTGAAAGGTTACTTTATCTTGAGCCTTGGGACGAGCGGGTCTACGTCCACGAGCTCAAGGCTTTGCACCATATCCAGGGTGCCCTGCTTGTACTTTTGGAAATGCGCTGATTTGATGTGGCTCTCGTAGGCAGCCCTGTTTGCGTAGATTTCCAGGATGGTGAACACGTTCGGTGCGTCCTTGCGTGTGGTGGGGTAGAGGACAAGCACGCCTGGTTCCCTGCTCATGGAGGCCGTCACACCTTCCTTCAGATACGCCTTGTATTCTTCGAGACGTGCGGGATCGACCGTGATGAGCGAAAGGCGCACGAAGTTCTCGTTTGCCGGCATTTTGCTGTCCTCGGCAAGGGTGGGTACTGCCTGCAAAACGAGCAGGGCAAGAATCAGAAAGAGCTTTTTCACTGGAGCGCTCCTCCCTATTGGGTCTGTTTTTCCTTGAGTTTCTTGCCGTAGCTTGTGCATTTGCCAAGCCTTTCGCCGCACAAGAGGTAGTGGTAGGTTGGCATCTCAAAAAGAACGGGTTTCAAAACGTCGTAATCAATCTTGCCATCTGCATCGAGGATCTCTTCCTCTGCCCAGGTGTTCACGATTTTGCAGATGAAATTGTCGAAGCCTTCGGTCTGGTAGTTGTCCACAACCTCGCACTCCATCACAAGGGGGCTAGCGCTGATGACGGGTGTGCCTGCGCTGCCCATGGTGTATTCGAACACATTGGACTTGTCCGTGCGAGCGCCGCTCACAGTGCCCACGTAGTCCGCAGCCTCAAGCATGGTCTTGTCCACAATGTTGATGGAGAGCTTGCCGGAAGCCTCGATGCCCTTGTTGGTGTGATGTGCCTTGTGCATGCTCACAACCACGCGATCGTGGCCCATGATGCCTATGTGGGCAACAAGGATCCAGTTCAGCCTGTCGTTCACAAAAGCGCCCACGACTACTGCAGGGGTGGGGTAGAGGGCCAGGGTGGGACCGATATTCTTTTTCATGAATGTATGCTCCTTGCCGGGATTACCGGCTGTATTTGTCCTTTCTTGTGCGACGGTTCACTTCTGTGCAGCCCTGCTTCCTGCAAAGAGTTCCCTCGCGTTGCCGAAGAAAACCCTGTCCTTCTCCATTCCCGCTTCCTCAAGGGTTTGCCCAAGGCCTGCGGGTATCTTTTCGAGGGCCCTGTCCGGCACATAGGGGTAGTCTGTGCCGTAGAGCAGATGATCCGGGCTTGTGATGGAGAGAAGAGTCTGCACGACCTCCGGGGTCGGGGCTCCGGCAAGGTCGAAGTAGAGCTGCTTCAGGCTTGTCTCAAGGTCCACGTCCGGGAAAAGCCCCCTTTGCGCCAGGGCTGGCAGAAGGGATTTGATGCGCGGGAGCGCCAGCGGCAGGAAGGAGCCGCAGTGGGGGACCACATAGCGGATGTTGGGAAAGCGCCTGAACGCATCGTGGGCCAGCATGTTTACGATGGCCCTTGTGGTCTCTGCCGGATACTCGTACACGGCCAGGGGTGTGGCCAAGGTCGTTGCCGCATTCACGGGCTCGGGCCTGTGGGGATGGAGGATGACCACTGCGTGGACGCTGTCGAGATAGCGCATGACAGGATCCAGTGCAGGGTCGCCCAAATAGAGGCCGCGACTGTTTGTGGCAAGCCGTATGCCGTCAGCCCGAAGCTCTTCCAGGGCGTACCTTGCCTCTTCCAGGGCTCCTTCCGCGTCCGGCAGGGGCAGGGAGGCGCAGAAAAGAAAGCGCCCCGGATAGCGCGCCCTGATGTCGTGGAAGGCCCTGTTTGCCTTGCGCACGATCTCGCGGCTCTTTTCCCTGTCCCCGTAGGAGGGCAGGGGAGCGGGAAGTGTCAGGACAGAGGTTTCTATGCCCATTTTGTCCATGAAGGCCAGATGCCTTTCCACTTCCCACAAGGGCAGGGGGAAGGTCTCCTCTTGGGCAGCGCCATGGGCATTCACGTAGTCGCGAAAGACAGGCACTATGGCGTGGCTGTGGACATCCACAAGGCCCCGGCTCCTTGCGGTATCGGGCTTTGCAAGGGTTGCGGCAGGACTTATTGTGAGCACAAGGAGTAGTGCAAGTGTCAGGCGAAACATGGGATTCTCCGGGGGACTGATACGGGCCAGATTCCTTGCGGAGAATACAAAAATTGCGCCCGGATTTGTCATGGGGGAATGGGCAAAAACTTGCCCAAAACTGCCAGGAAGGACAGCTCTCACAAAGCTTCCCTGGCACAAAAAAAGGCCCGGCTTTGCGCCGGGCCGGGAAATTTTTAAGAATAATTGGGTGATTAGACGTTGAAGAGGAAGTGCATGACGTCGCCGTCCTGCACCTCGTACTCCTTGCCTTCAACGCGCAGGACACCTGCAGCGCGGCAGGCAGCCTCGCTCTCGTGGCTCATGTAGTCGTCGTAGGAGATGACTTCTGCGCGGATAAAGCCCTTTTCGAAGTCCGTGTGGATGACGCCTGCTGCCTTGGGAGCCTTCCAGCCCTTGTGTATGGTCCAGGCGCGCACCTCGTCGGGACCTGCGGTAAAGTAGCTCTGAAGGCCCAAAGTTGCGTAGCCAGCCTGGATGACGCTCTCAAGGCCGCTTGCCTCGATGCCGTAGGAGGCAAGCATTTCTTTTTGCTCCTCTTCCTCAAGGCCCTGCAGTTCTTCTTCGAGACGGGCGCAGATGATGGCAAAGCCGCTGTTGTGCTCCCTGGCATAGGCTTCCACCTTGGCAGTGAGCTCGTTTCCGCCAAGGCCGTCCTCGTCCACGTTGGCGCAGTAGATGACGGGCTTTGCAGTGAGCAGGCCCATCTCGCGCCAGAGGTTGCGGGCAGCATCGTCTTCGCTGTTCCACTCGAAGCTCTGGGCAGGGTTGCCCTCGTTCAGGTGGGCTGCGAGCTTTTCCACCATTTCTGCCAGGGGGCGGGCCTCCTTGGAGGTGCGGCAGAGCTTTTGCAGCTTCTCGAACCTTCGCTGGACAGTCTCAAGGTCTGCCAAAAGCAGTTCGGTCTCGATGGTGGAGATGTCGCGCAAGGGGTCAATGGAGCCATCCACGTGGGTGATGTTCTCGTCCTCGAAGCAGCGCACCACTTCCACGATGGCAGCGCATTCGCGGATGTTGCCAAGGAACTGGTTGCCAAGGCCCTCGCCCTTGCTTGCACCGCGCACAAGGCCTGCGATGTCGATGAAATCCACTGAGGCGTAGATGGTCTTCTTGGGCTTTGCCTTGAGGGTAAGGGCGTCCACACGCTTGTCCGGCACGGCCACAGTGGCCTTGTTGGGTTCGATGGTGCAGAAGGGATAGTTTGCGGCCTGGGCGTTCTGGGCCTTGGTGAGGGCGTTGAAGAGGGTGGACTTGCCCACATTGGGAAGGCCGACAATTCCTATGCTGAGAGCCATGTCAAACTCCGTGTTGCCTGATTTTTTTGTTGTTTGGCAGTATGTGACTGATTTTGGGTTGCTGATTTCAGTTCAGGGGTAAGTGTTCCGGGCTCCTATACCCTCTTGGGGCCGTCATGTGAAGCCCCGGGATGGCGCCCTGCCTTGCCCGAATCAGCCCTGAATCTGGTCCTCTTCGCGCACGATGTAGTAGGTCTTGCCGGCTCTCTCCTCGGCCTGAATGCTGCCCTCGGAAAGAAGCCGGGCTATGAGCTTTTCTGCAAGAGCATTTGTTATGACAAGGCCGTTTGCCACATCCTCGGCCGTGGAAGGGTGGCAGCGCACAAGTTCGAGCACGTCCGATGCCTGGACCTTCGCGTCGTGCATTTCTCCCCCGCTTTTCTT
This sequence comes from Desulfovibrio sp. An276, assembly GCF_002159665.1. Lineage (GTDB taxonomy): Bacteria > Desulfobacterota > Desulfovibrionia > Desulfovibrionales > Desulfovibrionaceae > Desulfovibrio > Desulfovibrio faecigallinarum. The sequence continues at coordinate 31,077 of NZ_NFJC01000030.1, forward strand.
GTGCCAGGAGGCTATGATCTCGCATGGCAGCCCCAAAACTTCAGCTACTGCCTGAAGTTCTTCTTCACTCAAGGCTTTGACATCACTGTCTGCAGGGGGTCTTGTGGCGGTATTCAGCTGTATCTTGTCGTAGCGGGGAAGGGATTCAAGTACTTCTTTAAGCCGTGCCAGCTCTTCCAGGCTGTCGTTTATACCCTTCACAAGCAATATCTCGATCCAGATTTGCCCCTTGTATTCGGCACAAAAGGCGCGCACACCTTCAAGTATAACATTAATTTCAAGGCCTTTTGCGGGAGCGTTGATGCGCTCGGCACACGCCATTGTTGCCGCATCCAGGGAGGGGCTTACGATGTCAGCCAGGGCCAGGTCTGCGCGCACTTCTGGCATCCACAGGAGGGAGGCGTTGGTGAACACCGCAACCGGCACGTCGGTCATCTCCTTGATGCGTGTGATGAGACGCCCAAGGCCGCTGTTCAGGGTCGGCTCGCCAGAACCGGCTAGGCTTATGATGTCAGGCCTGTCCCTTTCAAGGTGGCTGCGAAGCTCCTCTGCCACCATGTCTACATCGACGTACTCCTTGCGCTTTGCCGTATGCAGGGTGGTGTGGCCCAGCTGGCAGTAGGTACAGTCGTAGGTACAGGTCTTGAAGGGAATAATGTCCACGCCAAGGGAGCGCCCGAGCCTGCGCGAGGGAACCGGGCCGTAGACATGATGTTGCGCCATGAAAAAACCTCCTGGGGTGGACTTTTTTGCACTGTTTGGCAGGGCACGTTTTCCCTTTTCACCCCCGCAAAGTCAAGTGCGGCACTTGCAAATTGGCGCCCCTGGAATATATTGAAGCTCCATTCTGGGCCTGCAGCCTTTGCGGGCGGCGGGCTGGCAATCCCTATCGGAGGAGTCCCTTGCGCAATTCCATTCCCCGTGTTGTGGCCATACACGATATTTCCGGCATTGGCAGAACGTCGCTCACAGCGGTCATTCCCGTTCTGTCCTGCATGGGCATACAGCCCATTCCCCTGCCCACGGCCGTGCTCTCCACCCAGACCGTTGGCACGCGCAATTTCTCCTTTCTCGATCTCACAGAGAACATGGAGCACATGCTCTCGCACTGGGAGGAGCGGGGCGATACCTTTGACGGCGTCTACTCCGGCTTCATGGCCTGCCCAAAGCAGATGGAAAGCGTCACCCGCTGCATAGACAATCTTCTGGCTCCCGGAGGCCTCACGGTCATAGACCCTGTCCTTGGCGACGACGGCGTCCTTATCCCCACCATGACCCCGCAGATGGTCGAGAAGATGCGCTGGCTCATAAAAAAGGCCACTGTCATCACCCCAAACTTCACGGAAATCTGCCTGCTTTTGAACCTCGACTACCACGCGCGCCACACCTTGAACGATCTCAAAGGCTACCTGAAGGCCCTCTCCGACATGGGGCCTGCCGTAGTCGTTGGCACAAGCATGCCCATAACCGAGGGCCCGAGCCCGGAGTACAGCTCCGTCCTTGCCTACGAGCGCAGCATAGACAAGTACTGGCGCGTGGACTGCGACTACATCCCGGCCCACTATCCGGGTACTGGAGACATCTTCGCCTCTGTTCTCACTGGCTGCCTCATGCAGGGCGACAGCCTCTCCCTTGCCATAGACAAGGCAGTACAGTTCACAACCCTTGGCGTGCGGGGCACCTTCGGCCAGGACGTGCCCCCGGTGGAGGGCATACTGCTTGAGCGCTACCTTCCGACCCTGCGCCAGCCCATAGCCTTCTGCCAGACGCGCCTCGTTCCCTGAAAAAAGCCCGGGAATCGTATGCAAGAGAGCCGCAGGGAAGCCCATGAAGCCCCTTGCGGCTCTTTTCGCACGCCTTGCGAAAAGGCCAAAGAACACGTACATTTTTACGGGCGCCTGCCCCCAAAATCGGGGGATCCGAAAAAAGCGGATTCCCAAGGCCGGCCCTGTGGTGCATTCGTGCCATGAGCCGGCAAAAACTTTCAAAGGCGTCCCAGGGGAAAGTATGCAGCGTTTTGTCCGGCCAGTGCTCTTTTGTCTTCTTGTCCTTGCCATCTTTATGTGCGCCTTCTACACACAAAGGGGCACAAGCTTTGTCAATCCCTTTATGCTCGGCAGGTACGCGGACTTCGCGGCCAATTCTCCCCTGCTCTCGACTGTTCTGCTTGTGGTGAGCCTGCCTGCCGGCATCCTGGTCTTTCTTTTGCCGGAGTCCCAGGCCATCACATTGGCCGTTTCCGACCTTGGCTTTGCCCTTGGACTCATTGTGAGCGTCTTTGCCCTGGCCGCAGCTTCGGGCACTGCCTGCACCCTGACAAGAGCCTTTCTGCAGTCTTCCATACATCGCTGGGTGGCAGCCCGCAGGCAGGCAGGCAAGAGCCTTCCAAGGCGCGCTGTGCTGCCCCTGGAGTACTGCCTCTTCCTCACTGTCCTTCTCCTTGTCCTCAACGTGCCTGTGGCCCTGGTGGGCCTTGTCCTTGGTATGTGCGGCATGCGCACCAAGGCCTTTTGCGTGGCAGCAGTGCCCATCCTCTTTGCCAGAGCTGCCATGGCTGGCCTTGCCACGGTCGAGGCGGGCTTTTTCACCCTCACACTGCTGATCCTCCTTGGCACTGTCCTTGCCGCAGGCTACCTCTACTGGGTTGCCATCCTCTTCAAGAAGCGCCGCCAGCACGACATGCACGAGGGCATCATGGCCCTCGTGGACTCCTCCGAACAGCTGCGCCAGGCAAGCAAGGGCGCTGATGCGCTGGACGCACTGCGCCTGGACGATCTGCCCCACGACGCACCAAGGGCAGCGCAGACAAGGGACAGCCTTGCCATGGGCGGAACAAGCATATTGGTGTGCGTGCGCGACGAGGAGACCCCGGACGACGCGGCTGCCCTTGTGGTTGATGCAGCCAGAAGCCTTGAGATGCGCGTCATCACCTGTTCCATGTGCTCAGGTGACGGAAACCGTCCCCAGGGCTCCCCGCTTTCCCTTGAGCGCGACACCACACCCCTCGGGGGCTTTCGCGATGTGACAAGGGTGGCTGACCTGGACGAGCTTTTCACACGCGCCTTCCAGGAGGGCGCAAGCCAGGTCCTTGCCGTGCGCCCTGTCACTGCCTACCTGCGCCGCGAGGCGCTGGCAGAGGCCCTTGAGGCCCTGCCTTCCGCAGGCCTTGTGCTGACCCCCCTTGCCGGGCCGGATCGCCAGTACTGTCTTGTTGGCCTTGCGCGCAGCCTCGGACGCGCCCGCTATACGCAAGGGGCCCTTGCCCACTGCACCTTTGCCTCGGACATTCCCTTTGCCCTCACAGGCTTTGCAAACCGTCCCCATATGCTTAGGCCCCTGCCGCAAGAGAGCGAGACAAGACCCCTTGTGAGCGTGGTTGTTGTCGCAGGCGAGCGCTCAACGACCCTTGCCAACACCATCTACTCCGCCCTGAAGGCCCCCTGGACCGAATGCGTGGCAGCCCTTCTGCCAGAGGCAGGGGAGATGGCAGAGGATGCGGGACGCACTGGTGCCAGGGTAGTACGCATCGAGAAGATGTCGGATTTGAACAGCGTGGTCGCGTCCCTTGCAGGAACCTACGTGCTCTTTGTGGCGGACTGCGTGCTCCTGCCGGACGACTTTGACGAGGGTGTCTTAAGCACCATGGGCCAGGAGCGCGCTGTCCTTGGCGCCTTCTCGCTTCCGGCAAGCGTGCCCGCACTGCAGCGCACCCTGCGCTGGATTGGGTCTGCCGTAAAGCCAGGCCACGGCGCTGGCCCCTCCCTTGGGCAGGGCGTTTTCCTGAAGCGGAACTTCTTTGCCCATCTGGGCGGCTTCGAGGATGTGCCCGTGGCAGAGGCAGTGGCGCACCTTGTGAGCCACGCTGCCCTTGAGGGACGCATCATTGTGCACAACAGGCGCGTGCGCGCCCTGGAAAACGCGGCACGGGAAGAACAGGAGAAAAAGGGGCTTTTGGCCCAGGCAAGGGAAGGCGTAGACAATATATTCGGCAAGAAGGCGCAAGGTGAGCAAGGGGAGCAGGAAGCCAGGGAAGACGCAGGGCCAGCGAGGCTTGAGCTCGGGCGCCAGGATCTGCGCGCCCAGGCCGCGGCCATGGTGGAGAACTGCGATCACTGCGGCCGCTGCACACACTTTTCTCCCATGCTGCACAAGCACGGCATGGACCTTTCGGATTTGCCCTCAAAGCCCCTGCTTGCCTGGCACTGCTTTATGTGCGGGGCCTGTACGGCTGTGTGCGACAAGGGCATTGACGGGGTGAGCCTTGTGCGCCTTCTGCGCAAGAACCACGTGCAGACACACGGCAACCGCCTGGCAAGGCCCGGGCACGGAAAGACCCTGTCCCTCTCACGCCTTGTCTCTGTCTTTGCAAAGAGTGCCAGGCCAGGCAAGAACCTGCTTCTGGATGCGGATTTTTGCTGCGTCTATCCGAAGACAGCCCTGAAGCTTGCCCGCTTCATGCACGAGAACGGCCGCGGCGTCATCCTGGCCGAGAGCGGGGCTGCCATGGCAGACCTTGGCATGGAAGACGCAGCCCACAAGAAGGTCGCTTCCTTGCGCAAGGTCATGGAGGAGAAGGGGGTAACCGGCCTCTACGCCATAAGCCCAGTGACCCAGGCCTGGCTCATTTCCAGGGGCATTGCCGTGGAGCCCGTGTACGTGGCCCTGCGCGAGCTCTTGCACCAGCCCATGAGCCTTGCTCCGTATCATGTGATGATCCCTTGCGCGGACAGGGGCAGGGAGGTCTTTGGCAAATCCCTGCAGCCTTTGCTCACAGGGGAATACAGGGTGATAGACATTCCCTGCTGCGGTGGCGGCGGCGAGGCAGCCGTGCTTGAACCGCAGCTTGCGGCAGCCCTGAAGAGGGCGGTCAAGTCCGTTTTGCGCAACGGCGAGCGTGTCCTCTCCTACTCGACCCATTGCGCGGAGAGTCTGAGCCGGGCCGGTGTGCCCACGGATCATGCGCTCTCGGCCCTGTTTGGGCTGCGCGAGCGTCCAAGGGCAGGCCTTGCCCAGGTGTCGTCCCTTGTGAAGACACTGGTGAGCGTGGCTGGCCTTGGTCAGGAAAAGGCCAGGGAGGCGGAAGGAACAGGGGACGAGCAGGAAGGCGCAAAGAATGAGGGCAGAGTCTCGCGCCTTTTCGGAAAGCTGCGCAGAAAGGAAGAGAGTGCAGCACCTTCCGCGGCAGCTCCCCTGGTCATAGACATGGATGGACCCTCTGCGTCCGAGCCAGAGTCTGTGCCAGCGCCCGAGGCTTTGTCCAGTGTCGAGAAGACTACCGTACAGGAGAGCGTATTGGAGAGCCAGGAGCCCGTGACGAATGCACCTGTGATGGAGGCGAGGGAAGAACAGGAGAGCCTGTCGGAAGTGCAGGATACAGCTGCCAGGGCAGAGGCTGCAGAACGCCTTGCAGACAGCGAGACGCAAGGCGAGGTGAGTGCGAACAGGCAGGTGCCTGTGTCGGAATCTGTGTCCGAACCTGTGACAGCGCAGGTGGTGGAACCGGTTGAGGAGAAGCCCGAAGCCGAGGCTTTGGCTGCCCCAAATAACGGGATGGGGCTTGACCTTGCTCCAGAGGCCGCGAAGGAAGACGCAAGCGTCCAGGAGGACGCCCCTGCAGCCGGCATCGGGCAGACAGACAATCTTGCCAGGGCCGCGGAGCTTCGCCCCAGGCGCAGGGTGGCACGTCCCCGCTCGGCTGTCTCTTTGAAGAAGTTCAGAAGCTAGGGCGCAAGAACAGCGTCCATCAGGCTACAAGACGAGAGGAGCCTTCCCGAACCGCTATGCGGACCATTGGGAAGGCTCTCTTGCTCTGTGCGCCCGGCATGGCGCTTGACATCCTCCCCCGCCTAAAGGCGGAGGATTCCCAGCGGAAACAAGCTAGCTTGATCCCTGGGCGGGTTCCGCTTCAACGAGGCAAGGAGCCTCTCCACAGGCTGT